>JAAVCH010000030.1 GCA_014802425.1 Bacteroides sp.
GGTACTGAATGTGGCAATCTATAGCGATCTGGATAATGAGTGGCAGCATCAATGTGAATGCAAATGGATTATAGGAGTAGGATCAACCGAAGACCTCCTATCTCCCACGTGGGCCGGAATGCTCGACAATTGCAGTACGGAACTGGAGTCGCTGGAATGGAACGGCGAGCAGATTTTCAAGGTGGAGATAGCCGGCACGGATAATATAGCGGCAGAGGCTACGCGCTCAGAGCAGGTGTTCGACCTTGAAGGCCGACCGGTGAAAGGCTCCCGCGAGTCCCTCGCGCCGGGAGTCTACATCGTCCGCTCCGGAGCTGAATCCCGTAAATTCGTAGTGCGCTGATACTTCCGGACGGGGAAGTGCATTCGGAGTCAGTACGAAGTACAGTCCCTCCGGGACTGGTACGCCGTCGGCGGGTTTAACCCGGGGCGTTGCCCCGGGTTAACCGAAGTGGAACCCCTCCGGGGTAATGATTGGATTCGTATTCAGTAGAGCACGCCAGTCCCGGAGGGACTGTACTTCAGTTAGCCCGGGGCGCCGCCCCGGGATCCCCCCAGCGACAGCGCACCAGTCCCGGAAGGACTGCACCTCGGTTAGCACGGGGCTACACCGAGATTTTCCATCACCATAAGCCCCACATATTCAAAGCTTATACAATTATCCAAATCGTTTTAGTTAATTTTAGTTAAATTTTACTATTTGCATTGTTATTTCGCAATTATTAGTATATCTTAGCGAAAAATTAACATCTTACGTCGAACAAATAACCTGAATCCCTCATTTCAGTAGCATTATTGAATCAACTCGACAGAGATAGAATCTAAAATACGTTCACCATAATCATAATACAATAAATACCACAACCACCATGAAAAAGATCTACTCTTTTGCCCTGACGGCCGTAGCAATTGCCGCCGTAGGATGCAGCCGGGAGGAATTGCCTCTCACTCCGGCCACATCACAGGAAGACATTCCGGTCGTCCCTGCGCATATGCGCTCGCTCGACGAAGCACTGAACGAGGCACAAGGCATCATTTCCGCAATGTCCGTTGAAGATGACACCCGCTCTACAAAGGCACGCACTGTCAAGAGTGTGGAGTTGATCACCAACGGCGCAGTCACCCGTAGCGCAGAATCCGACACCGTCCTCTACCTCGTCAATTACAAGGAAGGAGGCTTCGCCATTCTCGGACGCCCGAAACTATCCCATCCCCTCTATGCCTTCTCCGACGAAGGAAGCTTTTCGATGGCTGATACCGTCGGCAGCCCTGTTGGCCTCTTCATCCACGATGCCATACTGAACGCATCAATAGCCGCAGAAGAAGCAGCCGACCTCATCACACCTATAGGCCCGGGAATTCTCCCCCCGATTCTCAATTATTCTTATTCGGTATGCCGTCAAGTGAAGCCAATGCTTCCTAAGCACGTTTCTCGCTGGCATCAGGATGACCCTTATAATGCGTTCGCACCTGAACTACCCAGAGATTTCGACCATGGTGAGTTGGTTGGGCGCCACATAGCCAAAGGAGTAGTGGGTTGTGTGCCCCTTTCCGCAGGACAACTTATGGCCTATTATAAATGGCCGAAACGACTTCCTCCGGTATACGCGGAAGATGCATATAGTGCACCTTTAAATTGGGACGAAATGACCACTGGGTCGGACAACCGAGCTGTCGCGTACTTCTTAGAAATACTTGCTGGACGAGCGTTTTATGGAGCATATTATAGGAATGATGAGAACGATGAGGATACAGTACTGGGAGACCTCCGTTGTGCAAGCGCCCTTGACAATAAGGAGGTTTTCAAGAGGATTGGATATTCAGTAACGTCATGTTTCGACAGACTTGATTTTTCCCGTTCCTTACGCCGCGAACAAGTATTGGAGTTTATGAGCGGTAAGAATGCATCCGAAGCCACACCCGTTGCCCCCGTATTAGTTTCCAGCAAATGGATAGGATACGAGGATAAAAGCGGTCATCAATGGGTAATGGATGGGTATGTGGAGTATGACAAAGTTTCTATAAGAGACCCGAATACAATACTCGGCCAAGACCTCTTTTTACATTGCATATGGGGAGAATGTGACTCATCCGTCCACGGCTACTATCTATATTATCCAAGTGAAAATTCGCTCTCAGGCACCTCTTACGAAGGTGTGGATTATGGATATCGAGCCNCATCTTTATATATCTATGGTAGATATACTGTAGAAGAATAAGTGGCTCTTAAAATTAATGAACCTGTAAAATGCTGCCATCACACTGACAGTTCGGTTTCGGACTGAAGGAGCTTAGCGAACTAAGCAACTGAAGGACAAGACCAAAATGGCAAGTGAGCGTGGTATGTCATAGTTCAAGACTAAAAGCCATATATATCGTTTAATTTTTAAGAGACACTTAATACCTTTAAATATTATGAGAACGAAATCAGTCTTACTCATGGCCTTCCTGCTGGCTTTCATGGCTAACGCGTGGGCCGTTCCGCCTCAGCCGGCGAACATCCAACAGGGGATGCAGTATAATCTATGGGAGGCCCTTATTTTTCCACCTAACGAGCCGTATGGGTACCCCTTCACCTATCTGACGGACGGAACGGAGGAGGTCAACGGTGTGGAGGCCATGCTGCTGCACTATATCGACTCAGAGGGGAATAAAAAAAATGTGAGGGCTTATCTGCACACGGAAGGCTCGAAAGTATATCTCCTGCATGACGACCAATGGGAGCTACTATATGACTTCGGACTGCAGCCGGGTGATGAAATGCAGGGAGTAACCTACTACGGCAAAGAGAAAACTAAATACCGGTGCCGCTCCATCATCGAGCATGATGAGGAATACGGCGGTTGGTCGACGATGCTGCTGGAAGTGGCGGATTACAATGACTTCTACGACTACTGGACGGATTACAGACACGAATGCAAATGGATCATAGGAGTGGGGTCGACTACACACCTGCTCTTTCCCACAATAAACACTTATGAGGGCAACGGGTTCACAGTCCTGGAGTCGCTGGAATGGAACGGCGAGCAGATTTTCAAGGTAGAGGTAGCCGGCACGGATAATATAGCCGCAGAGGCTACGCGCTCAGAGCAGGTGGTCGACCTTGAAGGCCGACCGGTGAAAGGCTCCCGCGAGTCCCTCGCGCCGGGAGTCTACATCGTCCGCTCCGGAGCTGAATCCCGTAAATTCGTAGTGCGCTGACGACTCCCGACAAAGAAGCCGGCGTCCTCCGGACAGAGAAGCGGACTCTTCCGACGGACAATATATCTTCGGATACGCGGTCGAAATTGCGTATCCGAAGTTTTTTTTGTAATTTTGCGCCATGGAACCCCGCCGGGGAATCCGTAAGGCTGACTTCAAAAATTTGCGTTTTTTAACCATCGGGACTGAACCCGCGACCCATCCACGGGTGTTATCATGGTGGAGATACTATGCCCGGACCGTTTTTCCACGGCTGTGTATCCCGGACAGAGTGACAGTCAACCCCGAATCAGTAACAGAATAACCCATTAAATAAACACCGCTTTAACATGGCAAATCTTGATCTTGCCCAGTATGGCATCAAGGATGTGAAGAAAATCATTCACAACCCCTCCTACGAAGAACTCTACAAGGACGAAACCAACGCCGGCCTCGAAGGCTTCGAGAAAGGCTACGTGACAGACCTCGGCGCTGTCGACGTGATGACCGGCATCTACACCGGACGTTCGCCCAAGGACAAATACCTCGTCAAGGACGAAGTGACTGAAGACACCGTATGGTGGACTTCCGACGAATACAAGAACGACAACAAGCCCATCACCACCGAAGTATGGGACCACCTCCGCGAGAAGGCCGTCAAGGAGCTTTCCGACAAGACTCTCTACGTAGTCGACCTCTTCTGCGGCGCCAACCCCGCCACCCGTCTGGCAGTGCGCTTCATCATGGAAGTGGCATGGCAGGCTCACTTCGTGACCAACATGTTCATCCGCCCCACCGAAGAGGAGCTCAAGAACTTCGAGCCTGACTTCGTGGTATTCAACGCCTCGAAGGCAAAGGTGGAGGACTACAAGGAACTCGGCCTCCACTCCGAGACCGTAGTGGCCTTCAACATCAAGGAGCGTCAGCAGGTGATCCTCAACACCTGGTACGGCGGCGAAATGAAGAAGGGNATGTTCTCGATGATGAACTACTTCAANCCCCTCCGCGGCATNGCNTCNATGCACTGCTCGGCCAACACNNACANGNAGNGNGACANNCACNGCNATCTTCTTCGGCCTCTCCGGCACAGGTAAGACCACCCTCTCCACCGACCCGAAGCGCAAACTCATCGGCGACGACGAGCACGGCTGGGACGACGAGGGCGTCTTCAACTATGAAGGCGGCTGCTACGCAAAGGTAATCAACCTCTCCAAGGAGAACGAGCCCGACATCTACGGCGCCATCAAGCGCGACGCCCTTCTGGAGAACGTCACGGTGGCCGAGGACGGAACACCCGACTTCAACGACAAGAGCGTCACTGAGAACACCCGCGTGTCCTACCCGATCTACCACATCGAGAACATCGTGAAGCCCGTGTCGAAGGGTCCCGCCGCAAAGCAGGTCATCTTCCTCAGCGCCGACGCATTCGGAGTGCTTCCCCCGGTGGCCATCCTCAACGACGAACAGGCTCAGTACTACTTCCTCTCCGGCTTCACAGCCAAGCTCGCCGGCACTGAGCGCGGCATCACAGAGCCCACTCCCACCTTCTCCGCCTGCTTCGGCCAGGCCTTCCTTTCGCTCCATCCCACAAAGTACGCCGAGGAGCTCGTGAAGAAGATGAAGGCCAACGGCGCAAAGGCCTACCTCGTGAACACCGGCTGGAACGGAACAGGCAAGCGCATCTCCATCCCCGACACCCGCGGCATCATCGACGACATCCTCGACGGATCCATCGAGAAGGCACCCACAAAGGTGCTCCCCTACTTCGACTTCGTGATCCCCACGGAGCTCCCCGGAGTCAACAGCGCCATCCTTGACCCGCGCGACACCTACGCCGATCCCAAGGAATGGGACGAAAAGGCCAAGAAGCTCGCCGAGATGTTCATCGAAAACTTCAAGAAGTTCGAGACCAACGAGACCGGCAAGCGCCTCGCCGAGGCCGGCCCCCACATCTGATTCCACCCACACGGACTCTCCCGGCTCCCCCGCACGGGAGCCTGAGAAAGCGACATACGAAGCGCGCCCCCGCCCGGGGCGCGCTTTTTTCATCATCCCCCGGCGACGCCGCTCCCTCCGCCCCGGCGGCCGGGGACGCGCACGGCACGGAAGAGGATGCCGAAGTGTCAGCATACCCTTGACAAGTGCCACGCAAACGACGTTTTCATTTTTTAATATGTTTTAGAGCATTTTTTCTTTGTCGTCTCAACAATTTAATATACCTTTAGGCGTTGAAATCCAACACATGGAGAGCCTTAATTGCCATCCTGCCACAACACTGCGAAATCAAACCCTCAATCCGCCAGCAGATTCTAACCATTTGCCACATTAAATTACACCGATACATCGCAAATATTTAGCAATCTGCCATCTTTAGCTAACGTAACAACATCCATATACATATGAACATTTCTACCTTCCTGAAGTGCACGATGCCAGCAGCGGCACTTTGTCTGGGCGCCGCCTCATATGCCGGCAACATCCCCCAGTATGCCTTTACCGAGACTCGCGAAGGATTCGAGTTCAAGTTCCTCGGCTCCGAAGCCACTACCGTAAAGAACATCTTCGGCACGGCCTCCGAGATGGTCTTCCCCGAACGCCAGACCCTTCTGCCCTACAGCGGACAGGGATTCCCCATCGGATTCGACTTCCGCTACGGCGGCAAGACTTTCAACCAGTTCGCCATCAACAACAACGGCTACCTGCTTCTGGGCAACGACCGCATCGAGTTCCGCGGATACTGCAACATGTTCTTCGGCAATACAAAGCTCTACAGCAGCAACTCCTTCTACCTCGGCCTCGGCCCCGCGCTCCACGGCATCAAGGAGGGCGACATCTCATACTTGGTGGAAGGCACTGAAGGGAACCGCACGCTCACCGTGCAGTTCGCCCACATGGGAGTCAATGAGGCGAGCTCGCGCGGCAACGCCGTCTACTCCCTCCAGATCGTGCTCTGCGAAAAGGACGGCACCGTGAAGTTCAACTTCATCGAGGAAGAGACCCCCTACACCGACTTCAAGCTCATCGCAGGCCTGGCAGGATGGTCGGTGGAGGACGACCTCATCCTCGCATCCGAAGGTCTTGACTCCCCCGCCCACGTGGCTCCCGGCCACATCGCCGACATGCTCATCCCCGACTCCCACCTCAACTGGAGCGCCCGCGACATCCTCGGCGACGGCCACATGGACCCCTATGCATTCTGCTTCACGTTCACTCCCACCGGCGCCCCCGGATTCTCCTGCGCCTCACCCGGCGACCTGACGGTGGACCAGGTCGGCGACACAGCCACAGTCAGCTGCACCCGTCCCGCCGACGCTCCCGCCACAGTGATACTCTTCTCCGAGCACCCCATCCTCGACCTGCCGCAGCAGGGTGTGACCTACCCCGTGGCCAACGACGCCGGCGACTACCTCACGACGTTCGGCGACGCCACCATGATCTACTACAGCAACGGCGAGAACCCCACGGCCACATTCTCCGGCCTCAAGCCCAGCACGCGCTACTACGTGAAGGCATTCGGCGTCAACGGCTACCCCTACTACAGCTACGACTCCTCGGCCGACCTTGAGTTCGTATCGTCGCATCCCGCTCCCTACGTGATGCAGGCCTCCACATCCGGCCGCGCCATCGACCTCAAGACCCTGGGCGAGGACCCGCTGATCATCGCCGTCACCCTCGACCGCGTCAACACCTCCAACGAAGGCGCCACCGGCATCTTCGGCTTCCCCGAAGCCGACGTCAAGGCAGGCGACGAGATCGAAGGGGGAGGCACGGTGATCTACGTCGGCGACCCCGGCGACTTCACCTACGCCGACGCCACTCCCAACCGCCAGAACTTCTTCCGCGCATGGGCCGTACGCGACGGCCACGTCTCCAAGACCTTCATCAACGCCTCCGGAGTGACCGACCCCGTGATGCCCTACGAGCCCATGCTCGAATACTACACCCTCTACGAGTCGCCCCTCGGCTGGAACACCCAGACCACCAACACCTCCACTGAGGTCAACACCATCTTCATGCCCCGCATGCGCGGCGTCGACGAGGACCAGCCCGTGGTGGGAGCCGTCTCCGCACAGGGCACCACATCCACCCTCACCTCACCCGAAATCACCTTCGGCGCCAACGCCAAGATCTCGTTTGAATGGGCCATGGAGACAGTGCGCGACGTCAGCGACATGGGCGACGCCATGGTGGTGCTCCCCGAAGGCAACATCCCCGGAGTGTTCGGCGCCGGCCATAGCTTCAAGGTGACCTGCGGACGCCGTGGCACCGAGAACACCGTCTTCACCGCCACCGAGTACACCGGCAAGATGACCTCCAGCCCCTCCGAGCCCGACCGCTACATCAGCGGCACATCCGAGTTCCTCCCCGTGGAGGCCGCACTGCCCGCAGACCTCGACAGCGCACGCATCACATTCTCCTTCTCCACTGAAGGATTCTCCTACTTCTATCTGCGCAACATCGTCGTCACCGGCGACGCAGGCGTACAGGAAGTGTTCGGCGCCGACGGCGGATCCGACATCATTTCCGCCGGCGAAGGCTCGCTGACCATCCTTTCCGCTCTCGGCGGCCGCTACACCGTCTACTCCCTCGACGGCCGCGCGCAGGCCAGCGTCAATGTGGGCGCGGGCGAAGGCTGCGTGGTGGCGCTCCCCGCCGGCATCTACGCCGTGGCAGGCCGCAAGGTAATCGTAAAGTAACATAAACAATCCGTAATATTAATCTCATCAACCCATGAACATCTTTCACAAATCAATGCTCGCAGCGGCGCTGATTGCCGGGACAGGTTTCTCGGCATCGGCCCTGGAGCTCGTGTCCCCCACAGAGGGCGCGACGACCACAGTGGAGTCACTGGGCACAATCACCCTCAAATGGGATGAATGGCTGCCTGAAGACTTACCGACACAGACCTGCACCCTGCTCAACTCCGAAGGCACGCAGGTGGCCGTCGGCAACGTCGACTTCAACTTCATGGACTTCGCATGGTACGACGTAACTTTCGTCCCGACCATCACCGAGGCCGGCAAGTACACCGTAGTCGTTCCCGCAGGGCTCGCTCCCGGCGAGGACACCCCCGAGTACCGTCTCCCCTTCGAGATCGCAGTCAACACCTCCACTCCCGCCGAGCCGACATCGATCATCCCCGCCGACGGGGCCGTGATCGTGCAGGACACTCAGGCCGCAACTCCCGTGGAGTTCACCAAGATCACCTTCAACTTCGAGAACGATCCCTACCTCACCGTAAACTTCGACCTCATCACCCTCACCGACGACAAGGGGAACAACATCAATTATCAGACATCGGGATGGTGGCAGGAAGGCAACGCCATGATCACCCTTTACGGCTACCCCATGGTGGTGCTTGCGTTCAACACCGACGGCACTATGCCCTCCGGCAAGTACACCCTCACCTGCAAGCCCGGCGCCTTCACATCTCCCCGTGGCTCCTATCTTGAGGAAATCACCTGCACCTACGACTACACCCGCACCCTGGCCGAGGCCGACGACACCCCGCTTGAAATCGAGAGCGCCCTCATGGGCCACGTGACCGTGAAGTCAAGCTCCGCCAGCGGCACGCTCGTCAACACGTTCACTTGGATCGGCGACGGCGCAGTGGAGGTGACTCCCGACATGGAGGTGCCCGGCTTCATCGGCACCAACAACGTGGGCGAAGGCAAGGAGGCCACAGGCTTCCTCGTGACGTTCAACCACGGCGCGAAGAGCGAGTACGTCACATACACCCTCATCAACGTCACCGAGAACTCCAACATCTCCCACAGCGAGGCCCGCAAGCAGGAGGACGGCTCCTTCCTCGCTCCCTGGATCACTTCAGTCGACTTCTACGAGGGTGTGGAGTACGCCATCGAGTTCCACGCCTACAACAATGTCCAGGACAAGGTCGAGTTCGGTGACGGAAAGGGCGCCCGCCTCACATTCAAGGGCACTACCGACGCATTCAAGTACAGCCCCGCCAGATACATCACTTCCGTACCTGTGAACGGCACTACCATCGTCAACCGCGATATGGCCAAAGTCACCGCGCTCTTCTCCGAGCCCGTGAAGGCCACCATGAACTACGCCCTAGGCATGGGCGCAGGCACAGTGGCGATACCCGCCGAATCAGAATCCGGCGATGAGTACGACACCGTATGGACGACCACCATCCCCGCCAGCGTGCTTTCCGACTATCCCCAGGTGGAGATCAACATCGTGGCATATGACCGCGACGGACTCATCGTGGCCTGCGACGACAAGGCCCTTGAGGATCTTTCCGTCAACAAAGTCACCTACTACCTCACCTTCTGCCAGCCCCGCATCCTTCTCACGCAGACCGACAGCCACGTGCCCGTGATCGACTCCTTCGTGGTGACTTCAAGCAAGGGCAACGGCGTCAACCCCTCATGGCTCGCCAACCCCTACGTGGTCAACGCCCAAGGCAAGACCGTAGCCGAACTCGACAAGACCTACTACCAGGGTAACGCCGACTCCTTCGACGGCACCTACCTCCCCCTCAGCTGGACATCGGCTGCCACGGCCGGCGACCAGGACCCGCTTGAGCTCGAATTCCACGTGACTCCCGCCATCACCGAGAAGGGCAAGTACACCCTCGTGTTCCCCACAGCCACACTCCAGTTCGGCAACCAGTTCACAGGTGAGACTTCCGTAGCCCAGGAAATGGACTTCTACGTGGTAGACTTCTACCCCGTGGACTACACCGTCGACAACTGCACCGTATCCCTCTCCGATGTGGAGGCCGGCAAGGCAGCCACCATCGAGGTATCCGCAGCCGAGGGCTGGAAGCTCGAAGAGCTCACCCTCAACGGCGAGGACGTGACTGACGGCGTCAAGGAAGGCAACTACACTTCCGCTCCGGCCACTGCCGGAATGCACTTCGCAGCCAAGTTCGCATTCGACGGCATCACCGTAACTCCGACAGGAGTCGACGACGTGGTGACCGACCTCAAGCTCCGCGGCTTCAGCCAGGACGGCAAGCTCATCGTAGCCGGCCTCAAGGCAGGCCAGACCGTCAACGTCTTCACCGACGGCGGCGCCCTCATGGCCACAGAGACCGTAGGCGACATGGACACCCTCGAGATCGGCGTGCCCGCAGGCATCTACATCGTGACAGTGACCGAAGGCAACACCCGCGTGGCCCTCAAGCTCGTCAACAAGTAATGACGCCCTCCGCCATCCACAGGGCGATGATATAAAATTTGTTAAGACCCGGGGGCCCGGAGCCCCCGGGTTGCCAAATAAAGTTAAAGGCATAATCCACACGCTTTTCCGGCGTTAGATTAACAGCCACACCCCACAGAGGGACGCAAGGCCTGACCCCCTTGCGTCTCACCACACTAATAATAACCTAAATATTTTTACACTTGTGAACCGATTTCTACTCCTGCTCGCCGCAGCCTCCATCACTGGCGCGGCCGGCGCACAGACCCCGGTACTCACTTCGTTCACCGTCGGCAACGATTCGTTTGCCAACGGCATGAGCCGCAACGCGAAGTGGGCCACCTACCAGAAACAGGCCGGCGAGGAATCCTACACCGGAGAGGTGCAGGTGGTCGACCTGACGACAGGCAAATTCATTTCCTACACTCCGGCCAAGATCTACGACTACCTCGGCAAGGAAGTGTCGACCTCCGGCTTAATCTGCCAGCCCTTCGGCGTATCCGACGACGGCAAGACCATCTTCGGCTCCGTCAACGGCTACCCCGCCTACTTCACCGTCGACGACCTCACATGGCGCTGTCTCTCCATGGGCGGAGCCTATGAGAACCGCTCCTACAGCGGCGCCGTCTACGGCATGAGCGCCGACGGCTCCCTGATGGCCGGATGGTTCTCCGGCGAGGCCCTGACCGACCTCTTCAGCGCCCTCTGGAAGAACGGCGAGATCGTGGAGCTCCCCGGACTGCCGACCTACCGCGACATGTTCGACCTGAGCATCATCGACAACATCGACTACCAGGAGCAGAAAGGCTCCACTCCCAACTACACCTTCCGCTCCCTCTCGGCCGACGGCACGAAGCTCCTCCTGGGCATCGACCACAACCGTCCCAACTGGGGCTGCTCCTACGGCATCTATGACCTGACGACCGACAAGTTCAGCTTCATCCTCGCCGACGCCGACATCTACGGCCACAGCTTCACCGACTCCGCCTACATGAGCGCCAACGGCGAATGGGCCACCGGCAACATGAACTTCATCGGAGCCGACATCAACGGCTACGACGACTCCGACGGCGTCTACCGCTACCACATCCCCACGGGCACCCTCGAAGTCTTCAACGACCTCCAGAGCCGCGACCTTCTGGCCACAGCCATCGACAACAACGGCACAATCCTCGCCTCCTCTCCCGCATCGCAGCCCATACGCACGCTGCTCGTGCGCTGCGGCAACCTCTGGGTGGAGCTCGACAAGATCCTTGCCCAGAAGTACGGCATCGACTTCCAGTCCAAGACTGAATTCGACACCACCGGCTACGCCATCGGCGTATCGGCCGACAACAAGAGCATCCTGGCCCAGGCCGAGTTCCGCGGCGGAGCCTATGCCCTCACCCTCCCCGTGGACTTCGCTACGGCGGCCGACGGCGTAAGCCTCCTCACCGAGTATGCCGTGAGCCCCGCCCCCGGCAAGAACTTCTCGGCCCTCAAGAAGATGAACATCCGATTCGGATACGCAGTCGTGCCCGTCGACGGCGCTTCGGTCATCGTCACCGACGCCGACGGCAAGGAGGCCGGCAAGTCGGTGAAGCTCACTCCCGTGAGCGTCCAGAACACGGTCTACACCGTGGAGTTCCCCGACATCGACCTCGCCGATGGCAAGACGTACACCGTCACCGTGCCGGAAGGCTCGTTCGTGGTCGACGGCACCAATATGGGCAACCCCGAAATCAAGGTCAGCTATGTGGGCCGCGCCGACACTCCCGTCAAGGCCACCGGCATCGACCCGCAGGACGGCGCGCTGATCAACGTGTTCTCGTTCAACGCCCCCGTCACCCTGACATTCGACACCGAACTCTCGCTCAGCACCGCAGTCACTCCCAAGCTCTATGAAGAGGGCAAGTCGGAGGCCGTCTGCAACCTCAGCGTCACCGTCGACGGCAACCGTCTCGTGGTATACCCCGCTTCGGAGCGCCGTCTGGCCAAGGACCACAAGTACCGCGTGGAGATTCCCGCCAACATCGTGGCCGACCTCAGCGGCAACGGCTTCAACGAGGCCATCTCCATCAATTACGAGGGTGCGTTCGTGCCCACTCTCTCAAGTGACCCCGCACGCCCCTTCTTCGAGGACTTCTCCTCGCCCAACGAGGCGCTCTACAACTTCCTCCTGATCGACGGCGACGGCCTCAACCCGACCGAGTCGATGCAGGGCTTCGGCTTCGACGCAGTCAACACCCCCTGGAACTTCTCCATCCGCGACGAGAACTCCACCGACTACTGTGCAGGCTCGCACTCGCAGTACTCCCCCGCCGGCCAGAGCGACGACTGGATGCTCATCCCGCAGCTCAAGCTCAACGACGCCGACTACTACCTCACCTTCAAGGGCCAGAGCTTCAGCAAGGCCAAGACCGACAAGCTCCGCATCGTGGTGTGGGAGTACGACGACGTGATCGGCTCGCTCGACCAGGAGATGCTCGCCAAGATCAAGGACGAGGCCAAGACGCTGGGTGAGATCACCCTCGTGCCCTCGGCCACCGAAGGCCTCCTCGAAGGCTCATGGAAGGAGTATGAGTTCCCGCTTGCCGACTACGCCGGCAAGAACGTCTACATCGGCTTCGTCAACGAGAACCGCAACCAGAGCCTCGTATTCCTCGACGACATCGCAGTGGAGTACCGCGGCGTCTATACGATGAGCGTGGCCACCGAACCCAATCTCATCGAGGCCAAGTCCACCAAGGTGGTGGCCCACATCGACGTCAATGCCGCCGGTCCGTTCAATTCTCTTGAGGCCACTGTCAGCGTGCCCAAGCTCGAATACAAGAAGACAGTCAAGGCCGACAACCTCGCCCTCACCGCCGGCAGCAGCTATGAAGTGGAATTCACCGACGTGCCCCTCGTGGAAGGAGAAGTCAACACCTTTACCGTCTCCGCCACCCTCGACAACCTCACCCAGAGCTACAAGGGCCAGGTGACCAACCACGCCTTCGAGATCACGCGCCGCGTGATGGTGGAGGAAGGCACCGGAATGTGGTGCGGCAACTGCCCGCTCGGCGAAATCGCCATCGAGCACCTTGAGACGACGATGCCCGAGAGCGTGTCCGTGATCTCCATACACAACGGCGATGCGCTCGCCTATCAGGACTACGACCAGACACTCGCGCTCGGCGGCTATCCCAACGGCCGCGTCAACCGCAGCAACGACGTCGTGGCCCCCCTCTACAACAGCCCCGAGGCAGGCGACTTCGTCTTCACCTCGCCCACAGGCGACCAGTCGTTCATGGACTTCGTGCTCCGCGACCTCTCCGAGCCCACCGAGGGCATGATCAAGGTCTTCAACCCCATCCACTTCTCGGCCGACAAGAAGGTGGAGATGAAGATCAACACACGCTACTCAGTGACCCGCGACAACACCGCCTACAGCATCTTCATCGCAGTGCTTGAGGACGGCCTCCAGGGAGTGCAGACCAACTACTACTCCAACTCCACCTCCGAGACCGCCGCATGGTGGGCCGCACAGCCCGGCAAGCTCCGCTACACCTACAACAATGTGGCCCGCTCGCTGCCCGCCGGTTTCTACGGCACCACAGGCCTCATCCCGGCCTACGTGAAGTCCGGCCTCAACTACGACGCCACAGTGATGTTCGACGTGCCCTTCAACATCGAGAACACCGACAACATGCACTTCGTAGTGGCCCTCCTTGACGCCACCACCGGCAAGGTGATCAACTCCACCCTCGTGCGCGACTATGAAGTCGACGACCGCGCAGGCCAGTCGTCGGTAGAGAACATCGCCGACGCCACAATCATCCCGAGCGTGTCCGTGACCGGCGGCAAGATCCTCGTCAGCGGCGAGGCCGACGCCGAAGTCTACGACCTCAACGGCATGCGCGTGCGCAACGAAAACCTCGCCAAGGGAATCTACCTCGTCCGCAAGGTGATGGCCGACGGCAAGGTATTCAACGACCGCGTCCTCGTGAAATAACATCACGGCATTGATCCTCCATACGGCTCCGGCCGCTCCCGATTCGGGGAGCGGCCGGGCTTTTTTTATGCCCGGTATCCCCGAAAAATGCATTTTTTTTCCCATATGATGACACATTGACCGCCTATCTATTGCATGAATTGAAATTTCTTTCTATTTTTGCCGTGTAACTAATCGCCTTAACTACTTATCATGGAAAAAATCGATAACCTCGACCGGAAGATTCTCAACATCATTATGCGGAACGCCCGCATGCCGTCGAAAGATATCGCAGTGCAGTGCGGCGTAAGCCGCGCCGCGATCCACCAGCGCATCGCCCGTCTCATCGAGATGGGAGTCATCACGGGTTCCGGCTATACGGTCAATCCCCGCCGCCTTGACTTCAACACTTGCACCTATGTGGGCGTCAAGCTGGAGAAAGGCTCGATGTACCGCGATGTAGTGGCCGAACTCGAACGCATCCCCGAAGTCGTGGAATGCCACTTCACCACCGGCCCCTACTCGATGCTGATAAAGGTCTATGCCACCGACACCTCCAACCTCATGGAGCTGCTCAACGACAAGATCCAGCACATCAAGGGTGTGACCGAGACCGAGACGCTCATCTCCCTGGAGCAGAGCCTCAACCGCCAGATCACAATCCGCATGCGCAGCGACGACAAAAGATATTGACATCAATCCACCCTCACCCCACGGGCCGGCCTTACCTGGCCGGCCCGATGTTTTTATGCCCGTAAGGCGGTAAGCTGCCCCCCGTCTCCCACCGATCCAAAGACCCACGCAATGCAGTATATGAAAAGAACCGTACCGTACCTCCTCGCCATAGTGTTGATGGCCATAGTGGCCGTCCTCTTCTTCGCCCCCGACGACCTGCAGGGGCACGTGCTCCAGCAGCACGACATCCTCCAGGGCCTGGCCAACGGCCACGAGACCCAGCTGTACGCCGCCGCCACGGGCCACTCCCCGCGCTGGACCAACGCGCTCTTCGGCGGAATGCCCACCTTCCAGATCTCGCCCTCCTACACGGCCAACTCCCTGCTGGGATGGCTCTTCAGCGTCTACACGCTCTGGCTCCCCTCGCCCGCCAACCTGCTCTTCGCCATGTGCCTGGGCTTCTTCCTGATGTGCCTGTGCATGAAGTTCAGGTGGACCACCTCCCTCTTCGCCGCCATAGCGTGGGGATTCTCCACATATTTCATCATCATCATCGGCGCCGGCCATATCTGGAAATTCATAACCCTCTCCTACATACCCCCCACCATCGGCGGACTGGCTCTCATCTTCCGCCGCAAGTACCTCGCCGGCACGGCGATGGCCGCCCTCTTCGGCGCCCTGCAGCTGCAGGGCAACCATCCCCAGATGACCTACTACTTCTGCTTCCTCGTGCTCTTCATGCTCATAGCCTGGGGCATCTCGGCGTGGAAGGGGGGCAAGACGCGGCAGTTCGGCTATGGACTGGGCTGCACCGTGGCGGCCGCCCTGCTGGCCCTCGGCGTCAACTCCGCCTCCCTCTACAACAGCTATGAATACTCCAAGGAGACAGTGCGCGGACGCGCCACCGACCTCCCCGCCGACCCCTCGGCGCAGACCGGAGGCATGGACCGCGACGCCCTCACGGCATGGTCATACGGCATCGACGAATCCTTCACGCTGCTCATCCCCAACGTCAAGGGGGGAGCCTCGCTCAAGCCGACCGGGGGGAGCAACCGCATGCTCTCCGTCACCGACACGGAGGCGGCCGACGGCATCTACCTCTCACCCGAGGAGCGCGCCGTGGCCCAGCAGTTCACGCAGTACTTCGGCGACCAGCCGATGACCAACGGCCCCGTCTACGTCGGCGCGCTGGTGCTCGCCCTCGCGCTTCTGGCCCTCATCACCGTCAGGGGGCGTGTGGCCACACCCATGAAATGGGCCCTATTCGCGGGCGCTATGCTCTCGCTTTTCCTCTCCTGGGGCCACAACTTCGAGGCCCTGTCGGATTTCTTCATCGACCATGTGCCGGGCTACAACAAGTTCCGCACTCCGTCGTCAATCCTCGTGGTGCTTGAATTCTGCGTGCCGTTGCTCGCCGCGATGGTGCTCAGGCAGATGCTCGACACCCCCGACTGGCTACACCGCCACAGCCGCGCGTCCTACGTCAGCTTCGGGCTGCCGGCCGTCATATGCCTGCTCGGAGCGGTGTGGCCCGGCGTCTTCGGATCCCCCTACTCCACCGCCGAGCTTGAGATGCTGCGCGGCCAGGAGATATTCACCAATCCCGCCTACGCCAATGTGCTCACGGCCATCAGCGAGTCGCGCCTCAGCCTCGTGCGCGGCGACTCGGTGCGCTCGCTGCTCTATCTGGTGGCCGGAGGCCTGGTGTGCTGGCTCTATCTGCGCGGAGCATTCCGCAACCGCAACCTTTTCATCGGCGCCCTGACGGCCGTGATGCTCATCGACCTCTTCAGCGTCAACCGCCGCTACGTGGACTCCGACAATTTCGTGGAGCCCCTGCCGCAGACTGAATCATTCGCCGAGTCGGCGGCCGACCGCGAAATCATGAAGGACACTTCCGTCTACCGCGTGCTCGACCTCCAGGACTTTGACGGCGCCCGCTCCTCCTACTTCCACCATACCGTCGGCGGCTACCACGCCGCCAAGCTCACCCGCTACAACGACCTCATCACCCACCTCATGCGCACCGCCATGCAGCGCATGATGCAGACCGCCGCATCCAACGCCGCCCGTCTCCAGACCCTGGAACAGGACTCAGCCGCCATGGCCGCGGAGACCGACACGCGCCTCTTCACGGAGGCCGAGCCGGTGTTCGACATGCTCAACGCCAAGTATTTCCTCTATGGCGACTATGTGGAGGAGAACCCCGGCGCGCTGGGCAACGCCTGGTTTGTGGACCGGGTGACTTACGTGGACGGCGCCGAGGCCGAAATGGACGCCATCCGGCGCCTGAATCCCGCCACGGAGGCCGTGGCCGACAAGGCTTTCGCCGACGTCATCGGCCAGGCCGCTCCCAAGGCCCCGGGCGACACCATCTACCTCACTTCCTACGCCCCCGACCGCCTCACCTACCGCACCCGCACCGCCTCGGAACGCCCCGCCGTCTTCTCCGAGATATATTTCCCCTGGGGATGGACGGCCACCGTCGACGGCACCGAGGTGCCCATCGGCCGCGCCGACTACACCCTGCGCGCCCTCCGCATCCCGGCCGGCGAGCATGAGGTGGTGATGGAGTTCCGGCCCACGTCGCTCGACGTGACCAACCGTCTCGGCGTGGCCTCGGTAATCGGCATATTCATCCTCTGCGCGGCGGCCGTGGCCGTGCCCTTCCACAAGCGCCGCAGGAAATGACGGGCCTCTTCGACAGCTACGTGCGCTGGCGCCACACCCGTGGCTTCGGAGTACACTCCACCTTCGGCTATCTCCTGATAACCGACGCCCTCTACCTGCGCCGTCCCTATTCCTACTACGCCGAGTCCCTCCCCGCGCTCGAAGACGGAGAGGGGTCGCCGTCGGGGCTGGCGCGCCGCCTATACCGCGCCGCCATCTTCCTGCGCCGTCAGGCCGGGGTCGACCGCATCGGAGTCATCGGCTCCCTTCCCGCCGCCTGCCGCGCCGCCCTGCTCCTCTCCGGCCTCCGCATAGCCGCCCCCGCTCCCGCCGCCCCCAACTCCGACCCAGCCTCCGACCCCGCCTACGACCCAGCCTCCGCGCCGGCTGCCTCCGTCGCACCCCTCCCCATCCTCTACTTCGACACCCCAGCNCCCGCCGACAGTTTCCCCGGCCTGCAGCTCGACGNCCGCCGCTGGACCCTCCGCATCCCGCGCCCCCAGATGGCCTACACCCGCTACACCCTCCCCTGACCCCGCTTAAATGAAATATGGAAATAGCCAGCCACATACCTGATTTCGCACATTACCTGCGTCTGGAACGCGGTATGTCGCCCAATACTGTCGAGGGGTACACACGCGATATACGCCATCTGGNGGAGTTCCTGGATACCGGAGGCGACGGATTCGGGGGCGCCCCGGAGGACGAAGGGGCCGGCGCCCCGTCGACCGGTGCCCCGTCGGCGGCCGATGTCGATGAGGCGGTGCTGCATGAGTTTCTGGCGTCGCTCCACGACCTCGGGCTCGGACCGGCGTCGCAGGCAAGGATGGTGGCCGCGCTCCGCAGCTTTTTCCATTATCTCAAGGCCGAAGGGGTGATTCCGACCGATCCCACGGTGCTCCTGGAGACTCCGAAGTTCGGACGCACACTTCCCGACGTGCTTACCGTCGATGAAATCGACGCCATGACGGCGGCCCTCCCTCCGGAAAAGGAGGAGACTCCCCGCAATCACGCCATCATCGAGATGCTCTACGGAAGCGGGCTGCGGGTGTCGGAGCTGTGCGACCTGCGGATCTCGCGCCTCGACTTCGACGAAGGACTCGTGATAATCGAGGGCAAGGGCGCCAAACAGCGTATCGTGCCGGTGTCGGAGGAGGCCCTGCGCCTTATAGGGGAGTATCTCCCCCTGCGCCCCGAGCCGAAGCCGGGAGCCGAGGATGTGCTCTTCCTCAACCGGCGCGGCGCCCCGCTGACGCGCGTGATGATTTTCTACATCATCCGCGACGCAGCAGCGGCCGCCGGAGTGGTGAAGAAGGTATCCCCGCACACGCTGCGCCATAGTTTCGCCACCCATCTGCTCGAAGGGGGCGCCAATCTCCGCGCCATCCAGCAGATGCTTGGGCATGAGTCGATCGCCACCACCGAAATCTATATCCACCTCGACACAACCCGCCTGCGCGCCCAGCTCCTGACCTACCACCCCCATTACGCCTCCGCACCCCGGGAGGAGGCATAAGGATGGAAGAATGAAATCCCTCTATTGCCGAAGAAAGAAAAAAAGATTAATTTTGCGTCATGAACTCCGCCTCACCGACAACCGCCGCGTTGCGCCGCCACGCCCTCAGAGCCTGGACGGCGCTGATGCTGTGCGTGATGCTGGCGGGCTGCGTAAAGAATGAGTTCAAGGTGACGCTGACGCTGCCGGCCGGCACCAGCGTCACCTACCGCATAGCCTACTATGCCTCCAACTCCAAAGGGGGGATGGAGATAGAGTCGGCCATAGCCGTGCAGAACGGAAAGGGTGACCTGAAGGGTATCACCCGCTATCCCACTCTCGTGAGCATCTACGAGACCAGCGCCGTCTATCCCTCGGCGATATTCTATGCCGAGCGCGGCGACGACATAAGCATCACAAGCGAATCGACCGACCCGACTTCGTGGAAGATATCCGGCAACAAGGTCAACGACCTCCTGTCGGCATGGCGACTCGACAACGCCCGCCTGATCAAGACACTCGCCTCGGCGCGCTCCACGGCCCTGACGGACTCGGCCACGGCTAAGTCGCTCAACGCCAGCATTGCGGGTTTCGTGGAGGCCCACCCCGATTCCCCCGCGGCGTCCCTGATACTCTACACCTACTTCGACTCGCGCCTCAACCATAAGGAATTCCTCCGCCTTGACGGCATAATCCTCGCCCACGACCCTCCGGTCCAGCTCACGACTCTCCTGAGCCGCCACGACATGCTATCCTCCGGAGCCCCGCTCCCCCCGGCGAAGACCGACCTCGACATGACGGTGCGCACCCCCGACTCCGTGGGGCGCGACACCCTGCGCCTCGCCTCGGGACGCACGCCGATGCTGATACTCGTGCGCCGCATCGATTCCGACGACTACAAGGCCCTCACCGACTCGCTGAAGAGTGTGGTGAGATGGCGCAAGGAGGCGAAGCAGGATTCCACGTCGATGCGGGTGGCCGACGTGGTGATGGCCAACGATTCCTCCCGCTGGGCATATCAGGTGAAGCGCGACACGCTCAAGGGGGTGACCCGCGCGTTCATACCCGCCGGACTGGCCGACAAGGACATGATGCGCCTCGGAGTGCGCCGCGCGCCCTGGATAATCGTGGCCGCCGGGCAGGGGCGTATCGCCTATTCCGGCTCCGACTGGGGCAAGGCCCTCACCGCCTACAAGGCCCTCAAACCGAAGGCCGAAGTCAAAAAGGAAGCGAAGGAGGATAAGGAGGAGACGGGGAAAAAGGAGGGAGCCGACGGGAAGGACAAGAAGGGGAACGCCAAGGCCGACTCCGTAAAAAAGAAATCCACTAAAAAGAAATCCTGACTTGGTATCGAGAATCTACACCGCCGCCATCCACGGCATCGAGGCGTTGCCCGTAAGCATCGAGACGGTGATGCAGCGCGGATGCGGCTTCGTCATCGTCGGGCTGCCCGACGCGGCGGTGCGCGAGTCGTACCAGCGCATCATCTCCGCCCTGCGTGAGAGCGGCCTCCAGCCCCCGCGCAAGAGCGTGATAGTCAACCTCGCTCCCGCCGATATTAAAAAAGAGGGAGCGGCCTTCGACCTCCCCATAGCCCTCAGTCTCCTTTTGGCCGACGAGCAGATACTCTGCCCCGATCCGGAGGCCTATATGCTCACCGGTGAACTGGGACTCGACGGCTCGGTGCTGCCCGTGGCCGGGGTGCTTCCGATGGCCGTAAAGGCCCGTGAGATGGGATTCAAGCGGCTGATAGTGCCTTACGACAATGTCACGGAGGCCGCCGTGGTGAACCGCATCGAGGTCTACGGCGTGAGGCATCTCAACGATGTGGTGCGCCTGATGACGGGGGAGGACGCCCCCGCCCCGACCGTAATCGACACCCGAGCCCTCTTCGCCGCCCGATGCACCCGTTTCGACATGGATTTCTCCGAAGTCAAGGGGCAGGAAAGCGTGAAGCGCGCTTTTGAGGTGGCATGCGCCGGAGGCCATAATCTACTGATGGTGGGCCCTCCGGGAGCCGGAAAATCAATGCTCGCCAAGCGTCTCCCCTCCATACTCCCGCCGCTGAGCCTGGCCGAGGCGCTGGAGACCACCAAAATCCATTCCGTAGCCGGAAAGCTGTCGAAAGGCTCGATGCTCATGACCTCGCGCCCGTTCCGCACACCCCACCACACCGTATCCCCGGTGGCGCTCGTCGGCGGAGGACTTTCCCCGATGCCGGGCGAGATCTCGCTGGCACATAACGGAATTCTATTCCTTGATGAATTTCCGGAATTCCCGCGCCAGGTATTGGAAGTGCTGCGCCAGCCGATCGAAGACAGGGTGGTCACCGTGTCGCGGGCGAAATACACCATCGACTATCCGGCCTCGTTCATGCTCGTGGCCTCGATGAATCCCTGCCCGTGCGGCTACTACGGTCATCCCACGCGCCGCTGCACCTGCCAGCCGGGCCAGGTGGGCAAATACATGAACAAGATCTCTGGCCCGCTGCTCGACCGCATCGACATCCAGATAGAGATCCAGCCGGTGGCGTTCGAGGAGCTTGCCTCCGACGAGCCGTCGGAGCCGTCCGAAGAGATCCGCAAGCGCGTGATGGCGGCGCGTCTCATCCAGCAGGAGCGCTTCAAGGCCTATCCCGGCATACACTGCAACGCCCAGATGCCGTCGCGGCTCCTGCGTGAATACGCCTGGCCCGATGCCGAAGGGATGGCCCGCCTGAAGGAGCGCATGGAGCGCCTGAGCATGTCGGCCCGCGCCTTCGACCGCATCCTGCGCGTAGGCCGCACCATCGCCGACCTCGACGCCTCCCCCTCCGTCGAGCCCCACCACCTCGCCGAAGCCCTCAGCTACCGCAACCTCGACCGCGACTCCTACGGCCAACTCTACTGACCGCACCGCCGCCTTTCTCACACATCCTCTCCCTCCCTCTCCCTCCCCCCCTCTCCCTCTCCCTCTCCCTTTCCCCTCACCCATAGACAAACATATTCTTTCCTCATCCAAAATGACAGATAATCAAAACTTACTCCTTGCCTCCGGATAGGGTTTGTCTCCGGGTGCCCGCGCGCTCCCGGCGGCCCGCGCTCTCTCCGGGAGAATAGCCAGCAAGAATATCAATAACATAGGATAGAAATAATCGGATGGAAACATTTATGGATTCAGTCAGGATCAAGCCCTTGACGCAGACCGGGGAGCACTCTTACCACAGGAGAGCCTTCAAGCATGATTATTACGCGCCCTTCATCTACCATATCATCCTCAAGAAAGCAAAAGACTGCGAATCCTTCGGCTCCGTCATAGGAAATGCCCGAATCGCACCGGGCTTTCCGGGATGCGCCGGCATCAAAGAGACTGAACTCGGAAAAACAATAGCCAGGTCCATCCTCAATCTACCGCACGAACACCCGGCCATCAAGCCATACCAGTTTCGCGTGATGCCCGACCATGTCCATATCCTTCTTCAGGTCCTTTTCCGTTCCGACAAACATCTGGACTTCTATATCGCGGCCCTCAGGAAACGGATCGCGACCCGGTACTCGAAAATCAAGGGGGAGCCAATTGCA
This sequence comes from Bacteroides sp., assembly GCA_014802425.1. Classification (GTDB taxonomy): domain Bacteria; phylum Bacteroidota; class Bacteroidia; order Bacteroidales; family Muribaculaceae; genus Lepagella. Next base: position 22,706 of record JAAVCH010000030.1, read on the forward strand.
GATAAAGAGATCTTTGAACCGGGCTATTGCGACAAGCCCCTTCTGCTGAAACGAAGCCTTGACGCCCTCTACCGTTACATCCGCGAGAATCCGCACAGGCTCGCCATGCGGCAGCAATACCCGGATTTCTTCCGGCGCATCCGGGCATTGCCGATAGCCGGGGAGGAATACGCCGCCTACGGCAATCTTTTCCTTTTCCGCAATCCTGACAAAGAGGCAGTCAAGATAAGCCGGAGTTTTTCCAATGAAGAGCTGCTTGATAAAAGGGGTGCCTGGCTTTCAGGCTCTTCCCGGGGCACGGTCCTTGTCTCCCCCTTCATCTCTCCGGCGGAGAAGGAGATCCGCTCCGAAGCCGAGGCCCTGGGAGGAGGAATCATACTGATAGTACATGAAGAGCTCCCTGCGCGCTTCAAGCCTGCCGCCCACGATTTTGCCCTTTGTGCCGAAGGGCGCCTGCTGATCATCTCCCTCGGTCTCCCGGCGGCCGCCAAACTGACGCGCCCAATCTGCGAGCGCATGAACGCCCTCGCGCAAACCATCGCGCAGCTCTGACTCCGGCACCCTCCCTGCTCTCCCCTTTCTCCCTCCCCCTTTCTCCCTTCCCTTTCTTCCCCCCCTTTCTTCCTCCCCTTTCTTCCTTTCCTCCCCCTTCGATAAATCCGCGATGAGGGAGGAAGGCGGCGAGGCGCAGCCGGTTTGTCTTGGGATGAGATGGGCGGCGCGGGGCGCTAAGGCGATATTCGGTTTTTAGAGGGGCCAGTTATCGAAAATAAGTGTTAACTTTGCGGTAAAAGCTCCGCAAAGGAGCGATTGTGTGAAAAACAATAGGCAAGTGTGAAGAGTTATTAATGCATCAGGCCTCCGGAGATGCAGGATGTCTTTACACTACAGGGCCTTCCGGTGTCTTCATCGATAACCAAAGCCGACTTGAAAGCGAAAACTCGCTTGAAAGGATGCCCGGCTTGAGGGCTGGGCCGGATTGTGGGCTGGCCGGATTGTGGAACAAAGCCGTACTTAAAATTAATCCGTACTTAAAAATAAAGACGTGAATTACTCAATTTTTGACTTCCTGAGCCTTCTGGGCGCCGTGTGCCTCTTCCTATACGGCATGAAGGTCATGTCGGAAGGCCTCCAGAAGGTGGCCGGCGACCGCCTCAGAAACATCCTGGGCATCATGACCCGCAACCGATTCACCGGTGTCGTGACCGGAGTGCTGATCACAGCCCTCATCCAGTCGTCGTCGGCCTCTACGGTGATGGTGGTGAGTTTCGTCAACGCCGGCCTTATGAGTCTCGGCCAGGCGATGGCCGTAATCTTCGGCGCCAATGTCGGCACCACGGTGACCACCTGGATCATCTCGGCCTTCTCGTTTGAGGTGAACATCTCCGACTACAGCGTCCTGCTCCTGGCTATCGGTGTGCCGATGCTGTTCATGAAGAAATCCACGTATAAGTCGCTGGGTGAATTCCTGATAGGTTTCTGCTTCCTTTTCATGGGACTCGACCTGATCTCGCATTACGTGCCCAACCTCCAGGAGAATCCCGGGATGCTGGAGTTCCTGACCAAATACACCACGATGGGCTACGGCTCGGTGCTCATATTCTTCCTGATAGGCATCATCGTGACGATGGTGGCCCAGAGCTCGGCGGCCACTTTCGCCATCACCCTCATCATGTGCTCGCAGGGATGGATCAACTACGAGCTCGGCTGCGCCATCATCCTGGGCGGCAATATCGGTACGACCATCACCCCGGTGCTGGCCTCGCTGAGCGGTAACCTCGCCGCCAAGCGCACGGCTATGGGACACGTGCTCTTCAATGTGCTCGGATCGATCGTGGTACTGGCGGTGTTCCAGCCGTTCGTGACACTGGTGGCCGACATCACTCAGTGGCTCGAAGGCACCAACCCGCTCGACATCACCGCAGCCGAAGAGAGCGCCATGGCCGACTCCACCCTGCTCAACCCCACCGGCGGACTCACGGCCAAGGCACAGGCCTCGATGGCCTTCGCGCTGGCGATGTTCCCTACGGTGTTCAATTTCCTCAACCTCTGCGTGATGATATGGTTCACGAAGCTTTACGTGAAGATAGTGTGCTGGATCATGCCGCAGCGCCACAAGGAATCCGACGAGGAATTCTCGCTCAAGTTCATCGGCCGCGGCATGCTCGGCACTTCGGAGCTCAACATCGCCCAGGCCCAGAAGGAGATACTCGTCTACGCCGAGCGCGTGGACCGCATGCTCACCATGGCCCGCGACCTGATACACACCGACGAAAAGGACGACAACTACACCCAGCTCTACTCGCGCATAGAGAAATACGAGGAAATCTCCGACCGCATGGAGATCGAGATAGCCAACTTCCTCAACCGCGTGGCCGAGGGGCGTCTCTCGCCCGAGGGTAAGATGCGGGTGGCCGGAATGCTGCGCATCATCTCCGAGATAGAGTCGATCGCCGACTCCTGCTTCAATGTGGCCAAGACGCTCACGCGTAAGAATCAGGTACACGTCAACTTCGACGAGGGCGTGATGAAGGAAATCGACAAGATGTACGACCTCGTGGACGGAGCCATGAAGAACATGCTCGAACTACTCCGCCAGATGGAGACCCCCGAGGACGCCAACATCATCGCCGCCTACAACCGCGAGCGCGAGATCAACAACCTCCGCAACCACCTGCGCGACGACAACATCTACAACATCAACAACCGCGTCTACGACTATCAGGAAGGCATCTTCTTCATGGACCTCATCGGCGAGGCCGAGAAGCTCGGAGACTACATGCTCAATGTCGTGGAAGGCGTGAAGCACCAGTTCAAGGCTTCCGCCGACGCCTAAACCCTTAACTCCCAACAATCCCCATGCGATATTGCGTCATAATGTGCGGCGGCGTAGGGTCGAGATTCTGGCCCTTCAGCCGCGAGGCACGCCCGAAACAGTTTCTTGATTTCTTCGGCACCGGCCGCAGCCTGCTCCAGCTCACGTTCGACCGGGTGCTGGAGGTGGTGCCCGCCGAAAGGGTGCTTCTGGTCACCAACAGGCAGTACGCTCCCCTGATACGCGAGCAGCTGCCGGAAGTGCCCCCCGCCAACATCCTCCTGGAGCCCGCCCGCCGCAACACGGCCCCCTGCATCTGCTGGGCCGCCCACCATATCATGGCCCGCGATCCGGAGGCATCGATAGTGACCCTCCCTTCCGATCATCTCGTGCTGAAGGAGCAGGCCTTCCACACCGCCCTCAGACGCGGATTCGAATTCGTGGAGCAGGGGGACCGGCTCCTCACGCTCGGCATCAAGCCCACCGCCCCGCAGACCGGCTACGGCTACATCCAGCAGGGCCGGCCCGTGGAGGGGATGGAGGATTTCTTCAAGGTGCGCTCGTTTACGGAAAAGCCTGACCTGGAGCTTGCGAAGGTGTTCCTGGCCTCGGGAGAGTTTTTCTGGAACGCCGGCATATTCCTCTGGAAAGCCGAGTCGATACTCAAGGCCTTCAGGGAGCACGACCCGGAGACCTCCGCCGTGTTCAGCGCCGGGGAAGGGCTCTATGCCACTCCGGGCGAGGAGGCGTTCATAGCGGAGGCGTTCCCTACGGCCCCCTCCAATTCGATCGACTACGCCATCATGGAGAAAGCGTCGAACGTGTACGTGGAGACCGTGGACCTCGGCTGGAGCGACCTCGGCAGCTGGAAGGCGCTCCACGACGCCTCGCCTCACGACGGGCGCGGCAACGTGACGCAGGGATGCCGTGTGCTCCAGCATGACTGCCGCGACACCATCTTCGCCGTCAGCGACCCGGGAAAGATCGTGGTGGCCGCCGGACTGGAGGGTTACATCGTGGCCGACACGCCCAACTCCCTCCTCATCTACCCTGCCTCGCAGGAACAGCGCATCCGCAATGTGGTCACCGACGTGCGCACCCTCTTCGGGCCCGACTACGTCTGACCCTCACCGCCCCTGAAGCTCCTGGTAGAGGTCGAGGGCCGCTTCGAAGTCAACGCGCCCGACGGGAATGTCGGGCTCCGGAGAGCCAAGGCCGCGCAGGAGCACGAAGCGCAGGGTATCGTCGGAAGCGGAGTTCTTTTTGTCGTGGCGGCCCAGTTGCCAGAGGCGCGGATAGTCGGCGCAGGTCACCGGCAGGGGTGGATAATGCCCGCGCAGCCAGCGGGCGTAGACCGACACGATGCGGCGCGGCAGTCCGAGCATCCGCTCGCTGAGGATCAGGGCTATCAGTATACCGTGGGCCACGGCCACCCCGTGGGCCGAGCCCGCGTCGTCGGCCGTGGATACGCCCGAGGCCATGCCGCGCGCGATGGCCAGCTCCTCAAGCGCATGGCCGGCGGTATGCCCGAAATTCAGCACCTTGCGCAGACCCGATTCGCGCGGGTCCTTGCCTACGATATCCTCCTTAAGGGCCACGCATGCGCCGACAAGCGCCTCAAGGCGCCCGGCCTCCATCATATCCGGCGCGCAGTAGCCGAGCAGGGCGCCGAGGGCGTCATCGGCCGGCGCTCCTTCCGCTACGCCGACCAATGGCAGAAAGCGCCGGAAACCGATGAAGACGCATTTCACCACCTCCCCGAACCCGGAAAGGACCTCCCTCCGGGGCAATCCCGCCATCGCCTCTATGTCGGGCAGTGAGAATGACGGGAAATGGAAAGCCCCGACTTCATTCTTGAGGCCCATGAAATTGACCCCCGTCTTCCCCCCGACGGCGGCGTCGACGGCCCCCAGGATGGTAGTCGACACATTGCCGTAACGCATCCCCCTCTTGAATACGGCCGCCGCGAAGCCGCCGAGGTCGGTGGTGACGCCACCCCCCACGCACACCAGCAGCGACTGCCGTGTGGCGCCCCCGCGTGAAAGCGCGGAAAGCACCTCCCCGACCTGCGCCGGAGTCTTGTGCTCCTCACCCGCACGGGCGCGTATCATCTCCGCCGGAGGGAGCGCCGGCATCGCGGCGCCCAGCATCGCGGCCGCCTCGGCGAAGTCGAATCCCGACGCCGGATCCACGAAGAAAAAGACCCTGTCCGGGGCCAGCGCCGAAATCCTTTCGGCAAGAGACCGGTAAATCATGGCTCGGGGGTTCGGAATCCTGTAGCCAGCAGCCCGGGAAGGGCATCGGCGAATTGCTCCATCGAATCGAAAATCATGTCAGCCCCCTCATCCTCGAAGGCACGGCGGGGTATGGGCCCCGTGGTGACGGCCACGGTGAAGAGCCCGGCTCCCTTGGCGGCGCGCACCCCGAGCGGAGCGTTCTCTATGACGAAAGCCTCCTCCGGACGCACTCCCGCCAGCTCCAGCCCGCGCAGATACGGCTCCGGATGCGGCTTGCCCCGGCTGACGTCGAGAGCCGTGACACGCATCCCGGGCGCGAAGGCCCCGGGATAATCCGCATCGAGCCGGGAGATCAGGGAATTCTGCGCCGACCCCGTCACCAGCACGCGCCCCACGCCGCGCTCCTGCAGCGTGCGCACCATCCGCTGCGCTCCGGGCATCACATCCTTGCGCCCCATGCCGATGAAGATGTCGGCCTTGCGGGCATACATCCTGGCGGCCTCCCCGTCGCTCACCCCGTGGCCGCGCTCGCGGCGGAAGATGAGGTCGATGGTCTCCTTGCCGGTCATCCCCTCGTAAAGATAGAACTCCTCGCGGCTGCACTCCACACCCTCCTCGGCCATCATCTGCCGCCAGGCCAGCGTATGGTACTTCATCGAGTCGTAGAGCACGCCGTCCATATCGATCAATGCGAATTTCTTCATAAAAGAGTCTCCGATAACTGAAATTTTCACAAAGATACTTATAAATCCATATAAATATCCCCCTCCCCCCGCCGATAATTTGGAAAATCAGCAAATAATCCCTATCTTAGCTGTGTTTAATCCTCTCCGACATGTTTTCAGCGGCATCAGGCCGAAAGATAGAAATTTTCAGACAATAAATACAAGAATGGGAAAAGTACTTATCATCGGCGCCGGCGGCGTCGGCAGCGTAGTGGCCGCCAAGTGCGCGCAGAATCCCGAAGTGTTCAGCGAGATTGTGCTGGCTTCACGCCGTAAGGAAAAATGCGACCGTCTCGTCGAGAAGATCGGGGCGAAAAACATCATCACGGACCAGGTCGACGCCGACTCCGTGGAGCAGCTCGTGGAGCTCTTCAACCGTCATAAGCCCGACATCTGCATCAACGTGGCGCTCCCCTACCAGGACCTCACCATCATGGAGGCCTGCCTGCAGTGCGGCGTCAACTATCTCGACACGGCCAACTACGAGCCCAAGGACGAGGCTCACTTCGAGTACAGCTGGCAGTGGGCCTACCGCGAGCGCTTCGAGAAGGCCGGACTGACGGCCATCCTGGGATGCGGCTTCGATCCGGGAGTGTCGGCAGTGTTCGTGGCCTATGCCGCGAAGCACCATTTCTCCAGAATGGAATACCTCGACATCGTGGACTGCAACGCAGGCAACCACGGCAAGGCGTTCGCCACCAACTTCAACCCCGAGATCAACATCCGCGAGATCACGCAGAAGGGAAAGTACTGGCAGGACGGCAAATGGGTCGAGACCGAGAACCTTGAGATCCACCGTCCGCTCAACTACCCCAACATCGGCGAGCGCGAGAGCTACCTGCTCTACCACGAGGAGCTCGAATCCCTCGTGCAGAACTTCCCCACCATCAAGCGCGCCCGCTTCTGGATGACCTTCGGACAGGAATACCTCACTCACCTCCGCGTGATCCAGGACATAGGCATGGCCCGCATCGACCCCGTGATGTACGAGGGACGCGAAATCGTGCCCATACAGTTCCTCAAGGCCGTGCTCCCCGACCCCGGAAGCCTGGGAGAGAACTACACCGGCGAGACATCCATCGGATGCCGTATCTCCGGCCTCGACAAGGACGGCAAGGAATCGACCTACTACATCTACAACAACTGCTCCCACGAGGAGGCCTACAAGGAGACCGGCGCGCAGGCCGTGAGCTACACCACCGGCGTGCCCGCCATGGTGGGCGCCTATATGTTCCTTACAGGCAAATGGGTGATGCCCGGCGTGCACAATGTGGAGGAATTCGACCCGGATCCCTTCCTGGAGAAACTGGCCGTATCCGGGCTGCCCTGGCACGTCATCATCGACGAGGACATCGAATTCAACGACAAGTAACGCACTTCTCAATGAAAAGACACATCATACTTCCGGCTCTGGCGGCGCTTGCCGCCGGGGCCTCTATCGTCTCCGCCGCAGTCGGCGGCGACGCGCAGGTGACCCGCCGCCCCGACGGCTCGATGAGCGTCATGACCCCCAAGGGGGAGGTGGTCGTAAGCCCTTACGGCAACGACATCTTCCGCGTGACGCTCCTGCCGCGCGACACCGTGGCCACCCCTTACGTGAAGTCACAGAGCGCCGTGATGCTCCCCGGAGCCTCGCAGGCCGTGGAGGTGGTGAGCCCCGCCGCCGCGATGCTCGTCAGCCCGACGACCCGCGTCAGCGTCGACCGCGCCACAGGACGGGTGACATTCTACAACGCCGCCGGCGACCTGCTCCTTTCCGAGACCGAGGGGGTCGACAACAACTCCCCCGTGAAGAGCGTCAGCTTTGACGGCACCGGCACCGGACACATCTACGGCGCCGGCGAGCGCGGACACCGTCCCACCCTCGACGGCGACTCCCTGAGCATGTACAACCGCCAGAACTACGGCTACACCAAGAACGACCCCCGCATCTCGCAGATGGGCATCAGCGTGCCCTACTTCGCCTCCGACCGCGGATTCGGCGTGCTCTTCGACGACTACAACAAGGCCGGCCTGCAGCTCGGCGAGGAAATCGTATACTCCTCCGACACCCCCCGCGCCCTCTCATACTATTTCATCAACTCCCCATCGGGCGACCTGGCCGGAGTCACTTCCGGCTATTCGCAACTCACCGGACGCCAGCCCCTGCCCCCGCTCTGGGCGCTGGGATACATCACCTCCAAGTACGGCTACCACAACCAGCAGGAGGCCGTCGGAGCCATCGACTCGCTCAAGCGCAGGGACTATCCCGTGGACGGCATCGTGCTCGACCTTTACTGGTACGGCGTGGAGACCGACATGGGACGCCTCGCATGGGACCCCGCACAGTGGCCCGACCACAGGAAGATGCTCTCCGACCTCAAGGAACAGGGGGTCAACATGGTGCTCATCTCCCAGCCCTACGTCAACAAGAAAGGCGCCATCGACAACTACAACTATCTCGCCGAGCGCGACATGCTCACGCGTGATGCCACGGGCAACACCCACGACGTGACCACATGGGTGGGCGACGCCGGAATGCTCGACGTAAGCAACGACTCCACCCGCGCATGGCTCTGGAACCGCTACCGCGACCTGACGGCCGAAGGTGTGGCGGGTTGGTGGGGCGACCTCGGCGAACCCGAGGTGCATCCCGAGACAATCGTACACGCCAACGGCCAGACCGCCACGCAGTACCACAATGTCTACGGCAACGAATGGTCGCGCCTCATCTACGAAGGCCTGCGCAAGGACTTCCCCGAGATGCGCCCGCTGCTGATGATGCGCGGCGGCACCGCCGGCCTCCAGCGCTACGGTGTGGCTCCCTGGACCACCGACGTGTCCCGCTCCTGGGGAGGCTTCGGCCCCCAGGTGAACCTGATGGTGAGCTCCGGCCTCTCCGGCCTGGGCTATATGAGCAGCGACATCGGCGGCTTCGCCGTGGACCCCGCCCATCCCACCGACCCGGAGCTTTACGTGCGCTGGCTCCAGATGGGCGCCTTCACCCCCACGCTCCGCACCCACGCGCAGCTCAAGCCCGAGCCTTACCATTACCCCGAGATGGAGGATATCTCCAGAGAGTGGATCAAAATGCGCTACAAATGGCTCCCCTACAACTATACGCTGGCGTATGAGAACGCCAAGTTCGGTCTGCCGCTGGCGCGTCCGCTCAATTTCCGGGGCGACAATGCCGGCGATGAGTACGCCGGCATTGACGACGAATACCTCTGGGGCGACGAAGTGCTCGTGGCTCCCGTAATGGAGCCGAACGCCCGCACGCGCAAGGTGCTCTTTCCCGCCGGGGAATGGATCTCATGGTGGGACTCCTCCAAGAGATACTCCGGCGGAAAGACCCACACCGTACCCGCTCCGCTCGACAGGATGCCGCTCTTCGTAAAGGCCGGCTCTTTCATCCCGCAGTATGAGCGCCCGATCGAGAATGTGACGCAGTACGACCCCTCGTTCCTGACCATGCGCTACTACGCCTCCGACAAGCCCACCTCCTATACCCTCTTCGAAGACGACCGCATGAGCCCCACATCCATCCAGGACGGCGAGTACGCCCTCATCACCTTCACGGGTGAATCGAAAGGAAGCGAGACCGACATCGAGATCCTCACCCAGGGGGGCTACAAGGGGATGGGCTCCGGCATGATGATCGAGTTCTCCGTAATCGGGGTTCCATCGCCGAAGAGCATCACCATCGACGGCAATCAGATCGAGCGTTCCCAGTCGCTGAAAGCCATCCGTCTGTACGGCTACACCTACGACGCGGCGACACGCACCGTCCACATCCGCATGGCCTACGGCCTCGGCCGCACCAAAATAGCCATCCGCTGACGCCTCCGCGCAGCTCGTGACGGATATTTCCGATTATCATCTTATCCTTTAATATAAAAAATCCGGCGGGTGCCCGTAAGGGCGCTTCGCCGGATTTTAATTCAGTCCTACCGCAGATCAGTCCGTCTGATTCTGGCTCCGCTTCCACTCCGTTATGATAGGGTCGGAAATCAGCGATTCGTCATCGCTCCAGGGGAACTGCACTATCTGATACCACTGCCCCTCGCGATAGACCGGACCATCCGGCCAGGACTCGGTAAGCCCCACATTCGATATCTCCAGGTTAACCACCTTGAATTCATCGGATATGTTCGGAGGAAGGATCAGGGTGTAGGCTCCTTTCTCGTCCATCGAAATGTCAAAGTCATTTTCGGCGCGTGAACCAGCCGGGGTGATTTCCTCGATATTGATGGACTCTATGAAATCATATCCCTGTACCTTAAGGTCAATGATGGCTATCTTTACCGGGCCCCCCTCCGCGGATAGATAGACCTGTGTCGGCGTGGGGCCCTGGGCGATGAAGTACATATTGGTCCCCCCGACTGTAATCACCCGGGGTAGCAAACTGATGCCCACCATAATGTAGTCTTGCATCATATCCAACACTTCCCGGCCGGTCACCTCATCGGGATCCACTCCCGGAAGGTCGGCAAGACTCATGTCCCAGTTGCTCAGATTGCACTCCGTGAGGAATTTCTGCGAGAGCGGGGTGATATTCGCGTACTTCGATTCCCCGGAATCGGCTTCCGGTCCGTCATCATGCGAACACGATGTCATCATTACACTTATGGCTGCCAAAACAGCCAACCATTCCATACATCTTACAAACGTTTTCATGGCCTCTTCACTTTATTTGGACTCCGGGACCCCCAGGCGTCCGATCATTTTACACATCTTATACCCGTATCTATTGACTTCTCCGTTTTTATTCGCCATCGTATCATTGACTCTGGAATAGAGGAAATAGCCGTTACTGCCTCCTCCCGCTCCCCATACGCAATGCAGGTAAGGATCCTGCTCTATACTTTCCGGATCAATGCCGTTTCGCGTTGCCATGTCCATATAACCGTCCACAATCCACACATGGTATTTTTCTTCCTCAATTATACCATCAACCGTTATACGGCCTCCATAGAATATAACCGGAGCAGGCATACATACAACGGATCCTCCAGCCCTGTAACCCATCTTCATAAAACTATACAATTCCCTTCTTTTATCCAAGAATCTCGCATAGTTCCAATTATAGGTGGTGTCAAGTCCTAATTTCTTGAAAGCTGGTATGAAGTTTTCATAAGGAGTAGCTCGGCCAGATGACTCTTTTAGATAATAAGAGTTTAAATATTGAGGTGAAGCCAGGGCTTCAAGATATTGGGATATTTCCTCATAATCATTATTCATAAGGTTATCCCAATTAATCTTTTTTGTCCCAATAACAGAGGGATAGCGATAATATGTCAGCAACATACCTACTGCCACCGGTCCACATCCCGTTAACCCCTGGACTCCATTCACATAGGGCGCTGACTGATTGAAAGGATATTCCTGATCCCATTTAGCGACATTCTCATTCAAGAGTGGATCTACCCGATTAGCTACATAGATTGGGTTCGGGTTAATCGGAATCAAATCCCCTCCAATTGCCAGGTCATTGAAGGTATCCTCGAAGAACATCGCCAATCCCTTATTCTTTATAGTATCGGTCATGGAGATGCTTCCACTATCCGAAAAAGCATAGAGGGGACGCGAATACACGGAGCGGCCTATTACGGCAAATCCTAAATCGTCATCGTAGTTGATGAGATACAGGAGGGAGTCCGTGGCTTCTGAACGTGTGGCAGCCTCGCTTCCGACACACGATACCGATTTGACCTTACGCACTTCCAGATTGCGTGTCTGCTCCGGTGTGGTTGCCAACAGTTCCATTACATTGTTTGCGATTTCAATCGCGTCTTCGATAGACCGGACTTCCGAAAGAGCTGATTTATCCCCCCCTATATCAGGAGAGGAAGCAAGCTCATCATGCGACTGACATCCTACCATCCCCAATAAGAGGATGAGGATCATGAGGTGATTTGTCTTAGTCATGATGTTGAGTTTTAAGTGACTGTTTAGGTTGATTCTCTCGATAAGGGATTGAGCCGAATCCCTGTTGTGGTTGCAAATATAAACATTATAGCCTAATAAACAAAGAATTTTGTAAAATATTTTTAAAAAAGTTTTTATTGCCGTAGCAATGATGCCGCATAATTGCATATTATTGCATTTAGGGGTGCTGTATAAGCTGAGGCCACGGGGGTGGCTATGTGGTACGGTGAGCCGGATGGCAGGGGATGAGCGGGTGGCAGGGCACGAGGAACCGGAAACAGCACAACCTCTCAAAGATTAAAATTGTTATAAATCTGAAAATATAAATCAACAGGTATGGCGGAAGATAAGCGGCAACAGCCGCATTCGACAGGACGGACTGCGGCGAAATGGTTCGGCATAGCGGCGGTATCGGTCGTGGGACTGGTGCTTCTGACGCTGTGCGCCCTCTCGCTGTATCTGACGCCGGAGCGGCTCACGGCCATCATCAACCGCGAGGCCAGCCAGTATCTGGAGGCCGACGTGCAGGCCACCAACGTGCGCTACACGCTCTGGAGATCGTTTCCGCGCTTCGACGTGCAGACCGACTCGATAGTGGTGCGCTCCCGGACACTCGACTCAATCCCCGACTCGATCCGGCGGCAGCTCCCCGCCAACGCCGACTTCCTCGGCGCGGTGAAAAGCTTCTCGGGAAGCATCAATATCGTGGACCTCTTCATCCGCCGCTATGTGATACATGACGTAAAGGCCGACGGGCTTCGCGTCAACCTCGTGAGCTACAACGACTCCATCAACAATTACGAGATCGTGCCCTCCTCCGGAGCGGGGCTTAAGAAGGTGCCTTATTTCTCGGCCCATTTCGTCGACCTCCAGAATCCCGGAGGAATCGACTACCTATCCGTAAGCTCCGACACCAAAGCCTCGCTCGACCTCCGCTCCCTCACCCTGCGGCGTCTGGGAAATCTCCTCCACCCCGACAACGACTATGCCCTCGCGCTGGCAGGAAAGGTCACCGCCCGCTCCGCCGGCATCGACATCCTCCACGACTTTCCGTTCGACCTGAACGGAAAGGTGCGCCTGCGGTTCGATCCCTTCGGGTTCTCGCTCTCCGACTACAGGATCGACCTCGGCCGGCTCCGCACGACACTCTCCATGTCGCTCGGCATGGGGGAAAATCCAAGGATTGAATCGTTCGACTACAGGATATCAAAGGTGAACCTCCTCAACCTCCTCGGCTACATTCCCAAGGAATACATACCCGACCTGCAGGGGCTGAACGCCGACATGCAGGTGGAGGCATCGGCGCGCCTGCTGTCGTCATGGAGCCTGCAGAGCGGACGCCTCCCCTCGATATCCGTGGACTTCACCGTCCCCGAGGGCACCATAAGCTACACGATGAGCACTCAGGCGCCCAACGGCGCACCGGGGTTCGCCACCTATGACGTGGCCCACTCCCGGATCAACGCGCAGTTCCTCTTCGACGGAGCCGACCCGGCCCGGAGCGCCCTTACGGTCAGGCCTTTCCGCCTGTCGTCGTCGGGTGTGGACGTGAGCGTGGGCGCCGAGGTATCGCATCTCACCGCCTCCCCCCTCATACGCGCCGACGTAGGTATAGAGGCCGAGCTCGGCCGGGTGGCCCATGCGTTGCCCGGCGGTGTGCCCGCCGATATATCGGGGCGGCTGTCATCGCGAAGCGACATATCCTTCACTTTGGCCGCACTCTCGCGTGAGGCTCTGGCGGAAGGCTTCCGCGACATCCGCACCTCCACCGGCTTCACCGTCACCGCCCTGGCGGTAAAGGGAGCCGGTGCCGGCAGATTCACCATCGGGCGCCTGACAGGCACCGCCCTGGCCGGAGCCGACGCCCTGACACCCGACGCCGTGGTGAACCCCCATAGCCAAATCAACGTTGACATACCTTCCGCCGACGCCGAGACGGGGAGCGGCACCGTGCGCCTGTCAGGATTCGGCCTTACGGTAAAGACCGACATCACTAAGAGCGTGAGCGCCGAAGATTTCCGCAACGGCCTCCCGATGACCGTAGGCGCCGGAGCGGCAGGAGTGGAATACACCTCTGCCCCGTCCGCCTCCACGGGACGCCCGATCGACGTAAGGCTCTCCGGACTGGCAGTGAAGGATGTGGCCACCCGCGCCGCCGCCAATTCCCTTGCCGGAATACTTGCCGACGGGCTCGACATCTCCGCCGCCACGGCCACGGTCTCCGACGGGCGCAATTCCCTCACGCTGCATGACCCGGCGCTGGCCATCGAGGTGACCCCCCGCCCGGGCACACACCGCTATTTTCCGGAGCCCCTTCCCGCAACCGGTGGGAAAGGGGGTTTCCGCCCCCTGGTGGAGCTCCGGCATACCGATACCCCCGCCTGCGCCGCCGCCATGAGCCACACTCCGGAACTGCTCGCCGTCAACCTTCCCGATGAGGTGAAGGGGGTACTCGACCGCTGGAGGATAAAGACGGCGCTCAGCTTCCGCTCCGCCGACCTCCGCACCCCGGGCGTAGACCAGCCCGGCGCCCTGCGCGACCTCGCCCTGAGCATCGATGAAGACGCAGTGACACTCCACACCCTGAGCATCGACATGGAAGGGATGCACGGCACTCTCGCCGGCTCGGTCTCCAATATACGGGGGTTCCTCCTCTCCCCCCCATCCGAGTCAAACCCCGTCCGCCTCGATTTCGACGCTACGGTGGACCACATCGACATCAACGCCCTGGCCCGCGCCTACGCCGCCTCAAAAGGGGGCATCGACAGAATCCAGGTGTCGCACCCGGCCACCAGGGCCGACTCGGTGACAGTGCTCATACCGCGCAACATCAGCGCCGGCATACGCGCCCGCGTCGGCGGGATATCCTACACCAACCTCGACCTCACCGACATCGGAGCCGACATCCGCATAGCCGGAGGAGTGGCCGACATCCGCCACGTGGGGCTGGCCTCTTCGTTCGGCACGGCGGCCCTGGCCCTGCGCTACGACTCCTCCGCCATCGAGGCCCTCCGCGCATCAGGAAGCCTCGCGCTAAAGGACATCGACATCACCGGATTCTTCCGTAAGTTCCCCTCCATACTGCGCATGGCTCCGGAGATGAAGAACCTCACCGGCTACCTCGGCCTCACGGCCGACTTCAAGGCCGGCATATTCCCCGATATGGCCGTCAACGTACCCTCGGCCGACGTCGGCATGCATCTCTCAGGGCGCAGCCTCGTGCTCCGCCAGAGCCGCTTCATACGCCGCATAACCAGGATGATGCTTATCCGCTCGGCCGCCCCGATCCACATAGCCGACCTCGACATCAACGCCTCCATCCACGACAATCTGCTGCAGCTCTACCCGTTCGACTTCGAATTCGACCGCTATAAGCTCCATATGCTCGGAGTCAACAATATGAACGGGCGCCTCTACTACCATATGGCCGTCGAGGAATCACCCGTCCACATCCCCTTCGCCATCAATATCGAGGGGATGTTCTCCCACCCGAAGCTGCGCTTCGGCGATGTACACTACGACATCAGGCGCGGCGAGGAAATCACCGAGCGCGACCAACAGGAGGAATCATTCAACCTCGTGCGGCTGGCCCGCGACTTCATGGGAATGTTCATCAAGACAGGCGCCGAATACTCCGATTCGGGCCGTCGGATAAGGTAAGTCAAAAAAGCGCCGCGCCCCGGTAAACCATCCCCGCCGGGGCAAGTCAAAAAATTAAACACCCGGCAAAGCCGCCGAGTGTGGAAATTATTTTTTAATTTTGCGCTATGAAAAAGCTTCTTTTGACTCTGACGCTGGCTCTCGCCATGGCGCTCGGCGCATCGGCGGCCGAGACACCCACCTTCCCCGGCGGCGACACGGCACTCCGGGAATACATCTCCTCCAACCTCAAATATCCGGCTTCGGCCGCTGAAAACGGCATAGAGGGAGTGGTCAGCGTGCGCTTCACCGTCCATGCCGACGGCTCCATCGGCACCATCGAGATCGTGCGGATGATCGACCCCGACCTCGAACAGGAAGCCATACGCCTCGTAAAGGGGATGCCCGCATGGACTCCGGCCGACCGCGGCGGCTCCCCCGTGGAGGCCACCGTGACGCTCCCCATCACGTTCTCACTTGACTGAAAGGCTCTTCCGAAAGACATTTGCCGATGAGCCGAATACATACGCCATTTACCGCACTCCTCCTTTCCGCCGCACTCTGGATCCTGCCGGGGTGCGGTCGTTCTGCATCCGACGGCGCTCCCTACGCCGAGACCATCTTCTGGGAAGAGGATTCCGCCTGGGGCGACTACGCCGACGACGGAGTCGTCGAGGAGGAAGCCATCGAGACAATCGAGGACTATCCCGCCTCGGATTCCCCGTCGACTGATTCATCCGGAGCCGTAAGCGCGGACACCGTACGGCAGCTTTCCCCGGAGCCTGGGCCGCTTAAGCGGCGCGGAGGCAACGGCCGCATACCGCTGCGCCAGATCGGGCCGCTGAGGGAAGTATTCAACGATTCCAACCATTTCCAGCTTGAGCACGCCCGCCGTCTGGGTATAACACCCATATCAGACCTGGCGTCGTACTACCGCAACTCGCGCCCGCTGGTAAAGGTGGAGACCAACCCCCACTACCGTGTCGACGAGCTGAAGCACTCCTATCCCTACCTCGTGCCCGAAGCGGCCAAACTGCTTGACGACATCGGCCGCACGTTCCAGGACTCGCTCTACGCGCGCGGCGGAGGCCGCTACCGCGTGATCGTGACGAGTGTGCTCCGCACCCCCAACACGGTGCGCCGCCTGCGCCGCGTCAACGTCAACGCCACCAAGGAATCGACCCATCAGTACGCCACGACGTTCGACATCACCTACACCCGCTTCGAACCGCTTGACGGCCACGACAACACCAGCTACGAGGACATGAAGAACCTTCTCGGCGAGGTGCTCTACGATCTTCGCCGTCAGGGGCGGTGCATGGTGAAGTTCGAGCGCAAGACCCCGTGCTTCCACATCACCGTCGCGGAATAAAGAGGCGGATTGCCTCCGGTTCCCCCGTGTCGGGGGTGTCCGTCTTTGAGGGGGTGTCTTTGGGTTGCTGGAGCAGGTACCATACGTAACGCTGTATGGTCTGGGTTCTTTGCCAGGGAGAAAGCTGCGCGAAATCGCGCTCGAATCCCTCCTCGAAGTAGCGTGACACTATCCCGGTCAGAGCGTTGAGGGTGGCCTCAAGCCGCTCTTCTGGTGTGGCGGAGCGTCCGGGCGCTCCGCAAACAGGTTTACAGACATTCTTTTCCATATATGCAAAAATAAGCCTCCGGCAGCGTGCCGGAGGCTTATTTCTATATTTACGCAAACCCGTACCGACCGACCCGCTATGCGGCCGCCCCGATACAGACCTCACATATAGCCCCGCTACGCGGGTTATCGGTGAATCATTCTGCGGAGTCAGCGGCGGCCTTCGGTGCGCCGGGGGCAAGCTTCACGACCAATACATCGGTGGGCTTTACGCGGTAACGCTCCATGAAGCGGCCGAAAAGGGCCGAGCCGGAGGTGTAGAACGTGCGGTCGCCGCCGAGCTTCATCGTCTCGAGTGCGTCGGTGACGGGACCGGAGAAGTATTCGCCGACCTTCATGTCGTCGCGCGTCTGGCGGTCGAGTTCGCGTCCGTCAAGCGTGCTGACCTGCACCGTGAGGCTAATCCGCTCCCCTTTCTTGACGGGGGCGCCTGTACCGTCGGTGCCTTCGCCGGCGTAGATGTTGTCAGTGATCTTGGTCCATTTCCCTGTCTTGGCGGCCTGTGCGAGGGCATCGCGTGAGGCGGCTGCCTCGCGCTCCTCCTTCTCTTTGGCGAATCGCTCAAGGATGTTGCGGAATTCTCGCTGCATTCCATGGGCGTCGACGGCGGAGTCGTTCATAAGGCCGTCGGCTACGGAATTGAGGATGATCTCGCGGTTAAGCGCCACATCGTACTCTTTCTTGAACTGACCCATATTGAGGGCGAGCTGCACGCCGTCGTTGAGGCCGAGGTTGTAGGCCTCGCTGCTTTCACGGGCGGCCTCGAGGCCGGCACGCAGGCCGCGCATGTATTCGTCGCGGCTTTCGCGGGAGCCGAGGGTGGAATCCTGACCGGCGCGGCTCCAATAGCGCTGGGCCTGCATCTGGCCGAAATAGTAGAGCAGCGAGTCGGCCGCCGTAATGTCCTTATAGTCGGCCAGTGTGCGGGGTGTGGCCTCACCTTTATCGCCTCCGCACGATGCGAGGAGCATCAGGGGTGCGGCGGCCGCAAGGAGTATGTGTCTGAATTTCATTTTATTTCTGTTATAGTATCGAATCCGTCTCCGAGCCGCTGGCTATCACGGAATCCATGGCTACGTCGGCCGTGGGGATCACGACCTCCACCGTCTCGCCCGTAGGCACCATGTTGTCGGCCGTGCGGCCGGAGCAGGAGGCGAGGGTGCCCAGCGCCGTGAGGGCGCCGAGCGTGAAGAGAATCTTTTTCATATTTCCGGTAGGGTGTTTCGGCCCGGCATCACTGCTGGCCGGCGTCCTGGATGCCCAGAAGCTCCACGCGGAAGATCAGGGGAGCGTTCGGGGGGATGGCGCCGGGAGCGCCCTGCTCGCCGTAAGCCAGATCGGAGGGGATGTAGAACTCGTAGATCGAGCCTACGGGCATGAGCTGCAGGCCCTCGGTCCATCCGGCTATCACGCGGTTTAGGGGGAATGAGGTCGGCTCCGGACGGTCGTAGGAGCTGTCGAACTTGGTGAGGTCCTCATCGGTGAGCACGCCGCAGTAGTTGACCGTCACCACGTCGGTGGCGGCGGGACGGGCGCCTGTGCCCTGCTTGATGATGGCGTATTTGAGGCCCGAGGCGGTCTCGGTGTAGGTGGAGTCGCCGGCGGCTGTGGCGGCCACCTTAAGCTCGGGATTGTTGAAGAACGCGGGCTTGTAGGGGATGAGCTCGTCGGTGCTGAGCACCGTGCTCACCATGCTTGTGATTTCATCGAGGGCGGCCGCGCTGTCGCTGTCGGAATGCTTCTGCTCCTTATTGCTGCATGAAGCAACAATTGCGGCGACGGCAAACGCCGTCGTCGCAACCTTAAGAATTGATTTGTTCATATTTTTCAACTGTGTGATAATGCATTTCAGGAATCGGCGCCTGCGGCCTGCGGGGCACACTGACCCGCGCCGCATGACGTTCAGACTGCGAATTTACTAAAAAAATCCCGTCTTTCGTCCTAAATTACATTTTTTCACCTCCATAGCCCGTGCGGGGCACCGGATCAGGCCTTTTTGTTGACCTTGATGAGCTCTACCTCGAACACGAGGGTCGAGTGAGGGGGAATCACGTTGGGTATTCCCTGCGGGCCGTAGGCCAGGTCGCTGGGGATGTAGAATTCATACTTGGCGCCCTCCTTCATGAGCTGCACGCCTTCGGTCCATCCGGGGATGACGCGGTTGAGGGGGAACGTGGCGGGTTCGCCACGGTTCACGCTGCTGTCAAATACAGTGCCGTTGAGGAGCTTGCCGGTGTAGTGCACTGTCACTTCATCCTCGGCTGTGGGCTGCGCGCCCTCCCCTTCCTTAAGCACTTTGTACTGAAGGCCGCTTGCAGTGACCTTCACGCCTTCCTTGCCTGCGTTCTCGTCAAGGAATGCCTTGGCCTCGGCCTGAGCGGCTTCGGTGGCCTTCTTCTGGAGGTCTTCGAGATATTCGTTGATGAGCTGCTGAGCCTCTTCGGGGCTTACGAGGGGCGTGCCGCCGTCGAATGCGACCTTCACGCCGTCCTTGAATGCGTCATACTGAATCTCCTTGACTCCCATTCCTTTGAGCTGCATGCCCATTGCGAGTCCCCAGGCATAAGATAACTTGTCCATTGTTTTTTTCTCTTTCTTTTATAAGGTTATATACGTTTTCATTTCGTGGAGCGCGGTGCCGTCCGGGTCGCGGGCGGCGGGAGAGGCGCACCGTGCCGGGGTGCCGGATCCGATTTTTTCGCCCTCCGTTCAATAGTATAACAAAGTTTTGTATTACCTTTGCCTTACGTATAAGAATAATTAACAAATACCGTGCCAATCATGCAGTCAGACCCTGAATCCCTCAGTCATCCCTCCCGGTCATCATTGGAATCCTCCGTACAGTCCACCTGGCGCAATCCCCTCCCCGCCGACGAGATAGCGCGTCAGCAGCGCGCCAAAGAGACGCTGACGCCGGGGTGCCGCGTCGAAATAAAGGGCCTCGGTCCCTTCACCTACGCGGGCATTTGGGACACCATGCACTCCTTCTACCCTGCCGCCTCCCAGGATCTTTCCGCCCTCCTTTCTCCGGAAATGCACCGTTACCTCCGCCGCGACCTGCGCGGCCTCCCCTATCTCCATCTCCCCTATACCCTTCTGGCCGATTACCTACAGTAAGCCCATCACCCCCACACTCCAGAGAAGAGCGCAAGGCAAGGGGGGCGGCCATCATGGCCGAAGCATGGAAGTAACGGAGGGCCTCAAGACCCGGAGGGTTGAATCAGAATCCGAAATCAGGGAAATACCGTAAGCGCAAATGCGCTTACCATGCGCTTGCAGGTGAGTGCGGAAAAGTGCGAAGTCAGACTTTTTTAAGCGGACGATCCACCGTCAGACAAAAGAAAAATCACGTTGAAAATCAATCAATTAACTGATTTCCAACGTGATTTCATTTAGTCGGGGTGACAAGATTCGAACTTGCGACCTCACGCCCCCCAGACGCGTACTCTAAACCTACTGAGCTACACCCCGATTAAATATGTACTCGCTTTGGCTTTACGACCCTCTCAAGGGTTGCTCCCTCAAAGCGAGTACAAAGTTAGTGCTTTATTTTGAAACCACCAAATTTTTCCGGTTATTTTTTTTGATTTTTTATTACCGTCAGCCTACAGTGGCGCCGGGACGCACTTCGGCCGTAGGGCCTACGACGGTCAGTGTGCCGTCAGGATTGACCGCCGAAAGGATCATGCCGCAGGACTCCCGCCCCATCATCTTGCGCGGAGCGAAGTTGGCCACGAAGCATATTTCCTTGCCTACCAGCACCTGCGGGTCCTCGTAGCTCTGGGCGATGCCGGAGAGGATGGTGCGCGGTGTGCCTGTGCCGTCGTCGATGCTGAATTCCAGGAGCTTCTTCGATTTCGGCACTTTACGGCATTCCAGCACCTTGCCGACCCGGATGTCCATCTTTTCAAATGTGTCGAAAGCCACATCCTCCTTCACAGGCTCCGGCTTCCAGGCGGCGAGCATGTTCTGCTCCACCGTCTTACGGAGTTTCTCCTGCTGGAAGGCCACTACGTCGTCCTCGATTTTCTCGAAGAGGAGCTCGGCCTTGCCGATGCGGGCACCGGCGGGTACGAGGTCGAAGCATCCGAGCATGTCCCATGTGATCCTGTCGCCGCCGAGCATCTTCACGAGCTTGGCCGACATGAAGGGAAGGAAAGGCTCGAAGGCTATGGAGAGGTTGGCGCAGAGCTGGATGGCCACATTGAGGATCGTGGCAGTGCGCGCCATGTCGGTCTTGGCCTCTTTCCAGGGTTCGGTCTCCTGAAGATAGCGGTTGCCGGCGCGGGCCATGTCCATCGCGAGCTTTAGGGCCTCGCGGAAGTGGAAGCTGTCGAGGGCCTCGGTCATCTGGAGCTTAAGCGAGCCGATTTCCCCGATCACGGCGTTGTCCGGGGGAAGGAGCTCGCCGAGCGGCTGCACGGCGCCGTCGAAGTACTTATGGGTCAGCACCACGGCGCGGTTAACGAAATTGCCGAGGATGGCCACCAGTTCGGAATTGACGCGCTGCTGGAAGTCGGTCCACGTAAAGTTGTTGTCCTTGGTCTCGGGAGCGTTGGCGGTGAGCACGTAGCGCAGCTCGTCCTGACGGCCGGGGAGCTCCTGAAGGTATTCGTGAAGCCATACGGCATAGTTGCGCGAGGTGGAGATCTTGTCGTCCTCCAGGTTGAGGAACTCGTTGGCGGGCACGTTGTCGGGAAGGTTGTAGGAGCCGTCGGCCATCAGCATGGCGGGGAAGACGATGCAGTGGAACACGATGTTGTCCTTGCCTATGAAATGGAGCATACGGGTGTCTTTGTCCTTCCACCATTTCTCCCAGTCGTCGCCCACGCAGTCGATGGTGTTGGAGATGTAGCCGATTGGAGCGTCGAACCATACGTAGAGCACCTTTCCCTCTGCGCCCTCCACGGGCACGGGGATACCCCAGTCGAGGTCACGGCTCACGGCGCGGGGCTGGAGCCCCATGTCGAGCCATGACTTGCACTGGCCGTAGACGTTGGATTTCCATTCCTGATGCTCGTCGAGGATCCAGTGGCGCAGGGCCGGCTCCCATTTGTCGAGGGGGAGGTACCAGTGGGAGGTCTCCTTGAGCACGGGGGTGTTGCCGGTGATGGCAGATTTGGGGTCGATGAGGTCGGTGGCGTTGAGCGATGTGCCGCACTGCTCGCACTGGTCGCCGTAGGCGTTGGGATTGCCGCAGTGGGGGCAGGTGCCCGTCACGTAGCGGTCGGCCAGAAACTGGTTGGCTTCGGCGTCGTAGAGCTGCATCGAGGTCTTTTCCACGAATTCTCCCTTGTCGTAGAGCTTCCGGAAGAAGCCGGAAGCCACACGGCGGTGGGTTTCGGAGGTGGTGCGTCCGTAGACGTCGAACGTGATGCCGAGTTCGGCAAACGAATCCTTGATGATGTTGTGGTAGCGGTCCACGATGTCCTGGGGCGTCACGCCCTCTTTCTTGGCCTTGATGGTGATGGGCACACCGTGTTCGTCGCTGCCGCCGATGAAGAGCACTTCCTCACCCTTGAGGCGGAGGTAGCGCGCATAGATGTCGGCGGGTACGTAGACACCGGCGAGATGACCGATGTGTACCGGTCCGTTGGCATAGGGCAATGCCGAAGTGATGAGCGTACGTTTGAACTCCTTCATATATTCTGGTTTATCTTGCATTCCGGTTGGAGGGATGCCGTAAGGCTTTTGCAGGCAGAAGCTCCGGCCCCTGCATAGCTAAATTGCAAATTTAGCAAAAAAAAGCGAGATACACTCCGGCGCGGGTCTTAAAGAAATAGAAAAGCCGTCGGCCCGGCATCACGCCGGTCCGACGGTCACTGGATGTAGCACTAAACATTAATTCTTATGGTTGACTCATTTTTACCTGATATTGGCTATCGCCGTATCTATTACTGTACTTATTAGTCTTAGTAGTGCTTGATATTGGTCTGCATTCACCATAGTCTTGCTTCATACCGGCCCCTTAAGGCCGCCTCATCCGGCTTAAGGAACGCGCCCTGCGCGTGGGTGCCGCCTCACGGGAGGGGCACGACGCGCATGGCCGCCCCGCCGCCGGGAGCGAGGTACTGACTGAGGCGGGTGCCGGAGTCGACCTTCACCTTACGTATGCGGTAGGCCTGGGGATTGTCCTTCCAGTCGGCATCGGGAGCGTCTTCGTAGACGGTGGCTTCGTACTGCCGCCCCTCGGGGAGGAAGGAGAAGTCGATGAGGGCCGTGCGGGCCTTGTCGTCGGTGATGGCACCGACATACCAGTCGTCGGAATGCTTGTCCTGACGGGCCACGGTGATGTAGCGGGCCGGCTCCGCCTCAAGGTAGCGGGAATCGCGCCAGTCGACCGGCACATCCTCGATGAATCGGAACGCGTCGGGGAACCGCTCGTAGTTTTCGGGCAGGTCGCAGGCCATCTGCATCGGCGAGGGCATCGTGAGGTAGAGGGCGAGCTGGCGGGCGAGCGTTGTGCCGGCCTGGGAGTCCTTGCCTTCGTTGTAGTAGCTGAGGCGGGTCTCGAAAAGGCCGGGGGTGTAGTCCATCGGGCCCCCTTTGAGGCGCGTGAAGGGGAGCAGGGCCGTGTGCGAGGGGGGATTTCCGCCCATCGACTCGAATTCGCCTCCCCGGGCCGATTCCTGGGCAAGCCAGTTGGGCCATGTGCGGCAGAGGCCCGTGGGGCGCGGAGCCTCGTGGCTGTCGACCATTATCTGATAGTCGGCGGCGCGTTTCGCCACATCGAGCACGTGGTCCACCATCCATTGCGAGGTATGGTGCTCGGAGCGGGGTATGATCGCTCCCACGTAGCCGGTCTTGACGGCATCGTAGCCGTTGTCCTTCATGAACTGGAAGGCGCGGTCGAGCTGCAGGGCATAGTCGGCGGCATTGGCGGCCGTCTCGTGGTGCATGATGAGCTTCACCCCTTTTGAGCGGGCGTATTCGTGAAGGCCCTCTACGTCGAAGTCGGGATATGCCTTGTCGAAGAGGAACTGACGGTTCTTACGGTAGCTGGCCCAGTCTTCCCAGCCCTCGTTCCAGCCCTCCACGAGCACCCCCTCGATGCCGTGGGCGGCCGCGAAGTCGATGTAGCGCTTCACGTTGTCGGTGTTGGCGGGATGGCGTCCGTTGGGAGTAAGGGCCGTGTAGTCGGTGATGCCGGGCTTGGCGAGGTAATCGTCGGAATAGGCCCAGGTCTTCTGATGGCCCGTGAACATCTCCCACCATACCCCCATGAATTTCATGGGCTTGATCCAGGAGGTGTCCTCTATGGCGCAGGGCTCGTTGAGGTTGAGGATGAGCTGGGAGGAGAGTATGTCGCGGGCATCGTCGCTGACTATCAGGGTGCGCCAGGGTGTCTGGAAGGGGTACTGCATGTAGCCCGCCACTCCGAGGCGGTCGGGCACGAGGTGCGCCTTCATCGCATGGCCGTCGGTATCGACGTCGAGGAGCATGGCGGGATAGTTGACCAGAGCGGCCTCATGGACGTTGACGTAGACGGGGTCGGCGGTCTTGAGGAGCATGGGGGTCTGGATGGTGTTGCCTCCGGTGCGCTGCGCCTCGCTGTGGGTGCGGTAGCCGTTCATGGCCTCGGGGAGGGTGCTGAAGGTGGTCTCCGACCACAGGTATTCGTCGGTGTCGTAGTCGCCGGGGATGCAGAACAGCGTATGGTCGCCGGTGAAGTTGAATTCCGTGGCCTCGTCCTTGAGAGTGAGGTACGACCCCTCCTTCTGACGGGGGAACTCATAGCGGAAGCCAAGACCGTCGTCGAAGAGGCGGAAGCGCAGCGTCATCTCGCGCTCGGGGGCGGAGGCCCTGAGGCCTACGGCCATTTCGCGGAAGTTGTCGCGGATTTCGGCATACTCGCCCCACACCGGCTGCCACGTGCGGTCTACGCCGAGGGTATCGACGGAAAGGATTTCGAAGCCGGAAGTGAAGTCGCGTTCGTCGCCTCTCAGGCCGAGGCGGCTGCGGTCCACGATTCTCTTACCCTTGTAATCGAGCGAGTAAACGGGTTCGCCCTCTCCGGAGAGCCCGAACACCAGGGTCAGGTCGCCTGACGGAGAGGCGATGGTCTGCGCCGGGGCGCCCGCAGGGAGGGCGCCTGCCAGGCAGATAAGTGAGAGCAATGTGATTGTCTTCATTTCTTGAGATAGACGTTATAGCCGTAGGGAGCGAGTTGGAGGCTCACCGGCAGCGGGGCCGAGGAGCCGTCGATAAGTTCGGTGAAGGGTTCGCCGGTGAGCTGGATGGGGGTACGGTAGCTTCTGGTGTCGCCGGCCGTGTTGACCACCACGAGGAGCGTCTCGGCGCCGGTGCGGTAGGTGAAAGCCGCCACATCCCCCGTGGAGTAATCAGCGAAGCTGCCTCCGCGGACGCCTGCGGTCGACTTATAGGCGTCGTCGATGGCGGTGTAGTCGGCCGTCAGCCGGTCGGAGAACGTCAGGGGTGAATAGTCGAAGAAGGAAAGCTTTCCGCTCACCCCTTCGGCGTCCATGCCGGAGTATATCATCGGGGTGCCGCCGAGCATGGCGGTGAGCACGTAGGCGGCCTTTACGCCGTCGGCCGAGCCGAAGTAGCGGTCGAACTCGTGTTCGGAGGCCACGTCATGGTTGAAGGCGTAGCGCAGGATGCTCTTGTCGGCGGGGAGGGAGGCGATTGTGGCGCGGGCGTCGGTCACGAATGCGGAGATCTTCCCCTGCCAGAAGGCCTTGGCCATGGCCGGGGCGAAGTCCCAGTCGTAGACCATGTCGAAGCCGTCGGCGTAGAAATCCTTACTGGAGGTCTCGGCCAGCAGGATCATCTCCGGATCGAGACGCCGGAGGTCGGCCAGGGCCTCCTTCCAGAATTCATGCGGCACCCCCTCGGTGTAGTCGCAGCGGTAGCCGTCGATGTGGAATTCCTTCACCCAGTACTCCATGGCGTCGATCATGGCGTCGACGGTGGAGCGGCTGGAATAGTCGAGCTGGGCCACATCCTTCCAGTCGGCGTTGGGTGACACGATGTTGCCGGCGGCGTCTTTTTTGTATCGTTCGGGATTGGTGACGGTCCATGGATTGTCGAAGCTGGTGTGGTTGGGCACCCAGTCGAGGATCACCCTCATCCCCAGCCGGTGGATCTCGGTGACCAGGGAGTGGAGGTCGGCGTCGGTGCCGTAGGCGGGATTGATCTTCTTATAGTCCTTTATGCAGTAGGGGCTCCCTATGGAGCGCTCTTCGCCGGGCTCCATTATCGGCATGAGCCACAGCACGTCGCAGCCCATGCCGGAGATGCGGGGGAGCTGACTTTCGATCTCGCTCAGGGAGCGAGTCTTGGCGAAGAACCGAGGATTGGCCTGATAGATCACGTCGGTGTTGACCGAGGCCACGGCCTCCGATCCGGCAGAGGGGCCCGGGAGGGCCGGCTCCCCGTCGCCGTCGGACCCGCACGACGCGAATGCCGCGGCGCTGAGGAGGCCGAAGACGGCGGGGAGTGCCATATGTCTGATGATTAGGTTCATTTCAGAGTCTGTATGTTTGGTTTATGATGGATGCGGTAGGGATTGCCGGGGGTCATTCCCCTGCGGAGTCATTCCCTCCGGGCACATAGTCGGCAGGGTCGATCTCGTGCGCGGAGTTGGAAGTCAGTTCCACGTAGACATCGCGGTCGAGGGCGAAGACCACCACCTCGTCCACCTGCTTGCCGTTGCCGTTGTTGAGGATGATGTGCTCGGTCAGGCCCTGGTCGCAGTTGG
This sequence comes from Bacteroides sp., assembly GCA_014802425.1. GTDB lineage: Bacteria > Bacteroidota > Bacteroidia > Bacteroidales > Muribaculaceae > Lepagella. The sequence continues at coordinate 49,389 of JAAVCH010000030.1, forward strand.
AGGCGCCGAGGTCGAAGTAGACGTATTCCACGCCGTTGATTTTCTGCGTGCCTGTCGGAGCCATCCCGGGCCAGGCGCCGTTGAGGTCGTTGACGTCGCCCCACATGTAAAGATATAACTCGTCCCAGCCGGAAAGATTGCTTACATAGACGGTGTATCCGTCGTGCGGCACTACGGCCGAGGGGTCGAATTCCACCACTCCGTCGGGCGTCAGTTCAAGGTAGAAGTCCTGGTTGAGGGTCACGTTGTAGTCCGGGAGCTGCTTGCCGCCGCCGTTGTTGTTGAAGATGAGGTTCTCGTTGAGCCCTTCGTTGGCGGCTCCTGTGTCGAAGTATGTGTAGTGGACCCCTGCGATGTCGATTTCGCCGGTGGGCCGCATTCCGGGCCATCCGCCGAAGCATTCGGCGTCGCCGTAGGCATACATCGCCAGGGAGTCGTAGCCCGAATTGTCGACCACGTAGATGACATATCCGTCATGCTCCACTTCTCCCGGGCCGACGGGCTCCTTGAAGTAGTCGGCCCAGCGGTAGACCATCACGTTGAGGCGTTCGCCCGGAGCGGGCGCCTCATGGTGGAGCACCGCCTTGTCGTCGAGCGTGCGCTCGATGCCCTGCTGCACGTTGTAGAACGTGTAGCCGTCGGCCAGCGTGTAGCCACCGATGCAGTCGTCGGGGTTGACGTAGATGCCCCACTTCACATCGGTGTCCGGGGCTTTCTGCAGGAGCCAGCGGGGGTCGCCCACGGCTTTCTCCTCGCCGCCGTTGAAATCGCCCACGATATAGATTTCATCGTCGGCGAATGTGCCCCACGGCATTATCACCTCAAGCAGCTGGTAGCCGGGGCGGAGTTCGAAGCGCGGGAGTTCGCTCTCGAACACAATCTCCTCCTTGGAGCAGCCCCCGAAGAGGGCCACGATGGCGAGGAGCAACAGATTCAGTACATATGATTTTTTCATTTCGGTTTGTATTGTGGGTGTAGTGTTGGGGGTGGCGTCCCCCCGGGAAGCATCGCGGAGCGGGGCCCGCGCTCCCCGGGGTCACGGTGATTAATAGTCGGGGTTCTGATGCAGGCCGGGGTTCACCATAAGGGCCGCCTGGGGAAGCGGGTACCATTCGTACTTGCGGTCGCGCCGGGCGGGCATCTGCCGGTCGGTCTCCGAGGCGCGTCCGAAGAACCACCACTGTCCCTGCGTGAACTTGTCGAAGCGGCGGAGGTCGGTGCGGCGCCGGCGTCCCTCGTTGAGGAATTCCAGACCCCACTCGCTCAGCATCCAGTCGGCGTCGAAGGAGGTGAATCCGGGGCCCGGCTTCTCGATCTCGGACATGGCGGCGCCGGGGAAGTAGCGCTGGCGCACCTGGTTGACGAGGTCTTTGGCCGCTCCGGAGTTGCCTTCGCGCATACGGCATTCGGCCAGGGTGTAGTAGACTTCGGCCAGACGGAACTCGACCTCGCTGATGTCGCGCCAGTCATAGCCTACGGAAGTGGGATAGATCGGATAGTTGAGAATGCGGAATCCGGAGTTGGTCTCGCCCCAGCGGGGGGACATGACCGTTTCGAGCTGTCGGCCGAGGTTCTGGAAGGTGCCGCACTGGTCGACATAGACGAGCGGCTTGTCCTGAAGGTCGGCGTCGGCCAGCACCGGGGCTCCGGTCTCGTAGTTGACCTGAGCGCCCATGAGGAAGCGTCCCTGCCAGTTGCCGGCGGCGTCGCAATGGAAAGGCTGCTTGCGGATGTCCTTGTCGTTCATGCGGTCGATGGGGGCGCCGAGCTTGTCGCCGTAGTCAAACAGGAAGCTCTTCGGGTCGGCGGTGCCGGCATAGGGCACGAGGGTGCCGCTGTTGTCTTTCGAGGGTACGATTATCGTACAGTTCCAGCCACCCTGGTCGCAGGTGAAGCCGGTGAACTCATCGTAGTTGTAGGGCAGGAAGGGAGTGTTGCGCTGATTGGTGACGTTGGCGTGGCCCACGCCCTCGGCGAACGCGAACACCACTTCCGGACAGCTGCTGTTGCCCATGCTGTAGATCTGGCGGTAGTCGCCGGCGATGGAATAGGTGCCGTAGGTGCCCTTGATGATTTCCTCGCAGAGGGAGGCGCATTCGGCATATCTGTTCTCCTTGGCGAACACCTCGGAATTGAGGAGCAGACGCATCTTGAGCATACGGTTGACACCCTGGTTCATGCGGGTCCTCACAGCTCCGGAGCCGTCCTCTTTGGGCAGGAGCGGGAGAGCCTCGTCGAGTTCGTCGGAGATGAATTTCCAGATGATCCGGCATCCCTCGTCGAAATCCGCCGAGACGGATCCGGGCACTTCACCCCCGGCCGAGGTATTGATCGGCAGGGCGCCCCCCCAGAGCTCGAAGTTATTATAGTAGGCCCAGGCGCGGATGGTGCGCACTTCGGCCATATAGCTGTCGATGGAGGCGCGCGTCATGCCGATGCTTCCGGGGTCGATCTGCGAGAGGTTGTCGAGCAGCAGGTTGCAGAGTCCGATGCATTCCCAGGCGTGCTCCCAGGCGCTGCGCACGATGACCGACTCGGAGTTCCAGGTCTGGGTGGAGAGCACGAACTTCGCCGCCTCGTCGTAGCCCCAGGCGCTGCCGTACCATGAACGCCAGGCGATCTGGTCGGCCGGGAATTCGTTGAGGTACCAGAAATACTCCAGCCATCCGTACTGGGCGCTCAGATAGGCGGCCCCCACGGCGCTCCGCACACTGTTTTCATTCTGATAATAGGTGGAGGCGTCGATTCGGTCGAAGGTCTTTTCATCAAGGTCCGTGCAGCCTGCGGCTCCCAGCGAGAGGGCGGCCGCGGCCATTGCGCCACCGATGTATTTTATGGGTTTCATTGTGTAGGGTCTTCTTTATAGTGTTAGCGAGGAGGTCATTTGAATTTAAGGGTCACGCCGAGAGTGAGCTGTGTGGCCGTGGGATAGGCGCTGCTCACGTCGACTCCGGGAGTGACGCCGGTCGAGGGTACTGCCGAGGGGTCCGTGCCGCTGTACTTCGTGAGGGTGAAGATGTTGCGTGCCGACACATAGACGCGGAGTGCGTCGAGGAGGCTCCCCTTGCGTACGGGGACGCTGTAGCCGAGCGTGATGTTCTCAAGCTTGAAGTAGTCTCCTTTCTCCAGGAAGTAGGAGGAGATGACTCCGCCCCCGCTCCAGACGTTACGGTCTTCGAGGTAGGCGCTGCGCAGGAGGTTGTCGGAGCCGGAACCCTGGAGGCCCATGCCGTACTTGCGCATGTTGAAGATCTCGAATCCGAAGGCGCCCGTAAACATCATGCTGAGGTCGAAGTTCTTCCACTTGAGGGTGTTGCTCCAGTTGAGGAAGTGGCTCGGGGCGCCGTTGCCGATGTAGCGCTTGTCGATGGGGTCGGCGGCCGCGGCGGGGATCTTTTCTCCGTCCTTGCTGTAGACGAGCATATTGTGGCTTTCATCGTAGCCGGCGTATTCGTAGCCGTAGAACTGCCCTATCTTTCCTCCCTCTTCCACGCGGAAGAAGTATTCGCTCGTGCCCAGGCCGGGCTTCTGGTAGAGGTCGAGGTAGGATGCCTGATAGATGGAGTTGGAGAGTTTGGTGAGTTTCGTCTGGCTGTAGGAGTAATTGAGGGTCGAGCTCCAGGTGACGGGACGGTTGACGATGATGTCGCCGTTGAGCACGAGCTCGATGCCGGTGTTCTTGATGGTGCCCACGTTGACGAGGATCGAGGGATACACGTAAGGGGGCTGCGGTGCGGTGTAGGTGTAGAGGAGGTCGCGCGAGCGGCGGTCATAGTACTCGATTGAGCCGTAGAGGCGGTTGAAGAGCATGAAGTCGATGCCGTAGTTGGCGCTGGTCACCTTCTCCCAGCCCAGAAGCGGGTTGGCGTTGTTGGAGGGGACGTAGGCCTGCACCCAGGAGCCGTCCATGAGGTACTGCGTGCCCTGCCACCAGTTGAGCACATCCGGAGGTGTGGAGTATGTGGAGAGGGACTGATAGGCGGCGAAGTCGCTGCGGCCCGTCTCGCCGTAGGAGAAGCGGGGCTTGAGGCTCTGCACCACCTGGTCGTAGTCCTTCAGGAAGGGAGCCTGCGCCATTTCCCAGGCCACCGACACAGAGGGGAACGCGCCCCATTTCTTGTCGGCGCCGAATTTAGTGCTCCCCTCATAGCGGATTGAGGCGGCGGCTATGATCATTTCCTTCCAGGAATAGTTGGCGCGGCCGAAGAAGCCCACGAGGGTCGACTCGGAGCGGCCGCCGTACATGGAGGCCTTTCCCTCGCTGAGCCATGAGCCGGCGCCGATGCCGTACCAGAGGGGATTGTCGAAGGTGAAGTTGTTGTTCTGCATGAACATCTCCTCCGAGTTGGAGCGCTCGTAGGAGTAGCCCGCCATGAGCTTGAAGTCGTGGTCGTCGTTGACGTAGCCGTAGTTGCCGATCCATTCCAGGCGGTTGGTCCACCATTTCTTGTACTGGCTCGAAGCGCGTCCGGCATAGCCTCCCCAGTAGGACTCACCCGAAGTGGAGGGGGTGTAGTAGTCGCTCTTGAGGTCGTTGAAGTCGTAGGAGTAGGAAAGGGTCGTGGAGAGGCTGTGGTTCTCGTTGCTCCAGATGGAGTATTTCAGGTCGGTGGTGCCGAGGAGATAGGTGCGTCTTCCCTGCGAGGTGTTGACCTTGAGCTGCTGCACGGGGTTCTTGATGTCGGTCGGGGAGGTGGGCTGGTAGTAGGAGCCGTCCTCGTTGTAGACGGGGATGGTGGGGTTCATGCCGAGGGCGGTGTCGAACATTCCGCTGTCGCCCCAGTCTTCGTTGACGCGGCGGGCGTTGAGCGAAGCCGAGATGCGGAGGTGGTTGTTGAGGAGGTTGCCGCAGACTGCGGTGCGTCCGCCGAATTCCTGACGCTTGCTGACTATGTCGAGGCCGTTGGCCTGCTTGAAGTTGAGCGATGCGGTGTAGTAGCCGCCGTTGGCGAGGTTGCCGTCGATCGAGACATACTGGTTCGTGTCGTAGGCCACGTCGCGGGTGATGAGGCCGTACCAGTCGGTGCTCGCTCCGTAGTCGTTGCCGCGTCGGGCCAGACGCCATTCGTAGGGGGAGAGCACTTCGGGCTTGTCGCGGGCCACCGACATGGCGGCATAGGATTCATAGGTCACGGTGGGCTTGCCGGGTTCGCCGGATCCCTTCTTCGTGGTGACGAGGATCACGCCGTTGGCGCCGCGTGTGCCGTAGATGGCCGCGGAGGCGGCGTCCTTGAGCACGGTCATCGACTCGATGTCCTGCGGGGCGAGGGTGCGGATGTCGCCGCCGGCCACGCCGTCGATCACCACGAGGGGTCCGTTGCCGGCCGATATCGATGTCGCTCCGCGCACCTGCAGCGACGAGGAGCCGTTCGGGTCGGCGGCGGCGGTGTTGCTCACGTTGAGGCCGGCCACCTTGCCGGTGAGCATCTCCATGGCGTTGTTCATGGCGCCCTGCTGGAAATCGTCTTTATTCACCTGGGTCACGGAGCTGGAGAGTTCCTTGCGGCTAAGCGAACCGTAGCCCACCACGATGAGTTCGTCAAGGATCTCCGCGTCTTCCTTCATCACTACGTTGATTTCGGTGCGGCCGCCGACTTTCTCTTCCACGGCGCCGAAGCCGACGTAGCTGAATACGAGCGTGCCGTCGTCGGGCACGTTCTTAAGGGTGTAGCGGCCATCGATGTCGGTGGCCGTGGCGTTGGCCTGGTGCCCCTTTACGGAGACTGTGGCGCCGATAAGCACATCGCCGCCCGGATCTGAGACAGTGCCGGTGACGGTGAGCGCTGCGATGGCTGCGGCCGGCGAGAGGAGTAGACCGAATGCCATCACCAGCGCCGTCACGGCTGCCCTGATTCTTTTTGGGTTAGCTTTCATGATGAATGGAGTTTTTTTATGGATATTGGTTTGATTGATTCCGTCTGTCAGCGCCGCCGGTGCCCTCCCCCATCCGGGAGCGGGAGGGCACCGAGTCCGCCTGCAAAGTTCTTAAGACTTTTTCACGTTGTCAAGCGTTCTTATCCATAATCTAAATTATCTAAACATCCACATTCTGTATATCAGCGTGTTAACCGATTTTGCGGCCTGAAAAATCTATACTGTCCTATAGAAAATCGAAATGAATCCGAGCGGTTTTACAAGGCTCCAATCATGGATTTTAACATTTTATTACTATCTTCGCGACATCTAATCCATCATCAACCATGAGACTCACCATCCTCGCCGCCCTGATAGGGCTGCTGACGCTTTGGTCCTGTTCGGAGAATCAGGGGAGGCTGTCGGACACCGCCGAGGCACTCCTTGAGCGCCTTGACGCCGAGATCGCCGCCGCCCCGCGCTACGAGGCATTGAAAGAGGCCCGTATCGATTCGCTCCGCAGGATGCTCGCGCACTCCGCCGACCCGGGCCGGAAGTTCGAGGCCGTCGACGGCCTGATAGCGGAATATGACGCATATAAGGCCGATTCGGCCATCCACTACGTCAACATGAACCTGAACGCGCCCAAGGCACGGGACCCTCGGGTGCGCAACCGCCTACTGCTGCGCAAGGCCGACCTGTACTCGCACGCCGGCCTCTTTCCGGACGCCATATCCCTCATGGACTCAATCGACCATGCGGCGCTCGACGCCGACGCACGCAAGCAGTACTTCGCCAACTATTGCGCGCTCTATCAGTACATAGTGGAGTATAACACGGATTTCGATCCGGCGCTGCAGATGGAGTATGAGCGGAGGCGCCACCAGTATGCGGATTCGATCCGGATGTCGACGGATTCGATGTCGTTAGTGCATATCATATATGTCATGCCCGAACTGGCTGAAAGCGGCCGGGTGGAGGAGGCCGCGGCAAGGCTCCGGGAGTCGATGGAGGGGTATGCGGAAGGGACGCGGGAATATTCCATACTGGCTTCGATTCTGGCCTATGTCTATAAGGTGAACGGACGGCCCGAGGAATACATGGAGTATCTGACGCGGAGCGCCGTGTCAGACATCAAGGGAGCCGTGAAGGAGAATATGTCGTTTCGCGAGCTGGCCACTAATATGTTCGAGGCAGGCAATGTGGAGCGGGCCAACGTCTATCTGAAGAAGAGCATAGCCGACGCCAACTTCTTCTCCGCACGCATGCGCAACGCCCAGTCGCTCAAGATGCTGCCCATGATCGACGAATCCTACGACGCGCTGCAGCGCAAGCTATACCGCCGGCTGCAGTACCTCATCGCGGCGGTCAGCCTGCTGGCCGCCGGCGTAATCGCCGCCCTTTACTTCATACGCCGGCAATACCGGAGGCTGAAGGCCGCCAACGGGCAAGTGACCCTCATCAACGCGGAGCTGTCATGCCTCTCGGAGCAGCTGGGGCACGCCAACGCCGACCTTGAGGAGAAGAATCGGGCCCTCAATGAGTCGAATGTCATCAGGGAGCAGTACACGGGGCTGTTCATGGGCTACTCCGCTGCGGCCATCAATGCGCTGCAGAGCTATCATCAGTCGGTGAGGCTGATGGTGAACCAGGGACTTACCAAGGCCGCGCTGCAGAAGAAGCTGGAGTCGTCGGAGTTCATTGACTCCACCATCAAGGAGTTCTATGCGAAGTTTGACGAAGCCATTCTCCGCATCTATCCCGATTTTCCGGATAAGGTCAACGCCCTGCTAAAGCCCGGCGAGGAGATAAGGCTGAAGCCGGGCGAACTGCTCAATACCGAACTGCGCATACAGGCCCTGATACGCATAGGCATCTCGGAGAATGCGAAGATAGCCGAATTCCTGCGCTGCTCCATCACCACCATCTACACCTACCGCTCGAAACTGCGCCGGAGGGCACTGAACCCGGAGGGGTTCGAGGAAGCCGTGTTCCGTATCTCCTGATGCATCAAGGCCTGCGGCGCACCGCCGGACGCAGGCCGGCCGTACAGGGACGCGTACAGGAGCGGAAGAGGAGATTAACATTTTTTAGCCCCCTTACAGTTAAACTCAGGGTCATGCCCCGACGTCAGATAATACGTAATACGGGGGGCGCCCTCCGCCAGCCCCTCGGGCCGGAAGACATGCGGAAGGCCAACCGCAAAAGACCGGATGCAGGACACATCCCCCAGGATACTATAAAAAGACCATATACACAATACCATATGAAGAAGATTCTTACAGCAGTCGGCGTGATGCTTATCAGCGCCGCTTCAATGACGGCCCTGGCCGACAACGAGAATACCAACAGCACGGAGTGCGCCGGAGGCGTCCGCGCCTCCGAGCAGTGTCAGACGGAGAATTGCGCCGGCCCGACGGAGCAGGCGTGCCGTCATGCCGCCCCGGAGGTGCCGGACAGCGTGCCGGTGACAGGATGGCATCACCGCGGACGCCGTCTGTCGGCCGAACGCCTTGACAGCGTGTCGATGCTCACCAAAGGCAACATGCTGGGGGGGCGCCACGTGGAGAATGTCAACAGTAAAGCCGGAGTCACCAAGGGACAGCTCCGTGAGGCTGTCCGCTCCGAACGTCAGCCCAAGCCCAAGGCACGAACTCATAATGAGCAGAATGAGGTGCAGTCCGAAGCCGGGAGCGAACAGTGATGCCTCTCCCCTGCTCCATCCCATGAAGGGCATAGAAAATCCGTCAATGTCTCCGATATGGAGTACATTGACGGATTTTCAGTCTTCACGCCCGGCGGGTGCGGATGCCGCGCCCCTTTGCGCCGGGGGGGGTATCATGCCTGGGATTACTCGGCGATGATGAGGTAATAGTTCTTCTTGCCGCGCTGGGCGAGGATGTAGCGGTCGGCGATAAGGTATTCCGGAGTCATCACCATTGCCGGGTCGCTGACCTTCTCCTTGTTGAGGCTCACGCCGTTGCCCTGCACCATCTTGCGGGCCTCTCCCTTAGAGGGGAAGACTTCGGTCTTGCCGGCGAGGAGTTCGAGCAGGGGGATTCCGGCGTTGAGTTCCTCACGGTTGATCTTGAAGGTGGGCACACCCTCGAATAAGTCGAGGAGGGTCTTCTCATCGAGCTTCATCAGAGCCTCGCGGGCCTGGTTGCTGAAGAGGATGGAGCTGGCCTCGACGGCTGCGTTGTAGGCTTCCTCGCCATGCACCATCTTGGTGACCTCCTCGGCGAGGCGCTTCTGCAGCGGACGCTTGCCGGGATCGGCGGCGTGCTCGCTGACGAGGGCCTCGATCTCCTCCTTGCTGAGGAAGGTGAATATCTTGAGGTATTTCTCCGCGTCGGCGTCGCTGACGTTGAGCCAGAACTGATAGAACTTATAGGGCGACGTGTAGCGTGCGTCGAGCCATACGTTGCCGCTCTCGGTCTTCCCGAACTTTCCGCCGTCGGCCTTGGTGATGAGGGGGCATGTGAGGGCGAAGACCTCTCCGCCGAGTTTGCGGCGGATTAGTTCGGAGCCCGTGGTGATGTTGCCCCACTGGTCGGAGCCGCCGAGCTGCAGCTTGCAGTTCTTGTCCTGATAGAGATGGAGGAAGTCGAAGCCCTGCAGGAGCTGGTAGGTGAATTCGGTGAAGCTCAGGCCGTCGCGGGCCTCGCCGTTGAGGCGTTTCTGCACGCTGTCCTTGGCCATCATGTAGTTGACAGTGATGTGCTTTCCGATTTCGCGGGCGAAGTCGAGGAATGTGACGTCCTTGGTCCAGTCGTAGTTGTTGACCATTTCGGCACGGTTGGGGGCGTCGCTGTCGAAGTCGAGGAATCGGGAGAGCTGGGCCTTGATGGCCTCCTGGTTGTGGCGCAGGGTCGCCTCGTCGAGGAGGTTGCGCTCGGCCGATTTTCCGGAGGGGTCGCCGATCATGCCGGTGGCTCCCCCGATGAGGGCCAGGGGCTTATGGCCGCAGCGCTGGAAATGGCGCAGCATCATCACGCCGCAGAGGTGGCCGATGTGGAGCGAGTCGGCCGTAGGGTCGATGCCGAGGTAGGCGGTGGTCATCTCCTTGCGGAGCTGCTCTTCGGTGCCGGGCATCATGGTGTGGATCATTCCACGCCAGGTAAGTTCTTCAATAAAGTCCATTTATACAGTCGGTTTTATGTTTTTTCGTGGAGTCGCGGGGTGAGCGAGGGCCGACGGGCGGCGCGCTCCCGGTCAGCGATTCAGTAGTTACGCCGGATGTAGGTCATCACGGTTTCCCCTACCCTGCCGAGTGTCTCGGCCGATATTCCCTCCATGTTGTCGGAGGAGGTGTGCCAGCGGGAGTTGAATCCGCCGGAGGGGGAGAACTCTATGACGTCCACTGCCGGGATTCCGGCCTGGATGAGCTGCACGTGGTCGTCGGTGACGGCCGTGCCGATGCGGTCGGGGAAGTATTCGCCGTATCCGAGGCTGTCGGCTATCCCCCAGAGGGAGGCGTTGAGGCTGCCGGCGGCCCGCTCGGAGAAGTATTCGCGGTAGAAGCGGGCGTCGTGCCCCCCCACCATGTCGAGGAGTATGGCCTCACGCGGAGAGTAGCCCTCCACGGGCGGATGCGCCGCGAAGTACTGCGCGCCGAGCGCCCAGGAGTCCTCCTGTCCGGTCGTGCCCCAGTCCTCGGCATCCACAAAGAGTATGTCGACCCCCTTTGCGGGATTCTCGCGGCCGAGCTGGCGCGCTATCTCAAGCAGGACGCCAACGCCGCTGGCTCCGTCGTTGGCTCCGTCGACCGGCTGCGAGCGCTTCGACTCATCGGGGTCCTCGTCGGCCCAGGGGCGGCAGTCCCAGTGGGCCAGGAGCAGCAGCCGCTCGGAGGAGGCGGTATTGTAGCGCCCCATGATGTTGGTGGCGTCGAGCACGGTGTTGTCGAAGGTGGTGAGTCGCATGGGCTGCTCTATCACCTCGGCGCCGTGGCGGCGGAGTTCGGAGGCCAGCCACTTGCACGCGGCCCTGTGAGAGGGCGTATTGGGCACACGCGGCCCGAAACCTACCTGAGCCGCCACATAGGAATAAGCCGAATCGCGGTCGAACGCCACTGCCGCAGCCGGGGGCGCCCCTTCGGCCGTGGACGCCGCCTCCTGCCGCGACTTAGAGGCCCCGCAGCCGAGGCATCCGGCCACTCCGGCTATCGCGGCCATAAGCCATAAATGCTCTTTTATACCTTTCATATCCACAAAATTAATAAAAATTTCCCATGCCATTAATTTTTAAGAGCCGATTAGCGTAAAATAATGTATAACGACGTTATAGTACATATGAATCTCGAAAAAATTGTCTCCACCTTCTCAGGCCGCGTCAGCCGCCCGCTCGGCTCGCTGGCCAAGGTAGCGCTCCGCTCGCACCGTCCCTCGCCGCGCGGCGAGTTGAAACAGCGCCCCGTCGTAGTGATGGGCAACGGGCCGTCGCTGCGTTCGTTCATCGACACCGTGGCCGACGGGCTCCACGACTCGATGGATTTCCTTGCCGTGAACTTCGCGGCCATCACTCCGGAGTACCGCACACTGCGTCCGGATATATACGTGCTCGCCGACCCGCACTTCTTCAATGCGGCCGGTGAGGATCAGAATGTGGTGAGTCTGTGGGAGTCGCTGCGCGCCACGACATGGCGCATGACGCTCTGGCTCCCGGCCGAACGCCGGAAACTCGCATGGGCCCTGACGGCAGGTCTGCCCGGAAATGTGGAGGTGAAGTACTTCAACCTTACGCCCGTAGAAGGTCGGGGAGCCTTGACAAGGTTCCTGATACACAATGGATTGGGGATGCCACGACCGCGCAATGTACTGATTCCGGCCATAATGACGGCGCTGCGCGAGGGGTATCGTGAGCTGTATCTCGTCGGAGCCGACCACACATGGAGCCGTACGCTCGGAGTCGACGACCGGAACCGCGTCGTCTCCATCCAGCCTCATTTCTACAAGGACTCTAAGGAGGAGTCACGCCGCGTGGCGACAGAATATGAGGGATATCATCTCCATGATATCCTGCAGAGCCTGACAGTGGCCTTCCGCAGCTACTTCGACATCCGCGACTACGCGCAGACCCTCGGAGCCACGATCACCAACGCCACACCCGGCTCTTTCATCGACGCTTTTCCGCGATGCGGCTACGGGCAAATGAAGACGCGATCCATGAAGTGAAGAGCCCGATGGCCGCTATCGGCACACCGGCGATCCAGAGGTCGCTCCATTGCAGGGCCACGGGATAACTCTGCACGATCATCCGCGCAGGGTCGCCCCCCATGCGTATAAGGCCGAATCTTTCCTGAAGCAGGCAGAGTCCGACTCCGGCCAGGAGGCCGGTCACGGCGCCGAGCACCGTGATGTAGAGGCTTTCCCACCAGAAGATGCCCCCTATGCGCCGGGGCGTCATGCCCAGGGCGCGCAGGGTCTGCATTCCCGCACGCTTCTCCAGCACGAACATCGTCATCGTGGAGATGATGTTGAAGCTGGCGATGATGAGGATGAACACGAGCAGCAGGCCTGTGACCCACTTTTCGATCTCCACCATGCGGAAACTCGTCTCCTGTTGGCGCGCGCGGTCGCGCACCGTGTAGGTGTCGCCTACGGCTGCGGAGATTTCTGCGGCAAGCCGACCCGGGTCGACCCCCGGACGGGCCTTGACGGCCACGGAGGTGGCCTGAAGGTCATAGTCGAGCAACGCGCGCGCAATCTCGATCGGCACCACCACCGTAGTGGCGTCGATGTCCTGCTGGCGCGATTCGAAAACGCCTGCGGCCGCAATGCTGTCGATACGGAAGGAGGCCGCCGGATTGGCCATGTTGATGCGTCCCTCGCGCCGGGGCGCGAAGAGCAACAGACGGTCGCCCGGAGAATACGCGCCGAGCCTTACGGCCACGCCGGCTGAAATCAGCCCGGCCGGTGGATCCTCGGCCATGCAGTCGTCAGGGAGCGTCGAGCCGGCCACTATCAGCGAGTCAATCATGGTATACTTCCGGAATTCCCCGGACACCACTCCAAGCAGCATGACCGGCATCTCGCGCTGAGCATAGATCGCCAAAGCCTGATCCGACACCACCGGACTACTCACAGCCACGCCTTCAAGACGCCCTATGGCCGCAGCCAGACTGTCGCCGTCAGATATTGCCTTACCTCGGCTTACGGTAACCTCTACGTCAGGTAGGATCCTGTCATTCTGCCCGGTCAGCACCTCACGGAAACCGTTGAATACCGACAGCACGCAGATAAGGGCCGCCGCGGCTACCGCCACGCCGACCACCGACACCGCCGCTATGGCGCTGACGGCGCCATGCGACTTTTTCTTCCATAGATATCGCCATGCGATACCCGCTTCAAGTTTCATTACATATTACAAACGCTCCCGGACGGCGCTTTCGTATACGCGCCCGCGTACCTCCACGCGGCTTTCGGCGCACGCGCCGCCGCGCAGGGCCCGCGGCCGGCCACCAAGACCGCCGGCCACCGGAACAGCCGGTCACTGGAGCAGCCGGTCACTGGAGCAGCCGGTCGATGTTCTCGATATAATCGAGCGAGTCATCGAGATAGAACTGCAGCTCGGGAGTCTTGCGGAGCACCTGACGCACGGCCTGGGCCAGCTCATAGCGCACCGTCTTCGACTGCCGCTGGATGTTGGCCAGTATCTCCTGCGATTTCTCGGGGGGGAATATACTCAGGTAGGCCTTGGCTATGCTGAGGTCAGGGCTTACGCGTACGGCGCTCACCGACACCAGCACTCCGCCCATGGCGGCCGTCTGGCGGCGGAATATCTCACTCAGCTCCTTCTGGAGCATTCTTGCTATCTTGGCTTGTCTTTTTCCTTCCATTGTCTTTTCGGGTTTTGATTTTCTAACAAGCCCCGGAGGGTTTTAGTTTGATTTCCCCGCCCCACCGTCTCCGACACCGGCCTCGGGACGGAGGCGGATCAGGGTCAGACCGTCGCGCAGGGGTATGATCACCTTTTCAAGGCGCCGGTCGGCGGCAACGAGGTCGTTGAAGCGTTTCACGCCGCGGGTCTGGGGATCGTTGCGCCCCGGCTCGGCCACATGGCCGTCCCAGAGGGTGTTGTCGGCCATTATATAGCCCCCGGGGCGGAGAAGGCGCAGGCTCAGCTCAAGGTATTCGGGATAGAGGCGCTTGTCGGCGTCGATGAATATGAGGTCGTAGGAGCCGGCCTCAAGCCGGGGCATCACTTCGAGGGCATCGCCGATGATGAGGTTGACGCGCTCGCCGAGCGGAGTGCCGGCGAAGACACGGCGCAGAAAATCCTCGTTTTCATCGAAGATTTCGATGGTGTCGACCCGCGCCCCCGGCACATCGGCGAGGGCTTCGGCCAGGCACAGGGTGGAATAGCCGGTAAATGTGCCGAGTTCCAGCACCCGCCGCGGGCGCGCCATTCCGGCGAGCATCCTCAGCAGGCGTCCCTGAAGATGGCCCGAACACATCCGGCCATGCACCATCCGCAGGTTTGACTCGCGTTCAAGCCTGTGGAGATATTCCGGCTCACGGTCGATATGGGCTTCTATATAGTCGAAAAGCAGGTCGGTGTATTCCATCATTCAAGCAGGGATTCTATGGCGAGGGCGTAGCCAGTCTTGCCGAGGCCGCACACCATTCCCCGGCACGCGCCCGCCGTGACACTGCGGTGGCGGAAATCCTCACGGGCGTGGATATTGGAGAGGTGCACCTCCACAACGGGGGCCGGCACGGCCGCCACGGCGTCACGCAGCGCTATGGAGTAATGGGCGTAGGCGCCGGGATTGAACACGATGCCGGTCACGTCGGGGTCGTAGCCCATCTCCTGGATTATGCTCACGAGCTCTCCTTCGGAATTGCTCTGGAAGAATTTCAGCCATACGCCGTCGGCGTATTCGCGTCCGTGCGGACGCCGCCCCTCGAATCGGCGCACGAGCCATGCCTCGATGTCGGCCAGGGTCTCGGTGCCGTAGACCTCCGGCTCGCGGCGCCCGAGCAGGTTGAGGTTGGGGCCATTGACTACACAAATCATAGGATGGAAAGTTTTTTTGGGGAACGGATGGTTCGGAAAGGATGAGAGATNTTGGGAGAGGATGGAGGTTCTTTGGGAGGATAAATGGTCCGGAAATTCAAACAACGAAAAAAGAGCAGTAGGAAACCGAAGTTTACCATACTGCTCTTCCTCTCTCCTCGGCGGTGCGGACGGGACTCGAACCCGCGACCCCAGGCGTGACAGGCCTGTATTCTAACCGGCTGAACTACCGCACCAAGTTATTGGAGTTTTCGCGACCGGCTCGCTTGCCGGTCTTGCTCTCGGTGACCGTTTCGTTGTTTTAGCAACTCTTTCGTCCCGTTTGCGAGTGCAAAGTTATAGCAAATCTGCGACTCCACCAAATATTTCGGCAAAAAAATTTCAAAAAAANTTGACTATTTTTATCAAGTCATTACAAATCAGCGATTTAAAGTTTGAACTTTTTTTGAAGTTTTTTTGGCCGCCACAACACCTCACCCTCCGGGGACGTTATTTTCTATGAAGCCACTCCCCTTTCCCCTTGAATCCCTCCCCGGATCCGATACCGAAAAAACCATCTTAATTCAATCCAATCCATATGGAAGTTTCATCCCATAGCATCAACACTCCCGCAGGAGAAATCACCGTGGTGCGCGTAGTCAACGCCCACGGAGCGTCAGTGACTCTCTCAAGCCTCGGCGCCGGAATCCTCAGCGTCGAGGTGCCCGACCGCGAGGGGCATCCGGACAATGTGGCCCTCGCCTACGCCGATCCGGCCGACTATGTGGCCGACGGCCCCTGCATGGGGAAGACGGCCGGGCGCTACGCCAACCGCATCGCCGACGGCCATCTTGAAATCGACGGCAAAACCCATCAGCTCGACCTCAATCTGCCCCCGCATCATCTCCACGGCGGAANGACAGGNTTCCAGAACCAGATATGGAATACCGAGCTTCTCCCCGACGGAGTCCGCTTCACGCTCCATTCCCCCGACGGCCATGAGAACTATCCCGGTGCAGTCGACGCCGCCGTAGAGTACCGCTGGAGCGACGACAACGAGCTTTCNATCGACCTCTCGGCCACCTCCGACGCCCCGACAGTCGTGAATCTCACCAACCATACATACTGGAACCTCGACGGAGCCGACTCCGGATCGGTCCTCGACCACGAGCTCACCGTCAAGGCCGACCTCTGGCTCCCCACCGACTCCACGCTCATACCGCTGCCCGACGCGCCCGCGGGCGTGGACGGGACTCCGATGGACTTCCGCACCCCCAAGAGACTCGGCCGCGACATCAAGGCCGATTTCCCCGCCCTTGAATACGGAAAAGGATACGACAACTGCTGGGTGCTCCCCGGAGCCATGGAGGGAAAGAGCGCATTGCAGGAAGCCGTGGTGCTACATTCCCCACGGTCGGGACGCACGCTCACCATATCCACCGACCAGCCCGGTGTGCAGGTCTACACCGGCAACTGGCTCGCCGGATCGGCCCGCAACCGCTCCGGACGCCCGTACTGCGACTACGACGGCGTGGCCATAGAGGCACAGGGACTCCCCGACGCCCCCAACCGCCCCGACTTCCCGTCGCAGCGTGTGGACCCCGCGCACCCCTACCGGCGCACCATCATCTACAAATTTGCATAATCGGAAAAAATTAACTAACTTTGCGCCACTTCCAGCCTTACAGCCTGACGCGGCACCGCCGCGGAGCCCTGCAGGTTGAAGCCTACGGATTGTCTTATGGTGTAATGGTAGCACTACAGTTTTTGGTTCTGTCTGTCCAGGTTCGAATCCTGGTAAGACAACTCAATCCGGAGAGCGGCGCCTGATTCTCGCGTCGCTCTTTTTTTGCCCACTCAAATGCGACACACCAGTTCAGTAGAATATTTTTATCCTTTTTTACGTAAATTTAGTTAAATATTCCATATCGCAAGTCCCACTCTTGCGATTTCAGAATATCTTTATTAAATTCGCACTTAGGAGATGTGCCTCCGCCGCACCGCTGCATCCGGCCCGGAAAAAAAGCCGGACACACACGCGGCGCCTGACGGACGGCCTGCATCATCCGCAAATACATCAATCTACCATAATCAATCAACTAACTCCCTGACACTCATGAGAAAATACTTACTTCTCATCATGTTGGCCGTAGCGGCTATCGCAGCCCGCGGAGCAGGTATCAGCCAGGTACACCTGCATCTGGCCGACGGCTCGCAGACCGACATCGTTATCAGCGACGACCTTGAGCTCTCCTTCTCCGAGACTCACCTTCTGGCCAAGGCCGAAGGCGTGGAGGTCGAAGTACCCAAAGCCGACCTTCTCAAGATCACACACTCCGACGGCGCCGGAGTAGCTGAAGTGGGCGGCGACGAAGCCTCCTTCGCATTCACAGGCAACGCCCTTGTCTTCAACGGTCTTCCCGCCGGCTCATCCATCGAGGTGTTCTCCATGGCCGGCCAGCTCGTGCTCTCTCAGAAAGCCGAGGGTGAAGTCGTGGTATCCCTTTCCGACCTCACTGCAGGCGCATATGTCGTAAAGGCAAATCAGACATCCTATAAAATCCTTGTAAAGTAAGGCCACAATGAAGAATCTGTTTATCACCTGCGGCCTTGCTGCCGCCATAGCGCTCTCCGCATCGGCCGAGAACGACAAACTCCAGGTAATACGCTCCGGCTCCGTCACACAGCAGTATCTTCTCGAGCACATCAAGAAGATGCACTACACCGGCGACGCCGACGGCTACACGCACATCAATATCGTGGACAAGGACGGAAATCCCGTCCANATCCGCCTCGACCGCGTCAGCGAGCTCTCCATCAAGGAAGGACTCCCCGAAAGCCCCGTCAAGGCAAAGATCATCCCCCACTTCAACTGCGCCACCCTTGAGATAGAATGCCCCGACACCGACGAGAACGGCAACCCCATCTCCTACCGCACATCCGGCATGCCCACCAACTGGCTCAAGGGAATGGACCCCAGCGTATGGGCCGACTACCTCGTGGAGGACGACATTATCTTCCTTAAGGACTGGGCCGTACAGGCCGGCACTACACTCGGTCCCAAGGACGTGTACCGCCTCTGCGAGCACGGCAACCAGAAACGCGACTGGTGGGCATCCGAGGAAATCGGCATGGGCACTCCCCTCACGGTGGTGTTCTATACCCTCGGCATCGGCGAGGACGGCTCCATGTACACCACGACCGAACCCCTCCTGGTGGAGACGACAACCCTCGTACGTCCCGACGGCGGCTACCCCGTCAACTTCAAGATCGACTATGAGACTACCTCCACCACAGTCGACGTGAAATTCACTCCCGAAGCAGCCGAAGAAGGCGCCGACACCGACATCAACTACATCTCCTGCCTCATCAGCGCATCGGACTTCCTGCAGTACGAGACATTCGACGGCCTGATGACAGCGCTCCTCAACAGCGCCCTCGCATCCTACAACCGCGGCGTTGAATGGGACGACCTCGCCCCCATCGGCGTCAGCTCACGCCGCCGCACCAACTGCCGCCCCGGCGACTTCTACGTGACATTCGCATTCGGCGCCGACCGCGGCATCCAGACCACAGTGCCCTTCTACATCGAGATCATCGAGGTGCCCGTGGCTACCGTGACCGACGACACAACATTCGAATTCTCAGCCAAGCAGGTCAACGCCGCCGAGATGAACGTGACCATCAAGCCCAGCACCGACAAGCCCTACACGGTTTACATCGTGCCCGCATCCAGCATCAAGGGCTTCATCGAGGACTTCGGCTCGATGGAGGTGGCAAAGGTCGACGAGAACGGCAACCCCGTGCTTGACGCCGACGGCAACCCCGTGATGGTGACCGTATCGTACGCCGAGGCCGATCCCTCCGTACGCCCATACGTGGGCGAGCAGTGGGCCGCCGACAAGGTGTACTACGCCCGCGCCACCAACAATCTCGAGCGCGACATCATCCCCTTCACCTACACCGGCGAACAGACCCTCACCACCTACAACCAGATGTGCGGCGGCGACCTCCTTCAGGCCGACACCGACTATTATGTGATGGCCTGCGTCTACGANGAAGAGTACCGTCAGGTGTCCGTAATGGGCCACCAGCTCATCCGCACCGACTCCTCCGCCCTGGAGAAGATCTCGTTTGAGGTCGACTTCGACAACTTCGAGTACAATGAAGACCCCGAGGACGACTACTACCGCTACATCACAGCCCACATCAAGCCCTCGAAGGACGATGCACGCTATGTCTACCATATCCTCCACGCCACAAGCGCGTACTGCAACCTTTCCTACGATGACGAGAAGATCGTCAAGGATCTGGTGGACGTACAGGGATTCAGCGATAAGTACGGCCTCAAGAACACTACCGGCGACCTCGACTGGCGCGCTACCTGCGCACGCCCCGTAATCCCGGAATTCAATCCCGAGACCGGCGAGTACGAGTACAACTATCCCGTGGAACGCATCATGATTTTCGGTTATGACGGCAAGCTCACTTCCGACCTCTACGTCTATGAAGTGAACTTCACCACAGGCGAATGGAAGTACGTGCGCGGCCCCGGCTGCACCACTCCCGCCGAGAAGTAAGTCCCCGCCGGATCCACGGCGACAATAACGAATAAACTACGGTCATGACCGCAAGTCCAGCCCATGTGACGGACTTGCGGTCATTTGCCGATATACCCCACCCACTTCACAACCCTCATCCCCATGACACGCGACCTTTTCAGCCGGTATGCATGGATCGTAGACACGCTCGGACGCTACGGAAAGCTCTCCAGGGAGCGTCTGGGCGAGCTCTGGCTGCGTTCTCCCCTCTCGGGAGGGGAACCTATGCCCCGGCGCACGTTCTTCCATTACAGACGCGCCATAGAGGAGAATTTCCATATCGACATCCTCTGCGACGCCGCCGGGGAATACTACATCGACCAGGGCAAGATAGCGCGCAACCAGGCCCTGACCAACCTGATGCTCGACAACTACNCCGTCAACGGCGCCATCACCGGCGGCACCGACATATCGGAGCGCGTGGAGGTGGAGGACGTGCCTTCGGCCCGGACGTGGCTCCCCGATGTGCTGGAAGCCATGCGCGGATCGGAGCGCATCATATTCACCTACGCCGGATTCAACCGCTCGCGGGCGGAGAAGGACATANGTTTCGACCCCTGGTTCCTGAAACGCTACAAGCAGCGATGGTACATGCTCGGACGCCGCGAGAAAGGGGGTGAGATACGCACCTACGCCCTCGACCGAATACGNGAGCTNAGGATAACGCCGGAGACCTTCGCGCTACCGGCCGGCGTGGCCGCGGCCGACTATTTCGGAAGCATCATCGGCATCACCACCTCCCGTGCGCGCGTGCGCGACGTACGCCTGCGCGTCACCCCCATCCAGGCCAAGTATTTCCGGGCCCTTCCGCTGCACCCCACCCAGCATGAGGAGCTGCAGGACGGANGCAGCATCTTCACCTACCGGCTCAAGCTCAACTACGAGCTCGTACACGAGATCCTGAGCCTCGGAGACACCGTAAAGGTACTGGACCCGCCAGAGCTCCGCGTAATGGTCACAGAAGCCCTCAAATCGGCTCTGAGCCAGTATGACTCCGACTGACGGGAGGGAGTATGCAGCCCGGATGCATGACAGGATACCGACAGGGTATGGAATACGGCATTTCCGGCCCGGCGAAAAAGAAGTAGCCCCGGATGACGAGAGCGTCATCCGGGGCTATGCTTTTGCTATGCCTTGCTTCGGCAGCGGTGCCGGGCGGCCGGTTCCGTGGTGGAGTTTACCGGCAGCCACGCCGTGGCGTCACGCCGGTAATACCGCGGAATCAAGCTTTGTATCTCTTGAGGATCAGGCAGGCGTTGTGGCCGCCGAAACCGAAGGTATTGGAGAGTACTGTGTTGACTTCACGCTNCTGTGCCTTGTTGAAGGTGAAGTTGAGGTTATAGTCCACTTCGGGGTCATCGTCACCCTCGGTATGGTTGATTGTCGGGGGAACGATATTGTTCTCTATCGCCTTTACGCTGAAGAGGGCCTCGATTGCTCCGGCGGCGCCGAGCAGATGGCCCGTCATCGACTTCGTGGAGCTGAGGTTCATCTTATAGGCGTGGTCGCCGAATACCTGGAGCACTGCCTTCAGTTCGGAGACGTCGCCCACGGGAGTGGATGTGCCGTGGAGGTTGATGTAGTCGATATCCTCAGGCTTCATGCCGGCGTCACGGAGGGCGTTTTCCATCACGAGGCGTGCGCCCAGACCCTCGGGATGAGTGGCGGTGATGTGGAATGCGTCGGCGCTCATGCCGCCTCCGGCCACTTCGGCGTAGATGTGCGCGCCGCGGGCCTTGGCGTGCTCAAGCTCCTCAAGCACGAGGGCCACCGAGCCTTCGCCGATCACGAATCCGTCGCGCGAGCCGCTGAAGGGGCGTGAGGCACCCTCCGGGTCGTCGTTGCGGGTGGAGAGGGCTTTCATTGAGTTGAAGCCTCCCACGCCGGCGGGGAATACGGCTGCCTCGGCGCCTCCGGCCACGATGGCGTCGGCCTGACCCAGGCGGATGATGTTGAAGGCGTCGATAAGGGCGTTGTTGGATGAAGCGCAAGCGGATACAGTGCCGAAATTGGGGCCATGGAAGCCATGGTCGATGGAGATGTGGCCCGCGGCGATGTCGGCGATCATCTTAGGTATGAAGAAAGGATTGTACTTCGGACCCTTGTCAGCGTTCATGGCATAGTAGCCTGCCTCCTCTTCGAAAGTGTGCAGGCCGCCGATGCCGGCGGCGAAAATGACACCCACACGGTTCTTGTCGACACCCTTTTCATCGGTGTCGAGGCCTGCGTCGTCGATCGCTTCCTTGGCGGCCACGAGCGCATACTGGGCGTAGAGGTCGAGCTGACGCAGTTTCTTGCGGTCAAAGTGCTCTTCGGGCTTGAAGCCTTTCACCTCGCATGCGAACTTGGTCTTGAAGAGCGACGCATCGAAATGCGTGATGGGGCCTGCCCCGCTCTTACCCTCTACCGCGGCTTTCCATGTCTCTTCTACATTGTTGCCCAGCGGAGTGAGAGCGCCAAGTCCGGTGATTACAACTCTTTTTAATTCCATAGTCGGAGGAATTTCGTTAGTTTCTGATGTTATGCTCCGGCGCCACGCCGGATTATATATAAGCAAGAGCCAGTCCCCAGAAATTTTCACTTTCGAGGCCCGACTCTTGTTTTAGGCTGTGTCCTTACGGGGTACAATGACCCGGGAAAAGACCCGGAACGAATCCGGTGAGTGACTTGCTCGTGTCTGCGCGCGGGGCGAATCAGCCCTGGTGAGACTCGATATAGTTGACAGCGTCGCCTACAGTCACGATCTTCTCAGCGTCCTCGTCGGGAATTGAGATGCCGAATTCCTTCTCGAACTCCATGATGAGCTCCACTGTGTCAAGTGAATCGGCGCCGAGGTCCTTGGAGAATTCTGCTGTGGGTGTTACCTCTGCCTCGTCTACTGTAAGCTTGTCGACGATGATGTCTTTTACTCTGTTTGCAATATCAGACATAGTGCTGTTTGTATTTGAAGTTAATATTGTTTCGGATTTTCAGACTGCAAAATAAGTCATTATTTTTCAATTGAGGAAATTTTTCGGCGAAAAGTGCACATTATTTTTAGGTCTGTGCACCTTTCGCCGATGTTTTTCGTCAGTTTTTATGTCTGAAAGAGGATTATCGGCGGCCGGGCCTCTTCTGCGGGACCTTCGCGGCTGAAGCCGCGGACCGGTAAAAAACCGCGCGCCTTCCGGNGCAAAGCGAGCCAGAGAAGGCCCGGGAGCCGCAGGGGATGTGGAGCCCGGGAGCCGCCGGGGCTGCGGGGGCCGGAGACGTCAATCCACTGTCCAGGTTTCCTGGGTCTTGAGGATCATGTCGCGGAGGGAGGTGAAGCCTTTCTTTGCCTTGACGGCCTGTACCTGGGCCTCGACGTCCTCTTCGTAGGAGGGAGCGTCGACGTCGCGGATCACGCCGATGGCAAGGGGAAGCTCTTCGCCGTCCATCATTGCGAGCTGCTGGTGTACGAAGTTGGTGCGGGTGTGGGCGTCGTGTACGAGTACGTCGTCAAGCGTCCAGCCGTCCTCCCCTATGGTGACGGCCTTCAGGCCGAAGCCGTCCTGCACGAGGCCGCGCTCCATGTTCTTGCCGAAGAGCATCTTCTCTCCCTGGCGGAGATGGATGGTGTGCTCGTCACGGCGTTCCTTATCGCTGAGGGCTGCATGGGAGCCCTGGTTGAAGATGACGCAGTTCTGTCGGATCTCCACCACCGACGCGCCTTTGTGGCGCGCTGCGGCGAGCATCACTTCCTTCGTGGTGTCGAGCGCGATGTCGATGCTGCGGGCGAAGAAGTTGCCGCGCGCGCCGAATACGAGCTCAGCCGGGATGAAGGGGTCTTCCGTCGTGCCGTAGGGGGATGACTTGGTCACGGCGCCACGGTCGGATGTCGGGGAGTACTGTCCCTTCGTCAGGCCGTAGATCTTATTGTTGAAGAGTAGGATGTTGATGTCGATGTTGCGGCGCACGGCGTGGATGAAGTGGTTGCCNCCGATGGCGAGTCCGTCGCCGTCGCCCGAGATCTGCCATACGGTCATGTCCGGGCGGGCCGTCTTGAGGCCCGTGGCGATGGCGGCCGCACGTCCGTGGATGGTGTGCATGCCGTAGGTGTTCATGTAGTAAGGCAGGCGGGAGGAGCATCCGATGCCGGAGATGACGGCGGTGTTTTCGGGAGCCACTCCGAGGTCGGCCATAGCCTTGTGAAGCACGTTGAGGATGGCGTGGTCGCCGCAGCCCGGACACCATCTTACACTCTGCTCGCTCTTGAAGTCCTGCGGAGCGAATACGGTCTCTTTNTTAGTTTCCATGGTTGTTCAGTAGGTTAATGACGCCTTCGGTGATTTCGCGTACCATGAAGGGCTGTCCCTCGACTTTGTTGATTCTGAGCACTTCCTTGCCCGGGAGCTGCATCTGGAGGTAGTCGGCGAACTGGCCGGTGTTGAGCTCGGCCACGATGATGTTCTTGTAGCCGCGCAGTGTCTCCAGCGCGTTGGCGGGGAGGGGGTTGATGTAGCGGAACTGGGCCAGGGCCACTTTCGTGCCGGCGGCGTTGAGTTCCTCGGCCGCGGTGTAGAGGTGGCCGTAAGTGCCGCCCCAGCCTACGAGGATTGTGTCGGCCTCGGGGTCGCCCTGCACCTTGAGGGCGGGGATGTCGCCGGCTATGCGGGCGATTTTCTCGCGGCGTATCTCCACCATGCGGGCGTGGTTGCGGCCGTCGGTGGAGATGGCGGAAGTCTTTATGTCCTTTTCAAGGCCTCCGACGCGGTGCATGGCGCCGGGAGTGCCGGGGATGGCCCAGTAGCGCACCTGGTCCTCGTCGCGGTCGAAGGGCTTCCAGCCCTGTTCGAGCATGTCGCCGGTGACGTAGTGGGGGCGGATTTCGGGGAAGTCCTTCTCCTCGGGGATGCGCCATGCGGAGGAGCCGTTGGCTATGAAGGCGTCGGTGAGCAGGATTACGGGAGTCATGTGCTCCACGGCTATCCTGGCGGCCTCGAAGGCCATGGTGAAGCAGTCGGTGGGGCTGGCGGCGGCCAGGACGCAGAGCGGGCTTTCGCCGTTGCGTCCGTAGAGGGCCTGCATGAGGTCGGTCTGCTCTGTCTTGGTCGGGAGTCCGGTCGAGGGACCGCCGCGCTGCACGTCGATCACCACGAGCGGGAGCTCGGCCATCACGGCCAGGCCGATGCCTTCGCTCTTGAGGGCGAGGCCGGGGCCGGAAGTGGAGGTGACGGCGAGGTGGCCGGCGTAGCTGGCGCCGATCGCGGAGCATACGCCTGCGATCTCATCCTCCATCTGACATGCCTTCACGCCGAGGTCCTTGCGCTTGGCGAGCTCGTGGAGGATGTCNGTGGCCGGCGTGATGGGATAGGAGCCCAGGAAGAGGGGGCGTCCGCTCTTCTCGGAGGCCATGATGAGGCCCCAGGCTGTGGCGGTGTTGCCGTTGACGTCGGTGTAGACGCCCGGCACGGCCGCATCGGTCTCGATGCGGTAGGTGGGCATGGAGGCGTGGGTGTTGTGGCCGTAGTCCCATCCGGCCTGCACCACTTTTGCGTTTGCCTCGTAGACTGCGGGCTTCTTGGCGAATTTGGCTTCGAGCTTGCGCAGCACGCTCTCCACCGGACGGTCGAGCAGCCAGCAGATCAGGCCGAGGGCGAGCATGTTCTTGCACTTGAGCACGGATTTGGGATCCATGCCGGAGCCTTCGAGTGTATGCTTGAGAAGGGTGGTCATGGGCACGAGCATGATGCGCTGGGNATCGATGCCGAGCTCCGTCACAGGGTCGTCGGTCTTGAATTCGGCCTTCTTAAGGTCGGCCGGACGGAAGGTGTCGACGTCGCAGATGATGATGCCACCGGGTTTGAGGTACTTGAGGTTGGTCTTGAGGGCGGCGGGGTTCATGGCCACGAGCACGTCGGCTTCGTCGCCGGGAGTGTGCACGCCACGTCCGACGTTGACCTGGAAACCGGATACGCCGCTGAGCGATCCCTGCGGGGCGCGGATCTCGGCCGGATAGTCCGGGAAGGTACTGATCTGGCTCCCTTCGCCCGCGGAAACGTTGGAGAAGATGTTGCCGGCGAGCTGCATGCCGTCGCCGGAGTCACCCGAGAAGCGGACCACAACGCGGTCCAGCGTCTTTACATTTGTGCCGGATAACATAAATGTCGTATGTGATTTAAGGTTAGTTCTNGCGCTCTCTTTTACGTCAGACGACGGCATCCGGCCCGGGTGCGGGAGGATGCCGTCGCTCACTTTTGCGGAGCGTATCCGCAAAATTACTCAAAATTTCTTGTCTACAAAATTTCTATGCCCTTAAAAGGATTGCAGGGGTCAGAAATATTTCACTTCCTCTCCCGCGAGGGTCGAAAGGAGGGCGTTGGCCAGCGAGGAGGCGCCGATGCGGAAGAGGTCGTGGGTGAGCCATTCGTCGCCCAGCACTTCCTTGACGATGGCGTAGTATTTGAGGGCGTCGGCCGAGGTGCGGATCCCTCCGGCGGCCTTGAAGCCCACCTTGCGGCCGGTCTTCTCGTAGTATTCCCGGATGCAGCGGCACATGACGTAGGCGGCTTCTTCCGACGCTCCGGGGTAGATCTTGCCTGTGGAGGTCTTGAGGAAGTCGGCGTCGGAGTAGAGGGCGAGCACGGATGCCTTGCGGATGTTGTCGAGGGTGCGGAGGGCACCGGTCTCAAGAATCACTTTGAGGCGTGCGCCACGGGCGGTGTGCTTGAGTTCCACGATTTCGTCGGTGAGGTTCTCGTAGTCGCCTTCGAGGAACTGCCCTACATTCATCACGATGTCGACTTCCGTGGCTCCGGCTTCGCGGGCAAGGGCCACATCGGCCACCTTGACGGCCTGGAATGTCTGGCTGGAGGGGAATCCGGCGGCCACGACGGCTATGTCGACGCCGTCGACGTCGAGATGCGTCTTGACCACTTCGGCGAAGTTGGAATAGACGCAGATGGCTGCGACGTTGCCGTACTGGGGATAGTCGTTGTCGAAGTCGTTGACTTTCTTCGTGAATTCAGCCACGCTGCGGTCGCTGTCTTCGGTGGAGAGGGTGGTCAGGTCTATGGAGTTCAATAGAAACCGATATACTTCGGGGGTGTTGTAGTCGAGGGCCTTCTCGCTGATTTTGGCGAGTTCGGCCGCTACGGTGGCCTCGTCGACGGGGGCGAATGCCTTGAATGCTTCCTGGTATCTGTCCATTGGGTTCTATGGTTGGGGTTAAGGGTTTATATCCGGAGCTCGGGAGGGAATTGCTGGCTTTGCAGCATTTTTCGCTATCTTTGCAGCATGGATGAAAGGATAAAGAATTTTGAACGCATAATCATGGGCATCGACCCGGGGACCAATGTGATGGGATATGCCCTGCTCGGAGTCAACGGGAAGAAGCCTTCGCTGATTGTGATGGGCGTCATAAAGCTCTCGAAATTCGAGAGCCATTATCTGCGTCTGCGGCGCATTTTCGAGCGCGTGACGTCGCTGGTCGACCAGTATCTGCCCGATGAGCTGGCCATCGAGGCTCCGTTTTTCGGAAAGAACGTGCAGTCGATGCTTAAGCTGGGGCGCGCCCAGGGTGTGGCCATGGCGGCGGCTCTGGCACGCGATATCCCCATCGCCGAATATGCGCCCATGTCAATCAAACAAGCCGTGACGGGACGTGGTTCAGCGTCGAAGGAGCAAGTGGCGGAAATGCTGCGCCATNTCCTCAGGATTCCACAGGATGAGATGCCCGTCCTGCTTGACGCNACCGACGCTCTGGCGGCCGCTATGACCCATTTCTACGAGTCGACGAAGCCCGAACTGCCGAAAGGGTCCTCATCGTGGGCGCAGTTTCTGGCCGCGCATCCGGAGCGCATCGCGCCCCGGCGCAATAAATGACGCCGGGCGGGCGCCTGCCGCTCTTCGCCGCAATAAGCGGCGGGGGAGGCCCGGAGCTCAGAGGTCCACTTTCTGAAGGATTGTGGCGAAGCTGAGGGCGTGTTCGGCGCCGTAACGGGCAGTGTATTGCCCGAGTACGGGCATGAGGTAGGTCTTCGCCCATTCCCTGGCCACGCTGAGGGTTTCGAACTCTACCTGAAAGGCGTAGCTGCGCGCCTCTTTGTCNAATTCGGGGTTTCCGGGCACTTCGGCCACTACCGTCAGCCTCGGCTCCCTTGCCGGGCTCTGGGGATTGACCATGGCGGCAAGCGCCTCGCCGCGCATCCAGCCGATGAAGTCCTGCTCAAGGCTCTGCTCCATCATAAATGTCACATTGTAGATTATCATGTCTTTGGGTTTTTAGTGTATGTTTCGGGTTTGCCGTGGAATTTCGGCGCACAAAAAACGGCGCGTTTTCACAAACACACCGCCAAAACAAAATTATGAAAAACATTCAACGCTGATGCTGCTTTCGCAACACCTTTGAGCCTCTTGTCGGATTCGAACCAACGACCCCGAGATTACAAATCACGTGCTCTGGCCAACTGAGCTAAAGAGGCAAATGGGCGAGCGACCTACATCGCCCAGCTCTACCAAACACCCTTGCTTCGATCAAGATCTGGGGGATTCAATGGGAGCATGTCGTGGAGGACTCACCCGAGTGCAAAGTTACTATTTTTTTTCGGTACGGCCAAATAAAAGACGTTAAAAATGCTCCGGAAGCACCGTCGGCACTCCCGGAGTATGGTGTCAGGCCCTGTTTACAGGGGGCGGGCTGGCCACATGGAGGCCGGTCATCTTTTTGAGGACTGACGGCCGCGGCTCCCTTTCCCTGACTTGCGGGAGGGGTTGTTGCGGCCGTGGCTCTTGTCGCGCTCGCGGCGGGGCTTGTTGGGGTTGCCTTCGTCGCTGATGAGGGCGAAGTCGAGCTGCTTGCGGTCAAGGTCGGCGCGGGCCACCTGCACCTTCACGCGGTCGCCGAGGGTGTACTTGTTGTGGTGGGAGCGGCCNATGAGGCAGTAGTTCTTTTCNTCGAGCTCGTAATAGTCGTCGTTGAGGTCGCGCACGGGCACAAGGCCTTCGCACATGTTCTCGTCAAGCTCCACGTAGAAGCCCCATTCCGTGACGCCCGAGATGACCCCTTCGTAGATTTCCCCCATTTTTCCCTGCATGTATTCCACCTGCTTGTAGCGTATGGAGGCGCGCTCGGCGTTGGAGGCGAGCTGTTCCATGTCGGAGGAGTGCTTGCACTGCTCTTCGAGTTTGTCCTTCTCCACGGAGCGCGACCCTTCGGCATACTTGGCCAGCAGACGGTGGACCATCATGTCGGGATAGCGGCGGATGGGGGAAGTGAAATGGGTGTAGTAGTCGAGCGCCAGGCCGTAGTGGCCCACGTTGTCGGTGGTGTAGACGGCCTTGGCCATGGAGCGTATGGCAAGGATGGAGAGCATGTTCTCCTCCCCTTTCCCCTTCACGTCCTTCAGGAGGCGGTTGAGCCCCTTGTTGACGGTCTTGGCGCTCCCTTCGGGATTGATCTTGTAGCCGAAGCGCGAGGCGATGGCTGCGAAGTTTGTGATTTTCTCGGGATCGGGATTGTCATGGACGCGGTACACGAAGTTCTTGGCCTTCTTGCCGTCCTTCACCTTGCCGATGGACTCGGCCACGGTGAGGTTGGCCAGGAGCATGAACTCCTCGATGAGCTTGTTGGCGTCCTTGCTTTCCTTGAAGTAGACGCTCACGGGCTTTCCGTCCTTGTCGATCTCAAAGCGCACTTCGGCGCGGTCGAACTCCAGGGCGCCGGCATCATAGCGGCGGCGGCGCAGCTGCTTGGCGAGGCGGTCGAGGGTGAGCACCTCCTGGGCGTAGTCCCCCTTTCCGGTCTCGATGATTTCCTGGGCCTCCTCGTAGGTGAAGCGGCGGTCGGACTTTATGACCGTACGCCCGATGCGGTAGTTGACTACGTTGGCCTTGTCGTCGAGCTCGAAGATGGCCGAGAACGTCAGCTTCTCCTCATTCGGACGCAGGGAGCATATGCCGTTGGAGAGGCGCTCGGGGAGCATGGGGATGGTGCGGTCCACGAGATACACGCTCGTGGCGCGCTCGCGGGCCTCCTTGTCGATGGTGGAGTTGGGACGTACGTAGTGGGTGACGTCGGCGATGTGTACGCCCACCTCCCAGTTGCCGTTGGCGAGCTGGCGGATGGAGAGGGCGTCGTCGAAGTCCTTGGCGTCACGCGGGTCGATGGTGAATGTGGTGACTCCACGGAAGTCCTCGCGGCGCCCCACCTCCTCCTTCGTGATTCCGGCGTCGATCTTCTCGGCGGCCTTCTCCACATGCTCGGGATACTTGTAGGGCAATCCGAACTCGGCCAGGATGGCGTGCATCTCGGCGGTGTTCTCCCCTTTCCTGCCGAGGATGTCGACGATCTCGCCACGGGGGTTCATCTGGTCGTCGGTCCACTGCGTGATGCGGGCTATCACCTTGTCGCCCGACTTGCCGCCGCGCAGGTCCTTGCGCGGAATCACGATGTCGGCGGCGAGGAATTTTGAGTCGGGAATCACGGCGGCGTAGTTTTTCTCTACGTTAAGGGTGCCTATGAATACCTGGTCCTTGGCTTCGAGGATCTCAAGCACCTTGGCTTCGGGATCCTGACCGGGGCGTGCGGCAGAGACCTCGACCCGCACTTTGTCGCCGTTGAGGGCGTGCATGGAGTTGCGCTCGGCCACCATGATCTGTTCGTCGTCGACCATTACGGCGTTCTTGCCGTTGGCGCGGCGCACGAATATGCCTTCGCGTTCGGCCACGCGGTCGGTCTTGGCGCGGTACTTGCCGAGCCCCACTTCGATGATCTGCTCGGCGGCCACGAGGTCATCGAGCATGTTGAGCACGTCGTTGCGCTGGGCCTTCGACGTGACGTCGATGCCGAAGCCTATCTGTTTATAATTGAATGACTGGTTTTTCTGCTTGTCGAGAAAGGTTAGTATCCGGTCGCGGAGTTCCTCTTTCCTGAGGCGGCCGCCGGCCGGTTTTTCTTTTTTCTGTATGTTGCTCATTTCGGGTTATATTTTCTATGTAATTCTTCGGATTTGAACGTGTGCATTAAAAGTGTGCCTTCAATAGCCACGTAAATTTCATGTACATTTAGTGTTATAACGCTTTTAGAGTGCGTTTTTATCGACCGGCTCCGGATGAAAATGGGCGTAGACTATGGAGCCTTTGGATTTTCCGACGGCTTCCTGCAAGTCCTCCAGGCTCGCCTCCCTGACCCTCCTGAGGCTTTTGAATTGCTTCATGAGGGCGGTGGCGGTGGCCTCTCCCACTCCCTTTATTTCGTCGAGTTCGGAGCGTATCTGCCCCTTCGAGCGGCGGTCGCGGTGATGGGTGATGCCGAAGCGGTGGGCTTCGTCGCGCATGTGCTGTATGACGCGCAGCGATCGCGATTTCTTATCGATATAGAGCGGTAGGGAGTCTCCGGGGAAATATATCTCCTCCAGACGTTTCGCGATGCCCACGAGGGCCACCTCGCCGCGTATGCCCATTTCATCGAAGGCCTCCACGGCGGCGCTCAGCTGCCCCTTGCCGCCGTCGACGACGACCATGTCGGGAAGCTTCTCACCCTCGGCCATCATGCGGGTGTAGCGGCGGTGGAGCACCTCCTTCATCGAGGCGAAGTCATCGGCCCCCACCACGGTCTTTATGCAGAAATGGCGGTAGTCGCGTTTGGAGGGTTTTCCGTCGCGGAATACGACGCAACTGGCCACCGGATTCGTGCCCTGGATGTTGGAGTTATCAAAGCATTCGATATGGCGGGGCTGCACGC
The DNA here is from genome assembly GCA_014802425.1 of Bacteroides sp. Lineage (GTDB taxonomy): Bacteria > Bacteroidota > Bacteroidia > Bacteroidales > Muribaculaceae > Lepagella. The sequence continues at coordinate 80,547 of JAAVCH010000030.1, forward strand.
TCAGGCGGAAGTCACTCTTCATCTGCTCCATGAGCTGCTCGGTGCTGCGCTCGGGGTCGGTCTGGGCCATCTGCTTCTCTTTGTCGGCCATGTACTGATGGACGTTTTTCATGCCGACTTCGAGTATCTTTTTCCTGTCGCCGCGCCGGGGGATGATGAATTCGACCCCGTTAAACTCCACATCGGGGAGAAACGGCACGATTACCTCTTCGAATTTGCGTTCGAAACGGCGTGAAATCTCGCCGATGGCCATTGAGAGTATCTCCTCACGGGTCTCCGCCAGCCGACGGCGGTATTCGAGATTGAGGCTCTGGACTACGGCTCCGCGGTGGAGGTGCATGAAGCAGACGTAGGCCGTGGTGGCATTCTCGTCGTAGGCGAAGATGTCGGTGTCCCCCTCTTCGGTGCGCGCTATGACGCTCTTGGCGTTGTAGCGTGTGACGGCTTCATATTGCTCCTTCACGACCTGCGCCTCCTCGAATTTCCACTCTTCGCTCAGCCGCTGCATCTCCTCCTTGAGGTGGCGTTCGAGCATCAGGGTCTCACCGGAGAGTATCTGCCGCACTTTGGCAATCACTTCCCCGTACTGCTCCTGATTCATCAGGCCGCGGCACATTCCGCCGCATTTTCCGATGTGATAGTCGAGGCAGAGGGAGAATTTATTACGCGCCACCCCCTTCTCGTCGAGGTAATGACGGCAGGAGCGTATCGGGAAGATGTCGCGGATGAGCTGCAGCACGACTTTGGCCGACTGGGTGTTGCTGTAAGGGCCGTAATATTTGCCGGCCTCCCCCTTGGTGCGTGTCATGAAGACTCTGGGATAGGGTTCTTTGGTGACGACAATCCAGGGGTATGATTTATCGTCCTTAAGCAGGACGTTGTAACGCGGCTGATATTCCTTTATCATCGCGTTTTCGAGGTGAAGGGCGTCTTCCTCGGTGTGGACCACGATGAATCGGAGGTCGACGATGTTACGCACGAGAAGGTTGGTGCGCACGGAGTCGTGCATCCGGTTGAAATATGACGAGACGCGTCGCTTGAGGCGCTTGGCCTTGCCGACATAGATGACCTCCCCTTTCTTATCGACATACATATAGACTCCCGGTGAGTCCGGAAGATTGAGTATCTTCTGCCGCAGCTGTGCGCCCGGCCGGTTGTGGCGCAAGTCATCGGGCGTGCGGTCGGGCGTTATCTCCAGCCCGAATCCTCCCGCCTCGTCGATGGTGCGTCCGACGCTTTCGAGTATGTCTTCATGAGAAGGGGTATGTTCGTTCATCATTTCTTTATAACGCAACCCGGCGGCCAAAAACCTTAAACATATGTTAAATCGCCCGCATCGAGAATAAAAAATTCCCGCCTCCGGTCAGGGAAGCGGGAATATATCGGATTCTAAAGGGGTTCAGGACCCCTGCGGATGCAGTCTAATCACTTGATTACCTTTGATGTGGAGCGACTTCCGTCGGCATACGTGTCGACTACGATGTAGATGCCCTTGGCGGGATTCTTCACCTGATGGCCGGAGAGGTCGAAGTAAATGCGGCTTACAAGCTCTGATTCGCCGTCTACGGTCATTACGCTGTCTTTCCACTTGTCGGGCATTTCGCCGGTGACTGCGGTCACTGATGAGTAGTAGGTCTTGTCACCGTCTTTGTAGAGCTGGCGGAGGCCGAGGAACTCATAGTTGTCGAAGTAGAAGAGGAAGAGGTGGCGGACTCCTACGGCGAAGATTTCGAGTTTGGTGTCGAAGTCGTAGGGCACGTCGGACAGGTCATGTATGCCGGTGTAGTGCTTGCCCTCTTCGTTGATGACGTAGATGTCTTCGTCGACGAGGAGCTGCCAGTACATGTTGGCGGTGTCGATGAGCTGTCCTTCGGTGTTGTAGGCCGGGAGGTTGAAGGAGATCGCGCCTTCACCCTTACCCTTCTCAAGGTCGACATATTCGAGGAGCTGCGGAGCTGCGGGATCGAGCTTGACTTCGGCGGGTTGCCATGCGATTGTCATTGCGTCGTAGCCTTCGGCGGGAGCGAGGATCTCGGCGTCGGCCGGACGGTCGGTCACGATGATGTACTGCTCGGTGACGAGGGTCTTCTCCGCAGCGTCATAGGCGAATGTGAGGTCGGGCTGGGCCACATAGTAGATGTAGCTCTTATCGTTCTCTTCATCGACTCCGCGCTTCTGCTCGGCTGCGGCAAGGTAAAGGAGGTTGCCTGCGCCGTCGATGCCGAGGTACTGGGGCGATGCGAAGACGGCCTTGCCGTTCTTGACCTCACCCTTCACGGCTGCGTCCGGAATTGTGGTGCAGATGCCGCGGAGGTAGATGTCGTTGCCGTCGAGACATACGTCGACGAAGCGGCCGGTGAGGCTGTACTTGGCGGCCCATTTCTCAACGGCTGCGCCGGAGGGAACGACCACAGGCTCGGGAAGGTCGCCTAACTCGGTGAGGCTTACGCCCCATTCGCCGTAACCTGCCCATGCGTCAGCGTCGAGGAAGCTGCCGATAATGCCGAGGATTACGTCGCCGCTCTCCATGTCCTTCATTGTCCATACGCCGTCAGCATTCTTGGTGTAGACGAGGGTCTGCTCAGCGGATGGCTTGCATGTCGGGTTGGTTTCGCTCTTCGACTTGTCGCAGTCGAGGAGGTAAGCATAGGATGTGTAGGGGTCGCCGTTGAACATTTCGCCTTCGTCCACGGGCTGCGGGAAGGTGAATGTCATGGTGTCGTCAGTGTATGTGCCCTTGATGTAGCTGTTGGTGGGCATCTGGCTTACGGGGTTCTTGAAGTAGACCGAACCGTCGGCACAGGTGACGATTTCAGTGGCTACGTCGGCAAACCGGATGACTTCCTTGCGGGTTGTCCTGTCGACCCATGAGGAGCCGGAGCGGCTGTAGACTGTCTTCTGGCCTTCGGGAGCCTCACGGATGATGCCGGGAGCGCCCTGGGGTGCGAGGACTACATTGAGGTCGGCGTAGTTGGTCCAGAGTGCGGGAGCGTCGTAACGGCCCCATGCGGCGATGGCGAGGGTGCCGGCCGCATTCTCCTGCATCACCCAGTTGCCGTCGGCGTCTTTCTTGAAGACGAGCTTCTGGTCTTCGGTCTGAGTGGCTGAGATTGTGCCGCTGAGGTTGATTTCGGCGAGCACACAGTCGGTGGAGTAGGTGTCTTTGTTGAAGCCCTGTCCGTAGTAAAGCGACTGCGGGAGGTCGAAGGTCATTGTGTCGTCAGTGTATGTGCCCTTGATGTAGGCCTTGGCGGCAGCCTTGTCGTTGGCGTCGTTGCCGATCATGCTGACGGGGTTCTTGAAGTAGACTGAGCCGTCGGCATAAGTGGTGATTTCGGCTGCGACGCCGGAGAATTCCTTGTAGGCACGTTTGAGGCCGTTTTCGTATACGGCTGTACCGCTGCGGTCATAGACGGTGGTGGTGCCTCCTTCGGGAAGCTGAGTGATCACGTCAGGCACATCGCCGTCAGGAGCGAGGACAACCTTGAGGTCGGCGTAGTTGGTCCAGAGTGAGGGAGAGTCGTAGCGTCCCCAGCCTGCGATGGCGAGGGTGCCGGCCGCGTTCTCCTCCATCACCCAGTTGCCGTGCTCGTCCTTGTTGAAGACGAGGAGCTGGTCCTGGGCCTTCCATGCGTCGATTGAGCCGGAGAGGTCGACGGTTGCGAGCACACAGTCCGTAGTGTATTCCTCACCGTTGAAGGCCACGCCTGCATAGAGGGGCTGCGGGAGCTGGAAGGTCATCTTGTCGTCGGTATATGTACCCTTGATGTAGCCCTTGGCCGCTCCGTTGTCGCGGTCATCGGTGCTGATCTTGCTGATGGGGTTCTTGAAGTAGACGGTGCCGTCGGGGTAGGTGACGATTTCGGTCGTCACGTCGGAGAATTCTTCATAGCCGCGCTTGATGACGGTGATCTCATATGTGGCGGTTCCGCTGCGCTTGTAGTAGGATACCTTGCCGCCCTCGGGCACTTCGGTGATTACCTTCGGAGTATCGGGTATTTCCGGTGCCTCGGGAGTGAGGACTACGTTGAGGTCGGCGTAGTTTGTCCAGAGTGCGGGAGCATCATAGCGTCCCCATGCGGAGATGGCCAGTGTGCCCTCTTCGTTCTCTTCCATTACCCATGCGCCTTTTTCATCCTTCTTGAAGACGAGCTTCTGGTCGTCGGCCTTAGTAGCGGAAATGGCTCCGCTGAGGTTGACGTTGACCATTACGGCGTCGGTGGAGTAAGCCTCCTTGTTGAAGGCTGTGGCGAAGACGAGGCTCTGGGGGAGGTCGAAGGTCATGGTGTCGTCGGTGTAGACGCCCTTGATGTAGGCGTCGGCCGCGGCGGCGTCCTTGTCGTCGTCGCCGATCATGCTTACGGGGTTCTTGAAGTAGACGGTGCCGTCGGAGTAGGTGACTATTTCGGTGTCAATGCCTTCGAATTCCTTGTAGGCGCGTTTCACGCCGTTTTCGTATACGGCCGTTCCGCTGCGCTTGTAGACCGTGGTGGTGCCCCCTTCGGGCACAGAGGTGATGACTTCGGTCGTGGAGGCTTCGGGGACGAGGGTCACGTCCCACTCGCCGTAGCTTGTCCAGCCCGAGGGGCTGTCGTATGAACCCCATGCGCCGAGGATCACGAGGCCTGTGCCTGCGGGAGCGGGAAGCGCCATCTTCCAGGTACCGTCGGCCTGCTTCTCATAGCTGAAGCTCTTGTCTTCGAGGCGGGCGGGCTGTGCGCCGGTCTGGGTGCAGGACATGATGACGCAGTTGGTCACGAGTGCGCCGCCATTGAAGGATTTGCCTTCGTAGAGGGGCTGGGGCACGTCGAACACCATCTTGTCGCCGTCCACGAGTTTGCCCTTGATGTAGGCTCTGGCGGCGGCGGAGTCGTAGTCGTCCTGGCTGATGAGGTTGACGGGGCTCTTGAGGTAGACGGTGCCGTCGGAGTATTCGTAGACTTCAGTGGCGATGTCCTCGAATGTGGTCTTCACGCGCTTGATGCCGCTTTCGATGAATCCCTGGCCGCTACGCTTGAAGATGTGGAGCTTGCCTCCTTCGGGCACTTCGGTGATGACCTGCGGAGTCTCGGGTTCGGGCTCCGTCTCAGGCTCCTCACCCAGCCAGATGCCGGGGATTTCGGCGCCGTTGGCCGAAAGGATTTCGGAGTAGACGGGTTCGGCATCGGCAGATTCCCTGTAGAGGGCCTGTACGCCGATGAACTTGAAGTCGGTGATGTAGAAGCTGAAGCTATGGCGCGACCCTGACGTGCTGATGCCGTCGATGGTGATGTTGTAGGGGAGCTCGGTCATCGCGCCGTCGGCGCCGTAGTAGTGGCCGTTGGCGTATTTCACTTCAAACACTTCCTTGTCGACGAGTACGCGCCAGAAGAGCTTGGAGCTGTCGAGGAGCTGTCCCTCGGTGTTGGTCGACGGGAGGTTGAACACTATCCAGCCCTCCTTTTCAGTGGCGTTGTAGTCGGAATAGTCGCGCAGTTCGGGAGTGGCCGGGGTCTTGACCACGTCGGCGGGCTGCCAGGCGATGGTGGAGGCCTGCGCGGTGCCGGTGGGATAGCGCACTTCCGCGGGAGCCGCCTGCTCGGCAATGATCATGTAGGATTCCGCATCGGCGCAGGTGAGTTTCCGGGCAGCCGCGTCATAGGTGTATGTGATGCCGTCGTTGGGCACGTAGGCGCGGTAGTTGCGGTCGGTGGTTTCGTCGTAGAGTATCTCATAGTCGGCCGAGCAGAAGTATGACTTCGAGCCGAATGAGTTGATGCCAATGTACTGGCCGGAGGGGAAGGTGTAGCCGGAGGTTCCCTTGGTGCCCTTCACTACCGCCTCGGGCATGATGCTGAAGAGGCCGGAGACATAGATGTCGTCGCCGTCCACGTAGACTTTCACGAAATAGCCGGAGCCGTCGGACATCGCGGCCCATTCCTCAGGCTCGGCACCTGCGGGGAATGCCACGGGGGTCTCGATGTCGACCGACATGGGGGTCATCACGACGTCGTATTCGCCATACCCCGACCATCCGTAGGGGTCATCCCAGCTGCCGTACATGCCTACGATCCATGTGCCGTCGGCAGCGCCGGCCATCTTCCAGCTGCCGTCGGACTGCCTGTTGAACGTAAGTGTCTGGTCGGCGGCCTTTCTTCCATTGGGATAATTGCCGGGTATGACCGTGAACATGGCGCATTCGGCAGTGTAGGACTCGCCGTTCCAGCTTTTGCCGGTGCAGAGGTCTTGCGGGAGCTCGAAGGTCATGGTGTCGTCAGTCTTGGTGCCTTTGATGTAGGCTTTCGAGGCAGCCTGGTCATTGGCGGAGCCGGCCACCTGGCTTACGGGGTTCTTGAGATAGACCGTGCCGTCGGGATATTCCACCGTCTCGGTGAGGAGGTCGGAGAATTCCTTGGTGCGTTTTCTTACTCCGTCGAGGTAATAGGTCCAGCCGCTGCGCTCGTACATGACGGTGGTGCCCCCCGCCGGGGGGGACGTGACGATTTCCGCGTTGGCGCCGATGCCGCCGTAAAGCAGCGCAAGGGCCAGAGGAAATGCTGTGGTTAATTTTCGCTTCATAGAAGTTGGTTTATGTGACTTAATGCAAGTTACGGGAAAGCCGGCGGGTGTGGGGTTGCTGACACATCCGCCGGCTTCTCTTGACTCGGATTACTTTACAGATACTTTGGATGCCTTGTGGGAGCCGTCGGACATTACGTCGACTTTCACATAGAGGCCGTTGACGGGATTGGCCACGCGCACGCCGTCGAGGGTGAACCATATGGTGTCCACTACCTCCGCTTCGGCGGCCGCCACTGTCTCTACGCCTGCGATCTCCTTATTCGGAGCCACCCACTGACAGTCGGCGTTGGCGATCTGGCCCTGTGAGTTCACCACGAGGCAGGCCACGCGGAGCTGCTGGTCGTCCTTTATGATCGGCATGGCGTAGACGTTCTTGGCCTCGCTGACACGGAAGCTGTAGGTGCCGGTGTTGACCTGGTCACGCACCATCGGATAGGGAAGGCTGTCGGGCTCGCCCAGGAGGTTGCCGTGGGCCACGATGATGTCGTTGAATACGAGGCCCTGCACGTAGCTGCTGCCGTAGACGAATTCCTCCATCTCGGGGATGTCGAGATAGCCGATGTTGCCGGCATAGTAGTTGGACTGCACCCAGCTCTTGTCGCTGAGGCCGTCGGCGAGAAGGACGTAGACCACCTTGTAGCTGTCGTTGGTCGACTTGACGTTGGTCACTTCCGACTCCACGTGGATGAGGTCCTTGTCGTCAGCATCGAACCATGCGAGCACCTTTACGTCGATCGGAGTGAATTCCCTGGATTTCTCAAGCCAGTTGAGCTCGAAGCCGAAGCCGGTGCCGTAGGTGCCGCTATAGGCGTCGATTGTGCTGGCGGCGCGGTCGAGGTATGCGCAGGGGAAGCCGGATACCTTGCTGGGGTACTGGTTGGCGCCCATGATCGTCATGTCGTCGCCGTTGTGGTAGGAGACGGCGATGAACCGGTCGGGGTATTTCTTACGCATGTGCTCGATGGAGGCGTAGCCACGGGGGCAATAGCCGCACCAGAGGCCGGTGTATTCCTCCATGACGGGCTTGCGCACGGGCACACGGCTGAGTGTCTCGAAGTAGAGCGCGCCAGTCTTGGCGGGGTCGTCGTTGACCACGCCGTTGATTTTCTCAAGGGTCAGCGTGCCGGTGTAGTCGCTCTGGGGGAATGTCTCGCCGATGTGGATGGAGGTGGCGAGGGAATGGCCGAACTGCACGTCCTCCGGAGTGGCGAACTTCTCGCTTACGGTGCCTTCCCAGGTCTTGCCGTCGAGGTCGGTGAGGGTGTAGGAGAGGTCAAGGCTCTCGATGGTGCCCGCGCCGTGCACGATAAGCTCGATGGGCACGTCCACCCCGTCCTTGCTGCCGGCCTGATAGTAGAGGTTCTCCCCTACGGCGAGGCCTGCGCTGAGCTCGCCGAAGTCAGCTTCGGCGATCATGGTGATGTAGGTCTTGCGCACCGACTTGTCGCTGTGCTCGGCCCATTTGAGATAGGTCTTGCCGGTGTGGATGAAGAATGAGTTGAGGTCGGTGCCCTTGCTCACGGCGATGGGCTGCTTCATTTCGGGGTTCTCGGCCACGTCGACGGTGAAGCTGTAGCCTACGTACACGCCGTCGGCCGTAAGGGTGTAGGGTTCGGCGAAGGTACACATCAGGTAGCCGTCGGCGTACACCATGTCGGCGCTCGTGATGTCGGGTACGGCCACTTTCTTACCGGCGTCGTTCTTGCCGAGCGTGAGCTCCTTTGAGAGCCATCCGGTGGCGTCGGTAAGGCCGGCCTCACCGGGCACGGGTACCTTTACACCCATTATCTTGGATCCGATCATGCCTTCGTCGATCACGCGGATAGCCACGTCGTAAACGTCGGACTTGCCTGTGCCGTACCATTCGGGGAGCACGTTGAGGTCGGAATAGCAGAATTCCACATTCACTGCCGCTGTGGCGGTAAGGGCCGCCGCAGTGAATACACTTGCGGAAAATATGCGAAATTTATTCATTTTTTCTTAGGTCAGTTATTAGATTTGTATTTGAATGCCGTCATGGCGGCGGATCCTCGGCGGGAAGGCCGCCACGACGGGACATATGCTTGGGTCAGAGGATAACCTTGGATGTGGTGCGGGAGCCGTCGGAAAGCGTCACGACCTTTACGTACACTCCGGAGGCGGGATTCTGGACACGCACTCCGCCGAGTGTGTAGTAGGCCTCAGCCACCGGCATCACTTCGGCGGCAGCCTCCTCGACACCGGACTGGGCCGGAGCCTTGGGAAGGACGTCGACTGAGATGCAGTTGAGGATATTGGTGTTGCCCCCCTCTTCGATGACGAAGATGATGGCGCGCAGATAGTCGGGGTCCTGGTAGATGAGGGTGCCGTTGAGGTTCTTGGCCTCCGAGGGGATGAAGTCGTAGGAATGGAAGTACTCGCGTTCAGGCACGATCTGGGCGGGAAGGCTGCCGGCCTCACCCTTTACGTCGGAGGTCTGGATGACGACGTCGTTGTAGAGGGTGTTGATCATGCTTTCGCCGTAAACGTAAGTGTACATCTCCTCGATGCCGTAGTAGGCCTCCCAGCCGGCGTAATAGTTGTACTGGTACCAGTTGGCGCCCTCAAGGGCGTCCTCCACGAGGAAATATCCGATACGGTACTTCTTGCTGACAGGCTCCACGAACTGCACGTTGGCCATCACGTGTACGAGGTCATCGTCGTTCTCGTCGAAGTAGGCGCATCCGCTTATGGCCACGGGTGTGAAGACGGTCTGATGCTTGAGCCACTGCTTGTCGAAGCCGAACGGGCCGGCGAGGCCCTGGGTCGGTGACTCCTCGCCGAGATACGGGTCGGTGACCTGAGCGCGGTTGATCCATGCGCAGGGGAATGTGGCGGTGGTGCAGGGGAACTGTTCGCGGCCGTAGATGGTCATTACGTCCTTGTCATGGAACGACACGCTCACGAAGCCGTCGCCCCACTCGTTCTTCATATGCTCCATTCCGGCCGCTCCGCGCGGGCAGTAGCCGCACCAGAGACCCGTGTATTCCTCCACGAGCGGACGGTTGACGGGCACCTGGATGAGGCCGCTGACAGTGCCGGCGGACTCCGCCGATTTGTCGGGGTTGGCGTGGCCGTTGACCTTGTCTATGGTCAGGGTGAGTGTCTCGGAGCCTTTGGCGGAGATTCCCTCCACGGGGAGGAAGACCTCAAGGTCGTGGCCCCACTGCACCGGTACGGGCTCGGGGAGCGTGTAGGATCCGGAGCCCTTGCGGCTGCCGGCCGAGAAGGTGTAGTCGACGCTGCTGATGGGCTCCGTGCCGTGCGAGGTCAGCACCACAGGGAGCTGGAAGGACGCGTCGGTGTATTTGTAACGGGTATCGGCGGGGAGGGTCACGCCGGCCGACTGTGCCTGCACGTCGCCGTCGAGGATGACCTGCATGGCCGAGACGGCATTGAAGGTCGACACACGCTGTTCCCAGCTCATGTACTTGCGGGTGGTGTACATCCATAGGCCGCCGTCCATGTGGCCGGGAGTGACGGCCACGGGAGCCGCGTTGGCGCCCTCGCCGTCGGCTACAGTAAAGGAGTAGCCGGCGTAGAGGCCCTCGGCGGGGATGGTGAAGTCGTCACCGAAGTCCACGCTGAGGACTCCGTCAGTGACAGTGGCGTCGACTGAAGTGATGTCGACCACGTTCTGGCGCTTTCCCTTTATGATCTGCACTGAGAGCTTCGATGTGAGCCATGCGCTCACATCGGTAGGCTGACAGTCGGCGGGGAAGTCGACCTTGATCGACTTCACTTTCATTCCGGCCATATTGGGATCCGTAAGGCTCACGGCGACATGATATGTCTCGCCGTTGGCGGTGCCCACATAGCCGGGGGCGATTCCCTCCACGGAGGGGGAATAATCCAGCTGTGACGCTAAAGCGGTGCCGGGGAGCAGAATCCCCAGCGCCGCCGCTAAAGTTGATTTCAGAATGTTCATAGAGATGGAGCGTGCTCCGTTTTTATTTTACTACTTTGAAGCTCTTGACGCTGCCGTCGGCATACTTGACGGTGCGGATGTAGAGGCCCTTTTCAGGGTTGTTGACGCGTACGCCGGAAAGGTCGGTGAAGTACTCCCCTATCTCCTCCGAAACGTACACCTCGTCAACACCAACCTCGGGATCCGGCTGGTCCTTGGTATCCCATATTTCGGGGCATACGCCGTAGCAGTTGGTGATAGGGCCGAAGTGCTTCGTGCCGTTGTCCTCGATGTAGATGGCGCGGATGCCCATGTAGTCGAAGCCCTGGATGTAGAAGTAGAACTCGTGGGCCACCTTGCGGCCGAAGATCATGTCATAGTCCACATAGTAGTACGGGATGAACGTCATCGCCTCGGGCACCATAGTGTACTCGGCGGGGTCGATTTCGAGGTAGTCCTCGTCCACGATCACTGCGTAATAGAGATGGGCTGTGTCGAGGAGGTCCCCGTCGATGTTGTACTGGAGGAAGTCGAAGTCGATACCGCCGCACTCGAAGTCCTTGATCCAGGTGCTGTAGTTCATCACGTCGATCTTGCAGGGAGTGAGCGATATCACGTCCGACTGGCGCTGGAGGTCCGGCTCCTTGTAGATGTAGTGGCTGGCCTCCACCTCTACGCTCGGATTGGCGTTGAGGTCGACGTAAACGTCGGTGAACATATTCTTCGCGGCTGCGTTATACTCGAAGCGCACGCGGTCGGCGAGCTTGTACTGCCATTCATCCTTGCCTGTGACGGGGTTGGTGCCGATGCCCACTGTGGCGCCGTAGAAGTAGTTGTGGAAGTATTCGGCAGCGTCCATGCCCATGTACTGGCCACCCTGGAAGCTTACGTACTTGCCGCTGATCACACCCTTGACCCATGAGTCGGGAAGCTCTGTGGCCATACCCTTGACCCACATGTCTTCACCGTCGATGCCGACCTGCACGCGGTGGCCTGTGCCGGAGTACTTCATGACCCATGTCTCGGTCTGAAGATTGGCCGGAGGAGTCTCGACGGGAGTGTTGAAAGGCTGGTAGAGCACGTCCCAGTCGCCGTAGCCAAACCAGTCGCCGTCATGGTCGACCATACCGAACAGCTTGCCGCCATCGGAGGGACCGTCCATCTTCCAGGAGCCGTCGGACTGCTTGGAGAACGTCAGGATCTGCTCGGCCGACTGCTTGTAGGTGCCTGTCGTGGCGCTCGAAGGGATATAGTCGAGCATGCAGGCATAGTAGACGTAGTCGGAGTCATTCCAGTCGGAGTGGCCGGCGAAGATGGGCTGCGGGAGCTCGAAGGTCATCTTATTCCCTTCTACGTAACCTACGAGATAGGAATTGCTGACGAAGTTGGCCGAGGGATTGAAGAGATATACGGTGCCGTCGTCTTCAAACACCATCTCGCCGCCGTGATAGTCGAAAGTGATGCGCTCGGCATTGATCAGCTCGATCCACCAGCCTTCGCCGCTGCGGGTGAAGATTTCGTGCTTGCCTGCGGGAGCCTCTTCGATCACGCCCACTTCGGAGGCAAGGGAACGGCTCGGGGCCATGGCCACGCGGGCGCCGTCGGTGCCCTGAGTGAAGGGCACGGCTTCCTGCTTGAACGCTACTGACTGGACTGGGGCTAAATCAGCCGATGGTGCCGCCATACATACGGGTGCGGCCAAAACCAATGAGTAGAAAATTTTTCTCATGTTGTTGAGGTTTTGAAAAATTGATTGAATATTGAGGTTTACGATAGTTCGATTCACATGGAGGGTATTGTGAGGCTTTTAGCCTGCAATACAGGACATAGGCAAGAGGCAATCAAAGAAAAACGCAGACACGTGCGATTCGTTTCCAAAGGCCGTGAGGCATGGGGAGCTTACAGTCAGACAAGTCCTTTTGTCCTTCTCACGGACGCAAAGTTAATAATTAAATTTTATTTTCAAAACATTTTTAAGCTTTCACAATTTATTTTGAAAGCCACCCCATTTTGACATTTTATATCCATTTTCAACTCATTCACCCACCCCACCCTACTCTTTCCGCTTACAAAAGCAGGGCAATCGCGACAGCGGGTCGTGATTGCCCTGTAATGACAAAAGCAGAAAGATAATTTTTCGACCTGTGTTTTTTACTCCTTACGGCCGTCCGTACCGGTCGTCTCAGTATTTCAGCAGGCTAGCGACCTCACAGTCAGCCGGAAGATTGGCTCGGCCGTCGAGCTGCGTAAGCTCCACTATGAAGTTGATATAGATTTTTTTCGGGTTCATGGACTTCACCAGTTCGTAGCAGGCATTCATGGTGCCTCCGGTAGCGAGCAGGTCGTCGTGGAGCACCACCACATCATCCGGGGTGATCGCATCGCTGTGAAGCTCTATGGTGTCGACACCATACTCCTTGGCATAGGACTTCTTAACCGTCACCGAGGGGAGCTTACCGGGCTTACGGGCGGGCACGAATCCGCATCCAAGCTCATAAGCCAAAATACTACCTCCGATGAAACCGCGACTTTCGATACCTACAACCTTTGTAACACCCTTTCCGCGATACAGTTCCGCCATGGCTTCACTTATCTGCCGAAGTGCCTTACCATCCTTAATCAGGGTGGTAAGATCACGAAATACGATTCCTTTCGAGGGGAAATCAGGCACATCACGTATGATGGCTTTCAATTCTTCAAGTTGCATTTCTCAGTTATTTTAATTTGGTTTTCTAAATTACAAAAAATTTCCGGATTGTTTCACGTGGAACGTAATTTTTCGCACTATTTTCACCTATTCCCTCATCCATATCCACTCGGCAACCACCAATATACCTTAATTATATATAGGAATTTAGATATAGAAGTTCCACACACCACACCCTGCGGAAGCATCCACCTTAAATATATATATCGTACGAATACCCCATACGTTTCACACCGAGACACCACAGCTGCCCCAGCCATAGATGGTACCGGTCATCCGAACAGCATTATACATTCTACGAGATTACGCCATCCTACCCTACACCTTATATATAATATAGAGAATCAAAACACCTCCACCTGTTCCACAGCAACGCCCTACCTTCTCCATAGCGTACCACATGGAGAATCCAGACGCCCCGATTCGTTCCACAGCAATACCTCACCCTTTCGCCACAGCACACCATATAAAGACTTCAAATACCACGATTCGCTCCTCAGCAACACCCTACCCTTTCGCCATAGCTCTCCATATAGAGAATCTCAACACCCTGATTCGCTCCACGAAAACATAAGTCCCCACCTTATGACATAGACCATCCGGACACCCACATAAACCTTACAGCAATGTTTCACACTATTCCTACACCTTATATATAATATAGAGAACCCATATACCCAGATATAGTTCCACAATAAGTCCCCATTTCATCGAACATACATAATATAGACTATCGAAAAGCACCACACTTTTCCACAACGATATTCCACCTCTCCCCCCACACCTTAATATAATATAGCGGATCATATAATATAGCGGACCCGAACAGACCCGCGCGTTCCACAGCAATACTCCACTCTGTTCCACACTTTATACAACATCGCGAATCAAGCGCAGAACGAACCCAAACGAAATCCACAAGAGCCATAGATTGTTCCACGAATTTCCCTACCCCCTCAAAGTTCCACAACATATGATAACTCCATATAACCACAATGTTCCACAGCAATCCTCACCTTGTTCCACATATTACACACAAAGAGAATCGATGCACAACAATTCGAGACGGAACCGATGATGCCATAGATTGCTCCACAAATTTCCACGACACACGCTTAGTTACTCAAAATACTTATCGCGAAAAATTCCGATTTCATCGGAATTTTTCGCGATTGTTTCACGTGGAACACAAATTTTGGTCCCAACACTGCCCCTCGGATTATACGCCGGAATCATAGCCGCACGATAACCTCGCACCGTACCACCATTCTACCTACCACACATCATAAGGAGAATCTGCACGTCAGCCGGAGAAACACCGGGGATGCGCGAAGCCTGTCCGATTGTCGCGGGACGTATTCCGTCAAGCTTCTGACGGGCTTCCGTACTGAGGGAAGTAATGGAGAAATAATCGATTTCATCGCGCAGGCGAACATCTTCCAGCCTAAGAGTCTTCTCCGCCAATTCACGTTCGCGGCGGATATAGCCGTCATACTTTATCAGAATCTCGGCAGCCTCCACCACCTCATCACGCAAATCCTCATCGATGGAATCGACATATTGCGCAAGTTTCGGAAAGCCCCCGATAAGAGTCCGCATATCGAGCTGGGGACGCCGAAGCAGATCCACCATACGCACTCCGGCAGAAAGCGCGGATGTCCCATGTGACTCCAGCCATCGGTTATGCTCCTCCGAAGGACTCACCTTCTGATCCTCCACATAGCCGATCAAAGCGTCGCGCAGATTACGCTTACGCACCATCACCTCATGACGGTGAACATCGGCAAGACCTATGCGGTACCCTATCGGAGTAAGACGCATATCCGCATCATCCTGACGGAGAAGAATACGGTACTCCGCACGCGACGTAAACATACGGTACGGCTCATCCACGCCTTTCGTGACGAGGTCATCGATCAGCACCCCGATATAGGCCTCATCACGGCGAAGCACCAGCGGCTCCTCCCCCTTTACGGCCAAAGCCGCGTTGATGCCAGCCATCAGTCCCTGGGCGGCCGCCTCCTCATAACCGGTGGTGCCGTTCACCTGCCCCGCGAAATAAAGCCCCTTCACGAGCTTCGTCTGCAGGTCATGGGTCAGCTGCGTGGGCGGAAAATAATCGTACTCTATCGCATAGCCGGGACGATAGAAATGCACCCCGCGCAACGATGGGATACGGCCAAGCGCCTCCAGCTGCACCTGCCACGGCAGGCTGCTCGAAAAACCATTGATGTAGTATTCATCCGTAGTCTCCCCCTCGGGCTCCAGGAAAAGCTGATGCGAATCCTTGTCGGAGAAGGTGACGATCTTAGTCTCTATCGACGGACAGTAGCGCGGCCCAATACTCCGGATCTGTCCGTTGTAGAGCGGTGAATCCGCAAGATTGTCGAAAAGCTCGCGGTGCACCTCCGGATTGGTGTGGGTGATGAAACACGGGCGCACCTTAAGCACACGGCCCACCTCCGGCAGAAACGAGAACTTATGGAAATCCCTTGCTTCGGGCCACACCGCCTTCGGATCGGAAGAAGACGTCTCCTCCGATGAAACCGGGTCATCTCCATCCTGACGGACACACAGCGTGAAATCCACCGAACGCCCGGAGATACGCGCCGGAGTCCCCGTCTTCATGCGCCCGGCCTCGAATCCGAGACCCACGAGGAAACCGGTGAGTCCGGTGGAGGCAGGCTCCGAGATGCGGCCACCTTCCACCTGAGTACGCCCGAAATGCATCAGACCTCCGAGGAATGTGCCGGCGGTCAGCACCACCTTCTTCGCACGGAATTCGAAACCGAGCGCGGTACGCACTCCGGCCACACGCAACCCATCCGGGACATCATCCCCGCACTCTTCGACCACACGCCCTTCGGCATCCTCCACGATAAGCCCCGTCACCATATCCTGAAACAGCTCCAGACCCTCGGTGGAATCGAGGATTCTCCTCCACTCATCGATGAAACGCGTGCGGTCGGACTGCACGCGGGGCGACCACACAGCCGGACCCTTCGAGCGGTTAAGCATACGGAACTGCACCGCAGTACGGTCGGCCACTATTCCCATCCGCCCTCCGAGGGCGTCGATTTCCCGCACGATCTGTCCCTTGGCGATACCGCCCACGGCAGGATTGCACGACATCTGCGCCACACGGTTGAGGTCAGCGGTAATCAGCAACGCCGACACATCGAGCGTAGCGGCGGCCACGGCGGCCTCGCAGCCGGCGTGGCCGCCGCCGACCACTATCACGTCATATTCAAACTTCATAACTCTTACCTTTCGCAAAAAATATCATTCGACCATTCGACCCCTCGGCCTCCTCCCGCCCCCATGGTCCGCACGCGCCCCGGTCAGAGCGCATCATAAATCTCCAAAGCGCGGTTTTCAGCCGCCTCCATCGTCTCCCGCTGACCGGGCCCCTTATCCTCCTCGCCGCAGAGATGCAGCAGCCCGTGCACGATCACACGCAGCAGCTCCCGCTCATACGCCACACCAAGCCCCTCGGCATTAGAACGCACCGTATCGAGCGAAATCAGCATATCGCCCCCTACCTTCTTCCCTTCGGTATAGTCGAACGTAATGATGTCCGTAAAATAGTCGTGACCGAGAAACTGACGGTTAGTTTCCAGAATCACATCGTCCGAACAGAAACGGTAACAGAGATTTCCCACAAGCATACCGTACTCCCCCGCCACGAAGGCGAGCCACTTTCCGATTTTACCTTCGTCAATGACCGGCATCTCCACCGAGTCAGTCTGAAATGAAACCATAATCAAATTTTTAAATTAGAAGCTGTCTAAAACTTTTGCAAGCGGCAAATTTAATAAAAAATTCGCGTAACCGATTCAACTTCCGCGCCTGCCTCGCAAAACAGCCCCCATCCGGCAACGCCTGATTTTTCCGCCAGAACACACCGAAAACATCAAAGTCTACTTAATATACTAATAATCAATTAATTAGACTCAATAATCCAAAACCTTAACCCCCTGAGAATCCAGCAGGATAAAAAATCCCACCGGGAGAAGGGATAAAAAAACCTGTAGCTCAGGCGCGGACGCACATACCCGCACGCACACTTGCGCACACCCGCTGACCCGCACGCACGGACACGTACACACGCACACGATAACTAATTTTTCATCATTCCCAAAATATTTTTTGTAAATTTCTCGGAGAAGTTATTCTTTTTCATTAACTTTACATTCCCAAAGAAAGGCTTCCACGTGAACGTGAAAAACATTCGCAACAACAACAACTCAGGGATGACTAAATTCGACTCTAAAATAACCCACGACCTGCAGCCCTACCACACACCGGCATTGCTCGCAGAGTCGATTGCGGCCCTTGACATTCGGTCCGGAGGAATATACGCCGACGCCACCTTCGGCGGCGGCGGCCACTCGCGTGCCATCGTGGAGCACCTTGGAGCCGACGGCCATCTCTACGGCTTCGACCAGGACATAGACGCCTACGCCAACTCCATCGAAGACCCGAGATTCACGTTCGTGCGATCCAACTTCCGCTACATGCCCAACTTCATGCGCTACTACGGAGTGGACCGCCTCGACGGGATAATCGCCGACCTCGGAGTGTCGTTCCATCATTTCGACGCGGCCGAACGCGGATTCTCGTTCCGCTCCGACGCTCCGCTCGACATGAGGATGAACACTTCATCATCCACGACGGCCGCCGACCTGGTCAACACCCTGTCCGAGCAGCAGCTCCGCGAAGTGCTTTCCGTGGGCTCCGACCTCGGAGGCTCCCTAGCGCGCAAGCTGGTGCAGCGCATCGTCAAGGCGAGGCAGGAAAACCCGATCCTCACCACCGGACAACTCACCGCCACTGTCGCTCCCCTCCTCAACCCCCGCGCCGAGAAGAAAGACCTCTCCCAGATATTCCAGGCGCTGCGCATCCGTGTCAACAACGAGCTCGACGTGCTGATCGAATTCCTTCAGAACGCCGCACGCATACTCCGCCCCGGCGGACGACTCGCCGTAATCACCTACCACTCCCTCGAAGACCGGCTTGTGAAATCATTCATGAAATCCGGCAACGTCTCGGGCGAATCCGAACAGGACTTCTACGGCAACTTCACCACCCCATGGAAGATCGTCACACGGTCGCCCATAACCCCCTCGCCCGAGGAAATCGAGTGCAACCCCCGCTCACGCAGCGCCAAGCTGCGCGTGGCCCAACTGAAATGACTCCTCTCAACCGACAACCAAAAAGCCCAAGACTATGACTGCTCTTGCTCCCGATATAACCGCCCTTGAATCCAACCCCGCCCCCCGCGCCGAAAAGAGATTACGCAAGCCCCGCGCCGCAGCTCCGAAACAACCCAAGACGAAGGCAAAGGTAAAGACCGACAACGCCGCCACACGCTGGGTAAAGGACGTGCGCTACGGCCAGAGCCTCTCGCTCACCTTCTTCACCCGCAACGCATGGCTCCTCGTGGTGCTCCTCGTGGCCGTGCTCTCGCTCATCGGACTGCGCTACAAGACCAAGACCAAGATGGCCGAAATCAAAACCCTCTCCCATAAGCTCGAACTCGCCGAGTCGGCCAAGCTTCAGGAGAAGGCCAACTACATGTCGCTCGTGCGCGAGACCGAGATGCGCCGCCTCGTAAGCGAAAAGAACCTCGGCCTCGTCTTCCAGGAGCAGCCCCCCTTCGAAGTCACCCTCGTCAAGGACTGACCGCGCCGGCACCACGCTCCATCCTTTCACCTCAACGAACGCTAAACTGATTCATGGCAGCCACACAGAACAAGAACAACAAATCATCAATACTCGCACGCTACGGATTCATCACCGCCGGATTCCTGATAATGGCCATAGCCATCATGGCGAAGCTGTTCACCACCACCGTCATCGACGCCCAGAAATGGAACGACCGCGCACAGCGTGACTTGGCACGCATCGATACCCTCAAGCCCGAGCGCGGCACGCTGCTGGCGTCCAACGGCAATATCCTCGCCTGCAACCTGAAGGTCTACGACATCAAAATCGACCTGCGCCACGCAAAGGTGCAGAAACGCAAGCTCGACTGGGCGGTCATCGACTCCCTGGCCGACTCGCTCGACGTGTACTACCCGCGCGTCTCCGACCTCCTCTCCCGCCACCCCGATACAATCAGAAAATATTCCTGGCACACACGCCTGAAGAAGGAATTCGAGAAAGCACCCGGCAAGCGCCCCAGGGCGCTCCGCTTCGTGAAGAAAGGCTCGCTCGTGGACTTCGAGCGCCTCAAGGGATTCCCCTACCTCAAGGACTTCAAGGGACGCGGATTCCGCAACCCCCTCTACGTCGAGGAGCGCAACGTACGCATCTACCCCTACGGCCGCATGGCGTTCCGAAGCATCGGCCGCGTCAACGAGAATGACCGGGGCGAATTCCACGGCTATTCCGGACTGGAGAAAGACCTCGACTCACTGCTCTACGGCAAGGAGGGATATGCGAAAAAAGTGACTATGACCTCCGGCATCAGCAACTGGGTCACACAGCCCACACGCCCCGGCTACACCGTGCAGACCACCATCGACATCGACCTTCAGGACATGCTCGAAGAACAGCTCCATCAGGTCTGCCGCGAATCCAACGCCGAATGGGGCACCGCCATCCTCATGGAGGTGGCCACGGGTGAGATCAAGGCCATCGCCAACCTGGAGAACGTCAACGGCGAATACGGCGAGGCGCTCAACAGGGCCGTGCGCGGCTTCGAGCCGGGATCGGTCATGAAGCCCATCTCGCTCATGATAGCGTTCGAGGACGGACTGGTGAAAACCGTCAACGACATGATCGACTGCTCCCCATTCCAGCGCACCAACGACCCCCATGCCCCGGGGGTGAAGAGCATGAAGCAGGTCATCGAAATGTCGTCGAACACGGGTATCGCCCGCGTCATATTCCGTGGCTACGGTCAGGACCCCTCGAAGTTCTACGACCGGCTTGACTCCATCGGATTCTTCACCCCGCTCCGGTCGGGCATCGCGGCCGAGGACACCCCGCACGTGCGCCGGCTCCTCCCCACCGACTCCAAGGGAAACAACATCACCATGACCTCGCGCCACCTCGACCTCGCGCGCCAGGCCTACGGATACAACACCACCATCCCGCCCATCTACACCCTGGCCTACTACAACGCCATCGCCAACGGCGGACTCTTCATACGCCCCCACCTCACCAAGCGCATCATGGGCGAGACCATCGACTCCGTGCTCGACCCCGCCTCCATGACACGCCGCGTATGCTCGGAGAAGACGGCCGAGAAAGTGCGGATATGCCTGCGCGAGCCTGTATGGGGCGAACACGGCACCGCCCGCGCCGTGCGCGACGACCGTGTGGCAATTGCCGGAAAGACGGGCACGGCCTATCCCGTGTTCGAGCACGGCGGAGGCTACGACAAGACCCGCCGCCGCTACGCCTTCGCGGGATTCTTCCCCTATGAGAATCCCAAGTACACCTGCATGGCGCTGATCCTCGCCCCGGCCGGCACGAGCGCCAACCGCACGTCGGGACAGGTGGTGAAGAACATGGCCCTCAAGATGTACTCCCGGGGAATGCTCGACAACGCCTCGACCTTCACCGAGAGCCGCCAGGAGTCATACCCCATAATGGCAGCCTCCATGCGCGGCAACGCCTCCGCCCTGGCCAAGAATCTCGGAGGCACCGCCGCCAAGACCATCCGCACCGAGAATCCGGCCCACAACATATCCATCAACGCCATGCCGAACGTCATGGGCTACGATGCCCCGACGGCCCTGCGCATCCTTGAGGAGCAGGGGGTAAACGTGCGGCTCTCAGGCTCGGGCCGGGTAGTGGGCCAGTCGATTCCACCCGGCGCGGAGCTCAAGAAAGGGGCGAAGATACTCCTGACCCTCCGCATATAGCCCGGGCCCCAAGGGCCACCCGGGCGGCCGCCCCGGGGACACCCCGCCAAAGCCCCCGGACCCATCCGCAACAAAACGAAAACCCAGAACCCAGCACCATATGATCAAGCTCAAGAACCTGCTCGGCGCCATCTCCACAAAGGAGATAATCGGCGACACAGAGAAAAACATAACCTCCCTGCAGAGCGACTCCAGGAAAGTGGAGAAGGACGGCATGTTCGTGGCCGTACGCGGCGTCACCACCGACGGCCACAGGTACATACCCGTAGTGGCCTCGGCACACGTCGGCGCCATCGTCTGCGAGGAATTCCCCGCCACCATCGAGCGCGGCATCACATACATCCGTGTCGAGAACTCGGCCGAAGCCCTCGGCCACCTTGCCTCGGCATGGTACGGCTACCCATCCCGCGAGCTTACCCTCGTGGGAGTGACCGGCACCAACGGCAAGACCACCACCGCCACCCTGCTCTACGAAATGGCTCGCCTGCAGGGCTTCAAGGCGGGCCTGCTATCCACCGTGTGCAACTACATCGAGGGGCGCGCCATCCCCTCCACGCACACCACACCCGACCCCATCTCCCTCAACGCCCTGCTGGCGCAGATGGTGGAGGCCGGATGCGACTACGCTTTCATGGAGGTGTCGTCGCACGCCGCCGCCCAGCACCGCATCGCCGGCCTCCGGTTCGCCGGCGCGGTATTCTCCAACCTCACACGCGACCATCTCGACTACCACGGCACCGTGCAGAACTACATGAACGCCAAGAAAGCCTTCTTCGACATGCTCCCCGACGACGCCTTCGCCCTCGTCAACGCCGACGACAAGGCCGGCGCCTACATGCTTCAGAACACACGGGCCAGAAAATACACCTACTCCCTGCGCGGCGACGCCGACTTCCGCGGACGCATCCTTGAGACACGCCTCGACGGCACGCTGCTCATGCTCAACGGCCGAGAGGTGGAGGTGCAGTTCACCGGCAAGTTCAACGCCTACAACCTCACGGCCGTCTACGGCGCCTCTATCCTGACGGGATTCAACCCGGAGGAAGTGCTGGTCGGCATGTCGCGTCTCGTGCCCGTGGCCGGACGCTTCCAGACATTCCGCTCCCCCTCGGGGGTGACGGCCATCGTCGACTACGCCCATACGCCAGACGCCCTGGTCAACGTGCTTGACACCATCCGCGAAATCGTGGGCGCCGGTGGCGAAATCACCACCGTGGTGGGATGCGGCGGCAACCGCGACCACGGCAAGCGCCCCATGATGGCCCACGAGGCCGCAGTGCGCTCCGACCATCTCGTGCTCACCTCCGACAATCCCCGCGACGAAGAGCCCGAATCCATCATCGCCGCCATGAAGGAGGGGCTCACTCCCTCCGAACTCCGCTCCACCCTCTGCATCACCGACCGCCGCGAGGCCATCCGCGCGGCAATCCACGCGGCCAAGCCCGGATCGGTGGTGCTGGTGGCCGGCAAGGGCCACGAACCCTATCAGGAAGTGTGCGGAGTGCGCCATCACTTCGACGACCGCGAGGAAGTGCGCGCCGCCCTCGACGAGCTTTAGCCTCCCCGCCGCCGGACCCGGGTCCTTCCGGACTCCCGGCATTGCAGGGATAAAGAAAAAACCAACCTTCAGCCACGAAGACCAGGAATGTTCTACTCAATCGTACAGAAATACCTCGAATCCACCGATTTTCCGGGGCGCCACCTGATGGACTACATCTCCTTCAGGGCAGGCATCACATTCTCGCTCTCGCTGCTGCTGGCCCTCATATTCGGCCAGCAGGTGATCCACCGTCTGCAGCGACTCCAGATCGGAGAGGAAATACGGGACCTCGGCCTCGCCGGACAGATGGAGAAACGCGGCACACCCACCATGGGCGGAGTGCTCATCATATTCTCCATCCTCGTGCCCTGCCTGCTGCTCGGCAACCTCTCCAACATCTACATGATACTCATGCTCGTGGCCACCGTCTGGATGGGAGCCATCGGCTTCCTCGACGACTACCGCAAGATAAAGTTCCACAACAAGGACGGCCTCAAGGGGAAATACAAAGTCACCGGCCAGGTGGGACTCGGACTCCTCGTGGGCATCACGATGTGGGTATCGCCCGACATCGTCATGTGCGAGAACACGGAAGTCATGAACATGGAGCTCCACGAGACGGAGATCGTACACTCCCCCATCAAGGAAAAGACTCCGCAGACCACCATCCCGTTCGTCAAGAACCACAACTTCAACTACGAATGGCTCGGCGACTGGATGCAAGACTCGGAGTCGGCCAAGACGCTGGGCTGGATAGCCTTCGTGCTGATAGTCATAGTCGTGGTGACGGGAGTCAGCAACGGCGCGAACCTCACCGACGGTCTCGACGGCCTGTGCGCCGGGACATCGGCCATAATCGGGGTGGCCCTTCTGATCATGGCCTACCTCGGGGGCAATGTCATATACTCCGGCTACCTCAACATCATGTACATCCCCGGGTCGGAGGAAATGGTGGTCTACGCCGCCGCCTTCATCGGGGCGCTCGTAGGATTCCTCTGGTACAACGCTCCCCCGGCGCAGGTATTCATGGGCGACACCGGCTCGCTGATGCTGGGAGGCGTGATAGCCGTGTTCGCCATCCTCATCCGCAAGGAACTCCTCATCCCGCTCCTGTGCCTCGTCTTCTTCCTTGAGGACCTGTCGGTGATGATGCAGGTGGGATATTTCAAGTACACCAAGAAGAAATACGGCCAGGGGCGCCGCATCTTCAAGATGACACCTCTCCACCACCATTTCCAGAAAGAGGCTCCCGAAGGGGCGCACGTGCTTCTGAGGTTCCCGCGCATACCCATCCCGGAGTCGCGCATAGTGATCCGCTTCTGGATCGTGGGAATCCTGCTGGCCGCCCTGACCTTCGTAACCCTGAAAGTAAGATAAAACCGATATGGACAAGAAAAAACACATCGACAGCATACACAGACTCGTGGTGCTCGGCGCCGGCGAAAGCGGCGTCGGGGCCGCCATCCTCGGCCTGGCAAAGGGGCTGGAGGTCTTCGTCAGCGACATGGGGCAGATTCCCGCACGCCACAAGGCCACCCTTCTGGAACGCGGCATCGAATTCGAGGAAGGGGGCCACACCCCCGGGCGCATACTCGACGCCGACATCGTGGTGAAATCACCCGGCATACCCCCGACGGCCCCGATGGTGGCCGCCCTCATGGAGAAGGGCACTCCGGTGGTGTCGGAAATCGAGTTCGCCGGCTACTATACCGACGCCCGCATGATCTGCATCACCGGCTCCAACGGCAAGACCACCACCACACTGCTCACCTACCACATCCTCCGGAAGGCGGGGCTCGACGTGGGTCTGGCCGGCAACGTTGGCTTCAGCCTTGCCCGCCAGGTGGCCGAAGACCCCCACGAATACTACGTCATCGAACTCTCCAGCTTCCAGCTTGAGAACATGTACGACTTCAAGGCCCATGTGGCTGTGATACTCAACATCACCCCCGACCACATGGACCGATACGACCACAGCATGGACCTCTACACAGCCGCTAAATTCCGCATCCTGCAGAACCAGACCAAAGACGACTACTTCATCTACTGGCTCGGCGATCCGGTCATCACCCGCCAGGTGCGCGAGGTGCAGACCGAAGCCGCCGCGCTCCCCTTCAGCGACCATCCGGAGCAGGGGGCCGCGGCATGGCTCGACCCGCAGGGAATCGTGCATTTCGACGCCCCCCACGATGTCTGGGAGATACCCCGCGACCGCCTCTCGCTCCCCGGCCTGCACAACCTCTACAACTCCATGGCGGCCGGCCTCTCGGCGTCGGCCCTCAACATCTCCCCCGAGATCACCGCAAGCGCCCTCCAGGACTTCGAGGCCGTGGAACACCGCCTGGAATTCGTGGCAGAAGTCGACGGCGTGCGCTACATCAACGACTCCAAGGCCACCAACGTCAACTCCACCTGGTACGCGCTGGAATCCATGTCCTCGCCCACCGTGCTCATCCTCGGCGGCAAGGACAAGGGCAACGACTATTCCGAGATCCTCCCCCTCGTGAAGGAGAAGGTCAAGGCCATCGTCTGCATGGGCGCCGACAACGCCAAGCTCCTCGACTTCTTCGGCGGCGAAGTGGCCGAGATACGCGACACCCATTCGCTCGAAGAGGCCGTGGCGGCCTGCCGTGAGCTCGCTTCGGCAGGCGACACGGTGCTCCTGTCACCCTGCTGCGCCAGCTTCGACCTCTTCAAGAGCTACGAAGACCGCGGAGAGCGCTTCAAGGAAGCCGTCAGAGGGATGAAGTGATCCCCCTGACGGCCAACTAAGGCACACACCCGATAATCCCTAAGAAAACATTCAGCACTACCCTATCAATCCTCGAAACCCAAATGGTCAAAAACAAAGAACGAATCGTCATACGCGAGACGATTGACGGACGGCCTGTAGCCGCATCGGCAGCCGTGGCCGCCGATGCGGCTCCCCAGGAGAGCCGCATCGCCCGCGCACGTGCCGAAGTCGGAGCGGTAAAGTCCGCCAGACCCAAAGCCGACCCCTACATCTGGGGCATCTACCTCGCACTGCTCTGCATCTCCATCGTGGAGCTCTTCTCGGCGTCCTCCTCGGAGGTGCACGGCAGCAATGTCTACGAACCCCTCATCCGCCACTGCATATTCCTCGGCATCGGCTTCGTGGGCGTGCTCTGGCTCCAGAACATCCATTACGTCTACTTCTCGCGACTGGCGTCCGTGCTCGGCGTCCTCTCGCTGGGACTCC
This sequence comes from Bacteroides sp., assembly GCA_014802425.1. Lineage (GTDB taxonomy): Bacteria > Bacteroidota > Bacteroidia > Bacteroidales > Muribaculaceae > Lepagella. The sequence continues at coordinate 106,377 of JAAVCH010000030.1, forward strand.
TGCTACTCTCCACCTTCTTCGGCGCCGACATCAACGGCGCCCAGCGCGCCATCAAGATAGCCGGATTCACCATCCAGCCCCCTGAGATCGTGAAGCTTACGGTCATGATTTGGATCGCCACCATACTCGGACGCAACCAGCGTCCCGGCGGAGTGTCGACCAAAGGCGTGGTCTACGTCAGCGTCATCGTGGTGATCTTCAGCGGCATCCTCTGGATCAACGGCCTCACCAACACCATCCTGATGATGATGGTCAGCCTGGCCATGTTCGTCATCGGCGGAGTGCCCATGAAGAAGCTGGGGGCCGTGCTGCTCATCTACTGCGTGGCCGGAGGCGGAATCGTGATGATGAAGGCCATGACCCCGTCGTCGACCGAATTCGACAAGGCCGGCAACCAGACCGAGGTCGTGAGCTCGACCACAATCGGCCGAACCGACACCCACGAGGGACGCCTCACCCGATTCTTCGCCGGAGTCAGCCCCACCGACTCCCTGACCGACATGAACCGCCAGGTGATATTCGCCAAAATGGCCCAGGCCAACGGCGGAGTGCTCGGGCGCGGCCCGGGCAACTCGCGTGAGAACGCCCGCCTCCCTCTGGCCTTCTCCGACTACATCTACTCCATCGTTGTCGAGGACCTCGGCTTCGTCGGCGGCCTCGTGCTCCTGCTGCTCTACCTGCTGCTCGTAATGCGCGCCGGAGCCATAGCCTACAAGTGCAGCCGCGCCATACCGGCCTTCCTGATCATGGGGTGCGCCGTGCTCATAGTCTGCCAGGCGCTCGTGCACATGGCCATCGTCACGGGCGTGTTCCCCGTCAGCGGACAGCCACTCCCGTTCATCTCCAAGGGTGGCACATCGGTGCTCGTGATGTCGGTGGCCATCGGCATAATGCTTTCGGTGAGCCGCTTCGCCGTCACCACGAAACAGAAAGACAAGACAATCAACCAGGCCGAGCTTGACCTTCTCCCCGAAGACATGCAGGCGGCCAACTACTCCAATCAGGAGGAGCATAACCAATAACCGCGTTGACCCGGCGTGCGGGGGGACGCCGGGACAACGCGGTAAGACCGCTGCAATACGATGAAAAAGAAATACCGCATCCTCATATCGGGCGGAGGCACCGGAGGCCACATATTCCCGGCCCTCTCGATAGCCAACGCGCTTCGGCGCCGCCTCGACGTCGAGATACTCTTCGTCGGAGCCGACGACCGAATGGAAATGGAACGTGTGCCCGCCGCCGGATACCCCATCAAGGGGCTCCCGGTGGCCGGCTTCAACCGCCGCAACATCCTCAAGAACATCCCGGTGCTCCTAAAGCTGTGGAAAAGCATGAGGATGGCCCGCGCCATAGTGCGCGAATTCAAGCCCGACATCGCCATCGGAGTCGGGGGCTACTGCTCCGGGCCTACCCTCAAGGCCGCCCAGCGCGCCGGAGTCCCCACGCTCATCCAGGAACAGAACTCCTACGCCGGAGTCACCAACAAGCTCCTGGCCAGAAAGGCGAAGAAAATCTGTGTGGCCTACGAAGGGATGGAACGCTTCTTCCCGGCCGACAAAATCGTGCTCACGGGCAATCCCATCCGCGCCGACCTGCGCGACCGCTCCCTCACCCAAGGGGACGCCCGTAGGCGCTTCGGCCTCGACTCCGACCGCGCCACTATCCTCGTGATCGGCGGCAGCCTCGGCGCCCTGACCATCAACGAGAGCCTTGAGCGCGGTCTGCGCCGCCTTACCGAGGCGGGGTATCAGGTGATATGGCAGACGGGAAAAAGCTTCGCAGACCGCGCCAGAGCGGCCGCCAAGGGGCTAAAGGGAGTTGTGGTGACGCCGTTCGTCACCGACATGACCGCCGCCTACGCCGCCGCCACGCTGGTAGTGTCGCGCGCCGGAGCCGGCTCCATTTCCGAAATGGAGGCCCTGGGCACCCCGGTGATACTCGTGCCCTCGCCCAATGTGGCCGAGGACCACCAGACCAAGAACGCCATGGCCCTCAGCAGCCGCGGAGCGGCCGCCATCGTAGCCGACGCCGAGGCCCGGTCGCTCCTCGTCGACAAGATCCTCCGCCTGGCCTCCGACCCCAAGACCCTGAAGGCGATGAGCGAGCGGATAGCCGAAATGGAGCTTCCCGACTCGGCCGGGAGGATAGCCGAGGAAGTGGCGCAGATCCTGCAGGCCTGACCCGCCCGGCGGCACCCCTCTGTAAAATCCCGAATAAAGAGACTCAGAATGAAACAGAACATATACTTCGTCGGAGCCGGAGGAATCGGCATGGCCAACCTGGTGAGGTACTTCCTCGCCAAGGGGCACAACGTGGCCGGCTACGACCGCACCGCCACCCCCCTCACGGCGGCGCTCCAGGCCGAAGGGGCCGACATCACTTTCACCGACTCGGCCGACTCGATTCCCGCCCCCTTCCGCGACCCAGCGGACACGCTCGTGGTCTACACCCCGGCCGTGAGCGACGACAACGCCATCCTCTCCTACTTCCGCTCCGGAGGCTTCGAGACCGTGAAGCGCGCCCGCGTCCTGGGCATGATCACGGCCGCGGGCAAGGGTATCTGCATAGCAGGCTCGCACGGCAAGACCACCACCTGCTCCATGACGGCCAACATCCTGCGGCGCACCCCGCAGGGCTGCAACGCATTCCTCGGCGGAATCCTGCGCAACACAGGCTCCAACCTCGTGCTCGCCGAGAATTCCGAATACTCCGTCATCGAAGCCGATGAATACGACCGTTCGTTCCATCAGCTCACACCGTGGCTGGCCGTGGTGACGAGCTGCGACCCCGACCACCTCGACATCTACGGCGACGAGGAACACTATCTGGAGGCCTTCTCCGTCTTCACCTCGCTCATCCGGCCCGGCGGGCACCTCATCACCCACACCGGCCTGAAATACCGGCCCGAACCTGCCGAGGGAGTGACCGTACACACCTACTCCGGAGGCTCCGAAGGGGACTGGCACGCCGAGGACATCACCTACGGCGAGGGCACCCTCTCCTTCACCCTCGCGGGCCCCGGCGGACTCAGAATCGAGGACATGCGCCTCGGAGTGCCGGTGGAGATCAACATCGACAACGCCGTGGCCGCAGCCGCGGCAGCATATCTGGCCGGAGCCATCCCCGACGAGATCCGCGCCGGCCTCGCCGACTTCATGGGCGCCAAGCGCCGCTTCGAGATATACCTCGACGGCAAGGACGGCACCCCCGTGCTGATCGACGACTACGCCCACTCCCCCAATGAGGTCAAGGCCTCGATCGAATCAGTGCGCCGCCTCTACCCGGGGCGCCCGCTGAGCGTGATATTCCAGCCCCACCTCTACACGCGCACCCGGGATTTCGCGCCCGAGTTCGCCGAGGCGCTATCCGGGGCCGACGAAGTAATCATGCCGGAAATCTATCCGGCGCGGGAGAAACCGATTCCGGGAGTGACCTCAGCCATCATCCTCGACCGCGTCCTCGCCCCCAGAAAGCGATATTGTGAGCGAAAAGATTTGCTGAATCTCATAAAAAATCGTAACTTTGGTATTTTGATGACCTTGGGGGCCGCCGACCTCGATGCGCTGCTGCCCGAAATCAAGGAAATCCTTGAGAAAAGATGAATCCAAGGCTCAAGAACATATTGAAATGGACCCTGTTCGTCCTGATGGTCGCCTACCTGGGCGGTGTCCTTGTATGGGCGCGCGGGGAGGCGGAGCGCAAGTCGTGCCGTGGCATCACCATCTCCATGGAGAAAGGGGGCCTGTCGGACACGATCACCGTCCGGGGCGTGCGCACGGAGCTCAAGAAGTTCCCGCACCGCATCGTAGGCGCCCCGCTCCCGGCCGTCAATACGCTGGAGGTGGAGAAGTACCTCATGTCCCTCAACAACTTCGAGGACGTGAAGTGTTTCCTCACCACCAACGGATTCCTCAACGTGCGCATCACGCCGATGATACCCGAGATCAGGGTCTTTGACGGCGATGAGTCGTACTATGTCAACCGTCAGGGGAAGAAAATCGCCAGCAACGCCGAGTTTTTCGCCGACGTGCCTGTGGTGATGGGTCACTTCTCCGAGACGATGCCTCCGCAGACGGTGCTGCCTGTGGTGCGATTCGTCAACAAGGACCCCGCGCTGCGCGACCTGGTGTCGATGTACGTAGTGCGCGGGCCTGACGACATACTGATGGTGCCGCGCATCACGGGCCACGTCATCAATTTCGGCGACACGACGCGCCTGGAGCAGAAACGGCGTATGCTCCTGACCGTCTACCGCAACATCATCCCCTACAAGGGATGGAACGAATACGACACCATCTCCGTGAAATTCCGTGACCAGATAGTGGCCACACGCCGCAACAAGACTCCGCTCTACCCGATCGAGACATACTTCGATGAGGAAGACATGGAGGAAGCCACCCTTCCGGAGTCGCCCGATCCGCAGCAGGGAGCCGAGGCGCGTCCGGCCTCCGCGCAGGCCGCCGACACAGCCCGCCGGACCCCTGCCCGCTAATCGCCCAAAACACACATATTGCCCGATATAAAGCCCGAAACCAAGCCAATGAGCGAAGAGAGATACATAGCCGCCATAGAGATAAGCTCCTCCAAAGTGATCGGAGCCATAGGCCGCGTCCATGACGGCGGTCAGGTGGACATCATTGCCGTAGAACAGGAGAAATGCGTCGAAACCGTACGCTACGGCATCATCCAGAACCTTGAGGAGACATCTACACGCCTCAGCCGCGTGCTCGACCGCCTCATGCGCCGCCCCGCCGTCAGTCCGCGCCGCATCACCGGTGTGTTCATCGGCCTCTCGGGGCGCTCGCTCAGAAGCATCCCCACCACAGTCCGGCTCACCCTGCCCGATGAAACGGAAATCGACGACGCCATCATAGCACGCCTGCGCTCCGACGCCCTCAACATCGCCATCGACAATACGCTCGAAGTGGTCGACGGTGTGCCCCGCTGCTACCGCATCGGCACCCTGGAGACCACCAGCCCCAAGGGCGCCATCGGCAATGAGATCGTGGCCGACTTCGACATCGTGGTCTGCCGCCCGGAAGTGAAGCGCAACATCACCCGCGTCGTGCGCGACAAACTCGGACTCCGAATCGAGGGCTTCGTGGTGACTCCCCTTGCCGTAGGCCATCTCATCCTCACGGAGCACGAGAAGCGCCTGGGATGCATGCTCGTGGACATGGGCGCCGAGACCACCACCGTCTCCATCTACCGCAAGAACGCTCTCTTCTACCTCGCCACACTACCCTTCGGAGGCCGCAACCTCACACGCGACATCCAGAGCCTTTCCATCCTTGAGGACAAGGCCGAGGAGATAAAGATCACCTCCGGCTGCGCCATCGCCCCCGACACCCCGTCGACACTCAACCTCAACGGCGTGAAGGTGGCCGACGTAATCAACCACACTGTGGCCCGCTCCCAGGAGATCATGGCCAACATCACCGAGCAGGTGACCTATGCCCAGCTCAAAGAAAAGGACCTTCCCGGAGGCCTCATCTGCATCGGGGGAGCCGTGAAGCTCAACGGCATGACCGACCTCATGGCCCGCGAAACGGGGCTCCAGGTAAGAATCGGACGCCTCCCCGGATACGTCGTCATCGAGGACATAAAGGGACAGAGCGCCGAAATCACACAGGTGGCGAGCGTGCTCTACGCCGGAGCCACGCTGACCGAGGCCAACTGCCTCGAAATCCCCAGGCGCGAGGAGATTCCCGTCAACGGCAACCCAGACACCGAAGAGGAGCCCGAAGAAAAAATACCCCCGCGCAAGCCCCAGAAGGAGTCGAATCCCAACAGCCTGTTCAGCCGCCTGCGGCGCGGCCTGGGCAGCATCTTCTCCAACCCCGAGGAGGAGGACGACTCCCTACTTGAATAAGCCTCCATACCCCTCACCTCAACCAACAGACAAAAACAATGGAAACAGACAACCCTACATACCACACCTACGACATCAACGACCCGTCGATGTTCGAGACTGACTCCAACCAGGACATCATCAAGGTCATTGGAGTGGGAGGAGGAGGCGGCAACGCCGTCAACTACATGTTCCGCCAGAATATCCCGAACATCAACTTCGTAGTCTGCAACACCGATGAACAGGCACTGCGCAAATCGCCGGTGCCCCATAAACTCATACTCGGCCCCACGATCACCAAAGGACGCGGAGCTGGCAACAAGCCTGAAATCGGCCGCGAATGCGCCGAGGCCAGCGCCGAAGAAATCAAGAAGCTTTTCGACGACCAGACGGAAATGGTGTTCGTCACCGCCGGCATGGGCGGCGGCACAGGCACAGGAGCCGGTCCCGTCGTGGCCCGTCTGGCCAAAGAAGCCGGAATGCTGACCATCGGCATCGTCACCGTGCCCTTCCTCTTCGAAGGCCAGAAGAAGATCCTCAAGGCCCTCGACGGCGCCGACGAGATGCAGAAGCACGTCGACGCCCTGCTCGTGATCAACAACGAGAACCTCATCGACCTCTACAAGGACCTCAACTTCTTCAACGCCTTCGAACGCGCCGACGACACTCTGGCCAACGCGGCCCGCTCCATCTCGGACATCATCTCCGAGGACTGCTACATCAACGTCGACTTCCAGGACGTGAAGACAATCCTGAAGGATTCGGGCACGGCCATCATCTCCACGGCTACCGGCACGGGCGAGAACCGTGTGACCGACGCCATCCAGAACGCCCTGCACTCCCCGCTGCTCAAGCGCCACGACATAAACACGTCGCAGCGCCTGCTCTTCAAGTTCGTGTGCTCACGTGAGGCGGAGCGTCCGCTGCAGGCCCAGGAAATCAGCGAAATCCAGAAATTCACCGACAACCTTCCCTCCACGATCGACGTGAAATGGGGTATCGCCGACGACCCCGCCATGGGCGACGACGTGAAGGTGACCATCCTCGCCTCGGGCTTCGACGTGACGCTGCGCGAAGGCACGCAGATCAAGGCCGGAAAATCCAGCGAAGGGGAAAGGAAAATCGACTTCGGAGGAGGTGGACTCACACAGTCCCCCTCGCAGCCGCGCAACGACGAGTCGAAGAACCGCCTCAAGGAAATGTACGGCGAGGAGAAGCTCATGAAGCAGAGCCGCGACGCCGCCAAGGTGAAATATGCCGTGCTGCTCCCCTCGCAGTTCGACGACATGGAGGTGATCGCCATGATCGAGCGCACCCCCACCTTCAACCGCGATTCGAGATTCAACGATGAACTCGCCCGCATCTCCCGGCCGACCCAGTCCCGCATGGGTGGTTTCGGTTCCTCCCAACAGCCCCAGTCGCCGGCAGGCTCCGCGTCCGGCAACAACAACGGCAAGCCCCTGATCTCCTTCTGAGGCCGTCAGGAATCAAGCAAACAAACGAACAAAAACATATCTTTCCGATTTTTCAAAAATGGAGAATTCCTTTCAGATGGTCGCAAAGACCTTTCAGGGCCTTGAAGACGTGCTCCGCGACGAATTGATAGCATTAGGCGCAGAGAATGTCGAGACAGGCGTCAGAATGGTATCTTTCGAAGGGGATCTCGAAATCCTCTACAAGGCCAACCTATGCTGTCGCACAGCCCTGCGCGTCCTGCGCCCTATCGTGAAATTCACCGCCGACGATCCCGACGAGCTCTACGACTATGTGCGCGACATGGACTGGAGCCAGTACATGACCCCGGACTCAACCTTCTCGGTCGACTCAACCGTCAACAGTACTGCGTTCAACCATTCTAAATACGTGACCTACCGGGTCAAGGACGCCATCGTCGACCATTTCACCGACAACACCGGGCGCCGTCCGTCAATCCGCATCACGTCGCCCGACCTGCGCCTGGACGTCCACATCCAGCAGAACCGGGTCACGATTTCACTCGACTCCAGCGGCGAGCCCCTGTCGAAGCGCGGCTACCGCGTGGAACAGACCGAGGCTCCCATCAACGAGGTGCTGGCCGCAGGCATCATCATGAAGACCGGATGGCACGGCGAGTGCGACTTCGCCGACCCGATGTGCGGCTCAGGCACGTTCCTCATCGAGGCCGCCCTCATCGCCGGCAACATCAATCCGGGCATCTACCGGGAGCACTTCGCTTTCGAGAAATGGCGCGATTTCGACTCGGAACTGTTTGAGTCGATCTACAACGACGACTCGGCCGAGCGCGACATCACTTGCGAGATCATGGGGGGCGACATAAGCCACGAAGCCGTGGCCATAGCCCGCAAGAACATCCGCGCCGCACGCCTCGAGCAGAACATCTCGCTCGTGTGCAAGCCCATGCAGGAATGGGACGAGAACGACCGCGACAGCGGCATACTCGTGACCAATCCCCCCTACGGCGAGCGTCTGCGCCCCGCCGACATGGAAGGACTCTACCGCGAGCTCGGGGAAGCCCTCAAGAAGCACTTCCAGGGATGGAACGCCTGGATCCTCGGCTACCGCGACGAGCATTTCGCCTCCATCGGCCTCAAGCCCTCGGTGAAATACCCCATACTGAACGGCGCCCTCGAATGCTCGCTGCGCGAGTACGTGCTGTTCAGCGGAAAGTACAATGAGTTCCGCGCCTCCGGAGGAAGCGTCCATAACGAAGAATTCGAACGCACCCCCAAGATCAGGGCCCACCATAAGAGCGACTCCGAATGGGAGCGCGAGGCACGCCCCTACAAGCATAAACCCGACCGCAAGTCCCGGCGTGACTTCGACGACGCCGACGGCGGAAGCCGCCGCGACTTCAAGCCGAAAAAGGAATTCAAGCCGAAACGCGACTTCAAGCCGGGCAGGGACCTCGACCGCAGGGCCGACAGGGATTTCGACCGCAGGGCCGACAGGGATTTCGACCGCAGGGCCGACAGGGACTTCGACCGCAAGCCCCGCCGCGATTTCGGCGAAACCGGAGGTGAGAGCCGCCGTGAGTTCAAGCCGAAGAAGGACTTCAAGCCGAAACGCGCTGACTTCAAGCCGAACAATGACTTCAGCAAACCTCGCCAGGTCAGCGACCGCGGGCCGCGCCTGAGTCCGGAAAGCACCACAATCAGCAATCCGGTCTATATGCGTTCGCGCCGTCAGGCCAAGAAGACCGGCGAAGACCGGTGAAACCTAACATCATACCATGTCAGAAGACGAAGATAAGAAAATAAACATCTTCAGCCATCAGTTCGCCAAGGAGCTTATGGCTGAAGAGGGTCTGCCGACTCCGAAATTCATGCCCGTCGACGAGAACACTCTCGCCGAGGGGCTTGCCTTTCTGGAGTCCCTGAAACCTCCGTTCCTGCTGCGGCGCGACAGCGCCGACGCCGAGCACGAGGCCCTCATCATCGATTCGCTCCCCGAGGCCAAGGACGCCCTGGAGGAAATGGTGCGAGTGGCCCCGGACGCCGACCCTGCCACCGGAATAGCCATAATCGAGGACTATATCCCGGTGGAGAAGTACCATTACACGCTGGACATCAGCGGCCCGGAGGCTGCGGTCTACCCCACCGCGGCCGACCCCGGATTCATGACCCGGCTCCGGCGTATGGTGATCGAGCCGCTGGTGCAGATACTGCGCGCACTCGACACACCTCTCCCCGACTCAATCACGCTCGGCATCCTTGACGTCGAGGGACAACCCGTAATCACCGACATCACTCCATGAACCAGCGGATTCTTACGGCCGCAGGCATGTATATCGTCATCATCCTGGCGGTGATCTACGCGGTCACCGCCTATTTCTGCGTGCCCGCCACTCCGCCTCAGCCTTTCGGAATCCTATTTCCCTCGCCGCGCGAGTGGCCGCTCATCCCGATCGCGGCATCCTCCCTCAACCTTCTGCTCATAGCCGCCTGCAGCCTGCTGCTCTACATCACCAACAAGAGCTACGGCATAGTGAAGAGCCAGCAGCCGCTCTGGACATCCTTCTTCCTCCCCCTCATGTGCGGCAACACGATGATCAGCGGCCATCTGACGGCTTCCCCCGTAGTGGTCGGCATGCTGCNCATCACGATGGCGCCGCTGCTGGCCTCGTACCGCGCCCGCAATTCCACACGCGACTACTTCTTCATGGCCACCTGCCTGTCGGTGGGAGCCATGTTCCAGGTGGCGTTCGTGCCCTTCATCCTTGCCGTCATCGCCGGCGGATTCGTGATGAAGTCACTGAGGTTCAAGGAACTGTGCGCCATAGGACTGGGACTCGTGGCGCCCTTCTGGGTGCTCTTCGGACTGGGTATCGTCTCCCCTTTCTCGGCCAACTTCCCCCCCGTGGAGACCATCTTCACCGCCTCCCTCGGCCAAGGGATGTCGGTGATGGTCATCGGAGCCGGAGCCGGCCTCCTGGCCGGCCTCGTGCTCGCCCTCAACAACGGCATCAAGCTCTATGCCGGAAACGCCGGAATCCGGAGCTACAACAACGTCATCAACATCTTCGGGATCACGGCCGTGCTCGCCATGATGTTCGACATCAACAACGTCCAGGCCTACACGGGTGTCTTCGCCCTATGGCTCTCCAACCAGATGGCCCATCTCTTCACCCTCTGGAAATTCAACAAGCCGCGCCTGATCTACTGGCTCATACAGGCCACCATCGGCGGCTCAGCGCTCCTGCTGCTGTTCTACGCAATGTGACGCCCCCGGCTTTACCGCCCCCGCCGCCGCACACCCCGTCAACGCACGTGGTAACCCTTAACCCCCCAACAAGAACCAGAATGAAGCCTCATCTCGTAATCGACGACGCCATACCATTTCTCGAAGGGCGCCTTGAACAGGAATTCAGATGCACCGTCATGTCCGGCGCCGCCATCGCCCCGTGGAACCTCGCCGACGCCGACGGCCTGCTGGTGCGCACACGCACACGCTGCGACGCCCCGCTGCTGATCGGCACTCCAGTCCGGTTCATAGCCACAGGCACGATCGGACTCGACCACATCAACACCGCTTACTGCGACAAGGCAGGAATAACGTGGCAGAACGCTCCGGGATGCAACGCGCCCGCAGTGGCGCAGTATGTGTTCCGCGCCCTGTCGGAGCTGGGATTCCCGCTTTCCGGCATCCGTGACGGTGAGGCTCCGGTGCTCGGAGTCATCGGAAAAGGGAATGTGGGCTCCATAGTGGTCGACTGGGGACGCCGCCTCGGCCTGCGCGTGATAGTATCCGACCCGCCCCGGCAACAGGCCGGACTGACCGACGAGGATTACCTTCCGCTGGAGGAAGTGGTGCGTCAGGCCGATGCGGTGACCGTCCATACNCCGCTGATTAAAAACAGGATAGGGGAAACACTTCCGCCGACCGCCGGACTCCTGTCGCGCCCCGTGCTGGAACTCCTCAAGCCCGGAGCCATCCTCATCAACGCGGCCCGGGGAGGAATCGTCGACGAGACCGCGCTGCGTGAGCTCAAGGCGGCGAAGGGGCTGAAGGTATGCCTCGACACATGGGAAGGGGAGCCCGCGATATCCGGAGAATCACTCGCCATGGCCGACATCGCCACCTTCCACATAGCCGGCTACTCGCGGCAGGGTAAGGAACGGGCCACCTACGCCATCCTCTCCGGCCTTGAAAAGTTTTTCGGTGTACATCTCCNCAAGGAAGGGCTTACAGGCCCTTACACGCCGCCTGACGGCCTCACAGAGGCAAAAATACGACAGAGCTACGACATAATGGCCGACGACACCCGGATGCGCCGCGAATACAGCGGCGCACCCGACTTCGAACGCCTGCGCGACACATATCCCCTGAGGGAGGAGGTAGGCTGCTGATGGGAAAGTACTACACCGTATGGGTGGGCCGGGTGCCGGGAGTCTACGACGACTGGTCCGACTGTCTGGAGCAGGTCAAGAATTTCCCCGGCGCCAGGTACCGTAGCTTCACCTCCCCCGAAGCCGCCGCCCGCGCCTACCGCGAGGGTGAGGCCGCTTCCGACTCGGCCGACCTCGCCAACCTCCTTAACGGAGCCGGCGAGAGCCGCCGCCGGCGCGACCCGCGAACCGACAACGACCCCCGCGCCTATATGGACAACCCTGAAATCGACCTCCNTGCATGGGCCGTCGACGCCGCCTGCGCCGGCAATCCGGGTCCTGTGGAATACCGCGGCGTCGACCTCATGACCGGCGAGGAACTGTTCCGNGTAGGCCCTCTTCAGGGGGGCACCAACAACCTCGGCGAATTCCTCGCCATAGTCCATGCCCTTGCTCTGATGGAAAAAAAGGGGGAGACCCATCCCATCTATTCCGACTCCGTCTCCGGCATGGCCTGGGTGCGCAACCGCCGCATACGCACCACCCTCACCGAAAACGCCAACAACGCTCCCCTTTTCTCCCTCCTGCGCCGTGCCCTCCACTGGCTCAACACCCACTCCTACACCGCCCCCATCCGCAAATGGGACACCCCCCGCTGGGGTGAGATCCCAGCCGACTTCGGCCGCAAATGACGCGGGCGCCTGCTGCACGAGGCACTACCCCGGCCCGGCGCGCTGACCTGGCTCGGGGCGCTACTCCGGCGGCACGGCGCGCTGACCTGTTGCATCACCCACCCCAAAGGCATCCCCCAAAATATGATGTAAGTGGGAGGAAAGTTGTGTATGTCGAAGCAGATCCGGACACAGGCAGAGGAAGTCGGGGGAAAGTTCATTCTCATCACCAACGAGGCTTTTCCGGAACGCTTCAAGCCGGCAGCCCATGATTTCAATCCGTGCGAAAGCGGGAGGCCGCTTATTATCGCGCCTACGCTGACTTTTCCGGTGAGCCGAGAGAACTACCTGCGGATGAACGCCTTGGCCGAATGGCTGGTAGGATTCCCTCCATTCGTAAAACGCGACAATACCGATGGGGAATAGCACGGATGCGGAATAACGCGGAATAACGCGGATGCGGAATAACGCGGAATCGCAGGTTGATGCTCGGGGCGCCCGGTCGGCGGCGACCATGTACGCGAACGCAAGCATAAAAACCAACGGAGTCAGATCTTAAATTCAATAAATGAATACGATAATTACGGAACCGGATAACACGCCGGAGGAAAACAGAGCCATGGATGATGTTGAAATCATGCTGGACGAGGCGCTGGCCCGGGCCGGCGCGGTGGCCTGGGGGGTCGCCCGCAGCCTGCCTGTAGCGGAGAGGGAGATGCAGGGATGGCGGCGGTGGATTGCGGAAGGAAGGAATGCGGGGATGGAGTATATGGAGCGGCACGAGTGGCTGAGGATGGATCCGGAGGGGCTGCTGCCGGGGTGCGGAAGCGTGGTGTCGGTGGCGTTCAACTATACGCCTGCGCAAGGACGCGACATGAGGCTTCCTCGCGTGGCTTCGTTCGCGTATGGTATGGATTATCATGATGTGCTTAGAAAGCGGCTCAGCGAGGCCGTAGAGGGGCTCAGGAGCGTTTCGGGAGGGGAGTGGCGTATCTGCATCGACTCGGCCCCGGTTTTCGAGAGGTATTGGGCGCAGAAGTGCGGCGTAGGTACACGCGCCGACAACGGGCTCATCTATGTGCGTCCGTACGGCACACGCATACTTCTGGCCGAGATCCTCACCACACTGGAATTATCACCCTATTCAAGGACTTTTGCGCCGGGAAACGCCGGACAAGACGCGCCTCCGTGCCAGCAGGAAGCGACAGACAGGGATAGGGCGCCGGAGGCGTGCATTCATTGCGGGGCCTGCAGAAGAGTGTGTCCTGCAGGAGCGCTTCAGGAGGATTCCACGGTCGATGCGCGGAGGTGCCTGAGCTATCTTACAGTCGAACACCGCGACGCATGGGACGCGGCAGGAGAGGAGGCCATGCGCACTCCGGCCGGCAGGCGCACGCTTTTCGGGTGCGACCTCTGCCAGGATGTCTGTCCGCTCAACCGGCTGGCGATACCCACCCGGCTGGCGGAGTTCTCTCCCATCCCGATTATCGCCTCCGGTGCGCTCACACGCACGGAGGCCCTCGGAATGAGCCGGGAGGATTTCTCCAAAGCCTTCCGGGGCTCCCCTGTAAAGCGCGCCAAACTCGCCGGCCTACGACGCAATGCCGGCAATCTGGACCCTACATGAACAGGGCCATGACAAGGGCCATCAGGATCAGAAGGGTGTTGCCGACGGCGTAGGTGATGGTGTAGCCCATCGCCGGAACCGTGCTTCCGAGAGTGTCCTGAATCGCTCCGAGGGCGGCTGTCGTGACCCTCGATCCGGCCACACAGCCGAGGTTTATGGCGGGGTGGAATTTAAATACCTTGTCGCCCAGCCATATGCCTATGAGCAGGGGGATACTCGTGGCTATCATGCCCGCCACGAAAAGCATCCAGCCCACCTGCATGATGCCCTGTACGAAGGTCGGGCCTGAGCTGATGCCGATGACGGCGATAAACATGTTCAGTCCCAGATTATTGAGAATCCACAGCGATGAGGAGGGAATGTTGCCGAATGTGGGGCGCTTCGACCTCCACCAGCCCATCACCAGACCGGCGATGAGGGCTCCGCCGCTTGTGGAGAGGCTCACTGGGATTCCGCCGAGCTTCAGGGTAATGGCGCCGATGAGGGCGCCGATGAAGACTCCCAGGCCTACGAACACCATGTCGGTCGAGGTAGTCGGACGGTCGAGGTAGCCCAGTTTGTCTGCGGCTGCCTTCACGTCGGTTTCGGGGCCGACGAGAATCAGCGTGTCGCCGCGATGCACAGCCGTATCGGGCACCACGGGCTGCCGCACTCCGTTGATGTCGGTGATACTCGCTATGACCACACCCGCCATCTCAGGCAGCTCCCGGATGTCAGTCACCTTGCTGCCGTCAAGGGCCTTGGAGGCGAATACCACGGGGACACGCTCCACGGAGAAGGTAAGCAGCTTTTCATCCGATACTTCCGGCCCGATCCAGTCCTCCCTCTCCACCATGAACTCCCGGCGGCCGCTGAGCACNATCTCATCACCTTTCGACACGACGGTATCGGATGTGAACCCGTCGGTTATGACTCCGCCGATGCGCAGGCGCTCCACGAAGATGCGGCATCCCAACCGCTTGAATTCACCCACTATTTCCCTCACCTTGCGCGGAGAGGCGAAGAATCCGCCCTGACAGCGGTAGGCGCGGTAAACCACCGGACGGTTGGCGTCGATGAACGCCGGATCAGCCGTCAGGACCGACTCGTTCATCTGCGCCTCGAGTTCGGCGGTCTGCAGCTTCACTTTCTTCAGGCCGCCGAGCATCCACGGGCCGACCGAAGAGAGNATCCATGCCGAGCCTATCGTACCGAATATGTAGGTCACGGCGTAGCATACCGGTATGATGTCCATCCACTGGGCCTTGTCAGAGGCCGAGGCCGACATGGACCCGATGGCGTCCTGGCCCACTCCGATCACGGCCGATATGGTCTGCGCCCCGGCGAAGAGGCCGAGCGCCTCACCCACGTTGTAATGGAACGCCAGAGCCGTAATCCATGTCACCGCAAGGCAGATGACGCACATCACCACGGCGAACACCACCTGCTTCACTCCCGACCCCTTGAGCGACCGGAAGAACTGCGGGCCGACGCTGTAGCCGATGGCGAACAGGAACAGTAGGAACGACACCGACTTCAGCGGACCGGAGACCGGTATGTCGAGCTGGCCGACGAGGACGCCGACAAGCAGCACCGAGGTCACGGTGCCCAGCGAAAAGGCTTTATACTTGAGCTTGCCGATCCAGAAACCGACTCCAAGCACGAGGAAGATGGCGATGGCGGGGTTATCGCGCAATGTCTGAACAAACCATTCAATCATAATATTGACGAGTTTACATGGGGGGTGAGGCGGCGGGGGAGTCCTTACGATACGCCTTCCGGCTCAGCCGCGCGAGTCCGTGGAAACCCCATCCGGAAATATAACGGACTGACAGTTGTCCGGGTTCAGACGAAACCATCCGACCCGAGGATTGTCTATATATCAGGCGGGATTTCCGCCACGCCGTAACCCTGAAAAAAAGACAATCACATGAAAAGAAAGCTACCCGGATGGATATTCCTGCTTATGACCCTCCTCATACCCGCCGCGGCCCATGCCGCAGGAAAATTCAGCGATGAGACACTGCATTACGTAATCACCTACAAGTGGGGCCTGATACATAAAGAGGCCGGCACGGCCACCCTGCGTCTCGCCGCCCGTGGCAACGACTACCGCCTTACCCTCACGGGCAGGACAAAGCCCTGGGCCGATAAACTGTTTCAGGTGCGCGACACGCTTTACTCCACCGTGGACCAGTCGACCCTCTTCCCCAAGCGATACGTAAAGATAGCCCACGAGGGAGGGAAATACAGCCGCGACGACATCAGCTTCACGCGACAGGGCAACACCGTGAAAGGAGCCGTCAGCAAAGTGCGCACCGACAAGAAAGGGGAGACCTCGACTTCGACGGGCTCTCTGACCGCCACCGGACCTACGTTCGACATGCTTAGCGTGTTCTACTACCTCCGTACCCTCGACTACAAGGCCCTGGCCGCCGGAGGCACCGTGACCGCCAGCCTCTTCTCGGGCAGCAAGGTCGAGACCCTGACCATACGCTGCGAGGGGAGCGGGACGATCAAGCTCCGCAACGGCACGAGCCATCAGGCCTACCACATAAAGTTCCGTTTCACAAGCGGGGGAAAGAAGAAATCGAGCGACGACATCGACGCCTGGATCTCGACGGCGCCGCCCCACCGGCCGCTTCAGATATTCGGATCACTCCCCATCGGGCAGGTAAGGGTGTATCTTACCGACTGAACGGCGTCAAGTCAACATATCAAGGGGAATCAGGGCACCGGGTCATGGCCGGAACCGCCCCAGGGATGGCAGCGGAGTATGCGGCGGATGGCGAGGAGGGATCCGCGCCACGGGCCGTGACGCCGCAGGGCCTCAAGGGCGTAGGCCGAGCATGTGGGCGTATAGCGGCATGCCGGGGGGAACATCGGCGAGACGGCGTGGCGGTAGAAGAGCACCAGCCCTATCAGTATCCTGGAGCAGAGGGCTCGTATCATAGCGCCCCCTGCTCGATAAGGGTGGCTATGCGCTCGATGATGGCGTCCTCGCGGTTCTTGTCAGGGTGGAATCCGGCCTTCATGTTCATGCCGAAGAAGCGGCCGAACGTCTGCCAGAATCCTGCGCGGAACGACCCGAGGAAGGCCTTGACGATACTGTAGGAGCTCTG
The DNA here is from genome assembly GCA_014802425.1 of Bacteroides sp. Lineage (GTDB taxonomy): Bacteria > Bacteroidota > Bacteroidia > Bacteroidales > Muribaculaceae > Lepagella. Next base: position 123,452 of record JAAVCH010000030.1, read on the forward strand.
GTCGGTCTCACGGTTGATGAGTTTCAGCAGGATCTTTCCCTGCCCCTTCGTCATACTCTTCACCACGGGCTTGTACTGCTCGAAGATATCGTTCTCAAGGCGTTTCAGATGCGCCTCGCGGCGTTTCTGGTCGGGGATGGTCTGGATATACTCGTAGGTCTCGCAGAGGGTGGAATAGCAGAGTTTGGCGAGCGGCAGGGTCTTGCGCACGTCGCGCACCGTGCGCCAGTAGAACTCCTCCTCCTTCTTGTTCTTGAACTTCATGGGGGGATACACCACGATTTCCCGGATAAAGGTCATGCGCACGGTGTCGCCGTATTCGTCGACAAAGTGCTGGAAGCCTTCGTAAGCCTTGACCTTGTAGTCGGGTATTTCGGGAGTGGCGGCGCGCGCTGCGGGCGCGGCGATGAGGAGCATCATCACGGGGATGACGCTCTGCATGATGGTCCTTATGAGTGCAAGCGTATATTTCATTTCATATGCCCCCATGGAGAGAGGGATGATAAGTCAGTGTGTGCCGGTCAGCTCCACCGCATCGTCCGGGGTGGAATGCATCAGAATCAGCGGCAGTTCAGGGCCGCGTTTGAATATAACGTCAAAAACGCTCAGCGAAGTGTGCAGCCCTGCCGATTTTTCTCGGCAGATGCGGCGTGCGCGCGGGTCGGACCGCAGGTCGCCCAGCCATTCCACCGACTCCATGCCGGGCACTTTCTCCACCACACTGAACAGCGCCGTGGAGAATCCTGCGAACGCATCCCCCTCGCGCATGCTGGCGTAGACCTCATCGAGCATGGGCATGAAGTGAGTATAGTAGGGGGTGGCGGAATAGGCCGTGAGCAACGCTCCACGGTGCCGGCGGATCCAGTCGCCGTGCATCGACACGCGCCATGCCTCCGTGTCGCCCCGCTTTACGGCCGAGGCCCCCCCGACGAGGGGTACGGTCAGCGTCACCGGCTCCTGGCCGTGGGCGCCCGCCACGAGCGTGCGCGTCAGGGCGCGGAGTGCGTGACGGCGCCCGGAGGCGTCGGAGCGTCCGGGCAGCGGCACGGCCCTGCGCCATGCCTCGGCCGTATCCAGGCCGGCAACGCGCAGGGCCATCCACCGGCGGCAGTCGCCCAGGGATGGGAGATATGGTATCACGTCAGGCATCACCACCCCTTCTCCGCGCTCTTGGCCTTGTCGGGGTTGGGGTTGATGAATGTGCGGTCCCAGCGGAGGCTGCCGTCGAAGAGGGAGCGCTCCTGGTCGAAGGAGGTCAGCACGAGCATCGGGCTTCCCACGATATGGTCTTCAGGCACGAATCCCCAGTAGCGGGAGTCGAGCGAGCGGTCGCGGTTGTCCCCCTCCATCCAGTAATAGTCGTACTTGAAAGTATAGTAGGGGTTGTCCTCGCCGTTGATGAGGATCTTTCCGTCGCTGACCTCAAGGCGGTTCCCTTCATAGACCTCCACGCAGCGGCGGTAGAGGGGAAGGTTGTTGAGGGTGAGGCGGAGGGTCACGCCGCGTTTGGGAATCCAGAACGCCGACATGTTGGGGCGTGTCCAGCCATAGGGGTCATGCTGCGGGAAGACGCCGGTCATGTCGAAATACCCGGCCTCGGCCTCGCGCACCAGCGGTCCCGACACCTCGGGCCAGGACTCCACGGTCTTTCTGGCCTCGGCCGTAAGGGGCACGTCGTAGAACGGGAAGGGCACGAACTCCAACTGTATCGGAGCGCCCCCGGCATCCTCCATGCGCACGCCGATTTCCTGCCATTTCTCGCGGGGGATGACGGCGCTGACGGGGATTATGTAGTTGTACTGCACATGGTCGGCGTCCTTGATGGGGGAGCCGTCGATGAATATGGTGTCGTTGCGTATCTCGAGCCATTCGCCGGGGAGGCCCACACAGCGCTTCACGTAGTTCTCCCTACGGTCGACAGGGCGCACGATCAGGCGGCCGAACCGTTCCGGATCGCGGGCTATGAAGGCGCGCGGGTCGGTGACTCCGCGCTTCCGGAGCTGGTCGAGGAGCATGTAGTAGTCCTCGTTGGGAGCGGCCGAGAGCACGGTGTCGCCCTGCGGGTAATTGAACACCACGATGTCGCCGCGCTCGATCGAGCGCACGCCCGGCAGGCGGTGGTAGGGGAGCTGCGGATTCTCGATGTAGCTCTTGGTGTCGATTACGGGGAGGGTGTGCTGCGCCAGAGGGAAATGGAGCGGCGTCTGGGGCACGCGCGGCCCGTAGAGCACCTTGCTCACCCAGAGGTAGTCGCCCACAAGGAGCGATTTCTCAAGCGATGAGGAGGGAATCTTGTAGTTCTGACCGACAAAGGCGAATATGATGTAGACGAGCACCAGGGCGTAGACGATGGCGTCGACCCATGCCATGACGGAGCGCACCGGGCCCGACTTCTTTTTCCACCAGGTCCAGGGTATGTAGCAGGTGATGTAGATGTCGAGCAGCAGGAGCCATAGGAGGGCGACCCAGGGATTGCCGATCCATACCACGAAGCCGCAGAAGAGGAGCGACACGACGGCGAAGCGGATCCAGCGGGTGGTCTTGACCTCGCGCAGTCGGCGCCGGAAATCCTGCATGAAGGTGAGCTGCTGCCGGGCCATGTCGCCGGAAGGGGCGTCGGCCGGGCGGTTGTCGTTGGGGTTTTGTGTATTGTCAGTCATAACGGATGGTTGAATGGAATGATGCCGGACGCTTCAGGAGAAGATGCCGGTGGTTTCGGTATAGTCGGAGAGCATTTCCGACATGGTGTGGAACCCCTTGCGGGAGGAGAGCCATTCGGCGGCGAGCACGGCGCCGAGGGCGAATCCCATGCGCGACTTGGCGGAATGGGTGATGGTGACCGTGTCGGCCTCCGATTCCCAGCATATGGAGTGGACGCCCGGTACTTCCCCCTCGCGTCGGGCCACTATGGGGAGCACGCGGCCGTCCTTTACCTCGGCGGGTTCCTCGACCTCCTCCCATCCGGAGACCGCCGGATCGTTGGCCACGAGTTCCTCGGCCAGGGTTATGGCCGTCCCCGAAGGATGGTCGAGCTTGTGGATATGGTGGATCTCCTCCATCGAGGGTGTGTAGGCCGGGAATTTCGACATGACGGAGGTAAGGTAGCGGTTGAGGGCCATGAAGATGTTCATGCCGATGGAGAAGTTGGACGACCACAGGAGCGTTCCCTTCCCCTTGGCGCACATGTCGCGCAGCTCGGGGAGGGCGTCGGTCCAGCCCGTGGTGCCGCAGACTACCGGCACACCTGCCGCGAAACACCCGAGGATGTCGCCTACGGCCGACGTGGGACGCGTGAACTCTATGGCCACATCCGACGAGGCGAACGCCCGGGAGGCGAACTCCTCCTGGTTGTGCTCGTCGATGATGACGCTTACTTCGTGTCCGCGTTCGCGGAGTATCTGGTGGATCATACGGCCCATCTTGCCGTATCCGATTATCGCTACTTTCATTGGTCTTGACTTTTATGGATTAAACGGTCCGGGCCGCGTCTGCGCCTCCCGGCCCGGGACTCCGCCTCAGAATCCGAAGGCGAAGTTGTCGACGTAGAGGGTGATTCCCTCGGTGCCTACGTAAGGCTCGCCGCAGGAGGTGCTGGCCATCACGAGCACGTGGGTCGGAGTGGCGTCGGCGGCTGCCCATCCCTCTTCCTGCACCGGCACGAGCTTCCCTTTCGAGTTGCGGGCGTAGTAGGCCTTTTCGCCGTTGAGCAGCCCCATGTAGGGCTTGTAGAAGGGTTTCTTGGTTATGTCGCCGTAATTGATTTTCAGCTGGTGCCCCTTGGTGTAGGGCACCGACTTGGAGTACCGCTCGCGTCCGGTGCCTACGCGCAGGGCGTGGAGGTTACCCTTCTCGTCCTCCCAGCGCTTCTGGAGAAGCACATAGACTTCGGCCTGGTCGCGCCCCTGGAGGGTCTTCTTGCTTCCGAATCCCGTCGACTTGACGCGGGTGTTGGTGGACGGCATGTCGAGCTTGTAGTCGAACACGAGGGCCTGCGGCCGCTTGGTGTAGGGTATTCCCATCGACATCTTGCTGAAGGGCCCCTTGGTGGAGGATATGGGCTCCACGATCTCGCCGAGGAAGAGGGTGCCGGCCACCATGACGTCCATGTTGATGATGCCGAGGGCCTTGACGTTCTCCATCTTGGCCACGAGCTTCGCCATGCGGTTGCCGTTGACCATAGCGGGCTCCACGGCGCAGGAGGTCTTCACGACGCCCGACACCTTGGCGTAGACATTGGAAGTGGCCCAGGGCGAACCGCCGAGGTTTCGGTAGACCTTGTTGCCGGAGGTCTTGCCGTTGGGGGCGATTTCGTAGAGGGTCTTGGTCGCTCCTCCGATTATGGCCGATTCCTTGATGTCGCGCGAATACCACTGCTGCATGTCGCCGTATTTGATCGGTTCGAGGCGCAGGGGCGCCGCGATACCGATGCCGGCCACAAGCAGGGAGAGGGTGAATATGAGTCGTTTCATCATCATCTTATCGTTTTCCAAGGCAAAATTACAACTTTCCCCTCTAATGCCCAATTTATTGGCGCTAAACTTTCACTAACCTTTCATAATCCCTCCTTGACTCTACCTCCATAGAATCCAATAACACTGATTAATTGTCATAAGATTGTTGTCCGGTGGAAGTAAATCAATTTCCACCAAGGATATTCTCCCTGTCGTCATCAGGCCATACTTCCAAGACCGGATCCTCCAGAAACCTCTTATCATCACTCCAGGGGAATTGGATTATTACCCACGTGGTACCTATATGAAACTTCTCTTCCCCACCAATCATGAAAAACTCGGTCGCGGCATTATAAAGACTGAGACTCAAAACCCTGAAATCACCACACCTATTCTCCGGCAGGGCTAAATATAGGGTCGCGTTATCCGGATCGGTAGTGATTTTAAACTGCTCCGTCCCCCTTGTCGGAGTCATCGTATGTTCCTGCATATGAGGCACCGTATTCCCCTGCACGGGAACCATTCCTTCTACTGACAAATCCTTGTCCTCACAAAGTAGCTCGATATATTTCGGGACTCCTCCTGTGATGGTATACAGTGCAAGCAATTCATCGTTGGTATAGTCCGGACGGAAGTCATGCATGATTTCTTTCATAGTCCCGGTACCGAACCCGGAAAGACATATCATGGCATCAGCTCTGCCAAAGAGTGGTTCGTGGTAGTTTTCAAAAATCTTGTGCATCATGGAATACACAGAGCCCATAAGGAGCAAGTTGACATGAGTATCATTCCGGTAAGCATCCCAGATATTCTGCATCTCACTGTAAACCGACGGATTGATATTGAAGAACTCCTGAAACCCATCAATAATCAGGTTAAACCTGCGAGTCCTCGCAAGTTCCATCAACATCCGGAATAATGACTTGAATGACTTTATATCCGACGGCACATAACAATCGAGGGCCGACACAATCAGTCCGACAAACTCTTCGCACAATGCAGCCTCATTTTTTCTGCTGACGAATAGATACACAGTCGGGTGCGCCCCCTGCGTAGCACGCAGTGCAAGCGAAGTTTTGCCTATACGACGCCTTCCGGTTATGACAGTCATCCTTGACCGGGAATCAAAAGCGCGCCCTTGTATTCGCCTCAGCTCCTCTATTTCCCTTGTCCGATTATAGAATCTCATATTTTATCACCACGGTAATTATTACCACGGTGACAAAAATCACGATACTCAAACTGTATTTTTTCAAAAAAACTACCATTTTTTTGGGGAATATCAATATAATCTATTACATTTGCAGATATAGCAGAATCTGTACACTCAGTCCTGTCTGAGAGTATCAAACCAGATTATTCATCCTAACCACTAACCACCCTATGATGAAACTTAAGAATTTCTTCTTCCTTTCAGCTTTGCTGGGGATAGTCGCCTGTCAGTCGAATGAGGGGATAGAACCGCCTCCCGTGGCTGACGGTCATGACACGCCTCTGTCAGAAGTGCGGTCTGCCGAAGACGCGATTGAAATCGCAAACAAAGTAATGGAGCTTCTGGCCAACACACCGGAGCAGACCCGCAATCTTGGGATGCGAAAAGTGAAGTCTGTCTCTTGCGTCGGCAACCAAGCAGCCACCCGTGCAGAGGAGCAGGATTCACTCCTCTACCTAATCAATTATGACGATAATCTGGGATTTGCTCTCATAAGTCGCTCCAGAATCGCTCGTCCGGTATACGCCTTCTCCGATACCGGAAACCTTTCCATGACCGATACCATCCACAACAAGGGATTGGCCATGTTCTTTGAAGACACCTTTAACGACCTCGAATTAAACACGGCAAGTGGATTAAATCCCATCGTGCCGGATCCTATTTACATTGTCAGCCAAGTGGAGCCTCTTCTAGATAAGGATGTGGCGAATTGGGATCAAGAGTATCCTTTTAATCTATCCACCCCGGAAATAAATGGAGAGCATGGTGTGGTAGGCTGTGGACCTCTGGCCGTTGGAATGCTATTGACTTACTATAGCTATCCAGCCGCCATAGGTTCAAAAAAAATAAATTGGGGTAGTCTGATGAACAATGATTATGAGGAGATTTCTCAGTATCTTGAAGCCTTAGCTCAACCTGAGTACTTGAATGCAAAGTACAGGGATGACAAACCCCTTTTTCGGGGTACTCCTCAAGATAATTTCAAGCCCACCTTCGAAAAACTTGGATTTAACACCTCATATACTTGGGACTTTACTAAGTTTTTGGACGAAATAAAAAGTTTTATGAATTTCATGAAACAGGGATACCCAATGGGAGCATCTCCGCTATGTAAGGCCGCACCTGTTATATTCTATGGGACATGTGAGGTTGAGGAAAATGGCGAACCTATCCCCCGTGCCCATGTATGGGTGGTTGATGGATACATAGATATGGGAAGCCAAGACACAATAGATCCTGACACCAAGGAAAGGAATCCCTACCTTCATTGCGTCTGGGGCTGGGGTGGTATTGCCAATGGATATTTCCTTTATTCCCGCTCCAAAGACCAGGGGTCACCTATCGGAAAAGATGGAGAGGACTGCACTTATACATTTAGAAATTATATGATGGTTGGCCGTTTAGGTATACCTACTTCCAATTAGCGACATCACTGAAATATAGGCATGCATATGAAGATGATCAAGAGATTAGGTATCCTGACAGTACTCATCCTACCATTACTGTCGTTCAGCAGAAATAATGGTCAGGACTCCAGGGATGTTACGCCCATATGTGATACAATACAACCACTCCCGCAGGAGTTCCTGACAAATCTTACATTGAGTAACTGGAATAAAATCGTGACCCTCTTGCCCCAAGTGAATCCCGAGAAGCCAGATTATAAGGAAGTATTTGAGTTAATGCAGCATGACTATGGGGTAGTAGGAGGTGTCATGACTCCAGTGGCAATTACAGTCAAGAGCACTACCTTCTATTCCCTTTCCGGCAGCGAATTCGACAACCCCCTGCAGATTTATCTATCGGCAACAGGAGGATCAGTAACGATATCTGTTATTGGGCGGACTGACTCAGGCCGCGACTATATCAAGTCTATCAAAATCACCGGCGGGAGTGCCGGCTCCTCTTCTGACAAAGACGATTTCGAACTTCAGAAGGATGAAAACGGAAGCTATATACTTACTCTATCTCCCAATAAAACAAACGGTTTCAGAGTCGTGACACTGATTACTGAATCTGTAGGATGGTACGAGGACTACCCGGGAAGACCTTACCGTAACAGCGAATTCTACCAAATCGTACAGTTCCCATGGAGCGACGACGAGGCTCTGACCACCGACCCCGTCATCAGGAACTGTCGAAGAAAAGTTAAGGATTAATTCCAGACCATATGCCTATAGTTACTCCGGCGGAGACCGACGAAGGTCTTTGCCGGAGCGTTATTTTCCAGGATTTTTTTGGAATCCCGTCGGGAAAACCGTAATTTTGCAACCCACAGACAACTATGAGCTTTATGAGACATCACCATCTTACCGCACTGACGCTGCTTGCAGGAGCAGCGCTCTCCGGAACATACGCCCTGGCCAACTCACCGACCGCCTCCGCGACATCGGACACCACACGACTCTATCCCGAGGAGCTGCAGCGGCGCCGCATCATCAGGGAGACGAAGGTGATATCGGTCGGAGGCAATGTCGAGGCGGAAGCCGGCAGGGACTCCATCGAGACGCTGCTCGAGAGATTCTACGTCAATCAGTTCCGCAATTCGCAGGACCCCCATGCCCCATATTTCACCTTCATGAGCCGCGACGCCAACATGGCCATGGGCATCGGCGGCCTGATCAGGGTGCGCGGCTGGATGGACTGGAACGGCATGATCGACAATGCGTCGTTCTGCACTTACCTCATCCAGATGCCCAAGACTCCCGAGACCATGAAGAGCCTGGGAGCCAGCGTGGCCGGCACCACCCTCTTCTTCAACATCATGGGGCGCCACTCACGCATAGGCGACTATCAGGCCTACATCGAGGGCGGATTCAACGGCTACGCCAATTCCGGATTCAAGCTCAAGAAGGCATGGGTGCAGATCGAGGACTGGACCGTCGGCTACTCGCACTCCACATTCTCCGACCCGGCCGCTCAGCCCGACCTGCTCGACGGCGCGGGAGCCAACGGCAAGATCGACAAGACCAACGTGCTCCTGAGATACATGCACACCTGGAAAGACCGCTGGACAGTGGCCGGCTCCGTGGAGTTTCCCTCGTCAGCCCCACAGGAACAGGAAGGACAGACCAAAAAGGTCAAGGACTACACCCCCGACATCGCCGCCCTCGGACAGATACAGTGGGACCGCGGCCTCAGCCACGTGCGCGTGGCAGCCGTGCTGCGCAACATGGCCTACCGCGACCTCATCTCCGAGCGCAACCGCCACGTGATCGGATGGGGCGTGCAGCTCTCAAGCGTGGTCAAGGCCACCCGATGGCTCACTTTCTACGGCATCACCTCCGTAGGCCAGGGCGTGGGATCCTACACCGGCGACCTCTCCGCCGGCAAGTATGACCTCATCTCGAATCTCGAAAAACCCGGACGCCTCTACGCTCCCACCACCCTCACCGGCACGGCCGGAGTGAAGTTCAATTATCTCCCCGACCTGTCGACCACCGTGGCGCTGGCCACTATGCGCACGTTCAAGGAGGGCCTCATCGACGGCGACACCTACAAATACGGCCAGTACCTGGCCGCCAACCTCATCTACAATATCACCCCCCGGCTCCAGATCGGAGTGGAGTACCTCGCCGGCAAGCGCATGAACTACAGCGGCGAACACGGCAACGTCAACCGTGCCGAGGCCGTGTTCTCGGCCTCGTTCTGACCTGCCGCCGGCTTCCCGGGAATTGCACGGGCAGGATAATTTGCCTATCTTTGCGCTCCGCGCCCTCTCTCCGGGTCAGTCCATACATCCGCCCCCTCACCGGGCGCACTCAGAAAATGAACATCGAAGAAATACAGCATATCGGGATAGCCGACTTCGACTATCCGCTGCCTGACGGCCGCATAGCCCTCCATCCCCTGGCCGAACGCGACAGATGCCGCCTGCTCGTGGCCCGGGCCGGAGAGCAGGCGCGCCACATGAGCTTCCACGACCTTCCGGAGCTGCTGAGCCCCGGTTCGCTGATGGTGTGCAACGAGACGCGCGTCATCAACGCCCGCATCGAATTCCATAAAGCCACCGGCGGCCGCATCGAGGTCTTCGTACTGGAACCGGCCGAGCCGGCCGACTACGCCGTGTCGTTCGCATCGACGCGGCGATGCGTCTGGACCTGCATGATCGGCAACCTCAAGAAATGGAAGCAGGAAGCGCTGGAAAAGCGCGTCACCGTCGACGGCCGGGAGCTCACGCTCCGCGGCCGTCTTCTCCCCCTGCGCGACGGCGAGGCCCCCTCGGCCTCGCGCCGCGTGGAATTCTCCTGGGATAATCCCGACGACGACCGGCGCTTCACCTTCGCCGCCATCGTGGAGGCCGCCGGCAACATCCCCATCCCCCCTTACCTCAACCGCGACTCGGAAGAGAGCGACCTGGAGGATTACCAGACGGTCTATTCCCGCGTGGAAGGCTCCGTGGCGGCCCCTACGGCGGGGCTGCACTTCACTCCCGCACTGTTCCGGCGCCTGGAGGAGCGCGGCATACGCACCGGCAAAGTGACGCTCCACGTCGGCGCCGGCACGTTCCAGCCCGTGAAGAGCGCCGAGATAGGGGGGCACCCCATGCACACGGAGACAATCCATGTCGAGACAAGCCTGATCGAGGAGCTCATCGGGGCCCTTGAGGCGGGCCAGGACGTAGTGGCCGTGGGCACCACTTCGGTGCGCACGCTCGAATCCCTCCCGATATTCGGATACATGGCCCTGCAGGGGGCCGATGTGGCGGATACGGACGCCATGCACGTCAGTCAATGGCAGGCCTACGCGCCTGAAGTGGAGGGCGCCGACACGCTGACGCTCCTGAAAGCCCTCGCCGCCGCACTGCGCGGCGCAGGCCTCGACGCCCTGTCGGGCTCGACGGCCATCATGATAGCCCCCGGATTCAAGTGGAGGACAGTGAAGCGCATGGTGACCAATTTCCATCAGCCGCAGTCGACGCTCCTGTTGCTCGTATCGAGCTTCCTTGAACCGGGCGCTCCCTCTTCCGATCCGCTCTGGAGGCGCCTATACGCGGAAGCCCTGGCGATGGACTACCGCTTCCTCTCCTACGGCGACGCCTGCCTGTTTACGAGACCCTGATCCCATGCCCAAGCTCCCGCTTTCCAAATCCATCGCCCTTAGGACGCTGATACTCAACGAAGTCAGCCGCCTGCTCGGCAACGGTTGCGCCTGCATACCGGAACTGCCCGACGCCGAGGACATCGAAGGGCTGCAACGGGGGCTGGAAGCGTTCCGCCGCATGACGGAGGGCGCCTCCGGATCCCATTGCGTCCATATAGGGGAGGGAGGGGCGCCGTTGCGCTTCTTCACGGCCCTGGCGGCCTCCACGCCGGGAGTCGATATCACGGTAAGCGCCGGAAAATCACTGCGCCGCCGGCCGCTGGCCCTTCTGCTCGACGCGCTGCGCGGAGCCGGAGCCGACATCCGATGCCTGCGGCGCGAGGGGTACCCGCCGCTGCGCATCATCGGCACAACCCCTGACCCGGGCCCGATTTCCATAAATCCGGGTGTAAGCTCGCAGTTCGTCTCGGCCCTTATGATGGTCGCCCCCCTGTGGGCCGACGGGCTGCGGCTGGGCTTCGAAGGCTCCCCGGCGGTGTCGGCCCCCTATCTGCACATGACCGGCGAGGTGATGCGTGCGTTCGGGGGGACGATGCGTATGGCTAATGACGGAATCACCGTGGAGGGGGGGAAATGCCATGCCCCGGCACGGTTCGAAATCGAGTCCGACTGGAGCGCGGCATCCTACCTCTATGAAATCGCCCTGCTTCTCCCGGGGCGCGAGATACACATCGACCGACTCACTCCGCCGCAGGACTCGCTGCAGGGGGACGCCCGCTGCGCCGGGATATTCCATATCGCGGGGGTGGATACGGAATGGCACCCCGACGGGAGCGCCACACTGCGCTGCGACGCCTCCGTACGCGACAGCGCCGCCTCTTCGCAGGCGCCGCTGGAGCTCGACATGGGGGGCACGCCCGACCTCGTGCCCGCCCTGGCCGTAGGGTTCTGCCTGGCGGGGATAAGATTCAGGCTGACAGGTGTGTCACACCTGCGCTACAAGGAGTCCGACCGACTCCAGTCGCTTGCCTGCGAACTGGAGAAAATCGGATTCATGGCCGATGCCGGCACCGATACCCTCTCCTGGACCGGCCGGCGCTGCCCGACCGGGGAAAACGAGACCATCGATACCTGGCGCGACCACCGCATAGCCATGGCCTTCGCCCCCGCCGCCATCAGGCTCCCATACGTGGCGGTCGACGACACCCGCGTCACGGCCAAATCCTGGCCCGCCTACTGGGAGACGCTCGAAGGACTCGGCTTCCGCCTGCGCCGCTTCGGCCACGGCGCCTCCATAACGTTTTCGAAAAAATAAGCCTCCGCGCCCGGCAAGGGGAGGAGGCAGCCAACCCGACCAACACAGGAATAAGAGATGTTCGGATTCATGATCAACGCCATGATCGGCGTAACAATAATATCGATAGCCTCGGCCATCATCGGCACCTACATCGTGACGCGCCGCATGGTGTTCATTTCCGGAGGCATCACACACGCCTGCTTCGGCGGTCTCGGACTCGGCTACTGGCTCGGAGTGTCGCCCATGCTCACGGCCGCCTTGTTCGCCGTGGGCGGAGCCCTCGGTGTCGACCATCTCTCGCGCCGGGGGGCGCGCCGCGATTCAGCGATAGCGGTGGTCTGGGCGCTCGGCATGGCGCTGGGCATCCTGTTCGTCTTCATGACAGGGGGCTACGTGCCCGAACTCAACACGTTCCTCTTCGGCAACGTGCTCACCATCACCCGCGCCGACCTCTGGATCTTCGGCGGATTCACCTGCGCGCTCGTACTCTTCTATCTCGCCTTCTATCCCCTCATAGTGGGGGTGAGCTTCGACCAGGATTTCGCCCGCACACGCAATCTGCCCGTGGGATTCATAAATACGGCGATGACCGTGATAGTGGCCATCGCCATAGTGCTTACGATCCGCATGATCGGGATAATGCTGCTGATGTCGCTCGTGTCGCTTCCGCAAATGGTGTCAGAACGCTTTACGAAGCGCTACACGCCCATGTTGACGCTCAGTGTGGGCATTTCCCTTGCCGGCTGCCTCGGAGGGCTCTGGGGGGCTTATTGGCTGTCGGTGCCCGCCTCGGCGGCGATAGTGCTGCTGCTGGTGGCGTTCTACGCCGTGGCGTCGTTGAGGACGCGCCGCTGACCCGGCACGCACCCCCGCGCCGGGCGGAGGGGCTCACCGGGAATGCGTCACCGCGATTCCGGAGGAGCCTCCGGAAAAACGCCTTAGAAATCCATAACTGTGATTCCGGCCTGCCGTATGCGCTCCGCTATACAGTCGAGCTCTTCACGCTCCACCCGCTCCAGGCGCTCTTCCGGCGTGGAGCGGTCGAGCGAGTATATCATCACTTCTTTCGGATTTATCTTTCTGTAGGCTTCGATAAGCGCGTCGATTTCCTCGTCGGTGGTGTTGTCGATGCGGTGTCCGGCGTGCTCTCCGCGCAGGAACATCGTCTGGATTATCCCCTCGCCCGAGAACTGCTTCAGGGCCTCCACGAGCCTTTCCACCGTAAACGACTCCTGCACCGGATTGTCGATAAGGCGCATAGTGGGCTCAATGGCGGAGTCGAGCTTCAGGATGTTGTTGTCGACCAGGCGGAGCGCCTCGGCCACACCCGGATCGAAGATGCGGGTGGAGTTGGTCAGCACCGATGTCCTGGCCTGAGGAAAATACCGGTCGCGCAGGCCGTTGACGATTTCCACCACCTCGGGGAACTGCGGATGGAGCGTAGGCTCGCCGTTGCCGCTGAAGGTGATGACGTCGAGGTTCTGGCCGGCCTCCTTCATCTCGCGGAGCTTGGCCTCAAGGTCACGCCTCACGCGCTCGGGGGCGGGGAGGCCGGTGGTGCCGGTGCCCTGCGCGTTATATCCCGCCTCGCAGTAGACGCAGTCGAATGTGCATACCTTGCCGTCGTCGGGCAGGAGGTTGATGCCGAGCGACGTGCCAAGCCGGCGGCTGTGGATGGGTCCGAAGACGGTGGAGTGAAACAGTACTGTCTGGTCCTTTCCCATAATCGTGTCTGTGTATGAAGATCTATAGTGTTGTCATCGGCCGGGGGCGGACGCCCCCGGCGTGTTTCTTTCCTGTATGCGCTCCCCGCGCAGGGGCGGGGCTCAGAGCGGCGTGGCCGCAAGCATGGTCTGAAGGATGGCGAGGGCGGTGTCGACCGAAGCCACGTCGGCTATCACCATGGAGCGCTTCCCCTTGACTTCGCGCAGGTTGGCCCCCTGCGGGTTGACCTGCATGTAGGAGAGCACCTTTCCGAACGCCGGACTCTGGTAATAGGCCTTGTTGTCGTCGCCTACGAAGTAAAGGTACATCCGCCCCCCCTTCAGCGTCAGGCGCTCGATGCCGAGCCTGCGCGCGGCCATGCGCAGGGGCACGACCTTGATGAGCTCCTCGGTGGTGCGCGGGAGCGGGCCGAAGCGGTCGCGGAGGTTCTCGGCGAAGCGGGCCGTGTCTTCGGGGCGCTCCATGTTGTCGAGGCGCTGGTAGAGCAGGATTCTCTCGCTTTCCTGCGGCACGTAGTCGGGCGGGAGGCGGAGTTCGAGGTCGGACTCGATGGTGCAGTCGGCCACGAATTCCTGTTCGCCGTCGCGGGTCATGTCGTCGAATGTATCGGAGAATTCCTCGGTGCGCAGTTCGGTGACGGCTTCCTTCAGTATCTTCTGGTATGCCTCGTAGCCGAGATCGGCGATGAAGCCGCTCTGTTCGGCACCGAGCAGATTGCCGGCGCCGCGTATGTCGAGGTCCTGCATGGCTATGTGTATTCCCGAGCCGAGGTCGGAGAATGACTCGATGGCCTGGAGGCGCCGGCGCGCCACGGGGGTGAGGGGCATCCCGGGAGGCACGAGCAGGTAGCAGAAGGCCTTGCGGCTGCTGCGCCCTACGCGGCCGCGCAGCTGGTGGAGCTCGCTGAGGCCGAAGTTCTGGGCGTTGTTGATGAGGATGGTGTTGACGTTGGGCATGTCGATGCCGTTCTCCACGATGGTGGTCGAGAGGAGCACGTCGTAGTCGTGGGCGGCGAAGTCGAGGATGGCCTTCTCAAGCTGTTCGGGAGGCATCTGGCCATGGGCGATTACCACGCGCAGGCCGGGGATGAGGCGCTTGAGACGCGCCTCGATGTCGATGAGGTCGTTGATGCGGTTGGAGATGAAGAACACCTGGCCGTTGCGGCTCAGCTCGAAATTCACGGCTTCCGCCACTATGTCGTCGTCGAATCCGGTCACGCTCGTCATCACGGGCTGGCGGTTGGCGGGCGGGGTGTTGAGCGAGGAGAGGTCGCGCGCGCCCATGAGGGAGAACTGCAGGGTGCGCGGGATGGGGGTGGCGCTCATCGTCAGTGTGTCGACGCTGACCTTGAGCTGCTTGAGCTTCTCCTTCACGGCCACTCCGAATTTCTGTTCCTCATCGACTATGAGGAGGCCGAGGTCCTTGAACCTGACGTTCTTTCCGATAAGCTTGTGGGTACCTATGAGGATGTCGATCTTACCCTCTTCAAGGTCGCTGAGCACCTGCTTCACCTCCTTCGGCTTGCGTGCGCGCGAAAGCAGCTCCACGCGCACCGGGAGGTCCTTCAGGCGGTCGGAGAATGTGCGGTAGTGCTGCATGGCGAGCACGGTCGTGGGTACGAGCACGGCTGTCTGTTTCGAGTCGGTGGCGGCCTTGAAGGCGGCGCGCACAGCGATTTCGGTCTTGCCGAATCCCACGTCGCCGCACACGAGGCGGTCCATCGGGCGGGGCGACTCCATGTCGGCCTTGATGTCGGCCGTGGCCTTTATCTGGTCGGGGGTGTCCTCGTAGATGAAGGATGCCTCCAGTTCGTGCTGCAGGTAGGAATCGGGGGAGAAGGAGTACCCCTGCTCGCGGCGGCGCGCTGCGTAGAGCCTGATGAGGTCGCGCGCCATGTCCTTCATCTTCTGCTTGGTGCGGTCCTTGATCCGCTGCCATGCGCCTGTGCCGAGTTTGGATATTTTCGGAGGCACACCCTCCTTGCCCCTGTATTTCGATAGCTTGTGGAGGGCATGGATGCTTACGAGGATGATGTCGTCGTTCTGATAGAGGAGCTTTATCATCTCCTGAGGGCGCCCGTTGACGTCGGTCTTTATGAGGCCGCCGAAGCGGCCGATGCCGTGGTCGACGTGTACGATGTAGTCGCCGGCCTCTATCTGGTTGAGTTCCTTGAGGCTGAGGGCGAGTTTGCCGCTGCGGGCCCTGTCGGAGCGGAGGGAATACTTGTGGAAGCGGTCGAAGATCTGATGGTCGGTGAAGAAGCACTGCTTCAGCTCGTTGTCGACGAAACCCTCGTGTACCGTCCGGCTGACGGGAGTGAAGTCGATGCGGTCGCCCCGCTCGGCGAATATCTCTTTCAGCCGGCGTGTCTGGAGGTCGGAGTCGGAGAGGATGAAGATCCGGTAGCCGTCGGCGGTGAATTTCGTGAATGATTCGGCGATGAGGTCGAAGTTCTTGTGGTAGAGGGTCTGGAGCGAGCAGCCGTAGTCGATTTCGGTGACCTGCGCCCCACCCGGGCGGCTGCCCGGGGCGGCGCCGGAATATTCCACCGTGCGCATGGCTGAAAATGCCTCGGCGAAGGCCTCGGCCGAGACGGTCTTCTTCATTGCGTCGGGATCCCCTTCGTCGGCTATGAGGGCGGCCTCGGAGAATGATTCGGAGCATATGGCCCGCACGCGGTCGGCCACCCATTCGGCGCTGCCGCAGAATACGGCCGGGCGCTCTCCGCGCGGCGCGGTGGCGGCGAGGAACTCGGGGAGCGAGACGCCGTCCTGCGTGTCGGCTCCGCCGGCGGGTATCAGCGACACCTCCTTCTGACTCCCCATGGAAAGCTGGGTCTCGACGTTGAAGGTGCGTATGGAGTCGACTTCATCGTCGAAGAAGTCGAGGCGGTAGGGGTATTCGTTGGAGTAGGAGAAGACGTCGAGGATGGAGCCGCGCCGTGCGAACTGGCCCGGCTCATAAACGTAGTCGACCTCATGGAAGCCCATTCCCCGCAGCGACCCGACGAGGTCGGACATGACGGTGCGCGCTCCGGCCCTGACGGTGAGCGTGGCCGACTTGAGGGAGTCGGGGAGGGGCACTTTTTCTGCCAGGGCTTCGGGGGAGGTCACTATCCACCGCAGTCTGCCGGGCACCACGGCGGCGTCGAGGGTCTCGGTGCGCAGTATGCGCGCCGGAGGGTCGGGCTGTCCGTATTTGATGTGGCGTTTGTAGCCGCTGGGGAAGATAGCCACACGGTCCGGCTCGCCTGAGATCTGGCAGAGGTCATGGTACATGTATCCGGCCGCCTCGGGGTCGTCGGCCACTATGAGCCACGGCGTGCGCCGGGCCGGAAGGCCGGCGAAGAGCATGGCCGGCGCCGACCCGGGAAGGTTGCAGAGGCGCAGCCGGCCGGATTCCCGCCCGGCTATGGCGTCGGTGAGGCGCCCGATGCGTTCGGCCGTGGCGAAGAGGGGGTCAGCCTGGTCAAGGTTCATTTTCCGGAAGTTTTAGCTTTTACGCCCTTTCCGTCGGCCGCAGGGGCCTTGGGGGCGGCGAGGATTTCTTCGTAGAGGCCCGGGGTGGCGAATATACGGCGCACTTTCTCAAGCGCCGGGTCGCGCACGAGCTCGCGGCGCACGCGGCCTGCCGAGGGCACATAGCGGTCGGCTATCTCTTCAAGCAGGTATTCCTCTATCACGTCGCGCTTGGTGTAGATGTCGCCGCGCAGGTCGTGGTCGAGTTTCGCCTCCAGGGAGTCGAGCAGGACCTTTACCTCGGGGGAGTCGTAGCCTTCGAGGCGCGATGTCTCGCGGAGGTTGTCGATGAGCTGGTTGCAGACCTTGTCGTACTTGAATGAGGCGGCGTCGATGCCGGTGGCGAAGTCCTCGAAGTCGGCGTCGGTGAGCGCGATGTTCTCGACCGAGTCGGGAGCCTGGTGCGTGGCGGCGTATTTGACGGAGTAGTCGAAGAGGTGGTTGCCGACGATGAGTCCGTAGAGGAGGTTGGACATTTCAGGCCATTCCACGATGCTGTCGGGCTTGAGGCCGCCGCCGTCGCGCACCTCGCGGCCATGGGCCGTGCGGTAGAGGTTGGTGAGGCTGTCGGGCACACGGGCCACACTTCCGTCCGGATTGCGGTGGGAGTAGTCGAGGGCCTGTATGAGGCGTCCGGAGGGGATGTAGTATTTGGCCGTGGTCACTTTCAGCAGGCCGTTGTAGGGGAGCGGACGGGTGCCCTGCACGAGTCCCTTTCCGAAGCTGCGCGAGCCGACGAGCACGGCGCGGTCGAGGTCCTGGAGGGCGCCGGCGGTGATTTCGGCCGCCGAGGCCGACCCGCCGTCGATCAGCACGGCCATCGGGATGTCGGGCATGATGGGGGCGTGGCGCGTCTTGTAGATTTTCTCCGTAGAGGCGTCCTTGCCACGGGTGCGGAGCACTTCGGTCCCCTTCGGGAGGAAATTGGAGAGTATCTCCACGGCGCTGTCCACAAGGCCGCCGCCGTTGCCGCGCAGGTCGAGCACGAGATACTTGAACGCGGGATCGGTCTGGAACGACTCCAGGGCCTCCTTCACGTCGGCGGCCGAACTTTCGATGTACTGGTTCAGGCGCACATAGCCTATGCCGCCGGGGAGCATCCCGTACCAGGGCACGCTCGGCTCCACCACCTTCTCACGCGTGAGGGTGAAGGTGAGGATGCTGTCGGGCCCTACGTAGGGACGGCTTACGGTGACCGTCACTTCAGTGCCGGGCACCCCCTTGAGGTAGGAGGATGTCTTGTCGGAGTTGAGGCCCACGACATCGATTGAGTCGACGCGGAGGATCTTGTCGCCCGGCTTCAGGCCCGCCTTCATGGCGGGAGAGCCCACGATAGGCTCGGAGATGAAGGTATTGCCGTCGCGGCCGAGTATGTAGGAGCCTATCCCGCCGTAGGAGCCGGTCGTCATGCGCTGTATCTTTTCCTGGTCTTCGTAGGCGTAGTACTCGGTGTAGGGGTCCACGGTCTGGAGCATTCCGCGTATGGCCGCCTTGAAGGCGTCGTCGATGCGTATGGAGTCGACGTAGTTTTCCTCAAGTTCGCGTGTAAGGGCGTTGAAGGTCACTATATTGCGCTGGTATGCCTGGTCGTGGCTGTTCTTGGCGGCGCTCTCCGGCGCGGAGCCGGGAGCCGCCGTGACGGTGGCTCCGAGCAGAGCCAGCATTCCCACTGCGGGCAGTAGGCGCGGGGTGATATATTTCATCATGAATGGGGATAATCGATTGTGTAGTGGAGTCCGCGCGACTCCTTGCGCTCCATGGCCTGGCGCATTATGAGGTAGGCCACGTTGATGACGTTGCGCAGCTCGCACAGGGCCCGGGTCGGCTTCGAGACCTTGAAGAGCTGTTCGGTCTCCTCGAAGAGGATATCGAGGCGGTTCCAGGCGCGCTTGAGCCGGAGGTCCGACCTCACGATTCCAACGTAATAGCCCATGATTTGGTTTACTTCCTTGGCGCTCTGGGTGATGAGCACCATCTCTTCGGGGTGCGCCGTCCCTTCGTCGTTCCATTCGGGCACGTCGTGGCGGAAGTCGTAGCCCTTGATGGCCTCGGCCGAATGGCGCGCGGCGGCCTCGGCGTAGACCACGGCCTCGATGAGCGAGTTGGAGGCCAGGCGGTTGCCGCCGTGCAGGCCCGTGCAGGAGCATTCGCCGATGGCGTAGAGGCGCTTTATGGAGCTTTCACTGTTGGCGTCGACCTTGATTCCGCCACAGAGGTAGTGGGCGGCGGGGGCCACGGGTATCATGTCGCGGGTGATGTCGATGCCGAGCGAGAGGCATTTCTCGTAGATGTTGGGGAAGTGCCGGCGGGTCTCGTCGGGGTCTTTGTGGGTCACGTCGAGGAAGACGTGGTCCGTGCCGTGCTGCTTCATCTCGGAGTCGATGGCACGGGCCACTATGTCGCGCGGCGCGAGCGACAGGCGCGGGTCGTAGTGCTGCATGAATTCGGAGCCGTCCAGATTGCGGAGCACGGCGCCGTATCCGCGCATGGCCTCGGTGATGAGGAAAGAGGGGCGGTCGCCGGGATTGTAGAGGGCCGTGGGGTGGAACTGGATGAACTCCATGTCGCTGACGGTGCCTTTGGCGCGGTAGGTCATGGCGATGCCGTCGCCGGTGGCCACGAGGGGGTTGGTGGTGGTGGTGTAGACGGCGCCGACGCCGCCGGTGGCCATGACGGTGGCCTTGGCCAGGAATGTCTCCACACGCCCTGTGGCCTCGTCGAGCACATAGGCGCCGTAGCAGGTGATGTCGGGAGTGCGGCGCGTCACTACCTTGCCGAGATGGTGCTGGGTGATTATCTCCACGGCGAAGTGGCGCTCGAAGACGGTGATGTCGGGGTTTTCCCTCACTTTCCGGATGAGGCTGGTCTGGATTTCAGCCCCGGTGTTGTCGGCATGGTGGAGGATGCGGAATTCGGAGTGCCCCCCCTCGCGGTGTAGGTCGAAGGAGCCGTCGTCCCTGCGGTCGAAGTCCACACCCTGACTGAGAAGGAAACCGATGCCGTCGGGGGCGCCCTGCACCACCTTGGCCACCGCCTCGGGGTCCGACAGCCAGTCGCCGGCCACCATCGTGTCGTGGATATGCTTGTCGAAGTCGTCGACTTCGCGGTCAGTCACACTGGCCACACCCCCCTGGGCGAGAAATGTGTTGGCTTCCTCAAGGGTAGTCTTACAGATCAACGCCACCTTCACTTTGCCGGCGGCTTTGTCCGCCACTTTCAGGGCGAAGCTCATGCCGGCGATTCCGGCACCAATCACAAGATAATCAAATTTGTAGGCCATGATTCGGTATTTATGAATACACGCGTAGCCCGGCCCTGACAGGACTGCGTCCAGCCACGACCGGGTATGGGTCTACAAATTTACAAAAAATTTCAATAATTCTTCGTGTTTTTCATCTCGGAGTTTCCTCCGGCGCGGGGCAGGTCAGCCGAGGATGTGGGATATGTCGGCGGCGGCTGGGTTGACGTTGGCGAAAGGAGCGTTGGAGTCGATCTCCTTGTTGGCCTCCATCACTTCCACCTCCTTGACGAGCACGGCCTTGATGGCCTCGACGGCATTGGCGTCGAGCGCGGGATATGAGACGAACTGGGATTCGTGTTCGGGCGAGATTTCCGTCACTTTCGGTGTGGTGAAGTAGGCGAAGGTCTCATCGGGGAATTTCTCACGCAGGTATGTGTTGAGTTCAGTTTCGACCGAAGCGAGGTCACTGATATCGTGAAGCAGATACTGGTCTGAGTTACCGAATCTTACGATATAGAGTCGGGCGGAGTTTTTATTATCTGTCGTCATAGGGAATTGTCTTTTTTAGGGGTGTATGTTTTCGTTATTTCTTTTTGTAGAACGTTCCCGGAGGGGAGTTTGTTCATATTCCGGCGCCCCGCACCGTGAACCATCACCCCTCCGGCGCTGTATAAAAGACAAAGCCGGAACAGCGCTTTTTCTTTTTACAACACATCCAAATCCAAGCACATTATGGAAAACATAGATCTTTTAGGCAAGGCGAAACAGGACATGATCGCCGATATGCAGAGCCGCAACATCGGCGCTATCCTTTGGGACAACGCCACAGTGGATTTCGACTATATCCCGGAGATAGACCTGGCCGATGATCCGGAGGCCCAGCCCGATGTGGCCCGTGTAATGGGCCTGTATCCCTACGGCGGCGAGCTTTACGCCATTGAGGAGGGNAAGGCCGGCGTNGACTTCAACGACTTCTATGACCCCGATTCGGAAGTGAAGCCCACCGTGGTGACACTCTCGGAAAGCGTGGCCAAGTCCGACCTCGGCGACCCTACCGAAAAGAAGGGCTACACCACCGAAGGCTCCCTTGAGGAATGGCTTACGATAGCCGACTGCTATTTCGCAGCCCTCAACGAGGCCCGCGAGGAGAATCCCGCCGACTGAACNGCCGGACGCAGGCTCGATGAAATACTCCGCCTCAGGACAGCACAGCGGCACACGCCGACTCAGGATAGACTCCATCACACACACCGACGGCCCGGATGAACCAAGTTCATCCGGGCCGTCATGTATTTCAGTCAGGCAGGTCAGATNANAGGTAGGAGAGGTTGTAGCCTGCGAATTCGAGGTCCTTCTTGGCACGGTTCAGAAGGTTCCTGTCAAGTTTTACGGCCTGACGGAGGTTGGACATCACCATGTTCTCATTGTGGGTGCGGGCACCGAGCACGGCCGTGAGGTAGTAGGTGGTGGCGTCGGGCACCGGTATCGAGGCCAGCGTGCCGCGGGCGGCGTTGTAGTCGCGGGCGAGGATCTGGGCCAGGGCGGCGTTGTTGGTCTTGGTGTCGCCGAAGGCGGTGACTGCCTTGCTGACATCCCCCTGGGTGAGATAGTAGACGCCGAGCGCGTCGGCGTTCTCGGGCACACCGGCCGCCGCGCCGAACTGCTCGTTGGCACGCGGATAGTTCTTATTGATCATCGAGATGAGGCCCTGGTTCATCTCCACCTCCTTGGCGGCGGGGTTCATACGGGCCGCACGGTTGAAGTTGTCGGAGGCGGAAGTATAGTCGCCGGCGACGTACTGCGTGAGGCCGAGGTTGTTGAAGCCGCGGTAGTCGGAGGGATAAAGCTCGGTGGCCTTGCGGTAGATTTCCATCTTGCGGGTGTTGTCGTCGGTGAGGGTGGCCACATAGAGGATTTCATCCACCGAGAGCTTGGAGGGATCGCTGTTGAAGAGCTCGATGAGCTCCTGGTCGCTCTTGCCGATCACGTTGATCGTGGCCATCACGCGTGAATAGCGGAGCTGGGGGAGGATCTGGTCGGCGAGTTCGTTGAACACGGCGGAGATGTTGCGTATCTCACGCTCGCGCTCCTCGGGATCCTTATAGAGGGAAAGCACGCTCAGGATAAGGTCCTTGTCCTGGATATTGCTTTTCTCGACGAGGGCGCGGAAGCCCTCCCAGTCCTCGGGGGTAAAGGAAGAGGTGAGCTCGCCGAATTCAGTGATCTTATCCTTCTTGAACTGACCCTCGACATAGGCCTGTGTGTTCTGCTCGCGGCGCTGGGCAAGCGACTCGTTGACCTTCAGCGAGCCCTCGGGTGAGGCGTAGGAGCTGATTGTGACGGCGGCAATCTCCTGATTGGGAGCGGCGTTGGCCTCCATGAGCTTGCGGTTGAGGTCGATGTAGTCGGCCTTGGATGTCTCTGAGGCGCGTACATTGGCCTGATTGACCAGGAAATGGATGTCGGCGCTGTACTGCTCCGTGATGACGCGCTGGAACTTATCGGCGGCCACGGCCGGATGCACCGTCTCGGGACTGGCGAGAGTGGATGTGGCGAGNACNCCCTGACCCACCTTCACACGCGGAAGGGTATAGACCTTTCCGTTCTGGTCGACGCTGAAATCGAGGAAAAGGTCGGACTGCGCCATCTCGGGCTGATAGGGCACGGAGAAGGGTATGGAGACAGTGCCGCCGTCGGTGTAGCTCACCACCTGACCGTTGTCGCGCACATTCTCACCCTGGAACATTACCGGATTTGCCGGCACCTGTGCCACCACATCGCCCGTACTGTAGCATTCGAGCACCGGAGTGGCGAGCACCTTGGCATTCTTAAGCATGAACTTGGCGGGGATACGGGCCGTGATTGTGCCCGGCACATTCTGTCCTACGGTCTCCAGCGGAGTGGGATTAGTGGAAAAATAGTCGGTCTGAAACTGGCCGAGCTTCTTCGAGCACCCTCCCATCAGCACCATCGTAGCGCTCAGAGAGAGAAGAGTAATGTTTTTTTTCGTCATGATTATATAAATGGGTAATATTCTAAACACCCGTCCTTTCCCAGCTTCCCAATACCCGCCNTTCNCGGATTCCACNATNCCCGNNCTATACATNGGCATNCCATNNTNCCCGGGCTATACATTGGCATCCCATCCTCCCCGGAGGCCGGAAGCCTCCGGACCGTTATCCCTTAAATGAGCCCAAAATCAGCCCGGATATGCGGGCAAGCCCCCATAAACCCCCATAAGCCCCCCTGTTTTACCCCCCAAAAAGGGAAAATCGGCTTTTCGGACGTAAAATTAGAAAAAAAATCCCGAAAAAATTTGCAAAACCCAAAAAACCGTATTAACTTTGCACTCGCAAACGGGACGATAGCTTCCCCGACAAAAAAGAATGACTCCGTAGCTCAGTTGGTAGAGCAAATGACTCTTAATCATTGGGTCGTGAGTTCGAGCCTCACCGGGGTCACTTCAAAAGGCCACTAAAAGTGGAAAATCGCTGAAAGTCAAACGCTTTCAGCGATTTTTATTTTCTGCCACCTCCCTTATTCCGGCACAATATTGAAGTCTGCGGTGTAAGAATCGGGAATGCCCCATCGAAGTTGCTGAATTTACACCTAATGGTCGATATTTCGTTGATATTCAACTTTCTGTAGCATACAGGCATGACATGAGATTATTAATTTTACATCAAAAAAATCTTGTATCAGGCTAATTTGCAATGCAAAAATGAGAGAATATTTTGCGATGTGGGAATTTCTAATTAAATTTGCAAATAACATCAAAGAATTATTCCATGTCAACAAACAGTATAGATATTGATCGTATAAACAGGCTGAAAGTAGTTTTAGTTGAGCAGAACCGCACGGGCAAATGGCTTGCCGAACAATTAGGCAAGAACGAAGCCACCGTCTCCCGGTGGTGCTCCAACGCCTCTCAACCCTCTCTTGAAATGCTCGTAAAAATAGCCTCTNTCCTCNNAGTTGACCCCCGTACCCTGCTTAACGGCGGAAATATTTATTGATTATGGCAAAGAAAGCGACTAATAAGAAAGATTCGACCAAATCCATAGAGCNGATTCTTTGGGATTCGGCTAATGAATTGAGAGGTAATCTCGACGCTGCGGAGTATAAATCGGTGGTGCTTGGTCTTGTGTTCCTCAAATATATCAACGATTGTTTCAAAACCAAGTACGATGAACTTGTTGCCGAAGGGGAAGGTTTTGAGGAGGATGCTGACGAATACATCGGCGACAATATTTTCTTTGTTCCAGCTGATGCCCGTTGGGATAAGATTGTTAATGCAGCTCTAACTGCCGAAATCGGCGTTGTCGTTGATAAGGCAATGGAGGCTCTGGAACGAGAGAACAAGCAGCTCAAGGGTATTCTCCCCAAGAACTATGCCCGTCCAGAACTTGATAAACGACGTCTCGGCAATGTGGTTGACATTTTCGAGAACAACCTGCACTTTACCGGTGGAGAAGCGCGCGATGTGCTTGGCCGAGTTTATGAATACTTCCTCGGTGAGTTTGCCCGGGAGGAAGGTAAAAAGGGTGGCGAGTTCTACACCCCGGAGTGCGTGGTACGCACTATTGTCGAAGTGATTCAGCCTTATAAAGGCAAAATCTTTGACCCGGCTTGTGGCTCCGGCGGCATGTTCGTCCAGTCCTCTAAATTTATAGAGCGACATCAGGGTAACGTAAATCAAATCTCAGTCTATGGTCAGGAGCTTAATTCAAATACATGGCGATTGGCACAGATGAATCTTGCCATCCGCGGTATTGAGGCGAACTTCGGAAGCTCTTATGCCGACTCATTCCATGATGATAAACACCCGTTCCTAAAAGCGGACTTTGTAATGGCAAACCCGCCGTTCAATATTTCAAAGTGGGGAGGCGATCAACTTAAAGACGACCCACGCTGGGTGTATGGCACACCCCCGGAGGGCAACGCCAACTTTGCATGGATGCAGCATATGCTTTATCACCTTTCCGACACCGGGCGCATCGGGCTTGTGTTGGCAAACGGCTCTCTTTCCTCCGAACAAGGGGGCGAGGGTGAAATACGTAAGAATATCATCAATGCTGACNTGGTTGAAGGCATCATTGCCATGCCGAGCCAATTGTTCTACAATGTGCAGATACCCTGCTGCCTGTGGTTTCTGACTAAGAAGAAATCTCAACCCGGAAAGACTCTTTTCATCGATGCCCGCAACATGGGTTATATGAAAGATCGTACCCATCGTGAACTCGATCCCGACACCGACATCAAGAAGATGGCCGATACATTCGAGGCATTCCGTCGCGGTGAAGATGTTGCCGAGAAAGGCTTTGCAGCCGTAGCCACCACTGCCGACATTGAAAAAGAGGGATTTGTTCTGACCCCGGGACGCTATGTAGGCGTAGCCGACGTTGAAGACGACGGCGAACCCTTCGAAGAAAAAGTAGCACGCCTCACCACCGAACTCCGCGACCTCTTCGCCCAATCCGCCGAGCAAGAAGCCGAAATCCGTAAACAACTCGCCTCCATCGGCATAAATCTCTAATCCTATGGATATAGTTGTTTTAATTTGCTCAATAATCGCTGCTATCACAGGTGTTGCATCTTTAATAGTCGCAATACTTACACGTCATGATAGTAAGCGCAGCCTCTTAAAGCAGATTGAAAAGAAAGAGCACAAGATTAATAAGATTGAAAATCAACTTTTTCTACAAAGAAGATCCAATTTTTGGGGCTGGGGCGATGGTGAGTTAAAGATGAAACAAGATAAACTACAGTCAGAGATCAACTACCTTAAAAAACTGCTTTGATATGAGTGAGTGGAAAGTTGAAAATATTGCAACATTAGCTAATGGCAAAAAAGCTAAGAACATTTCACCTGCTGCCCTTTACCCAATATATGGAGGTAATGGNATTATGGGNTANACTAATTCNTATAATGCCTCTAATGTTGTAATAATTGGCCGTGTTGGAGCATACTGTGGTTCAGTACATTATTCTAAAGAAAAATGTTGGATATCAGATAATGCGATATCTGCAATGGTTAAAGATAATAATAGTACTGAATATTTGTATTACTTATTAACGTCATTACACCTAAACAGACATCATATCGGTGGAGCACAGCCCCTAATGACTCAGGGTATTATCAATAATATTGATATTCCAAAANATTCTAANTCCGAGCANAANAANATNGCGNANATNTTATCNTCGCTTGATGAAAAGATAGAGACNAATCNGAAGATAAATNCNCGNTTGGANGANTTGGCNNAGGCTNTTTTNAAGTCGTGGTTCATCGACTTCGAACCCTTCGGCGGCAAAATGCCCGAAAACTGGCAATCAGGAGCATTATCTGATATAGCAAATATTATTATGGGGCAATCTCCGAGTGGAGAATGTATCAATAACCAACAGGAAGGAATGATTTTCTATCAAGGTAAAACCGAATTTGGAGAACGATTCCCAAGTGTAAAAAATTATACTTCAAAAGTAACCAGAATCGCACCTCAAAATAGCATTCTCCTTAGTGTGAGGGCTCCAGTTGGAGACGTTAATATAACTCTAAATCAGTGCTGTATTGGTCGAGGAATAGCATCCATTAACTATAAAGAAGGCACCAATTCATATTTATACTTACTGCTGAAGAGTAAATCTGACTACTTCGATATCTTTGATAAGGGAGGAACTGTTTTTGGAAGTATAAATAAAAAGGGTCTTGAGGAGATGCCTATAATCATCCCTAACAGCTCTATTATAAATGAATTTAATGAAATAATAAGTCCTATTGATAAAGAACTAAAGCGAAGACATAATGAGTCGACTCGTCTCGCGTCACTCCGCGACACGTTACTACCAAAGTTAATGTCGGGTGAATTAATACCGGAATAAGTTATGAGCAATACATATCACTATACGGAAGACTCTTACGAGCAGACGGTTCTGGATCTGTTCAGGGAGATGGACTATGAGGTGCTTCATGGTCCGGATGTTGAGGCGGAGACGGGGCGAGACCTCAACGACGCCACAATCCCCGGTAAGCTTCGCAAGTCTATGCTGCGAATCAACGGCGCGGAGAAAAGCGCTGCCGTTGATGAGGCTATCCGTAATGTGCATGAACTGTTTTCGCAGCCTCTCGTACAGGCAAATGTGCAGCTCACCGACTGGTTGCAAAATGGCCTTGATGTAACTTTCAAGACAACTGAGGGAAATCTCAAAAGCGATCATGTGCGACTACTCGACATTGAGAATCCCGAAAACAACAGTTTTCAAGTTGTCAATCAATGGACGGTTGTCAACGGTCAGGCGCGAAAACGGGCTGACATCGTGGTCTTCATCAACGGGTTACCTATTTCCATAATTGAACTGAAATCTCCGAGCCGCGAAGTGACAAACTCTGAGGAGGCCTATCTCCAACTGCAAAACTATATGCGGCAGATTCCTCAACTCTTTGTCGCCGCGCAGATGCTCGTGATCAGTGATATGGCTGACACACAAGTCGGCACAATCACCGCACCGCTCGACCGATATATGGAGTGGAAGACTACCGACGGTTCATACGAAAGCACTGCCATCGCTGACTTTCAGACTTTCTTTGAAGGTATCTTTGACCGTCGGCGACTTATCGATATAATCGCAGACTTTTCGCTGTCGATGGGGAGCGACACAAAGAAAGCCCGCATCCTTGCCGGCTATCACCAGTATTTTGCCGTAAAAAAAGCGATGCAATGCACTCAGGAAGCTCTCGGACGCAAAGACGGCAAAATCGGTGTGTTCTGGCATACACAAGGCTCAGGGAAAAGCCTGTCGATGGTTTTCTATGCACATCAGTTGCTCAAGAATCTGCTGAGTGCTACCATTCTTGTGCTTACAGATCGTTTGGATCTAAATGACCAGTTGCACTCCACCTTTGCCGCTTGCAGCGACTATCTTCGCCAAACGCCTGTCAAGGCTACTGACGGAGACCACCTGTATGAACTGCTCGAAAAACGCAAAAGTCACGGCATAATCTTTGCCAACATTCAAAAGTTCAAAGACCGCAAGGAGGCGATTACCACAAGGTCAGATATAATAGTTATGAGCGATGAGGCTCACCGTTCACAGAGCAATGTCAAAACCAAAGTTGATACTGCCAGCGGTGAATTGAAACTCGGATTTGCAGCAATCGTGCGGAAATTGCTCCCCAACGCCGCGTTTATCGGCTTTACGGGTACTCCCATCGAAGCTGACGACCACGACACCCGCGAGGTATTCGGTAACTATATCGATATATACGACATGACTCAGGCGGTGGAAGATGGTGCTACCGTTCCTGTATACTATGAGAGCCGTCTTATAAAGCTCAACCTCGACTCAGAAACATTGAAGTTACTTGACCGTGAGTATGATAAACTCGCGGAAGAAGGCGCCGACAATGAAGATATCAAACGCTCGAAACAGGAGAACGCACAACTACATGCCCTGCTTCATGCTCCGGAAACCATTGACACGCTTTGCCGCGACATAATCGAGCATTATGAGAACAACAGGCAGGATCATCTCACCGGAAAGGCTATGATTGTAGCTCTTGACCGAGCGACAGGCATAGCCATATATAAGCGGCTTATCGAGTTGCGCCCGGAGTGGAAAGAGATGATCGGCGTGGTGATGACGCAAGGCAACCAAGACCCGGCGGAGTGGAACGACATTATCGGCTCTCCGGCACACAAGCAGGAGCTTGCGCGACAGTTCAAGGACAACAATTCGGCGATGAAGATTGCCATTGTTGTTGATATGTGGCTGACAGGGTTTGATGTTCCGAGCCTCGCCACGATGTATGTCTATAAGCCGATGAAGGGGCACAATCTGATGCAGGCGATAGCTCGTGTAAACCGTGTATTCCCTGAGAAGAGCGGTGGCTTGGTGGTTGATTACATTGGTATAGCCCAAGCTCTGAAAAAGGCTATGCACGATTACACCAATCGTGATAAGAAGCGGTTTGGCGACCCGGACATAAAGAAAACTGCCTATCAGGAATTTCTTGCGATCCTTGACCGCTGCCGCGAGTGCATGAAGGGTTTTGATTACTCAGACTTTGCAACCTGCTCGAACCTTCAACGTGCAAATCTCATCAAAGGCGGAGTGAACGTACTGCTCGACCCTAATAATATAGTCAGCGCAAAGTGCGAGGGTAATGTTACAAAGTATGATAGTGCCCAAAAGGTGTTTATCGACGAGAGCAAACGACTTGCGCAAGCCACGACATTGTGCCGCAGTTTGTTGTCTCCGGCAGAAAAGTTTGAGGAAGCATATTTTGAAGCGGTCCGAACGCTCCTTGTGCGTCTGACTTCCAATAAGAAGATCACCCGCAAAATCATAGATGAGCGGATTACCAATCTGCTGAAAGTTGCAGTAAAGGCTGACGGGGTTGTAGAAATCCTCAACACGAAGGATACTGAATTCAACCTCTTTGCTGAGAAATTCCTCAAGGAGGTGGCAGACATGAAGGAGAAGAACCTCGCTCTTGAACTCCTCAAACGGCTGCTCGAACAGCATATCCGAAAACATGCCAAAAAGAATATGACACAAGCCGATAAGTTCAGCGAAATGCTCGATGCCCGACTTGCCGAGTATCTGCGCGGCTTGATAAGTAATGAGGAAGTGATACAGGAACTTCTCAAAATGGCTCGTGAGTTGAAAGCCCACGCCGAGCAAGCGTCTGAATTCGGCTTGACTGAGGAAGAACAGGCATTTTACGATGCCCTCACTCGGCCTCAGGCTGTCAAGGATTTCTATGAGAACGCAACGCTTGTCGCAATGGCGAAGGAACTAACAGAAGCCCTGCGCAGCAGCAAGACCATTGACTGGCGGCAGAAGGAATCAGCCCGGGCCAATATGCGCCGCATGGTCAAGCGACTCCTCAAGAAGTACAAATACCCACCGGAGAAACAGGAAGCAGCTCTTGAAACAGTTATCAAGCAATGCGAGCTCTATGCTGATTCGGATGATGAATATACAGTTCCGACTCAGCAAATAAGAGCTTATAATATTAATCCTTCAAATGAATACGGCATAGCCGCAGAACCGTAAAATATGACTCCAGAATATATTAAGCGTTTAGACTCTATTTTAGGAGACTCTTTGGAGCAAAGTGCCAAAGAGATTACTGTGTGGTATAAAAAACTTAAAGAAGCCTATGAATTAAAAAAAATCAATAGAAATCCGAATATCGAAAACGATATAACGGTAATGGAGATATATGTGCTGGTATTGTATACGATTATTGCAATTGCAACTTTCTTTAGAGGTGATTTTAAAAGTAAATATACCGCCGAAAAACGCCTAAACCTTAAATATTTAAGTTTTGTTTCAATAGAATTCTATAAGTCCCTGTTCATTATAAAAAAGCCTAATACATTATGGCATAAACTTGAATCTTTTCTATCCATTGGGAATCATACGAGCTTAATCGAAATCATTGATGAAGTAAACCAAGCTTCTTCAAGATTTAGAGCTAATTATTTTAATTCTAAAAGGCGAGACATTTCGATACACTACGATATTGATTTAGACGTAGTTTATACACATTTATGCGAAATTAGTGAAGAGGATGAGGCCAAACAGATATCATCCATTCTCGCAATTTTACAGCCTCTTAGCTTAGTTTGTAGCTCGTACTTGTACTTAACATATCCAAAAGCAACAATGGCCCCAGCAATTCCGAAGGAAAACATTATCCTTAAAAAGTTTCGTAAAGGATTGTATGAACACATTTATGATCTTACGGGTTCAAGTATACAAACTTTTGCTAAGCATTTAGATCAAAATATGCAATCATTTCATATGATTGATAGGCCCAAGGTTAGAGAGTTATTGACCGAAGAAACTCATTCTCACCTGTCTCAGTTTAGAGAGTGCTTTAAATTAGGTATACTCTTACATTATTTTTATTTGGATCTTGGAACAGCCGTGAGGGGTTATCTTCAAGCAGAGAATTATTATGAACAGCAATTTAATGTAATAAGAATAAATGTAATTATTTATGAGGGATACAAGAAAATTTTTCTCCCTCAAAATGAGAATGGCCAAAATAAGTCGTTATGGGATACATATATCAAAATTCCTGTTTTAGCAACTAAAAGCCCAGAATATTCAGAGGAAGCTGATAAGATTGAACAGATATTGCAAGGTTATTCTCAAAACAATAATATTGAAGACATTAGACATAACTTCTCTCATTTTAAAAGGGGGAATAAATTACCTATAATTGATTTATGGGATTCTGTTACCACAATAAACCCAATTGAAGAATTAAATAAGGCCCTTGATTTTCTTAACATGCTTTCTCGCATTATAAAACTAAGTAAACCTTGTCTAGAATATTTCGCAGAGAAAGAACACGCGAGAATTCAACAAAATTTGACAGCTCCTTTAGACTCTATTTTTGCAAAAGCAATTGGTTCTTGTAAAACCATAGAAGATAAAGAGAGGCTTCAAAGGTTTAAGGATGAACTAAAAGATATGATGTTGGGAACATTTGATAAAATGATACAACGTGATAAACGCAATACTAATGAATAGGATAATTCTAATAGGCAATGGCTTTGACTTGGCTCATGGTCTCCCAACTAGATATGAGGATTTGCATTGAGTTTAAAGCGAGTTGGAATCCTGATAAGATATCTCATACAATATGCACTTTCGCTATCGACATTTTAATGTAGGCTGTTTTATTTTCAAACAAGTATGACAATAACTTCTGACGATATATATGACCTGATTCGGCAGGGCGAGAACATTTCTGTTGAGATGAAGAAATGTTCGGATAAGTTGCCTCGGTCGGTGTGGGAAACGTATTCTGCGTTTGCTAACTCGCGCGGTGGGGTAATCCTTCTTGGTGTAACCGAACACAAGGATAGGCCTGCTGATACCCGATTTGAGATTACCGGTGTATCTGATCCTGAGAAAATCGAGACTGATTTTTTCAATATTTTGAATAACCGTCAGAAGGTAAGCCGGAATATTCTATTTGACAGCGATTTCCGTCCAATAGAAATTGA
>JAAVCH010000031.1 GCA_014802425.1 Bacteroides sp.
CGGGCGATTAGCTCAGCTGGTTTAGAGCGTCTGTCTTACAAACAGAGGGTCTGCGGTTCGAATCCGTAATCGCCCACCGACCAATTCAACATTGAGTGATTCCGAATATCTCTACGTAGAGATACGGAGGATATTCACAACGGGCGATTAGCTCAGCTGGTTTAGAGCGTCTGTCTTACAAACAGAGGGTCTGCGGTTCGAATCCGTAATCGCCCACGAAAGCGGTGAGTCTTCAAGAAGACCCACCGCTTTTCTTTTTTCCATCCCTCCCCATCCCAGATGCCCCCCCGTCCGTGCGAAGCTATCCCCGCCGGTGGCTGTGCCGCCACCGGGGGGCGCCGTCACTTTCCACCCGGCGGATTTGCTCAGCTCGATTTTTCTGATTATTTTTGAAATTCAATTCATTCCCGCCGCCGTGACACCCATTTTCATCGCTCCCGGCCATACCCACATATAAAAATCCTTCCGACCATGACCGCTAAAGAAGCCTACGAAATATTCGAGAAATCAGTGGCTGACTATCATCGCTACGACAATGTCGACCAGCCGATGCAGAATCCATATCCCGAAGAATCGGTAGAAGCTACCCTCTATCACAAGAACTGGATAGATGCAGTGCAGTGGCACCTCGAAGACATCATCCGCGACCCGGAAATCGACCCCGTGGCCGCCCTGGCCCTCAAACGCCGCATCGACAGCTCCAACCAGGACCGCACCGACATGGTGGAGCAGCTCGACTCCTACCTGCGCGACGTGCAGTACAAGGATGTGACTCCGGCTCCCGACGCCACCAT
Organism: Bacteroides sp.; assembly: GCA_014802425.1. GTDB lineage: Bacteria > Bacteroidota > Bacteroidia > Bacteroidales > Muribaculaceae > Lepagella. Next base: position 795 of record JAAVCH010000031.1, read on the forward strand.
CAATACCGAATCGCCCGCATGGGCCCTCGACCGCCTTTCCATACTCGCCCTCAAGATCTGGCACATGCGCGAGGAGGCCCAGCGCACGGACGCCAGCGTGGAGCATCTCGCAAAATGCCAGGCCAAACTCCTCATCCTTGAGGAGCAGCGCGCCGACCTGACAGCGGCAATCGACGCACTCTTCGACGACATCGCCGCCGGACGAAAGTACATGAAAGTCTACCGACAGATGAAGATGTACAACGATCCGGACACAAACCCCGTGCTCTACGCGGCAAAAAAATAAGGAAATGACGCAAGCAACGAAGCGCGACATCCTTCTCACCCGCTTCTCGGCGCTCGGCGATGTGGCCATGACCGTCGGGCCCATCTATGACGCCTGCCGGGCAAACCCCGACAGGCGGTTCATACTCCTGACCCGCAGCCATCCGGCCACTCTTTTCATCAACCGTCCGGAGAACCTGACCGTGCATCCCGTCGACACCGCCGACTATCCCGGCCCGCGCGGACTGATGCGCCTGCGCAGGGAGCTGGATGCGCTCTATGACATAGGCGCGGTGGCCGACCTCCACGACGTGCTGCGCACCCGGCTGCTGCGCTCCCTCTTCCGCCTCACCGGCCGGCCCACATACCACATCGACAAGCGCCGCGCCGAACGCCGGCGGCTCACACGCCCGCGACACAAGCACCTCGTGCAGCTCACTCCGATGCGCGACCGCTACGCCGAGACCCTCGCCCGCGCCACCGGCAAGCGCGCCCCCGGACGGTTCACATCGATATTCCCCGAGCCCCCCGACCCGGCTCTTTTCGCCGGCGCCACCGGGCCTAAACAGCCGGGCCAGCGCTGGATAGCCATCGCTCCGTTCGCGGCCCATGCGGGAAAGGTCTACCCCGAAGACCTGATGGGGGAGACCGTGCGCCTGCTCGCCCAGCTCCCCGACACCCGCATATTCATCTTCGGCTTCGGAGATAAGGAATCGGAGACCATCGAGACATGGCGCAAGGCCAATCCCGGCGCCGACATCGTCAACATGGCGGCCCGGAAAATCGGACTTCCCGCCGAACTGGCGCTCCTGGCCCACTGCGACACGATGCTATCGATGGACTCGGCCAACATGCACCTCGCCGGCCTCGCGGGGCTACACACGGTCAGCATATGGGGCGCCACGCATCCGTTCTGCGGATTCCGGGGCGCGTGCCAGAAGGACTCCGACATACTTCAGCTCGAAATGACCTGCCGCCCCTGCTCCGTATTCGGCAACAAGCCCTGCCTCCGAAAGGACCTCCACTGCCTACGGGGCATATCACCGGCCCGGGTGGCCGCCGCCGTCGCGGCCGCCTCATCATCACCTACGCCCGGAGCCGGCCGCGCCGATGGCACCGACCGTAAATCTTAGTCAGAAACATCTCCAGAAATATGCAGCATAAAGCGCGACTCCACCTACTCGGCCTCATACTCGCCGCGGCAAGCGCCGGGGCATCGGCCTCGATACTCATACAGCATCCTCCCTTAATGGCCCGTGCCACCGACGCGGCATCGCTCCTGCGCGCACGCGACATGGCCCGGCTCGGCAACTACCGGGGAGCCATCGGCCAGCTCGACCGCATAGCCACCGAACAGGTGCCCCTCGACTACCGCGAGAGCCAGGAATTCCTGTACCTCCTCGGCACCTCCCTATATGCCACCGATGATCCCCGCTGCGCCGACGTGCTCGAAAAATACCTCTCCGGCTTCGCCGCCTCGGCCGACGCCCGGCAGGCCCGCCTCAGCCTCGGCGACTACCACTTCTACGCCCATCAGTGGGCCGACGCCCTCGCCACCTACGACGGAGTGGACCTCTCCTCGCTCGACGCCGACTCCCGCGCGCTCTACACCTACCGCAAGGCCCTCTGCCTCGTATGCCTCGACCGGCCCGAAGAGGCGCGACCGCTCTTCAAGAGCATCGCCGACAACAAGGAGTTCGCCCTCGCCGCACTCTACTACGACGCTTACATCGACTATACACGCGGAAACGACTCCCAGGCCCTGGCGAAGTTCACCCGCGTGGCCGACAGGATGCAGGACTCCGACGGAGCCGCCCCGGCCGCCGGCATGGCCCCGCGCTACTACATCGCCCAGATACTCTTCCGCCAGGGCGACTGGGAGAACGCCGCCAATACCGCCCACAATCTCCTGCGCCGCCAGGAATATCCCGAACTGGCCGACGATACACGCCGCGTGCTCGGCCTGGCACGCTACAAGCTCGGCGACCTCACCTCGGCCCGCGGCCCGCTCGAAGCCTACGTGACCGCCGCAGGCTCCGAAGCCACCCCCGACGCCGTCTACGCCCTCGGGGCATGCGAATACGCCGCCGGAGACCTTGACGCCGCCCAGGACAGGTTCTCCCGCGTGGCCCACCTCGACGACGCGGTGGGACAGGGAGCCTCCCTCTACCTCGGACAGATCGAGGCCGCGCGCCGCAATCCGTCGGCCGCCGCCATATACTTCGAAAAAGCCTACCGCATGGGCTACGACCCGAAAGTGGCCGAAACCGCCCTCTACGACTATGTGGCCGCACGCAGCGAAGGGGGAGGGGTGCCGTTCGACTCTTCGGTGGAGATGCTCCGGCAGTTCATCACCCGATTCCCCGACTCGGAATACGCCCCGGCCATCGAGCGCCACCTCGCCCAGCTCTGCTATTCGGCCGGCGACTACGACGCCGCCCTCAAGGCCATCGACGCCATACGCAATCCCTCGGGCGCCGACCGCCTCATGCAGCAGAAGATACTCTACGCCGCCGGCACATCGGCCCTGTCGGCAGGCGAGGCCTCACGCGCCGAGCAGCTGCTGACTCGCTGCATCAACGTGCGCGGCGGCGATTCATCCGTCACTACACAGGCCCGCATATGGCTCGGCGACGCCCTCTATGCCGCCGGAAAATACGCCGACGCCGAAAAATCATACGCCGCCGCGGCCTCGGCCGGAAACGCAGGCTCGAACTCGGCCCTGCTGCAGTACGACCTCGGCTACTCGCGCATGATGCTGAATAAATTCCCGCAGGCGGCCATGGCATTCCGCCAGGCCCTCGCCGACAAGGGGGAACTCAACTCCGCCCTCCGCCGCGACGCCCGGATGCGCCTCGCCGACTGCCGGTACTATACCGGCGACTACGACGGCGCCCTGACCGAATACGCCTCACTGCGCTCCGAAGGCGCCGACGCCGACTACGCCTCCTACCGCCATGCCCAGATACGCGGCCTGCGCGGCGACATCTCCGGCAAAATCGCCGAACTCGAAGCCCTCATAAAGAACTTCCCCTCCTCGACGCGTATGCCCGACATCCTCACCGAACTCGCCGACACCTACGCCACCGCAGGCGACAACACCAAAGCCGCCGAAGCCTATTCCGGCATCCTCGACCGCTATCCCGTCGACGCCGGAGCCCCCCGCGCCGCCCTCGGCAAGGCTTCGGCCCTCATGGCCGCCGGACGCGACGACGACGCCGTGGAGGCCTACGAGGCACTGATGATGAAATGGCCCGCCTCCGACGAAGCGCGCACCGCCGACAACGAACTGCGGAAATACTTCGCCGCCAACCACCGCATCGATGAATACGCCTCGTTCGTGCGCACGGTGCCCGGATTCTCCGTCGACGCCGCCCAGCTCGACGACCTCGCCTACTCGCAGGCCGAAAACGACTATCTCGACAACCCCGCCTCCATACGCCCGATACAGGACTACATCACCCGCTACCCGACCGGACGCCATCTGGCCGACGCCTACTCCATCTTCGCCGACCATCTCTACGACACCGGCGACACGGAGCGCGCCTACCTGGGATACCTCGAACTCGAACGCCGCGGAGGACAGGAATACATCGCACGCGCCTATACCGGCATCATGCGCACGGCCCCCGACGCGGAGACTCGCCTGACCTACGCCCGGCGCCTGCGCTCGCTCGGAGGAGTGACGGCCGACGCCCTTGAGGAAGCCTCGATCTACGAGGCCGAGGCCCTGCTCAGCTCAGGATCGGCTTCCGAACGCGCACAGGGGCGCCGGAGCCTTGAGGCCATCGCCGCCAATCCCCACTCGGCCGCCGGGGCACGGAGCAACGTGATGCTGGCCGAAAGCCTCCTGGCCGAAGGCAAGCCGCAGGAGGCACTCGACATGATGGAGGAGTTCACTTCCTCCGGCTCACCGCAGCAGTACTGGGTGGCACGGGGATTCATAACCCTGGCCGACGCCTACACCGCGCTCGGAAAGGACTACCTCGCCCGCGAATACCTCACCAGCCTCCGCGACAACTATCCCGGCGATGAAGCCGACATACGCGAGATGATAGCCAGACGCCTCTCCTCCACATCAAAAACGACCACGAAATGAAGACACCTACGCCGCTCCGCGCGCTCCCCATACTCCTCCTGACCGCACTCCCCGCCGCCGCACAGCTGCGCGAGAGCGTGGCCGTCGAGGGGAATTACCTCAAGGACATCATCCGGGCCGAACGCATCAACCGTCTGCCCGAACTGGAGGCATACCCGATGGCCACGACTCCGCTCGACTACGCCACGGCAGGCGTGGCCGCCGACTTCACTCCTGAATCACCCCTGCTCCCCGCCACGGCCTACGGAGCCTCACGCGACTCCAGCCGACGCCGGGGATACATCGACCTGGCCATGGGCAGCTACCTCAACACCTCCCTCTCCGCAGGCTACGGAGCCATCGACTCCCCCGACACCCGGCTCGGCATCCGGCTCGGACATTACTCCACATCCCTGTGGCACCCCTGGGGAGCCGACTTCGAGGCCGCCAAGAACTATCAGGAGATGCTCGGGCTCGACTTCACCCGCCGTTTCGCCGGCCTCGGCACCCTGTCGGCTTCGGCCCAGTACCATCTCGGATACTTCAATTACTACGGCATAATGCCGGAGCGCGAGGACCACGCCATAGTCCTCACCGAGCCTCGCCCCTTCCCGACCCAGACGCTCAACGACGCAGCCGTGAGGGTGGGATGGACCTCCATGCCGGATGCCACCGGCCTCCGCTGGCACGCCGCCCTCGGAGCCCGTCACTTCGCCTACCGCACCGCCACGCGGGAGACATCCCTCATGCTCGACGGCGGAATGTCGGCGGCGGCCGGAGCCAACGGCACGGTAGGCTTCGACGGACACCTCGAAGCCCTCTTCTACGGCACCCATCCCACAGTACCCGAAACCTACGCCCCCGACTCCTACGCCAACATCCTCCTCACACCCTACTACCTCTTCCGCCGCAACGCCCTGACGCTCCGCGCCGGATTCGACCTCGACCTGACATTCAACGCCGACGGCGACGAGGCCGGCTCGCATTTCGGAGCCGTACACGTGGCCCCCGACATCCGCCTCGACATCGCCGCCCGCAACTTCGGCTTCTACATCCATATCCTCGGCGGAACCTCCCTCCGCACACTCGCGGCCATCTCCCAGACCGATCCATACTGCAATCCGGCGCTCCAGTCGACACGTCCCGTCAACTCGCCGATCGACGCGCGCATCGGCATAGAGACCACCCCGTTCGCGGGCTTCTCCGCCTCCATCGAGGGGCGCTACGGCGCATGGCGCGGCGTGGGTGCCGACGGATGGTATGCGGCAATCCTCAACTACGGCGCCGCCACCATGCCCGGCCTTGACCTCCCCGCCGGCACAGTGGCCGACTACGGACTCGGCTACACACGCTATAACCTCTCGGGGTTCAGCGCCTCGGCGCGCCTGGCATATAAGCCCAACCATATCGTAAGCCTCGCCGCAGAAGGCACCTACACACCCCAGCACGGCACTACGGGCGTGCTCAACGGACTCGACCGCCCGCGCTGGATCGCGGGAGTGTCGGCCGAAATACACCCCGTGCGGCCGCTCGGCATAAGCGTCAGCTACGAATACAGGGGCGTACGCAACGTCTACACCACCTACGACGCCTCCGGAGTGACCCTCCCGATGCCCGGCGGCACTCCGCCGCAGCCGGCCGACAATCCCGGGCTGGCGGCACTCCGCCTCCCCGACATCACCCGCCTCGGGGCCGCAATAGAATGGAGCGTCACCTCCGGCCTCACCCTCGGCGTCACGGCCGACAATCTCCTCGGCACCCCCGTGTGGAGCCTCCCCTGCCTCCCAGGCCAGGGACGCACCTTCGCCGGGCGCCTGTCATGGGTTTTCTAAACCCGCCGCCCCCTCCGCGCGTTGTAAATGAAGACACCCAAAACCAGAAAGCATTATGCCCCTTACACTACAATACAGCAATGAAGACGACCGCGCCTACGGGCTGGCGGGGATGAGCATATCCCTGGCCGTGCTCGACGCCATCGACCGCGTCGTGGAGGTATCGATCGACACCGAAGACGACCCCATGATCGACTTCTCACAGGACTATTACTTCTCCGCCTCCCCGGCCATCTCGCCCAAGGCGGTGTGGGAAAACCTCATGCGCAACTATCACCTCACGGCCTCGATGGTGGTATCCAACCTCATGGCACGCAGCCTCATACGCCTCGGCGAGGACATCCCCGCCGACATCATGGACGCCGCCTACCGTGAAATCGAGGCCGAAGGACGCGACACCTGCGGACTTGAGGACGACGAAATCAAACGCATCTACGACAAGATACTCATGCAGAACCGCCGCATCTTCGGCAATCCGCGCCTGCGACCGGCAGTAAGCCAGCTCGCGCAGCTTATCTCGCGCCGCCGCCGCCTGTCGGGCTCCGAACTCCGCGACGAGCTCACCTATCTCCAGCTCTGACGACAAATAATCGGCCCGGCTTTGCGTTAATTAGATATGCCAAAGTACACGCCGCGACATAACCGACCGCCACGCCCCCTCCTGCAGGGAGGCGTGGCGGTGCTGTGCGCCATCCTCGCAATGCTCGGAGTCAGCGCATGCTCCACCAAGAAAAACACACCCGTGTCCCGCCAGTGGCAGGCCTTCACCACTCGCTACAACGTCTACTACAACGGCGACGAACACTACAAGGAGACCCTCAAGGCGATGGAGAAAGCCTACGAGGACGACTATACCCGCACCCTGCTCACCCATCCGGCCGAAGCACGCGCCGACCAGAAGATGCCCCAGCCCACCGGCGACTTCAACCGCACCATCGAGAAGATGCAGAAGGCCATACAACTCCACTCCATCAAGAAAAAACCCGCGAAGAAGACATCCTCGGCCAAGGAGAAGGCCTTCAGGGCCCGCGACGAGTTCAATCCATTCCTCCACAACGCCTGGATGATGATGGGCAAGGCTCAGTACTTCAACGGCGACTTCCTCGGGGCCGCATCGACTTTCCTCTACATTTCCCGCCACTTCACCTGGCTTCCGGAGACCGTGACCGAGGCGCGGCTCTGGCAGGCACGCTGCTACTGCGCCCTCGACTGGGACTACGAGGCCGAGAATGTGCTCCGCCTCGTAAAGGAGAAGCAGCTCACCACGTCCGCCCTACAGAACCTCTACAATCTCGTGCAGGCCGGCTATCTGGTGCGCACCGACAAGTATGCCGAGGCGGTGCCTTATCTCGAAAAGGCGGCCAAATCGGCGTCGGGGAGCCAGAAGAACCGCCTCTGGTTCCTTCTCGGCCAGGTCTACACCCATCTCGGCAAGCGCCAGCAGGCCTATGAGGCCTACAGGAAAGCCGGATCGGGAGTCTCTACGGCCTACCGCACCAAATTCAACGCCCGCATAAAGCAGAGCGAGGTCTATACCGGCTCCAACATAGCGTCGGAGGTGCGCGCCCTGAAAAGCATGACCCGCTATGAGCGTAACAATGAGTTCCTCGACCAGATCTACTACGCCATCGGCAACCTCTACCTCTCCCGCAAGGACTCGGCGGAGGCCAGGAAATACTACGCTCTGGCCATCGAGAAATCCACCCGCAACGGCATCGACAAGGCCCTGGCCCAGCTGGCGCTCGGCAACATATACTTCGACGAGCATGAATACAACAAGGCCCAGCCGTGCTACTCGGAGGCCGTGCCGCAGCTTCCCGTCACGTATCCCGACTACGAAAAGCTCAAGCTGCGCTCCGACGTGCTCGACGAGCTCAGCGTCTACGCCGGCAACGTCGAGCTGCAGGACTCCCTGCTGCGCCTCTCGGCCATGTCGCCCGAGGAGCGGGAGAAGGTGGCCCAGAGGCTCGTGGACGAGCTCATAAAGAAGGAAAAGGAGGAGGCCGAGGCCGCAAGGCGCGAGGAGCTCCTGGCCAACCGCGAGGAGGCCCCGATGCTCGACAACGGAGCCGCCGTACCCGCCTTCACCGTCAACGGCGACAAATCATGGTATTTCTACAACACCATGACCAAGAACGCCGGCAAGACCGAGTTCCAGCGCAAATGGGGCGCCCGAAAGCTCGAGGACGACTGGCGGCGCCGCAACAAGACCACCTTCGCCATGGACGCCGACGAAGACTCACCCGATGACGAGGAGGATGAGGAGGCACCCGGAAACACAGGCGAGGAGGGCGCCGACGATGGCGACGGCGAGGAAAAGGGACCCGATCCCAACGATCCCCACAACGTGGAGTACTATCTCCGCCAGATTCCCACCACCGAGGAGGAGATAGCCAATTCCAACGACATCATCCAGGAGGGGCTCTACAATATGGGCGTCATACTCAAGGACAAACTTGAGGACTATCCCGCCGCCCGGCGTGAATTCGACCGCCTCGACTCCCGCTATCCCGACAATCCATACCGCCTCGACGCCTACTACAACCTCTACCTCATGGCCGTGCGCGACAACGATGCGGCCGAGGCGGAGAAATGGCGGCAGGCAATACTGGCCGAGTTCCCCGAATCACCCTACGGAATGGCCATGACCGACCCCGACTACTTCAACCATCTCCGCGAGATGAACGCCCGCCAGGAGCAGATGTACGAGGAGGCCTACGAGGCGTATCTCGACAACGACAACACCCGTGTACACTCCCTTACCGAAAAGATGGAGGAGGACTACCCGCTGTCGAAGATCCTGCCGAAATTCGTATTCATCGACGCCCTCTCATACATGACCGGAGGGGACAACGACAAATTCCGCGAGCGCCTCACCTACCTGCTCGAAAAATGGCCCGACACCGACATGACCCCCATGGCCGGAGCCATCCTGAAGGGGCTCAAGGAAGGGAAGCAGCCCAACGCCGGACTCTCCAACACACGCGGCATGATATGGGACATGCGCCTGACCGACTCCGAGGCTCCGCTGGACACCGACGGCCAGCCGGCCAATTTCGAGCGTGACCCGGATAAGCCGCAGCTGCTCGTTTTCGTATTCCCGCGTGATTCGGTGAGCGCCAACCGGCTGCTCTACGATGTGGCACGCTTCAACTTCTCCTCGTTTGTGGTGAAGGATTTCGACCTTGAGCAGATGAGTTTCGGCAACGTAGGCCTGCTGATAGTGCGCGGATTCGCCAACATGCGCGAACTTGAGCACTACCGCAACGTGATGGCCCACAGCGACTTCGACCTCCCCGCCGGAGTGACTCCCGTTATGATTTCCAAGGCCAACTTCGAGCTCCTGCTCCGCGAAGGCCGCTCCTTCGAGGAGTACTTCCGCTTCGAGCAGGAGGAGGAGCTTCCCGAAGAGGTCAACGGCCCCGGAATGCCGCCTCCCGACGAAGAAGAGGACTCCGACGGCCATGACACTCCCGGCGACGACGAAATCTCCAATCCCGACAACACCCCCAATCCCGACGCCGACGAAGAAGAAGGCCCCGACAACGACGAGGCTCCCGATGACGAAGAGGACCCCGAAGGCCCTGACACTCCCGGCGGCGCCGAAATCTCCAATCCCGACGACAACCCCAATCCCGACAGATGATTCCCAAGATACTATGGGCCGACGATGAGATCGACCTCCTCAAGCCCCACATACTTTTCCTTAAAGCCAAAGGCTACGACGTCGAGACCGTCTCCAACGGCCTCGACGCCCTCGACGCCCTCCAGGCGCGCCCGTACTCGCTCGTGCTGCTCGACGAGAACATGCCCGGCCTCTCCGGACTCGAAACCCTCTCGCGCATCAACCGCGAGCACCCCGATATCCCCGTCATAATGATCACCAAGAGCGAGGAGGAGAACATAATGAACCAGGCCATCGGCAACCAGATAGCCGACTACCTCATAAAGCCCGTCAACCCCAACCAGATCCTCCTCTCGCTCAAAAAGAACCTGCACTCCACCGAACTCGTGGCCCGGCAGGCCACAAGCTCCTACCAGCAGGAATTCCAGCACCTGTCGGGACTCATAAACATGGTCTCCACCATCGAGGACTGGATGGAGGTCTACCGCCAGCTCGTCTACTGGGAGCTGAAGCTCGCCGACTCCGACTCGCAGATGGACGAGATGCTGCTGCTCCAGAAGCGCGACGCCAACGCGAATTTCTGCAAGTTCGTGAAGCGCAACTACGAGGAGTGGGTCACCTCCCCCGACCATCCCGTGATGAGCCACGAGATATTCCGCCGCAGTGTCTTCCCGCTGCTCGACAAGGGGGAGAAGGTGTGCTTCGTGCTCATAGACAATTTCCGCCTCGACCAGTGGCGTATCGTGCAGCCCCTGCTCGCCGAATACTTCAACATCGAGGAAAACCTCTACACCACCATCCTGCCCACCTCGACGCAGTATGCCCGCAACGCCATTTTCGCCGGCCTGATGCCGCTGCAGATCGCCACGATGTATCCGCAGTACTGGGTGGAGGAAGACGAGGACGAAGGGCTCAACATCCACGAGAGCGAGCTCATACGCACCCAGATAGAGCGGTTCCGCCGCAAGAACCGCTTCAACTACACCAAAATCAACGACTCCCAGGGGGGCGAGAAATTCATACGCCAGCTCTCGAAGCAGCCCGACGTGGAGCTGCAGGTGCTCGTGCTCAATTTCATAGATATGCTCTCCCACGCCCGTACGGAATCGAAGATGATACGCGAGCTGGCCAACTCCGACGCGGCCTACCGCTCGCTGACAGAGTCGTGGTTCCGCCACTCGTCGGCCGTCGACATCTTCCGCCGTCTCGCCGAACTGGGCTACAAAGTGATCGTCACCACCGACCACGGCACCATCCGCGTCGACAACCCCATCAAGGTCGTAGGCGACCGCAACACCAACACCAACCTCCGCTACAAGGTAGGCAAGAACCTCAACTACAACTCCCGCCAGGTCTACGAAATGAAGGATCCGAAGCGCTTCGGCCTCCCGGCTCCCAACCTCTCCAGCACCTTCATCTACGCCCTCAACGAGGACTTCTTCTCCTATCCCAACAACTACAACTACTACGTGCAATACTACACCGGCACCTTCCAGCATGGCGGCATCTCGCTTCAGGAAATGCTGGTGCCCATAGTGACCCTCACCCCGAAATGACACCTCCCCGCCATATTCTCCAAGCCCTGACCTTAGCGGCCGCCTTAGCCGCCCCCCTCGCCGCCTCCGCCGCCCTCGCCGAAGCCCCGCAGCCCCCCCTCCCGCGCGAAGCCGTCCCCGCCCAGGCTACGCCGGATCCGCGCGAGGCGCTGGCCCGGATGGCCGAAAGGGCCGAGGCCGGCGATGCCGAGGCCCAGTACCGCCTCTCCCTGCTCCACGAGCGCGGCTTCGACTCAATCCCCGCCGATTCCGTCCGGGCCCGAAGCCTTCTGGAGCGCTCCGCCCGGGGCGGCTATCTCCCCGCTCAGAATCTCCTCGGCTTCACCCTCATCAGGGAAGGGGAGCCCGACCTCGGCCTACAGTGGATAGAGCGCGCCGGAATGGCCGGCGACCCGAAGGCGCAGAGCAATATCGGCTATCTGCTCGTGGCCGGCGAAGGCGTGGAGCGTGATCCGGAAAAAGGAGCATGGTGGCTCGCACAGGCAGCCGCCAACGGCGTGCCCCAGGCCGCCTCGATGCTCGGCGATCTCTACGCCGAAGGAATCGGGGTAGGGCAGGACACCGCAAAGGCCGACTCGCTTTACCGCACGGCCTTCCTGGCCGGCATACCCGACGCCGCTGTGAAGTCGGAATCCCTGCGCACCTCCCCCGGCACCCCCGCCGAGCGCCTCGACCGGGCCATCCTCTACTATACCCACGGCGCGCCGGCACTGGGAGTGCGGCTGCTGAATACCCTTGTCGGCCCCTCAGAGGCCACAGAACCGCATATCAGGGGCGCAGCCTCAGCACTGCTCGGCGACGCCTACACGCGCGCTCAGGGAGTCCCCTACAGCCACGAGCTTTCCACCCGCCACTACCTTGAGGCGGCACGCCTCGGAAATCCGGCCGCAGAATTCATAATAGCCGAGCTCCTCGAAATCTTCCCCGACGCCGTCGACGACCCCTCCCTCTCCGCCGACGAGCTGCGCCGCCGCGCCGCCGCCCAGGGTGTGCTGACCGCCGAAGACGCCAGCCGCCGCCTGCTAAATCCCGGCACTTGAGGCATTTCCCTCACCCACCCGAGCGGGCTTGCACCGACATCGGGTATAGACATAAAACCCCGGCTGCCGTGCGGTAGCCGGGGTTATTTCATATCCGGGATTTTGATTTTACCCGAGGGGAGATGTTTATCTGATTACTACTTTGCGCACCTTGCTTCCGCGGCGCTCCACGTAGACGCCCGGAGCGGGAGTCACGACGCGCACACCCTGCAGAGTGAAGTACTCGGGCTCTGCCTCATCGGCATCGACCTCCTCCACAGCCGTGGGGCCGTCGGCGTTATACATCATGTAGGGCACGAATGAAAGGTCGCCTGTCTGGGCGCCGTTGTTGCCGTTGTTGAAGATAATCTGAGTGCCGGTCTGTGCGCCCTCAAGCTTGCAGACATAATATGTCTTGCCGTTGAGCACGGTGGTCTCGGTAAGCTCAACGCCGGGCCATGCGCCGAAATGCTCTGTGTTTCCGGTCCAGGCATAGGCATGCACCTTATTCCAGTTAAGGTTGTTCTCGAAATACACTACATCGTACTGACGCTTCTCGATCTTGGTGTACAGGGCCTGGCCTGTCACAGTCTCGCCGTCGGCGCCGGTGGCGCTCCAGCTTACGGTCACACTGTCGCCGACGCTCATGTCGCCGCCGATGGTGAAGGATGAGGTGCCGGAGAAGTTCTTCTGGGCGCCGGTGCCTATACGGTACCATGCGGAGGAGGCGTTCTTGGCCGTGATGCTTACGGTCAGGGTCTCCGTCTCGAACTCGCCTCCGTTGGGGCTGAGCGTGATGCCCGGCTTGGTGTTCGGAGTGAGGGTGACGTCCACCTTCTCGGCGTTGGCGCCGCCGTCATAACGGAAGAATGTGTCGGCGTCGAGGGCGGTGATGTTGGCTGTCTGGGCGCCGCCGTGATTGAAGATGACGTTGACGCTCTCCATTCCGTCGAACGTATGGTAGTAATATACGGTGCCGTCGACGTCCACGCTCTGCGAGGGCTTGGAGCCGGGCCATGCGCCGAGGGGCTCCACCTTCTTGCCGCTGTCGTCGTCGCCCCATGCATACATGTTGAAGTCGCCGTCGCAGGCCACGTACACTGAGAAGCTGGCGTTCGGGTCCACCTTGCGGTACTTGACGTTGCCGGTGTATTCGGTGCCTGCGCTGTTGGTGGCGCCCCAGGTGATGGACTTGGTGTCGCCGAAGTTCATGTCGGAGCCGATGGTGACGGTCTTCTGCTGGCCGGCGGTGAGGTTGACCTGAGCCGCGTCACCGATCTTGTACCATCCCTTGACGGCCTCTTCGTTGAGGGAGATGGTCACGTCGATGGTCTCGGTCTTGAATGTGCCTCCTGCGGGTGAGAACGACACTGAGGCGGTGCCTACGGCGTCGTCGTAGGTGTAGTACTCGGTTGTGCCGGGGTCCTCGAAGCTTACGGCGCCGCCGTGGCTTACGGGAGTGGTGTCATAGATGAACTTACCGTGGTCGCCCACCTTGCCGCCGGTCCATCCCTTTACGAGGACACGGAGCTGACCCTGGTTGGTGGGAGCGTCGACGGTGATCGTGCCGCCCCCCTGGTAGGTCTTGCCGGTCACGATGTCGGTGTATGTGCCTGCGGGCACGTTGGTGAACGTGGCGCCTCCGTTGAGGGCCACGAGGGCGTAGCTGTCCTTCGTGGCGCGCTTGAAGGCGTGGCCCCCCTTGGCGGTACAGTCGTCGAAGGTGTACTGGCCGCGGCGCAGCGCGGGCACGGCGGCGCGGATCTGGTTGAGGCGGCGGATGTGCTGGGCCAGGTCGGCGTTAAGGGTCTTCTGCACGTTGCCCGAAGCGGTGTATGTGCCGAAGTCGGTGGCCTCTACGTCACCCTCAAGGTATTCGCCGTAGTAGGCGCGTCCTGACTCCTTGAGCGCGAGGCCGGGGCCTTCGTCGATGGTCTTGCCCTTCTGGAACTCCACTTCCGAGCCGTAGTAGAGGCAGGGGATGCCGCGGAAAGTGAACATCAGCGAGAGATTCTCGGCCCACTGCGCCGTGCCGCCGGAGAAACGCACGCCGTCGCTCGGACCGGGGGAGTAGTCATGCGAGTCGACGTAGACCACGTTCCACGACGCGTCGTTGTAGTACTGGTCCCCTTCCTGGGCGATACGCACTGCCTGGTCGGCACTGTTGAAGTTGTAGTGCATCGGGAAGTCGATGACGTTGAAGCCTGAAGCCTGGGAGTAGTCGGGCTCGTGCCATGCGCCGTTCTCGAGGAACACGTTCTTGGAGTCATGCACCGTGCCGGGGTCTTTCTCGCAGGTGAGCATGTTGCCCAAAGGCTCGGCACCCTCTTTCACCACCTGCTGTCCCCACCAGTCGGCGGTGTAGCCCTGCCATTCGGCGACGAGCGCGGGGTCGGATTTCCATGTGTAGTAATGGGAGGAGAGCACGTGCTGGTCACGGTAGATCACGCTGCCGTAGCGCGAGCAGCACTCGCCGAACATATAGAACGGCGTGTCACCCTTGCGCTTGCTCTTCCATTTCTCGCCCAGCTCCACGAATTTGGGTATGAAGGCGGAGTTGAAAGTGAGAGGGGCGATGTGGCCCGTGGTGTCGATGCGGAAACCGTCGACACCCATCTCGATGAACTTGCCGTAGCATTCCACGATATAGTCCACGACGGCGGGATTCTCGGTGTTGAGGTCCACGCAGTCGCCTGCTATCTGACCCCACCAGCGGTTGGGAAGGTCCCAGTTCCAGGAGGTCGAGACGTGGTGCCAGTAGTTCTTGTCGTCATGGTTCTGGCCGTCGGTGTTCTTGAGGTATTTGAAACGCTCGCTATACTGTGTCCTATCCCCTTCGTTGGGGAGGTCCCAGTAGGCCGCACCGCCGAGCTTTTCATCGTCGGGGATGAGACAGGCCTCGATGTTGGCCTGGTTCTTGATGTTCTGGTCGCGGTCGAAGAGATGGCAGAAGTACTCCTCTCCGAAGTTGCCGGTGTGCTGGAGCACGATGTCGAGCACGACCTTCATGTCGCGGTCATGGGCGGCATCGATGAGGTCCTGGAAATCCACGTCCTCGGAGGAGCCCCATTCGGTGCGGCTCTCGTAGCGGAGGTCGACGCGGGAGAAGTCCATGGCGTGGTAGCCGTGGTAGTCGAATCCGGAGGCGTTCTGCACGATCGGAGTGATCCAGATGGCCGTGAATCCGAGGGCCTTGATGTAGTCGAGCTTCTTGATGAGGCCGGCGAAGTCGCCGCGCCAGCAGGGGTCGTTGTTTTTCTTCTGGTTTTCGACGCCGTCCCAGCAGAGCACGTTGTTCTTGGGGTCGCCGTCGTAGAAGCGGGTGGTGATGGCGAAGTAGATGGTCTCGTCGCGGAAGTCGGCACGGTCGCCCGTAAATGCCGCGCTCGCGTTGAGGGCTGTCGCCGCCAAAAGCGCACCGGCTACGAATCCTTTAAAGCGATTCATGGTTAAGCTGTTGTAGGTTAAAAAGTTATGAACTGTAAGAATTTAAGTGTCTTCTATATAGCCATATCGACCGGGCTTCCGGCCCCCGTCCGGGGCTGACGCCCGTTTTTGAAGGCCCTGGGGCCCGCATATAATGAGCTTCATGGTCAGGGGAGTCCGCACGGACACCCCTATAGACATCGCAAATTTAACACAAATCGCGGAGATTTCAATGTTTTTCCCGGAAAAAAAACCGCACGCTCCGCACGATTTATCCCGGTTCCCCCTCGGGGCGCCGCGGATTACTCCGGCTCTCCGGCGCGCCGGGAGGCGAAGCGCGAGGCGTCGCGCCGGAGTTTCTTGTGGAGGGAGGCGCGGAGGGCTTCTGTGAGGTCGGTGCCGGTCTGGTTGGCGAGGCATATCACCACCCAAAGCACATCGGCGAGCTCTTCCGGGAGGGTGTGGCGGAGGTCGCCGGGTTTGGCTATCTGGTCGCCGTAGGTGCGGGATATGACGCGGGCCAGTTCGCCGACTTCCTCGGTGAGGACGGCCATATTGGTGAGTTCTGAGAAGTAGCCGCCTCCGATGTTGCGGATCCAGTCGTCGACGAGGTCCTGGGCGGCTCTGAGGGTAAGTGAATCTGACATTGTCATGGAGTCTGGTTATACTGACCGGTGCGGAGAATGCCGGAGCCTCCGGATCAGCCCTGGATATCTTCCGGAGCCTCCGCGCCGCGCGCGAGCTCCGTCAGGAGCTTTTGGATCAGGGCGTCGGTCTTGGCGGCTATCCGGGCGGAGTCGATGTTGCGGTCGGCGCTGTAGATGAGCGCCACGCTGAGGGTGCGCAGCCCGGGATGCCGCTCCACGGCCTCGCGGAGCCTGCGGCGCGACAGGCGCCAGCATTCGCGCATGCGCCGGCGCATCAGCACACGGTCCACGGCATGGCGCCGCTTCTTCTTCGGCACCGTGAACATCACCTGCAGCGGCGCCACCCTGTCGGGCACGCCGATGCGGAAGGCCGCCTCCAGTTCAGTCCCCGTCAGCGGACGGTAGACCATACGCAGCGGATACTCGAACTTCGACCGCCCGCAGGCGAACAGGCCGTCGACCAGCGTCTTGTGCCTCAGACGCTCCGATTTAGGAAATGTGTCTCTCTGCCCCTCCGTCATATCATGCAATCTTTTTGACCAGCCGCGAAAGGACCGGTACATTCTCGAATCTCGCCACCGCCCCGATGTAGACCAGCAGCATCACAGTGCGCGACACATAGCTTCCCCACACGCATCCCGGCATCCACACCGCCTCACCGAGGGCGTAGAGCGCCACGGCAAGCGCCGTGTAGGCCCCGATGCGCCCCCATTCGTAGGGGATGGGGTAGTACTTCCTTCCCACGGCCCAGCTCACCGCCATCACCACGAAATAGCTGATGAAGGCCGCCCAGGCCGAGCCGAGATAGCCGTCGGGGATGCCGATGGCAGGCACGAGCCAGAGATTGAGCCCCAGCATCAGCACGAAGCAGAGCAGGGAGAAGTACATTCCCCAACGTGTCCGGTCGGTGAGCTTGTACCATAGCGAGAGGTTGAAGAAAACGCCGAAGAAAAGCTCGGCCATCATCATCACCGGCACCACGCGCAGTCCTCCCCAGTAGCCCGGCGACTCGAAGTATTTCAGCACCGGCAGGAAGTACATCACGCCGAGGAATATCAGCAGGCCGAAGATGACGAAGTACTTCATGGCGTCGCAGTAGGCCTTCGTGCGGTCCTCCCCCTTGGCCTTGGCCTGGGAGAAGATGAAGGGCTCGTAGGCGTAGCGGAACGCCTGGGTGAACATCACCATCACTATGGCTATCTTCATGTTGGCCCCGTAGATGCCCACCATGCTGCGGGCCGCCTCCTCGTTGCCCCGGAAGATGTAGGGGATGAGGAGCTGCCCCATGTTCTGGCTCAGTATCCCGGCCACTCCGAGTATGAGCAGGGGCCAGGAATAGTCGAGCATCCGCTTGAGCAGGCGAGGGTCGAATTTCCAGCGCCGCCCCGTGAGCCACGGAGTGAGCGAGAGCAGCACCGCGACGGTGGAGATGAGGTTGGCCACGAATATCCAACCGATGCCGAACGAATCACCTCCGGCAGGGGCATAGAACCAGTCGATCGCCCCCGGCCACCGCTTCTCCAGCGCCGGGCACCCCAGCAGGAAGAAGAGGTTGAGGCCGATGTTGAGGCCTACGTTCATGAGCTTGATGCCGGCGAAGGTCCACGCCTTGTTGCGGAAACGCAGATAGGCGAACGGCAGGTTGGAGAACGCGTCGAGCGCCACCGTCACGCCGAGCATCCACACGTACTCCGGATGCCGCGGCAGCAGCAACGCCGCCGAAATGCGGGGCAGCAGCAGCGTCAGCGCCACGATGAACAGCGCCGACGTCATGCCGACCGACGTCAGCGACGTGGTGTAGACCTTCTCGGGATCGTCCGAGGCGT
The DNA here is from genome assembly GCA_014802425.1 of Bacteroides sp. GTDB lineage: Bacteria > Bacteroidota > Bacteroidia > Bacteroidales > Muribaculaceae > Lepagella. Next base: position 19,068 of record JAAVCH010000031.1, read on the forward strand.
TGGCGAAGCGGAAGAAGCCGGTCTCCATACCGTAGTTGAGTATCACCAGCGCCACGGCCGTGAAGCCGTAGAGATAGCTGACGATACCGTACTCCGCCGCATCGAAAAGATACACATACAGAGGGACGAGGCACCAGTTGAGGAAGCGTCCCACGATACTGCTGAGTCCGTAGACCGCCGTATCCTTGACTAAGCTCTTTATTCCGGCCATAAGATCATTCAATGTCGTCAAACAATGACCCCGGCCCCATAGCCCTTGTGCGGCCGAGATGGGTATAGGCGAGCACCGTCACCTCGCGTCCCCGGGGAGTGCGGTTGATGAAGCCCTCCTGGATGAGGTAGGGCTCGTAGACCTCCTCGATCGTGCCCGCGTCCTCGCCTATGGCCGTGGCCAGGGTCGAGAGGCCGACGGGCCCTCCGTGGAACTTGTCGATTATCGTAAGCAGGATGCGGTTGTCGATTTCGTCCAGGCCGTAGCGGTCGATGTTGAGCGCCTCAAGGGCCATGCGGGCTATGTCGAGGGTGATGCGTCCGTCCCCCTTGACCATGGCGAAGTCGCGCACGCGGCGCAGGAGGGAATTGGCTATACGCGGAGTGCCGCGGCTGCGCAGGGCTATCTCCATGGCGGCCTTCTCGTCGATGCCCACCTTGAGCAGCCGCGCCGAGCGGCGCACGATGCCCTGCAGCACCGTATGGTCGTAATACTCCAGATGCGACTTGATGCCGAAGCGCGCGCGCAGCGGCGACGTCAGAAGGCCGCTGCGGGTGGTGGCCCCCACGAGCGTGAAAGGGGAGAGCGTCAGCTGCACGCTCTTGGCGCCGGGTCCCTTGTCGAGCAGGATGTCGATGCGGTAGTCCTCCATGGCGGAATAGAGGTATTCCTCCACCACGGGATGAAGCCGGTGGATCTCATCGATGAAGAGCACCTCGTGCGGCTCAAGCGACATCAGGATGCCGGCCAGGTCGCCGGGCTTGTCGAGCACAGGACCGCTCGTCACCTTGAAACCCACCCCCAGCTCGTTGGCCACGATATTGGCCAGCGTGGTCTTTCCCAGCCCCGGAGGACCGTAGAGCAGCGTATGGTCGAGCGCCTCGCCGCGCATGCGTGCCGCCTGGACGAAGACCCGCAGATTGGCTATGATCTTCTCCTGGCCGCTGAAATCGTCGAACGCCAGCGGACGCAGAGCCTTTTCCACGTCGCCGTCCGACCCGCCGGGCCTTCCGGCCCCGGCATGGATATCGTAACCGGAGTCACCTCCGTAATTATCGGAAAAATCTTGCATTCTGCAAAATTAGCAAAATTTACCGATTAAGCCAACTTCCGCCCCCTCCGGCCAGAAACAGAAGAGTGGACACGTACACTCTTTTCGTGGCAAAGCCTCCCGAGGCCACGATGCACTGTCACAGGAGCCGGCCACGATGGCGGACCTTCCTACCATGTCTAAACACCGTCCGCTTCATTCTCCCGGATCCTATCCGAGAACCGCATCCACGACGCCATAGCTCTAATATCCCCGCATTCTCTGCGATATCGGTCTGCCATGTCGGCCAGCATGGATAATCCATATCACTCTCCAGCAACATCACATCCTGTCGAAAAATCTGTGAAATCAGCGCATACATTGATTCTCGCCAACCCTTTGTGCCCTTCACGTCCTTTCCGGGATTTTCCTGTGAAGAAAAATTACACGTATAATGCCAGTAATTGAGATTATTCGGCTTATGGTTCACCTTACAGAAAGCCTTCGCCTTCGTCTTTTTCACTGGTTTGCCATCATCCACATCGTCCTCCAGCATGATATAGTCGGGAAACTCGGGAGCCGACCTGAGAGGAAAGGTGGCCTTGCATTTCTTCACCCATTCCTTATACTCCTTCTCCGTCTGGAAAGTGCGCGGATAGGGTATCTCCCGATTATGAATACCAGAAATCGACCATCCGGCCGCAGTATGAGGGCCCGGCAAAGCGCGATAGGTGACGTTCCGCACCGGCATCACTTTCTCTTTCAACGGTTTCCAGTCAAGTTTACCCTTGTTGATCTGTCTGAAAGGCATACATGAGAGGGTAAAGGACGCACCCATAAGATTGGTGGACAGGTCCTCCATTTCATCGGAGGGGAGAGCCGTGCGCCGCAGATGATATACTCCTCCCGGAAACGCCGTCATGCATCCGGAGACATCGCCCTCGATTCTACGGGCTATGACGGCATCAGGCACATACATCAACACAGCGGAAGCCGGAAACTCCGGCTTCCACAATATTTTCGGTATTATACCATGAGGATACGCCATACAGACCTGCTCCATATATCCATTACTTAATAAACGAACGTATCAGATCCGTGATGTTGTGGAGCGACACCACATTGGCGAACTTCAGCTCACGTCCTTCCCTTACACTCATTCCTACCAGACTCTCATCCAGTCCGGCCGGGGTGCATGCAAGGCCGATTAAGGTATCATCCGGGAGTACGAGCATATAATCAAAAGTATCATCACCCCGGGCAGCATCGATTACGAGTCGCTTATACTCCACCTTAGCGAGAGCGGACGCCACTTTCATGATACGCCTTTCCAGATCGGGAGCATCAGAAGTCCACTCCCCAAGCGCACGGAACTCGCTCCGTGAATCCACTTCAAGCTCGGACAACTGGTCTGAAAGACAAACCCTAAGCTTATCTCCAAGCTTAACCGAAGAGGACCCGGCAGCCGGAACACTGATTTTGACTCGGAGCTCGGTATCGGCACAAGAATTCGTGGCGGCATGAGCGGGAGAAGACATACAGAACATCGTGAAGGTAATGACAATACCTTTCACGCACTTCTTCACCTTCCGACAGACATCAGCCAGCTTCGGACTACCCACTTCAAGCAATTCTTTCTTCATGACTGCTGCATTTCACTTAACATATCCGGAGTGAGCGCCCACTCAAAAGCCGAGTCGCACCACTCATTCAAATCCTTCAACTTCCCCTTAACCATATCCCCGTCATATTCGATACTATCGCCGGACGACTGCATGATTATCTTGAGAATCAGCGATCCCCTTGCAGGATTCTCCACATCCGTGACAAATCCATATACAACACGGCCAGACACCTCTGCATCATCCATATAAAGCGTACGCTCCCATCGGGTAATATCCCTGTCCTTGGCAAGCTGTGAGGTTATCTGATCCCAGTCGTTCATGTATGTCAGCAACTTTTTACTGAAAAGCTGCTCCATCACTTCAACCATATCCGACCCATGGACCTTTTCAATCTCAAATTTGAGCTCGTTGAATTTCCTTAGCGTTATGCTCTCACATTCCCTTGCGCACGAAATCTCCATATATCGGAGAGGAATATGAAGCACTTTTTCCATATCCGTGAAAGTCGTATATGCCGGAAAACGCAATCTGGCCCTGGTCGCCCCGGGACGAAACCCGTACTGATAGGTTTCCGTATCGGAAGTAACAGTAAACCCGTCTTCGGTGAAACGCCACTCATCGGTGATGACATTAGGAAAATTGGATTCAAACAGATTCCTTACACCCTGCTGAAACACCTCATCATCATGAAAATCGACAGAAGTAAATAAGACTTCCATCTCCACATCCTTAAGAAAAGTCTTGGAAAAGACCTTCGGGGTAATCTTTTTAAAGGGGAAACTCATAGCATGGGCTGATAATTAGCGAACATATCACAGGGGATTGACAATCGGGTCATATATACAAACAAACACAGCAGAAGCGTCACGCCTCTGACTGTAAGTTTTCCGATAGATAACCGATTGTTCCGCGAAGATACTAAAAAATCACGACTATTCAACATAAATCGTGTCAAAAAACAACTTCAGATAGAATCAGCGCAAATCCATACGTGCACCCCATCCGGGTTACATAAGTAGGAGAAAAACCTATCCAAAATATCCATGGTTCCTCTTGCTTAATCCAATAGGGCCTCCTCCCATGAGGATGATTCTTCCTCCTAAAGCCGGCCCAAGTAATCTGACCGACGCGGACCGAACCGCTCCGTACGCGCGTAGCCGCCTGCAACTCCGTTGCCATTAAAAAACCGACGGTTGCCTTGAACGACGCGGAGCCGATGCGGCATGGCGTCGCATCGGCTCCGGTTATACTGGATATATATGGCAAGTGAGCGGTACCGTCTACTGCGGTACCTCCACCAGGTAGTCGCATTTGGCGAAGGCCTTGCCGTACTCCGGCCGCAGGGTGGCGTCGTCGATATCATGGCCGTCGAGCCAGGCCAGTATCGCGCCGGGAAAGTTCACTCCGGCCTCGTAGCTGAACGGGAAGCCTCCGCCGAAACGCGGATTCAGCTCCAGGACATAGTACCTGCCGTCCTTCTCGAATACATCCACGTCAAGATTGCCTACATGCTTGAGATTCTCCCCTAAGATCCGACCTACGCGGCGGATTTCTGGATTGTCGACCGTCACGGCCTTGTCGGTCTCGCCGGCGCGCATGGCCAGTTTCTTCTTCACCGACACGCCACGGTTACGCCCCGTGAGGTCGTTCATCACATCCATTCCGTATTCCTGACCCTCGATTTTTTCCTGAATCAGTATATATTCGCTTCCCTCCGAAGCCTTGCCGAGGATGGAGGCCTTCACCTTCTTGAGCAGCATGGCGTAGACTTCCTCCAGCTCCCCGTCATTATTCACGAATTCTATTCCGATCGAGCCGGAACCCCAGCGGGGCTTCAACACCAGCGGGAACTTCAGCCTGCCCTCCGCGAGGGCCTTGCGGGCCTCGGCAAGAGACACAAACGTCATCGGAGTCTCCAGCCCGAGCGACGCTACGTACTGCGCCGTGCGGTACTTGTCGAAGCATATGTCGATCACCTCGGGAGCCGACACGATGGGAGTCACGCCGATTTCCCTGAACCTCTCCGCGCTGCGTGCGAGTATGGGGAGTTCCAGATCATTGAGGCAGATCACGGCCCTGACGTCATTATCCCTGCATATCTCCAGTGTACGGTCGATATAATCCGGGGCATATACGGCAGGCACGGCGATCTTGACGTCGGCAGCGCTCAGGGCCGGGGCCGACAGCTGCATATCGGTGGCCACGACCTTTCCCTTGCCCTCAAGCTGCTCCCGGAAATACTTCAAAAGATAAGTGCGCCTTCCGGCGCACGTAAACAGGATGTTCATTGTGAAAAACTATTTCATTAGATTCATCAGGCCGCCGGTATGCCAGAACATGGGGCGGTGGATCTCAGGATGCCGGCGGAGGTAATCCATCATGCCGTAGAAAGCCTTGCCGGAATATGTGGTGTCGAAAACATCAGGCCCGTCTCCGCCATCACCTTGTCAAGGCATTCAGCCATTTCGGGGGTATATTTTTCATATCCGCCGCAGAGATAGTCGGTGTTGAAGATTATTTCTCCCCTGTAGTCTTTGCGCCGGCCATAGTAATCCGAAAGCATATTGGCGAACTCCTCGATCACCTGTGTGCCGCGCTCTTTCTGACGGGCCACGGAAATGCCTACTGACTGCACGCCCCCCTCCAGCCGACCATATCCAGCCCGACCGCGATACCGGCCTGGATCGAGCCTGTACCGGAAGGATGGAATATATACTCACGCTTGTCTCCGACGGCGTCACATTCTTCTTTAAGTTCCTTCACCGCTTCTACAAGAGCGATTCCACCAGGCAAATCATGTCCTCCTCCGTGAATGTAAAGCGGATTATATTCCTCTGTCTTCAGTCTTTCTATTGCGGCATCCATACTCGGTCCTATTTGATCGACCTCAACAAATTCCACTGATGCCCCACTCTTTCTCACGAGTAATGCATTACCCTTCTCAGCTTCAAATCGCTCTTTTGTACCCTGATATAATAGATGACATTTCCATCCATTTTTGCACACATCAGGGCAATGGCTCGATTATGATTACTCTGTATATCACCGGTAGTTACACAAGCGTTGTAGCCCTTTTCACGCATATAGGACTCATAGAATCTTGCCTTACGTGCCTTATTCCCTCCTCCTATTTCCGGATAAAGGTCATCACGGAGTATTTGTATATCGGAAAATCCAGAAATCCCTTTATTTCTGAAAATAACATAAACACTTTCCTCACTTAAAAGTGATTATGCAGCCTCCCCATGAATAGCCGACACCGAATCCGCATAATAGAACCGGCCCTTCGAGTTTTTGTGCAGTCATGGCTTGAGAAAGTGCAATCGGAATGCTGTTGCTCACCGTATTTCCAACCTGCGCCAGATTGACATAAAACTTATCTTGATCAATCTTGATTTTCTTACGGAGGAAGTTGAGCATATAGCTGTTAGCTTGGTGGAATACGAATAAACCTACATCATCTTGAGACAGGTGATTCTTCTCTAGAGTCTGACGTACAACGACCGGCACATTCTTTTGCGTAAACGTGAAGATCTCTGCACCATTCATGAAAAGATAATCTGAGGAATGGGGATTACCATTCTCATCAAATGTCAAATCACCCTTCTTTTCAGGATGACGGTGACCGCCGGTACGAACTATAAGGTTTTCCGCACCGGCGCCATTCGTACCTAAAGCGAATTCTCCGATACGTGCAAAACCATCTTCGGAAACCACGGTAGCGGAAGCAGCATCCCCGAAAATAGTACGATTCCCTTTGTCACGGGGATGCAGATACTTATTATAAGTCTCTCCAGTGAGGAGGAGAACATTTTTTGCTATCCCCCCGGCTATCAAACCTTTGGCAACAGCGAGACCATATATATACCCCGAACAACCAAGATTAAAATCGAAAGCTCCGCAGGATGTTGGCAGACCTAACCGCTCCTGGATTATACAGGCGGAGGAAGGAAGGAAATAATCAGGGCTTTGAGTGCAAAGAAGCACAAAATCGATATCCTCCTTCTTTATGGACGTATTATCCTTAAATAGCAGTTCCGCCGCTTTTATGGCTAGATCAGCAGATGTTTCGCCTTCATCTGCAACCCTGCGTTCATGTACTCCGACTTTATCAGCGATTTTATCCACAGTCCACTCCGGGAATTCGGCCACCAACTCTTCGTTAGTGACAATCCTTTCCGGCAGATAATAGGAAATTGCCTTAATATATACCATTTTCAAGCTTTTAAAGTGAATTCGCCCCCCCGGTGATGTCAATACAACTTCCAGTCATCCATTCACTTGCATTAGAGAGCAGATACACCGCCAGATTTGCCACATCCTCAGGCTGACCATAACGCTTAAGGGGATACGCTTTTTCAGCCTCATGGTAATCCACGCCGGTGAGCTTCGAATCCTTCTCAACCAATTCAGTCCATACCATAGCAGGACAAATACAGTTTACTCGAATAAGCTGATTAGATAATTCGAGGCCGAGAACCCTTGCATATGCAATCAATGCACCCTTTGAGGCAGCATAGATTCCATTACCAATTGTGGGAGCAAAGGGTGCACGTGATGCAATAAAAACTATCGACGCCCCTCCGTTGATCTTTTTCTTCTTAAGCAATAATTTTTGAAGAAGTACAGGCGCATCGAAATTTACCTTCATAACACGTTGCAGATCCTTCTCCCGTACCATTTTAAGTAAAGTACGATCTCCAATCCCTGCGGAATGGACTACCCCATCAAGATCTGTACACTCCTCAACAAGGCGTTGTACATCATTTTCCTGAAGCAGATCAGCCACAATCTTCAAGTGACCTTCTCCGGAAAGACTCTCAAACGTTTCATTGAGTTTTTCCGGATTTCTACCGGTGACAGTCACGACAGCACCCATTTTTGAGCATACAATTGCTGTCATACGCCCGATACCGGAAGAGGCACCTGTTATAAGGATATGTTTGCCCTTAAGGGAGAATGGATTAAACTCCGTCATTTACTTATTGAGCAAATCAAAAAGTTCCTGAATCGTATTAGCGTTACGCATCTCACTGGCAGAAAGCTCCACATCGAACTCTTCATCGGCAAGAGCAATTACACCCAATGCCGAAAGCGATGACCATTCATCAAGTTCACGAAAATTAGTCTCAGGAGTGAGAGTCGCCACATCGGTATCATCAAAGATTTCCGAGAATTTTTCTATAAATTCCTTTATTTCCATATTATATCACTGATTTAAAAGGTCAGTATTATCTCAAGTTCCTCAACATTCGAATTAGGAAACACTGATTTATTGATTACCACAAAACCTAATTTAAAGTAATACTCCACCAAGGCCTTAAATGAACTACGGATTTTCCCTACTTTCCCTGCCGATCCATATTGTCTGGCGTATTTCAAAGACCGACGTATAAGATCAGGTCCAAGAAGGTAGTCTGCGTATTCATGCTTTGCTGACAAATGGGTACCGAAGGTGTATTCCGGAGCTTTATTGACATAATCAGCCACACATGCGACAAGCTTACCATTATCACGATACACGAACAAAGTAGCATGATCTATCAGCTTTCTCGTCCATTCTTCAAGATTAACTCTACTACTGATGGAGGGTACATGCGTATGATCAATTTCCTTTAAGTAAGTATACAATTCATCATAGTTACCTGTACCGGGTTGTATTATCTCAAATTTTAAATCCATTATTTCTTTCGGGCTAAGTTTAAGGGGATTCCTGAAGGAGCAACCTCAATATCTTTCCTTTCAATTACGTTTCTTACAGTCTGCATAAGAATTTTCCAATCAAATGTAAACGTAAGTTTCTCTACATACTCCACATCTAATGCGAGGCGGTGATCCCAGTCGAGATGATTACGTCCATTCACTTGCGCCCATCCTGTTATTCCGGGGCGCACATCATGACGGTGGGCTTCTTTTTCTGTATAGTAGGGTAAATACTCCGGTAACAATGGTCTTGGGCCGATAAGCGACATGTCACCGACAAATACATTCCAAAGTTGAGGGAGTTCGTCAATTGATGTTTTTCTGATGAAGGCCCCAACCTTGGTAAGCCTTTTATCATTTGGCAGAAGATTACCCTCAGCGTCCCGTTCGTCTGTCATTGATTTGAACTTCACGACACGGAATATCTTTCCATCCTTTCCGGGGCGCTCCTGACGGAAGAAGGCGCCGGCGCCTTTGTTGGCGAAATGGAGCCATACCGTGACAGCGGCAAGCGGCACGCTCAGTACGAGCAACGCTCCGCCGGAGGCCACCACGTCGATGGTCCGCTTGAAGAATTTCCTATAAAGCTGCATGGTCTAAAAACAGGGTTGGGGGGGGTTCATGGACTCTCCGGTCATATCCGCCGCCGAAAGCGGGAGAGTGGGGAGGGGTATCGCTAAAAAAGCGAATTCAGTATGTCAGCGCGCAGACGGCCATAGATTGTGTCAGTGTCGAGAAGGGCGCTGCGGAGCTGACCGAGACGCTCCTTGAGGCCTGGCTCGATGCTTGTCCAGTTCTGTATGGTGTCCAAAAGGATCTTATTGAACGAAGAGGCATCGAATGTGCGTCCCACTCCATACTCATCAAGCATGGAGGCCGTCTCGCCTTTCAGGTTATTCAGTATGAAGCAGTCGGTGGAAACGTAGTCATTGAATTTGTAGCTGTGTACCACCAGAGTGTTCTCCTTAAAGGAATTGACAGCTATATCGCAATAGGACAGGTATTTCAGGAAATCCCTGTATTCGACCCTCCCGGTGATCACCACATCAAGACCCAGCTCCCGGGCGGTCTGCCTGATATAGTCGGCTTTCTCACCGTCGCCGATGAACCACATCCTGTATTTCACACCCTTGTCGCGAATGTATGCGATACCCTTGAGTATGACGTCGAAGTCATAGCTCTGGCCCAATGAGCCGCCGTATCCGATCCAGATTTCATCCGAGGGCTTGTCTAGTGACACTCCGGACTCTTCGATAAGTCGGCACGCGGCACTATAGTCGGACCCAAGATAGGTGTACGACCACGGCACATCGGGATTCAGCCTATGGGCCACCTCAGCGTATGCCTTCGACTCGCCGGATATATAGTCGGCAGCCCTGTAGGCCTTCCTGGTCATGCGGGTCCACGGATAGAGGGCGGGGGAGAGCAGTTTATGGAACGGGAGGACGGCCACAAGCGAATCGGGCCACAGGTCTATCACGTCCACCACAAAAGGGATGCCGTGCTTCTTACAGAACTTCCCCACCACACAGGCCGAGGCGGAAGGAGGCATCGGACAATACACCAGATCCGGCAATGAGGAGAGCGAGTCAAGATAGCGCCTCACGGACCTGGCGAATCCCATATGGCTGAATATGCGCCGGAATGATACGTTCTTAGAATAGGCCGATACGTGGAGCCTGACCGTCCTGAAATCCGCCGGCGCCGTATCAGGCCCGACATACCGCTTGGATCCATGACTGAAGTCGGAGGTGACCACCGTCACGTCGTCATCCGGGAAGACATGCTTGATTACCTTACTGACCCGGCCGGTGACCGACACACCGAAAAGCGAAACAATCAGGACTTTCATCTTAGAGGGGATTTATGGAGTCGCGCAATGAGCTGGAAATACAATCTCACCCTATAGCCTACGCGGTAGGCGAGGGAGAACGGACTTTTTCCCGTAGTGACATTATTGCCGTGGCGCCGGTAGGCTACCAGTGGGCGCGGTATGAACCGCACCTTATGTTCCTTGTGGGCCAACAGTCCGATCCATAGGTCATGCATCGGCAGACCCGGCGGAAACGGGAGCGACGTATCAAGCAGCCTTCTTGAGAAGGCCATGCAGCATCCGATATACTTGTTGTGCGCCAGTATCCTATGGAAAGGGAGGAGGGTGAAATCCTCCTTCAGCACCGGGATATTGTCGGTATTGCCGTCGCGGTCGATGACGATACGGTTGCAGACGGTGCATTCCACTCCCGGCGTGGCCAGCGCCTGCAGAGCCTCGGACACTCGGCCGGGGAGCCAGACGTCGTCCTGGTCGGCGAGAAAAATATAGTCTCCCTTTGCATGCCGCAGCGCATTCTCAAAGTTATGCACGGGGGAATGAGGGCCGTCGTTGACAATGAGCCTGATCCGTCCGTCCCCTATCGAGGACACCAGCTTCCGGGTATTATCCGTCGAGCCGTCGTCGGAAACTATGACTTCATCATGGATGCCGACCTGTTCAAGGATAGACCGGATTTGAGCCTCTATGAAATTCCCTCCGTTATAGGAAGCGATGCAAACGGAAATCATCCGATAAGGGATTTTATTATTATTCCTATGGGTTTAATCGATTTGGTCTGGACCATCAGAGAAAAGCACCGGCGCCACATGACCCTATAAATGAATATCTTGTCGGGCTTGCGTTTACATTCATAGTGTTTCAGTGAATGGCAAAACAATCGGTATCTGGCCAGTTTCTTACGCACATCATCGTCATCGTTGCTGAACGACTGGACACACTCGCAGTCAATGACACGTGCGAATTCATATTTTTCCGATAACCGCTCTACAAACTGATAATCGGAGAAATCAAGGAAAACCTTTTCGTTGTATCCACCCACATCCGAATAAGCCTCCAGGTTGATCAGCATCCCGCTATTGATTATGGATGCCGACGACAGCTTCACCATCGACCGGGGAAGGCTGTCGATTTCCATTCCCCGCGAAGAGGGTATGTACCTCCTGCATGAAAGCGGAGACATAAGTCCGCCTCTGCCGGTCAGCACAATCGGGCAATGAAGCGGAATGCCGGGATACTTCCCTATGCTTTCCCGGTACCGGAGGAGTGTGTCGGGAGGAAAGCAAGTGTCCTGATCCACCACCAGAATCCATTTATATCCGTTGTCACGGGCATATCGGGCCATCCGATTGTAGGCGGCGCTCAGGCCCGGATTCGAAGGATCCGACACATACATCCACTTTGGAGGCAAGGATTCAATCCCGGTCAGAGGCTGAGGGGAATTATCATGGATGAAGACATCCTCGCTTTGGGTCAACAGGCTCTTATAAGTCCTTGTCTCCGGAAGTGACTGATTATATACGACACAGCCTATGAGTATCTCCGACATCGTTCCTGTAAAATTTAATCACACAATAGCTTATGAGGACGAAACTCATCCCGATGGGATTGGTAATGAAGGGGTTGAACAATGACTGCACGTACACCATCAGCACCCCTACAAAGTACAGCTTAGGCACCTTGGTACCCCTGCGTCCCTTAAGGCATCTTATGTTACGGTAGATGCAGAAAAGAAAGTAAAGCCAGTAAGCCAGTCCGAGCAATCCCGACTTCTGGAAAATCTCCAGAAATGAATTCTCCATATGTATCGGCCTGACAGGGACGCCGTTGCCGAAACCATGGCCGATCCATAGGCTGAATCCGTCAATGGCTCCCCAGACCTGACTCATGGTCTGCCATCTTATCTGGTCGCCCCCCGTACGGTCATCCTCCCCTCCCATGTTAAGGTCAGGCCTGATGGCGATCAGGCCTATGACCATCAATATGCCGCATAAGAGCACCGCTCTTTTCGCATTCCTGTTATTGGAGGTCAGGAAATAATAGACGATACATCCGAACAAGGATATGATGTAGAATCCACGTGTGCGCGTGTAATAAATGGCTATGGCTATTATTATGACCGGAAGAATCTTCTTTTCCTCCACCCAAAACATCATTCCTATCGGCAGGAAGATGAATCCTTTGTAAAACAGTTCGCCGCTTTTTCCCCGGAACATGAAATCGCTTTCCTGTCCGGCACTTTCATACGCCTGTCCGAAAGTGAAGATTCCCAGATAGCTGACGGCCATAAGGTAGACAAGATATATGACGGCCATTATCAGAGGCAGGTAGCGGAAAAGGGAATTGATCCTGTCCACTGTCCTCATAGAGGTTATGAAGACTAAGAAAAAGGGAAATATAAAGAAATACGACAATGGCTTTATGTCCTCGACCAATGCACCGCCGGGAGCCTGATTCACCAGCCCCAGCCCTATATCAAGCAGGAACAATAGAAAATACAGGATTATCAGGCGTACATCGGTACTGTCGAAACGTGGCCTCAACCGTACACATATCCATGCCGATACGCACAGGCACGACATATACAGGATCATCTTCACCGTCAGCGGACCAGCTTTAAGCAACTGTCCGCTTCCGAACAGGACGGCCTCGATGACGGTGCAGATACCCAGCAGATAAACCAGCCGGGACGGTGTGTGATTGAATACCGACATTCCTTTCAACGCCTTATCCTCCCTCACTCAGGATAGATTCTGGAGAAGACAGTGAAAAGCCCCCTGATGAATCCGAGCACAAACAGACAGGCCCATCCCAGGAAAACCCATATGGTCCATTTCGCATCAAGGAGATACCCCAAGGGGATAAACCAGCTGAAGCAAACGATGAAATTAGGGAACAGGTAGACCTGACGCCATACATACCGCAATGACGATATATGCGCGGGACCGGAGCCGGCTGACTTTCCGGAGTCCATTTTCGAATGGTAATGGTTGAATGCAGTGATATTGCGCATTATCATTTCCATAGCCATTACGGCGAGAAATATGGCCGACAACGGAATCGGCTCCATGACCTTCATCTGAAGGAATGTAAGCCATATCGACATTATCATGCAGGGATGGTCAATGAGATGAGCCATGAAGTCCATCTCCGCGCCATATTTGGAAAAATGCCGGGTATATCTGGCCACCTGACCGTCACTGCAGTCCATGGAGAACCACATTATCCAGCAAAAATATCCGATAAACTTACACCATACATTCGGTAAAGCGAACAGGACACTTCCGGCAATGCCGAAAAGAATCATATACACCGTTATCACATTCGGTATGACTCCATGACGGATGAAGAATGCGGAACATATCCTTCCTATGTCACGGGTCAGGAAATGACCGGCAAGCATTCCGGACTTAAAGCCGTTAAGTCTTGACTGCCTGCATACATCCCTGTAGACCTCCGAATAACTACGAACAGACATAATATGCGGATTTATTAGATATTTACATCATCTTGTTATTGTGGTCACGCCGGGTCACCGATCTGCCGGCCTCTATCTGATTTTTCCTAACAGACGTACCGATATATCCTTGGCCTGAGAGAAGTCATCCCTGTTGAGGAAAAACACCAATACCGCGAAGGCGATGACGAAAACCAGACCGGATATCCATGGAGAAAATCCCGTGACCATTGAAAACCCTACGGCCATGATCCCCGAAAGGAAGACTATGACCATATTCCTTCCCCAATCCTTTACCTGAGAGATCAGCGATACCCCTAACTGCCGGCATGCAAGGCACGAGTTGACAAAGTAAATGTTGATATTCGACAATACCACGGCCCATATTATACCGTCGATACCGAAGTTCATTCCGACAAGTATACCCGTAAGGAGAAAGCCCCATTTATAGAAACTCCACTTGAAGAGGGTCTTGCTGTAGCCTAAGGCAGCCACTACATAGAAATTGATATTGATAAGGGTCGTAAAGAAACCTCCTATACAGAATATCCTGTAATAAGCGGTACAGGGAATCCACTTGTCGCCATACAACAAGCCGATAAGCGGCTCGGCGATAATTATCAACAGTCCGATTAAAGGGAATGACAGGAATGAGATCAGCCTCACACTTTTTGATAAGGCCGCAGCCAGCCTGACTTTATCAAACTGGAGTTCTGAAAAGACGGGATACATCACCTGCCCCACCACGAGAGGAAGGGTATTGCTCGTGACGCTGTCAAATTTATGGGCCTGTGAGTACAGGCCCATCTGTGCTGCGGAGAATTTACGCCCGATGACCACTCCCTGGATATTCTTGCTTATTTCCTGCAATATATTCGCCCCCAGTATGAAGCCGCCGAAACCGAACAGCTCTTTCACGGTAGACTTCGAGAAACTCCAGGACGGGAGCCAACGTGTGACCACAGCGAGCAGCACCACTCCCATGCTGTAATATCCGATCTGCATTCCCACAAGACTCCATACTCCAAACCCGCTCAACGCCATCCCTATCCCCACGAGTCCTCCCGTGAAATATGATGTGAGGTTGCATACGGCCAGTTTCTTGAAATTCATTTGCTTCCGCAGTCTTGTCATCTGGATCGTATAGACCGAGGAGACAATCAATGTCAATCCTATGCCCCTCAGGACCGATGAGAGCAACGGCATCCTGTAGAACTCTCCGACCCAAGGCGAAATAATGAACAGGCATATGTACAGACCTATGGAAATCATCAGGTTCCAGTAAAATACAGTCGAGTAATCGCTCTGGGACGGCTGTTTCTTCTGAATTAAGGCGGATCCGAACCCACCGTCGACAAAAACCTGCGATACGGACATGAAAATGGCCAGCATGCCGATTATGCCGAAATCGGCAGGAGTGAGCAACCTCGCAAGGACAAGATTGACAGAAAAAATCAGGACCATCATTCCGAATCTGTCAATAGTCGACCATACGGCCCCTTTGGCCGCTTTGCCCGAAAGATCCTGTGAGGATGCCGATTTTTCCTGCTCCGCCATTATATGCCTTGACCGTAAGAACCTGATACCATGCGCATACCCCAGGAATAGACCGTGTCTATCGTCGGTGTATGCAGTCCCTTCTCCCTTGCCAGATCATGGATAAACTTCAGCCCGAATGGGAAATCCTCCGTAAAATACCTGCTGCCGAAGTCGGGGACCCATCCTTTCTCAGTCTCTTTCATGGGAGAGGCGATAGACCGGAACGCCGGTATGGATTTAATCTTGTCAGTGAGTGTCTTCGCATCCCTGACTTCGTAATAGTCGAGCAGCGAGGGTATCACTCCCTTATCTATTCCAAGGCTTTCGAGCAGCTGCATGAATTCGGCGTCCATGGCAAGGAGGATATCAGAAGCCTCGTCAGTCCAGTCTGCGTAAAACTTAGGATTGCGTTCGAATGTTTCCCCCTGATAATCCTTCCACATGGAGTACAGCCGGCCGGTGTGGAGGATCGGATTGCTATTGCTCAGCGACACTTCATAATAGCTGTCAAGAAGTCTGACAGGGGTCCTGAAAAGGCGTCGCAGCAATGCGACCGTCCCTTCCTTGTCGGGAATATTCTCCACCGCCACATTCAATTCCTTCTTATATCCCAATAATTCCCCTTTCCGGCCGTATTGGCTCTGCCTTGCGATATAGGGCACTCTCTGGAAGGCGAACAGTCCCGTTGCGGAGTCCAGCACCTTATGGGCCGCAAAGAAGAATCCGGTGCTGCCCACTACGCAGCCCACGATACTCCCTTTCCGCAGGAAGGGCCGGATCCTGACGAGGCATTCTTCTATCAGATACCCCGGAAGGCATAAGAGCACAATATCCGCAGTGCCGACCACTTCCGCAGGGTCACTGGAGATTCCTGAAAAAACACCCGTGAAGCTTTTTCCTTCACGGTCTGTCACGGCTACCTGTCTCTGCCAGTCATCGGGATGGCCGGTCAAGAGGCTCACCTCCACTCCGGCGTCCATAAACACAGCGGCACAGACTATGCCTAAACCTCCTCCTCCACAAATACAGACTCGTAATCTTCGGGACAATTCTTCCATCTATTGCTGAGAATAAGTTTATCGTATAGTTAGCATTGCACTTACCAGTCTGTGATCATCAGCGCGATCACGTATGGCCAGACGTATGTAGCGGCGGTCAGCCGGAAAACCCTGTTTGGTTGAACAGTCCTTAATCAGGATGTCGAATTCAGTGAGCAGCCTGAGGGCGAGCTTCTCCGCTATCTCCGCATCCAGTACTTCGCAAAGGAAATAGTTGGCCTGGGAGGGGATGACCCTGAGCCAGTCTATGGCCGAGAGTTCCTTTTCAAACAGTTCCCTTTCCTTCCTGAACCTCTCGCATGCCTCCTCATAATCCTTCTCGTATTTGCCGTAGATCTGCATATAGAATTCGGCAAATGAGTTTATGTTCCATATTCCCACGTCCTTACGCAGTAAATCTATGGTCCTGGTGTCTCCGCTTGCCATGACGCCGAGTCTCAGGCCGGGCACTCCATAACTCTTTGAAATCGATTTGACCACAATCAGCGAGGGATGCTCCTGAAGAAGGGAGGTCTGGAGGAGGGTCTGGGCCAAACCGTCATCCGCGAAATCTACAAAGGATTCATCCACGATCAGGCGCTTCCCTTGCTGTTCACACCATTCGAGCAGACGCAGGATATCGGTTCGGGCGATGAAGTTGCCGCTCGGATTATCAGGATTTATAAGAAGTATATTGTCGACTGAACGGGCGCCATAGAATGCCATCAGTTCATCCACGGTATAGTGAAAGTCGGCGTCGGAAGGATGGAACTTCACCACACGGTCAGGCGAAAGCCTGTTGGGATATTCCTCGAATGTGGGATAGGATATGCCGAATGTGCCGGGAAGAATGGATGGCAGGCTCTTTATCAGCTCAGCAGCGCCGTTACCCACCACGACAAGGTCATGCGACAGGTCAAAGTACTTGGCGGCCAACAGTGAATTGACTCCCATGCCGGAAGGATAATCCCTCAACAGGGGCTCGAAATTGGCCTTCATCTCCTCTATCATTTTCCGGCGGGGAAAATAGGGGTTGACAAGGTAACAGAAATCCAGCATGCCGGGATAACGCCAGTAGCCTCCGTAGGACTTCTGTATCTTCTCAAGCTTCTGAACCGGATCGGCAAAAAGGATTTCCGCGATACGCAGATCCTGGACATCATCGATCTCGTACCAGTCGGTACCGGGTATGGGTATAGCCTTGATGACGGTCTTGTCTATCATGGCAAGCACCCTGAGCACCTGCTCGTAGTATTCATTCTCACCAAGCACACGGATGTATGCGTCAAGAAACGGCAGATAATGATGCACGATGAATTCCCGCGAGAACTTGTAGATGTTCACCGTCTTGTAGTAGTGCTCCGTATCAGAGTATTTGAAAGCTTTCTTGGGTATGAAGCTAAGTATGGAATTGTCCTCGTCCATACGGATCATGGTGCCGTCCATCCATGTCTGGTAATGGGATACCAGCGCGCAGTCCTTGAGCGGGCTGTCCACTATGGTGCGGAGTACGTCGTGCTTGAAGATAAGGTCTGACTCAAGCAACAGTGTCTCATCCTTGGCCATCTCGTCACGGGCAAGCCACAATGAGTATATATTGTTGGTCTTGTCGTAAACCGGATTATCCACGAATACCAGAGGGAGGTCCGGATAACCCGCTTCAAGATATTTCCTGAGCTTCTCGCCTTCGTATCCGGTGACAACGACAATCTGTTTCAGGTCATACTTCCGAAGCTGCATGAGCATCCGGTCTATCAGCGGAATACCGTTTACCTCCAGCATACACTTCGTGTTGTGGGCGGTGAATTCGCCGAGGCGTCGACCCATGCCTGCCGCTAAAATGATGGCTTGCATAATATTAAATCTTAAAAAATACGAAGACCTGCTGCTTACAGTACCCGCTACATCTTATGATACAGGTTCTACAGATCTTCGTATTAAATTATCTTTCAACCCTCAGCGGGTCCATACTCTATGAAATATCCCCTTTTTTCGCCAGTCGATACCATGTTTCGATGTCAAGGATCGAACCATCCGCCTGGATTGTATACTTCCTCAGTATCGTTCCGAGAAATTTCTGCCGGTCGGCCTCTCCGCGCAACAGGATTATCTCAGAGGCCCGCGGATGAAGCACCGATATCTGAGCAGGTTCGTCCGTGGCACGTAAATTGATTTCACCTACTGATTCATTACCCGCGACTGCGTGATAGAGCTGGTAAATCTCATCTGTATCGGGGGTTATTGTATCAAGCCATTTCTCAAAATCCATAGTCATGACTGCTAATATACGGCTTTATCTTCTTTATGTGTCAGTCTGATTTATGAGGCAGTCTGAGCAAAAGGGGTGTATCGGTTATGATACAGAGTGTCGGCCCGGCAGGAGAAGTGGCGGCCGGGATCAGGACCGGGATGAATCTCGACCGTGCAGAAAGCGGCACACCGGTAGGCTGCCTGACAAATCTCCTCTGTATCTTTCTGATTACCGAGGAGGCATTCGTCGAAGTTGGATGTAAAAGGCTTCATAGTCAGGCAACGGGGGTTGCCCGGCAGGAACGGCTTCGCGCGGAAGGATCGATTGCGGACCGGTATATTACGGGGATGGATTGACGGGGATTGGGCCGATGGGGAAGGCTTCTCGCGGGAGGGGGGAGGAAGAGGTCAGAGGCGGGAGTAAGCGGTGAGGAGGATGCGGCGGGCGGCGGAAGTGGAGGCGCCGGGGGCAGGAGTGAGGCGGGGGAGGAGGGTGCGGCCCGCAGTGAGGTGTGGGGAGAGGGTCGGGTCGGCCGGGGAGTCGGCGTAGGCGCGGAGGAGGTGGATCAGGGCCAGGGTGGCGGGGTTGGTGACGCCGGGGAGGGCGCGGGCAAGGCGGTCGGAGGCACGGCGGCCGGTTTCTTCGTCGCCGAGGAGAGTGGCGCTTGCAAGGAGGAGGGCCTGGAGTTTGGCGTCGATTTTGAGGTGGGTGGTTTCGGTGCGGCCGAAGCGGCGCACAAAGGTGATTATCGGGGCCAATAGCTCCGGAGGCAATAATCTATTTGAATTAGTGGAACTGCTGGAGCTGTTGGAATTATGGGAACTGGTGGAGCTGTTGGAATTATTGGAGTTGCTGCGGATATCAGATTGTTCGGATTGCTCCAGTGGCTCGGATTGACTCCGGCTGTAGGCGGCCAGGAGGCGGGGGAGGTAGGCGTCGAGTTGGTCGTAGGCTCGGCGGGAGTCGGGGGAGAAGCGGAGGATGCGGATGTTGTCGGATTTGATGTCGTAGGCGATGGTGGCGAGTGCCTGGTCGACGGCGATTACCACGTGGCCGTCGGATGTGCCGCGACGGGACATGAAGGTGCCGCGTAGGCCTGCGAAGGGGCCGCTCACCACTTCCACCTCATCGCCTTTGACGAGGCCGGCTTCAGCGGCCGGGAGGTAGGGGAGGCGGTTGCCGTAGGCGCGGGCGATGATACGGAAGGAAGCCATTTCGGCGTCGCTTACGGTGAGGTAGCGGCCGGAGGTGACGCCGAGGTGGCTGAGCACGAAGGAGCATCCCGGCACGGTGGTGCAGAAGTCCTTTAGATGGCGCAGGTCGCCGCGCAGGAAGATGTAGTGGAAGGTTAGGGGGCGCTCTACGAGCCGGACTGCGCCGTCGCGCTTGACGGCCTCCACGAAGGTCGGGGCGAAGAGGTCGAGGGCCGGCCGGCCGTCATCGGCGGGATGGCGGCGGTTGTAGTCGTCGACGGCACGGCGTATCATGTCGCTGCGGCGCGGGGCGGCGGCGATGTAGTTGATTACGTGCCAGGCGTGGTGCGGCTCGTTCGAGTCCATAATATGGTAATGGCAATTCACCCACTTAGCGCGACTTTGTAGGAATCTATTGTCAATCAGGCGATTGAGGGGATCCGTAAGTCGCACTTCCGAAAACTTGGGGCGAATGGGGCGGCGGGGTGTGCCGTCGCTTGTGCAAAGGTAGGAAAATATCGGGGATTTTGCAAGTTTTTTTGATGATGGGGGGGCGGCTTCGCGCGGACGGGTACGGAAGGCACGGTAGAGCCGGCGGCAGGGACGGCTTCGCGCGGACGGAGGAGGGGGGGAGTGGAATAGGGAGGTGGGGGAAAATGGGAAGCCCCCGCGACGGGGGTCGCGGGGGCGGGATATGGGGAGGAGGGGGGATCAGCGGGTCTTNAGGTATTCGATGGCGTTGGCGGCTAAGCGGAGGACGTTGGCCTGATGGATGTTGTTCTTCGGGTGGGCGGAGATGTCGGGGGTGCCGTCGGGGTTCTTCATCGAGAATTCGCAGCCGCCGTTGCCTATGCAGAGGATGGTGCCTTTGAAGTCGGTGTTGCCGGGACCGGCTTCCCATACGTTGAGCTGGGACACATAGTCAATCTGGGAGTCCCAGGTGCCGAGGGGAGTGATGCCGTAGACGCTTACGAGGGTGTTGTAGCAGGCTTCATCCTGGTTGCCGAGGCCGGTGAGGGCGGAGGGGATGTTGAAGTAGAGGCAGTTGTGGTCCTCGGTCCATCCGGGGCCCTTGAAGGGGATGAGTTTGGTGCGGTCGGTGGAGGTCACTTCCATTCCCTTGAAGATGGGGTGTGTGGAGGCGTCCTTTACGAATGCTCCGCCGGGGTTGAGTTGTACGGCCATGCTCCAGGAGTCGCCGTTGTCGCCGCCGGCTCCGAGGCCTATGGAGCGGTCGTTGGAGCGGAGCATGTCGGTTTCCAGACGGCCGAGGTTGCCGATGTAGGCGGTGGCGTGGCTCCAGAGGAGGAGGGAGCCGCCGTCGGCGTACCACTGGCGGATGTAGGGTGTGGCTGCCTCCACGACTGCGGGCACTTTGAATACATCGTCTTCGTTGACGACGCCGTCGCCGGTGACGTCGCAGGAAGGACGGTTGTCTTCGAGGTCACGGAGCCAGAAGAGCACACGGAAGGGGGCGATGTCGGCTGCCGAGGTGATGTCGCCGAAGTATACGTAGCGGGCGGCGGGGTAGGCTTCCTTCATCCAGAGCCATGCGGAGGCTTCGTCGTCGTCGCCGTCGGCGAGGAGGTCGGCCTCAGTGGGATAGGCGCTGAGGTAGCCCACGGCTGTGGAGCCGATGCGCAGCGAGGCTGTGGCGGGGAGGGATTTGCCGGAGNCGTTCTCGGCAGTGATTTCGGTTGTCCATTCCTCGCCGATNGTCACGCCGGGGATGATGTAGGAGTCGGCGGTGCCGGAGAGGGTGGCGTTGACGGTGCGGGTGCCGCAGGTGGCGGTCAGCAGGGTCGATGTGGCGTCGGCCGAGGGGGTCCATTCGACCTTGATGTCGTAGCCTGCGCCGGCCTCCACCTGGGCCATCTGTACGCCGCTCACGGCCGATGCGCCGGGGCGGGTGTATTCCTTGATGACTCCGAGCGACCATGCTTCGCCGTCAGTGAGCTTGAAGACATAGGTGAAGGGGACGTTGGTGGCCACCATGTGCTGGGTGTAGGTGTTGCCGGACACTGTCTCGTTGGCTATGGTCTGGCCGTTGGCCATGGTGAGGACCTGCATCTGCAGGTCGCCCTGTGCGGGCCAGGTCCAGATGAAGTCGTTGCCGTCGAGCCGGCCTGTGATTTCAGCCGCGTCGATGGGGGCGAGCTTTGGGGCGGCTATCTCGATATCGCTTTTCTGGCAGCCGGCAAGGAGGATGAGAGCGGCTGCGGGGAAGAGTAGGTATTTCATGAAATTCAGGGGATTGGGGAGCCGGCTAAAGCCGGCTCCGGTAAAAGACTGAAATGGGGGCGGGAGAGAAGGAGGGAGAGAGGGGAAGAGGCGCGGCCATTCCGGTGCGCCTCTCCGGGGGATTAGTTGTAGTTCTTGTTCTGCTTGTAGAGGCCGGGGATGTAGTAGAGCTGGTTGTAGGGGATGGGGTAGAACTCGTTCTTGCCGGCGGTGTAGTGGGCGTCGCGGTAGAAGGAGCCGTATTTCTTGCCTTCGTATTCGAAGTTCTGGGCCTTTTCGAAGTAGGCGTTGAGTGTGGAGGAGGCTATGCCCCAGCGACGGAGGTCGAAGTAGCGGCTCGATTCCATGGCCATCTCAAGACGGCGCTCCCAACGGAGGCGCGTGCGGGCCATGTCCTTGTTTGCGAAGTCGGAGGCGGTGTAGAGGGCTATGTCGCAGAACTGGGCGGCGTAGGGGATGTGCTTGGCCACGGAGTTCTTGGCACGGGTGCGGATATCGTTGATGATCTGCATCGCGTCGGTCATGCGGTCAAGCTCGATGAGGGCCTCGGCGCGCATGAGCATTACGTCGGTGTAGCGGAATACGTAGTCGTTCATGGCGAAAGCCTGCCAGGAGCCGTTGAATGTCTCGCCCTGGCTGCGCTGGGGCACTTCCTTGAGGGATGTGAAGTAGCCGTAGCTGTTCGGGTCGCGGGAGTTGTCCATGGTCATCATGTATTCGGCCTCGTATTTGTAGGGGAAGGAGGGCATGCCGACGGTGTGGAACAGGCGCGGGTCCCAGCCGAATTCGCTCTCCACGCCTGCCACGGGGTAGGCGTCGGTGGCGTCGTAGTCGTCGAAGAGGGGAAGGCCGTTGCGGGTCTTGTAGGCGTTGACGAGGTCCTGGGAGGGCTTGTGGAAGTCCCAGCCGCACGACCACATACCCCAGCAGCCGTTGAGCATGTTCGACCAGTTGGCGCGGCCGTAGACGGTGTTGTCCTCGGTGTACTGCGAGGTCTGGACGGCGAAGACGGATTCCTTGCTGTTCTTGTACTCGGGGAGGAAGATGTCGCCGAAGTCCTCAAGGTAGCCGTAGGGGCCGCTCTGGAACATGCGGGTGTATTCCTCCACTTTCTTCATATAGTCGGTGTTGAGGTAGCCGGGGCCGTCGGTGGCCTCGTAGCCGTCGCCCCAGGCGATGGTGAGGTAGCATTTGGCGAGGTAGGCTGCGGCGGCGTATTTGTTGGCACGTCCGCCTCCGTCTTCCGGCACCTCAGGGAGGCCGGCGTAGGCGGCTTCGAATTCGCCGATCACTTTCTGCCAGAGTTCTTCATAGGTGAACTGGTCGTTGCGGGTCTGTTCGAAGGTGTTTTCGGAATATACTTTCTCGTCGACCCAGGGAATCTGGCGGAACATGGTGAGGAGCTTGAAGTAGCTGTGGCCTCGGAGGAAATGCACTTCGGCCGTGCGCTGGGCGGCGACGTCCTTGCCGAGCACGCGCTCGCCGTTCTGCTGAAGGGCCACGAGGGCGCGGTTGCAGCGGGAGATGTTGCAGTAGAGGCGGTACCAGAGTTCGTCGAGCTCACCGGGGGTGGAGGTGAGGGTCGACCATATTTCCATCGGGTGGTAGCCGGTGTCGGTCGGTCCGGAGCCGCCCTTGAGGCAGTCGTCGGAGCCGAGGTCGCCGTAGGGCCAGAGGTTGAAGGGGTAGGAGTACCNGCAGTCGCCGAGGGAGGCGTAGGCTGCGTTGACCATCTTGTCGGGCTGGTCGAAGGCGGTGTCACCGTCGACTACGCCTGTCGGGGGGACATCGATGAAGTCGTTGCAGGCGGTAAGGGAGAGGGCCGCGAGCGCTATGGAGAATATCTTTAAGGATTTCATTTTGGTTTTGATTTTAATTTGCGGCTGTAGCCATTGTGCTTACATTATATTCGGCTAAAGCCGAAACCGGTAAGAAAGGGAGCCATCCGGGAGGAGGAGAGGGCTTCCGGAGGGGGCTTTTAGAAGTCGAGCTGGAGGCCGAAGGTGAGCGAAGTGGCCAGCGGGTAGGCGAAGGCCGGGTTCTCGGGATCGGTGCAGGTCAGGCCGGAGCTCTTGATGGTGCAGATGTTGTTGGCCGATACGTAGAAGCGGGCCTTTTCCATGCGGAGCTTGCGCATTACCTTCACAGGGAGGGTGTAGCCCACCTGGAGGGTGCGGAGCTTGGCGTAGGAGCCGTTCTCCACGAAGTAGGAGGAGGTGCGGCCTTCATCGCCGGTGTTGACAGTGGAGAGCATCGGGATGGTGGAGGAGGTGTTCACGCCGGGGAGCCAGGCGTCGAGCACACGCACCCCCTTGTTGGAGCCGGCGTCGGTGACGCTCCAGAAGTCGTTCTGGAATTTCTGGTAGTTGTAGACGTCCTGTCCGAGTACGCCCTGCCAGAACATCTGGAAGTCGAAGTTCTTATAGGAGAGCTCCACGTTGAGGCCGAACGAGAGGTCGGGGACCGGGTTGTAGATCCAGGTCTGGTCGTCAAGGGTGATGCGTCCGTCGCCGTTGAGGTCGGCGTATTTCATGCCGCCGACCCGGGCGTTGTCCTGACCGTAGGCCAGCACTTCCTGTTCGTTCTGGAAGATGCCGTCGAATACGTAGCCGACGATCGAGCCGTAAGGCTTACGAGCCTCCACGAGGTTCTGGGTCGGGGTGTGGACGTAGGCGCCTGTCGTGGTTTCGGGGAGGTAGGTGACGCGGTTACGGAAGAAGTCGAGGTTGAGGCTTGCCTTGTAGCCGAATCCGCAGGCGAGCTGGTCACGCCAGCCGACGAGGAATTCCATACCCCAGTTGCGGAGGGAGGGACCGTTGATCCAGCTGCTTCCGCCCTCACCCATGGCGCCGAGGTAGGCGGGGTTGATGAGCATGTCCTTCACGTCCTTGATGTAGAAGTCGAGCGAGCCGGTAAGGCGGTTGTCGAGGAAGCCGTAGTCGAGGCCGGCGTTATACTGCGTGGTGGATTCCCATTTCAGGTTGGGGTTCTCGGTCTGGNTGGCGTAGTATCCCGAGGGGAAGATGCCGGAGCCNGCGAGCCAGAGGTCGTAGGCCGTGGATGTGACGCGGTCGGAGCCGTAGTCGGCTATGTAGAGGGCGTAGCGGGCGGTGTTGGAGATGGCCTGGTTACCGGTCACACCCCATGAGAGGCGAAGCTTGAGTTCGTTGAGCCAGTGTGCCTTCTCGCGGAGATGCTCGGAGATGCGGTAGCCGAGGGTGGCGGCGGGGAAGGTACCGTAGCGGTTGTTGCGGCCGAAGCGTGAGGAGCCGTCGCGGCGGATTGTGAACGATGCCAGGAGGAGGTCCTTCCAGTTGTAGTCGAGCTTGCCGAAGAAGGAGATGAGGGCGTACTGCGAGCGGTTGCCTTCGGAGCGTTCCACCCCGGAGGAGGCGTCGGGATACATGTAGTCGGTCGATTCCACGTCATACTGCTGGTTGATGCCGCGGAAGTCGATGAGGCTCTGGCGGAACATTTCCATACCGAGCAGGGCGGTGAAGTGATGCTGGTCGTTGAAGGAGATGTTGTAGTTGGCCGTGTTCGACCATGTCCACTGCGAGTTGTTGGTCTGGGCCAGTGTGGTGGAGTTAGTGTCGTTGTTGACGATGTCGGAGTGGAATGTGTAGTTGTAAGAGTGGATGAAAGACCCGGTGTAGTCAAGACCGAAGTTGGATCGGAGGAGGAGTCCCTTGACGGGTTTGATGTCGATGAAGGCGTTGCCGAAGAAGCGCCAGAACTTAAGGGCGTTGTCTTTATTGAAGGCGAGTTCGCGGAGGGGGTTCTGACGGTCGGACATGCTGCCGACGGGACCGCCGTACGTGGTGCCGTCAGTCTCGAACACAGGCACGATCGAGGGCATCTTGAGGGCGTTCTCAAGGGGCTGGCAGTCGACCTGGTCGGTGTAGGTGAGGGTGAAGTTCTCGCCGACTGTCACTATCGGNCAGATGTTGAACGATGTGTTGACGCGGGCGGAGAAGTTCTCGAAGTCGGTGTACTTGAGGATACCGGTGCTCTTGCGGTAGCCCAGGGAGAAGAAGGCGGTGCCTTTCTCGCCTGCGGTGGAGACGGCGGCGTCGTAGCTCTGCGAGAAGCCTGTGCGGGAGATTTCGTCGAGCCAGTCGGTGTCGGAGAAGAGCATGGTCTGGTTGCGGTTGATGTAGCCGTCATAGAGGCCGTTGGCCGTGTAGGAGCGGTATTCGCCGGTGNCGATGTCGTAGACCCGTACGGGGTAGCCGGTGGCGGCGTTGAGGTCGATGCCGTAGTTGGAGGCGTAGGAGGCGGGGTCGATGCCGTCGTTGAGGGCGGCCTGGGCCATGGCGGTGGCGTACTGCCGGGTGTTCATCAGCTTCATCTTCGACTGGCTGTTGTACATCTGCGCGGTCCAGTTGGCGGAGAAGGAGACGTTGGTCTTGTTCTGATAGGCCTTGCCGCTCTTTGTGGTGATGATNATCACGCCGTTGGCTGCACGCGAACCGTAGATGGAGGCCGATGCGGCGTCCTTGAGCACCTGCATCGACTCGATGTCGTTCATGTTAAGGGAGTTGAGGGAGGCTGTCGTGGGCACTCCGTCGATGATGAAGAGGGGGTTCTGGTCGGCGTTGAATGATCCGATGCCTCGGATGCGCACCGTGCCTGTGCCGGAGGGGGAGCCGTTGGCGGTCACCGTCATGCCGGGCACCTTGCCCTGCAGTGAGCGCATCGGGTCATTGTCGGAAGATGTCTCAAGGTCCTTGGTCGATACGACCGACACGGAGCCGGTGAGGTCGGCCTTACGGACGGTCTGGTAGCCGACTACGACAAGTTCGTCAAGCGAATTGTCTTCCTCGTTCATGTAGACCACCATTTCAGCCTGTGCCGGGGAGGTAGTGGGCTGGTATCCGACGTATGTGAACTTCAGGATAGAGCCCTCGGGGACATTGAGTGTGAACATACCGTCAAGGTCGGTGGCGGTACCGATGGTCGTGCCTTCGCAGATGACGGTGGCGCCTATGAGCGGATCGCCGTCTGACTGAGAGAAGACCGTTCCCTGGACCGTTATGTTCTGGGCCAGGGAGACGAGCGTGCCGATGAGGAGCAACGCGAGACTCAGGAGTGATTTTTTCATAAGGTGTGTATGGTTAATTTGGTGTTTGAGTTTTTCGGGGGCTTCGCGCGGGAGGGAGGGGGCTTCGCGCGGGAGGGACGAGGGAGGCGACGGCTGAAGCCATCGACCGGTAAAAGATGCGGGGGCGCACGAAAGGGGGCGCGGTCGGGGCTTTGACCGGGGCAAAATTATCTAAACGAGTGTGAAATAGTATAATAATCTTGTTGCGCCGAGTGATATTTTTGAGTCAATGTATCAAATTTAGGGGGATAGGAAACGGAATTTACAGCCTTGTACATATGAAGCATCCCTCCTGCTGAAGGAAAATCCCCCCGGCTGACGGGGAGCCGGAGGGATGGTTTGTGGGAGAGGAAGAAGGTAAGGAGGAGGATGGGAAAGGAGGAGAGGGGAGAAAGGGGAGGATTATACGATTTTGGAGGTGCGCTTCTGGAGGTCGGCGGGGAGCTCGCCGAAGTATTCGCGGAAGCATTTGGTGAAGTAGCTGGGGGAGGAGAAGCCTACTTTGTAGGCTATCTCGGAGACGGTGCTTTCGGTGGAGGTGAGCAGGCCGTGGGCAGTCTTAAGACGACGGATACGGAGGATTTCGTTGGGGCTGTAGTTGGTGAGGGCCTTTATCTTACGGTAGAACTGCACGCGGCTCAGGCCGAGGCGGGAACCGATCTCCTCTACNGTGATGTCGGGATTGCCGAGCTCTTCGTCGACAATGCGCAGGAAGCGCTGATAGAATTCGCTTTCTATGGCAGGACCGATTCCTGACTTGGGGCGNCCCGGAGCCGTCGCTTTGGAAGAGGCGGAGGGGGTCTTACGGGGCTCGGAGGAGGAGGAAGAGGCGGATGCAGGCTCGGCGGTAGAGGNGGGGATGACCGGGGATGTGGGGGAGTCAAGGGCCTCTTTGGCGGCGAAGAGCAGGCGGCGGTTGGCTATGAGCGAGCGGCAACGGGCCAGGAGCACGTCGGCGTTGAAGGGCTTGGAGAGGTAGCCGTCGGCACCGCTGTCATATCCCTGAGCGCGCTGCTCGTCGAGGCTGCATGCGGTGAGCATCATTACCGGGATATGGCTGGTGGAGACTTCCTGTTTAAGGCGGCGTGTGGTCTCCATGCCGTCGAGGCCGGGCATCATCACGTCGCATATGATTAGGTCGGGGATGTACTTGGAGGCTATTTTTATGCCCTGGGCGCCGGTGGGGGCTTCGAGGATATTATAGTCGGCCTTCAGGAGCATGCGGACTAAGGCGCGGATATCCGCCGTATCATCAATGACGAGGACTGAGGGCTTGGATTCATCCATGCTTTCCGGCTCGGACGGGATGACGGGAGAGCCGCCTGCGGCAACAGCTTCGCGCTGGCCGGCGGAGGGAGAGGCCTCGCTCGGGGAGGAAGAGGCAGNGGAGTCAGAGGAGGCAGGGGAGGCGGAGGAGGCAGGGGAGGCGGAGGAGGCAGGGGAGGCGGAGGCTTCCGGCACATGGCTGACGGGGATTTCGACTATGAAGCGGGATCCATGGCCNGGNTCGGATTCTACGGCGACGGTGCCGCCGTGGAGCTCGGTGAAGGCCTTNGCTACCGCAAGGCCTATGCCGGAGCCCTGGACATTGGTGCCGTCGGCCTGGTAGAAGCGCTCGAAGACCCGGGCCGCGGTCTCGGCATCCATCCCGACGCCGGTGTCGATGACCTCCAGACGCAGGCAGGTGCCGTCCATGCTGACACGCGAGGTGACGGTGCCGTTGGGAGGAGTGAATTTAAAGGCGTTCGACATGAGGTTGAAGTAGATGCGTTCGAGCTTTTCGATGTCGAACGCCATGGTGGGTCCGGCAAGCTCTCCTATTTCGAGATTTATGCGTATGTGNTGCTGCCGGGCAAGCGGACGGAAAGATTCTCCCCATTCCGTGAAGCAGCGGCGCACGTCGGCCTCGACAGNATGCAGCCGAAGCCGGCCGTTCTCATACTTACGGAAATCAAGTATCTGATTTATAAGGCGCTTGAGGATGCCTACATTCTTGTCGGCCAGATTCACCATTGCGTGCTGTTCGGCGGTAAGGTTGGATGCGGCACGGAGCTGATGGAGGGGGGCGGCTATGAGGGTGAGGGGAGTGCGCAGGTCGTGGCTGACGTTGGTGAAGAAGGTGAGTTTGGCGCTGGTGGCTTCGTTGAGGCGCGCGTTGAGGTCGGTGAGCTCGTCGCGCTGTGTGATGAGCTGTGCGTTCTGGCGGGCAAGCTGCTCCTGGGAGCGGCGGCGGTTCCAGTAAGCCTTGAGGATCAGGAATATGACCACAGCGAGGAGCACCACCACCATCACGATGGCCACGATGGCCACCCGCTGCTCGTTCTCACGGGTACGGAACAGGTTGACGCGGTCCTTCAGGAATTCCACACGCTCCTGCTCACTGACTACGCTGCGGTTAAGGTCGAGCATGATGTCGGCGTTGGAGGTATCGACGGGCGCGGCCGTGGATATGAGTACTTTTTCCTGAAGCTCCTCGCCCCGGGCCGCCATTACGGCGAGGTCGATGAGCTCGGCTCCACCGGTGGGATAAATGAATGTGGCGTCGATGTCACCCTTGGCCACGGCGTTGATGCCGATTTCAGCCACGGCGTCGATGCCGGCTATCCGCACGTCGCGTCCGAGCCGGCGTGCGGCCTGACGCGCGCCGATGGCCATACGGTCGTTGTGGGCGAGTATGGCCTGCGCCTCGGGATGGGCGCGGAGCATGGAATCGGCCAGGACCTCGGCACGGGCCTGGTTCCATTGTCCGTCGGCCGAGGCCACGCATTCCGCCCCGGGATGCTCGGCAAGAGCCTGAAGCATACCCTCATGGCGTCCGGTGGAAGGGGAGGAGTTGTCGAGGCCGCGTATCTCGATGATCTTGACCTCGGGGCCGACGTGCGCCACGAGATATTCGGCGGCGGAGCGCCCGAGCTTGGGATTGTCGGCCGATACGAATATGTCGGACACATCGGCTGATGGCTGACGGTCGAAGGTTATGACCTTTATCCCCTTGGCCCGCGCCTCACGGAGCACGCCGTTGAGGTTGTCGGAGTTGACCGGCGAGGCCATGATCACGTCCACCTTGTCGGCGATCATCCTGCGGATATCCTCCACCTGACGGTCCGGGTCGTCGTAGGCGCTGGTGATGTCGAGCTCTATCTCGGGATACATCACGCTCTGCCGGCGCAGCTCATCGTTGAGCTTGAGGCGCCAGTCGTCGTAGCTGCATTGGGAGACACCTATCCGGTAGCGGCTGCCGTCGTCGGAACAGCCCGCGGGCAATAGCAGGGATATGATGAGGACAAGGGAAAAGCATAGGAACGTCAGGGTGCGTGTCATGTCAGGCAGGTGTTGCGGCAATAAGCCGGTGTGTGGGGCAAAGGTAATAAAAAAATCCGGATTTGCGGCAGATGAATGTGCTAAATCCAGTGACTCTTCAAGTTTCACCACCCCAATGGCGTACTTGACCCGTAAGGGTCATCGGGAGCGGGAAACCAAACCGTCGGATGCAAGAATTGTTACATAGGATGTAACGCACGTTACACCGCAACATCCCTTACACCCGATGCAACAGAATCATCATCAACAAAAAAGGATTGCTGCATATCTTTGCACCGCCAAAGGAAGCCGACGCTTCCACCTCCCGGCCCACAAATCCGACAATACCACTGAAAATACTTCACCGCAACAGCGCATCAAATGATTTTACTTTATATGAAGAAGACCCTCTTAACCGCCATGACAGCTCTCACGGCCCTCGGCGCGGCTTCGGCCGCCGACCTCCGGGTGGACTGCCTGTCGCCCTCCAACACGCTGGTCCGCATCACGGACCCGCAGGAGAAATACCTGCTTCTGCCCGTGCAGGAGAACGCCCCCATGGCCCATATCCGCGTGCTGAGCGACGGCCGCCTCGACGAAACACTCAACATAACCCTCGCCCAGTCGAACATCGACTTCTATGTGCCGCTGCGCCTCACGGGACGTGACGGAAAGGACATCCTGCTCGATGTGCGTACCGACAACACCCGCTCCAACCACCGCGATGCCAATGACGCCGCGTGGAGCTCGGGGCTGAAGCTCTCCGATACATTCGACACCTCCAACACCGAGAAATACCGCCCCGCCTACCACCACACACCGCTCTACGGCTGGATGAACGACCCGAACGGCATGTTCTACAAGGACGGCCTCTGGCATCTCTACTACCAGTGGAACCCCTATGGCTCCAAATGGGAGAACATGAGCTGGGGCCACTCCACATCGAAAGACCTCATACACTGGGACGCCCAGGAACCGGTGCTTTACGGCGACGCCCTGGGGGCCGTGTTCAGCGGAAGCTCCGTTGTGGACCACGACAATACGGCCGGATTCGGCAATGACGCCGTAATCGCCCTCTTCACTTCGGCCGGCGCATCCCAGGTGCAGAGCATGGCACACAGCGAGGACGACGGCATGACCTTCCGCCGCTATGAGGGGAACCCCGTGATAGCCTACGAGCGCGAAAGCCGCGACCCCAATATGTTCTGGGACGCCGAAAACCACCGTTGGGTGCTGCTTCTGGCCTCTGCCCTCGACCATGAGATGCTCATCTTCACCTCGCCCGACCTTAAGGAATGGGCCCTGACAAGCAAGTTCGGCCACGGCTACGGCGCGCAGGACGGCGTCTGGGAATGTCCGGACCTGATGTATCTCCCCGTCGTAGGCACCGACGACCATAAATGGGTGCTCATCTGCAACATCAACCCCGGCGGCCCGGCCGGCGGCTCCGGCACACAGTACTTCGTCGGCGATTTCGACGGCACCACTTTCAAGTGCGATTCCGAAGCCTCCGTCACCAAATGGATCGACTACGGCAAGGACTACTACGCCGCCGTCAGCTTCTCCAACGCTCCGGCCGACCGCAAGACCCTCCTCGGATGGATGAGCAACTGGGAATACGCCAACGACGTGCCCACCCGACAGTTCCGCTCGGCCAACTCGCTCCCCCGCGAACTCGCCGTGTTCAAGGGCACCGACGGTGAATACTACGTGGCCTCGGTACCCTCTCCCGAAGTCGACGCCCTCCGGGGCAAAGGGACGGCCCTGAAAGGGGGACAGCTCTCCGCAAGCGCCAGAAAATTCGCCCTTCCCACAGCCAACGACGGCATTTGCGAGATCAGCTTCGAAGTGGAGCTCAAGAAAGGGGCTACGGCCGAAGTGACCCTCTACAACGCCCAGGGCGAGAAGGTGGCGATGACGCTCGACGCCGACAAGGACACTTTCTCGATGGACCGCCGCGAGTCGGGTAAGGTGGATTTCAGCCAGCAGTTCCCAGCTGTGACGGTGGCTCCCGCACACAACGGCACAGGACACTACTCCGTGCGCCTCTTCATCGACCGCTCCAGCGTCGAGGCCTTCGCCGCTGACGGCCACTTCGCGATGACCAACCTCGTATTCCCCGAAAATCCCTACACCCACATCTCCTTCAGCTCCCCGACAAAGGGAGCCAGACTTGAGAAAGCCGTGATATGGAACCTTAAACTCTAATCCCTTAAAAAAACGCAATATGGACTCAAAAGTCGTGACCGACAATACGAAGCCCGGCAACATCCTGCTGCAGCTTGTACCCGTGATGCTCTGCTTCTTCGCAATGGGCTTCGTCGACCTCGTGGGATCCGCCACCAACTTCGTCAAGGAGGACCTCCACCTCTCCTCGGCCCAGGCCGGATTCATCCCCTCGCTGGTGTTCTTCTGGTTTCTCATCTTCTCGGTGCCCACAGGCATCCTGATGAATAAGATCGGACGCAAGAAGACGGTGCTCTTCTCGCTGCTGCTGACTCTCGTGTCGCTGATCATCCCGATATTCCATGCCGGCTACTACACGATGCTCATAGCCTTCTCCCTCCTCGGCATCGGCAACGCCGTGATGCAGACCTCGCTCAACCCCCTCGTGTCGGGCCTCATCAATCCCGCCCGCCTCGCCTCGACGCTGACCTTCGGCCAGTTCGTGAAGGCGCTGGCATCCCTTCTGGCCCCCTACCTCATGGCATGGGGCGCAGCGGCCCTGCTCCCCACATTCGGCCTCGGATGGAGAGTGCTGTTCCCCATCTTCGCCATCGTCTGCCTCCTTTCGATAGCAATGCTGGCCGGCACCCCCATACGTGAGGAGAAAGCCGACAAGGTGACGGGCTTCATGGAGTGCGTGCGTCTGCTCGGAGTGCCTTTCGTGCTGCTCTGCTTCATCGGCATCATGTGCCATGTGGGTATCGACGTGGGCACCAACACCTTCGCCCCCCAGATCCTCCGCGAACGCTTCGGCCTGACGGTGGAGGAAGCCGTGATCGGCACCCAGATATACTTCTACTTCCGCACCGGCGGCTGCCTGCTCGGCTCATGGGCGCTGGCCAAGCTCCCGGTCAGAGGATTCTTCGCATTCAGCGTATGCTGCATGCTGGGCGGAATGCTGGGCCTCTTCCTGGCCA
Organism: Bacteroides sp.; assembly: GCA_014802425.1. Lineage (GTDB taxonomy): Bacteria > Bacteroidota > Bacteroidia > Bacteroidales > Muribaculaceae > Lepagella. The sequence continues at coordinate 52,733 of JAAVCH010000031.1, forward strand.
CGAGCCAGACCATGGTGCTCACCGCAATAGCCCTCATCGGCTTCGGCAACTCCAACATCTTCTCTGTGGTCTTCGCCCAGGCGCTCAACCATAGCCCCGAGGAGAAAAACGAAGTGTCCGGCCTCATGATCATGGGCCTCTTCGGCGGCACCATCTTCCCCCTCTGCATGGGCTTTGCCCAGGACGCCGCAGGTGTGGCCGGAGCCGTGGCCGTGATGACGGTAGGCGTGCTCTATCTCTTCTTCTACATCTTCAAGATGAAAAAAGCCTGAAGGTGAATCCTTATGGCTGATCCGGAGTGGACGGGAACACTCCGGACCGATTCCGGCCGATATCTGGCGGCTCCGGCCGGTGCCGGTCGCCGCCGACATTCCCGACAATCCTGTTAATTACGATAAAATCTTAAAATCATGAATAAAGATAAAGTAGTAGTAGGCATGGGCGAAGCACTCTGGGACGTGCTCCCCGAGGGCAAGAAGATAGGCGGAGCTCCCGCGAATTTCGCCTATCATGTGAAGCAGTTCGGTCTCGACAGCTGCGTGGTCAGCGCAATAGGCGCCGACGCGCTCGGCGCCGAGATACTCGAGAACTTCGACAGCAAGGAGCTCAACTACAACATCGCGACAGTGCCTTACCCCACCGGCACCGTACAGGTGGAGATTGACCAGGCCGGCATCCCCCAGTACGACATCAAGGAAAACGTGGCATGGGACAATATCCCCTTCACTCCGGAACTCGAAGAACTTGCGAAAAACACACGCGCCGTATGCTTCGGCTCACTCGCCCAGCGCAATGTGGTGAGCCGCGAAACGATAGACCGATTCCTTGACACAATGCCCAGGGACGAGGACACTCTGGTGGTGTTCGACGTCAACCTCCGCCAGGGCTTCTACAACAAAGAGATCCTCACCGGCTCCATGGAGCGCTGCAACATCCTCAAGATCAACGACGAGGAACTCGTGACGGTAAGCCGGATGTTCGGCTATCCGGGCATCGACCTCCAGGACAAGTGCTGGATTCTTCTCGGTAAGTACAACCTCAAGATGCTCATCCTCACCTGCGGCGTCAACGGCAGCTATGTCTTCACTCCCGGACGCGTGTCGTTCCAGCCCACTCCCACTGTGGAGGTGGCCGACACGGTCGGCGCCGGCGACAGCTTCACTGCCGCCTTCATCGCCAACATCCTCAAGGGACGCAGCGTAGAGGAGGCCCATCGTCTCGCCGTGGAGACCTCGGCCTACGTCTGCACCCAGCAGGGCGCCATGCCCCAGCTTCCCGCACATCTCACCCACTGATCCCGTACGCCTCTTCCTCCGCTCCTTAATCGTTTTTTCATCAGGAATCGATTGAAGCCGGCAGCCCTGTCGGCCGGAATCTTCCGAGGGCGGCTTCAATCCATCATTTTTAGGTATATAGGTTTCAGAGTAGTTTTCTTTCTGAATAATTCATGTTGTTAACTCTCGCACATTCCACACAAGGTAGAGGCATAAAAGAAGGCTCCCGCACGGCTTCGGCCGGCGGGAGTCTTTGGCATGCGGGCGGGAGCTTTCCCTTGAGGGGATTACTCTCTGTTTTTCTTCTTTTCCATAAGGGCCTTTGCCTTGGCTTCGGCATCGTTGATGCCTTCCTTGGCTGCTGTGCTCACTTCCTGACCTGTTGCGCGTACTGCGGCAGCTGCCTTCTCGGAAGCGGTCTTGGCGGCGGAGACACCCTTGTCGGCGGTTTCCTTGACGGCTGTGGCGGCCTTAGTGGCTGTCGACTCCGCCTTGTCAGCGGCATCCTTTACAGCGGAAGTACCCTTGGAGACAGTGGAAGCGGCCTTTGTAGCCGCACCCTGGGCTGCGGCCTGAGTGGCCTCGGCGGCTTCGGGCACCACTTCCTCCACCACTTCAGTGAGCACTGCGGTGGTGTCGGGGGCTACGGAATCAAACTCCATCACCACGCCGACAGCCGTGTCGGCAGCTACGGTGTCCTGGTCAGCAGCCTTGTTGCCGCCGCAGGAAGCAGCCAGCAGAACGAGTGAGCCGGCGCCGAGGATAGAAAATACTTTCTTCATAACTGTATGTTGAATTTGGGGATTGTCACCCTTGACTGTTTTACTTGGAAGCGTTTACGAGACGTGCCAGACCTGCCTCCACCTTGGCTACGGAAGCCTCGTCGACACCGCGGGTGCCGGTGCTTTCGCCCCAGATGGCGCGGTAGTAGATGGTGTTGCCTGTCACCTGCGGACCATACACCACCGTCATTGTGGCGTCAGCGGGATTGGCCGAGTTGTAGAGCACGAAGTCGTTGCCCTGCTCGCCACCTTTCTTGTAGTACTGCAGGAGGAATCCGTAGAAGTCCCAGTTGTCCTCGTCGTCCTGCTCCTCGCTTACGGTCATGCCGGCGGCATTGAGGCGCTCGTTGGAGTTGAAGCCGTAGCTATAGCCGGGCAGGCCGCTGTTGGCGGTCGACACGAAGCCGAGTCCGTCCTCGTCGTCATACTCCTCGCGGAATCCTGTCCAAGTAGCCATCTCGTCTTTCACCTGCTGGCGTGTGGCGCCCCAGCTGAGGTAGGGGAGGGTGAAGTTGGTGTTGGTGGGCTTAACCGTCACGGTGCACTTGGCAACTGCGCCGTCCTTCGAAGTCACAGTAATCACTGTCGTGCCCACGTGTTCGCCGGAGATGTTGCCGTCGCCGTCGACTGTGGCGATGAAGTCATTGGCTGAAGTCCATGTGCAGTTCTTTTCGGAGGCTTTGTTCTTTACGGTAGCCTTGTAGTCAACGCTGATTTCAGGATACTCAAGTGTGACCGACTTGGGTTCGTCGTTGTCGTCACCGCATGCCGCAAGCATCAGGGGAAGGGCGGCAAGGAAGAGGAATTTCTTCATTTTCTGATTGTTTTTGATTATGTTTTAAGTTGTTTATACGGGTTATATCTCACGACCTCCGCACCGGAGTATCAGTCACGATGCTCCGGCTCTTAGGTACAAAAAGAGCCATTTGCCGGCGGACATAGTCCGCCCCCTTTTTATATAACAAGCGCAAAATTAATATTTATCTTAAGAAATACCTCGGTTTGGACGAATTATTTATGTTATAAAACATATTTTAATGCTTTCAGGGGTATTTCAAGTGTTTTTCGGACATGACAGTACTCGATATCCACACCCATCATCCGGCCCCTCAGCCTCTCGGAGTGATTTCGGCGGCGCCGGAGGAATTGCCCGTTCTGTCGGGAGCCCAGCTGTACTCGGCAGGCATCCATCCCTGGAATGTGAAGGGAATCGGCCTCAGCGCGGCGCAGACAGCCGCGCTGACCGCGGCCGCGTCGCGCTCCGACGTCGTGGCCATCGGCGAGACAGGCATCGACCTCGTGCGCGAGGGATGCGCTCCGCTCGCAGGACAGATCAACGCCATGCGCGCCCACATCGACCTCAGCGAAAGCCTCGGCAAACCGCTGATACTCCACTGCGTGCGCGGCCACGACATCATCGCCCAGACCCGCAGGGAGCTTAATCCGACGCAACCGTGGATTATCCACGGTTTCCGGGGGAAGCCCTCCATAGCCGACATCCTCCTCAAGGCAGGGTGCGTGCTCAGCTTCGGCGACAGGTTCAACGCCGAGGCGCTGCTGTGCGTGCCCCCGGAGGCCATCCTCGCCGAGACCGACGAGGCGGAGTACGACATCCGCGAAGTCATAGGTCTGCTGGCTGAATGCCGTCCGGAAATCGATGAGGCGCTGATATCGGCCAATTCCGCACGGGTGCTCGGCCTCTGAGCGCAGGCGCCTACTTCCCGGTAAGCATGCTCTGGAGCTCGTGAAGTTTCGTCAGGGCCTGCAGGGGAGTGAGGTTGTCGATCTGCAGGTCGAGCAGGGCGTCGCGCATCTGCCCCAGCAGGGGATCGTCGAGCTGGAAAAGCGAGAGCTGTATGCCGTCGACGGTCGGAGCCGGGATGGCTTCCGTGGCGGCACGCCGTGCCCGGGCGCCCTGCTTCCCCTTGGGGCTGGTCCCGCCGGCGCTCCGGGCGTCGGGGGCCGCGGCGTTGGCCTCAAGGGTCTTCAGCACCTCCGAGGCGCGTTTCACTATCCCCTGCGGCATTCCGGCCAGCTTGGCCACATGGATGCCGAAGCTGTGCTCCGAGCCTCCGCGCTCCAGGCGGCGCAGGAACACTATGCGCCCCTCTATCTCCTTGACCGACACGTTGTAGTTGACGATGCGGCCGAAGAGCCTCTCCATCTCGTTGAGCTCATGGTAGTGGGTGGCGAAGAGGGTCTTGGGTCTGACCTGTCCGTTCTCGTGGATATGCTCCACGATGGCCCAGGCTATGGATATGCCGTCGTAAGTCGAGGTGCCGCGCCCGAGTTCGTCGAAGAGTATCAGGGAGCGGGTGGTCATGTTGTTGAGGATGGCGGCGGCCTCGTTCATCTCTACCATGAATGTGGATTCGCCGGAAGAGATGTTGTCCGACGCGCCGACACGTGTCATAATCTTGTCCACCAGGCCGATGGAAGCCGATTCGGCGGGCACGAAGCTACCGGTCTGCGCCATAAGGGCGATGAGGGCCGTCTGGCGGAGCAGGGCCGACTTACCGCTCATGTTCGGACCGGTGATCATCATTATCTGGCGTGAGTCGGCGTCAAGCTCCACATCGTTGGCCACATAGGTCTCCCCGGGGGGGAGACGGCGTTCGATGACGGGATGGCGCCCCCCCTTGATTTCGAGGCGCAGCGAGTCGTCGACACGCGGACGCACGTAGCCGTACTCTTCGGCGGCGAGGGCCAGCGAGAGCAGGGCGTCGAGTTCCGAGGCGGCGCGCGCGTTGTCGGCTATGTCCTCCACCTTTTTCATGCATCTTTCGATAAGCGCGGCGTAGAGAGTGCGCTCAAGGGCGTCGATTTTCTCGTCGGCGCCGAGGATGCGCTGTTCGTATTCCTTGAGCTCGGGGGTGATGTAGCGTTCGGCCCCCACGAGGGTCTGGCGGCGGATCCAGTCGGCGGGCACCTTGTCCTTGTGCGTATTGCGCACCTCTATGTAATAGCCGTGTACATTGTTGAAACTCAGCTTGAGCGAGGGGATGGAGGTGCGCTCCGTCTCGCGGCGGAGTATTTCGTCGAGGGCCTCCTTGCTGTGGTGTACGAGGCGCCGGAGTTCGTCGAGGGCGGCATCCACGCCTGAGGCTATCACGCCCCCTTTCTGGAGGGAGGCGGGGGCTTCGGGCGAGATGGTGCGCCGTATGTCGGCCGACACTTCGGAAGTGTCGCGCAGCCCCTCGCCGAGCCTTACGAGGGGAGGGCATCCGGCCTGCGTGAGGAGCGGGCGGAGCGCGAGGGTCTCCTCAAGCGATGAGGCGAGGGTGATGAGTTCGCGGGGAGTGATGCGCGTCGAGGAGAGGCGTCCGCAGAGGCGGATGAGGTCGCCCACACGCGAGAGACGGTCGTGGATGTCGGAGCGCAGCTCCGGGTCGCGGAAGAAATACTCCACGCAGTCCTGGCGCGAGGTGATGGCCTTGAGGTCGAGCAGCGGCATGGCCACCCACCGGCGCAGCATGCGCGCTCCCATCGGGGTGACCGTATGGTCGAGCACGTCGATGAGGGCCATCCCCTCTTCGGAGGGAGTGGAGAGTATTTCGAGATTGCGCATTGTGAAGCGGTCGAGGTACATGTGTATCCCCGAGTCAATGCGTCCCAGCGAGGTTATGTGGCGTGTATGGGTGTGCTGTGTGAAGTCGAGGTAGTGGAGGATGCTGCCGGCGGCTATCACGGCCTCGTGGAGGTCGTCGACCCCGAATCCCTTGAGGGTCTTTGTGGCGAACTGCCGGGTGAGGCGTTCGCGGGCGGCGTCGAGGGTGTAGATCCAGTCGTCCTGCTCGTTGAAGATGGTCCTGACCGTGATGAACTGTTCGCACATTGGGCGTGTGCCGCGCATGCGCAGTGTCTCCTTCGGGGAGATTCCGGCCAGCAGCTTGTCGACAAATTCGGCCGACCCCTGCGAGCATAGGAATTCGCCGGTGGTGAGGTCGAGGAAGGCCGCCCCGACTACGGGGCGCCCCTGCTTGTCGGCCTTTCCGAAATGCAGGGCCGCCAGGAAGTTGTTCTCGCGGGGGGACAGGGTGGTGTCGTTGAGGTTCAGACCGGGAGTGACAAGCTCCGTTATGCCCCGCTTCACGAGTTTTTTGGCCAGTTTCGGGTCTTCGAGCTGTTCGCATATCGCCACCCGGCGTCCGGCCCTCACGAGCTTCGGCAGGTATGTGTCGAGCGCATGGTGGGGGAATCCGGCGAGTTCCACATACGTGGCCGCGCCGTTGCCCCGGCGCGTGAGCGTGATGCCGAGTATCTGACTGGCGTCGATGGCATCCTGTGAGAAAGTTTCGTAGAAGTCGCCCACACGGAAGAGGAGTATCGCGTCGGGATGCTTTTTCTTCATCTCGGCGTACTGCTTCATCAGCGGGGTGTCCTGTGACTTGGCCATTATGGATATAAGCGGGTGGAGGGGGTTATTGATTCATGGGGATGAGGCTCAGCATCCACGTAGCCATCCCCACGTAGATGAGCAGGCCCACTACGTCATTGGTGATCTGGATGAAGGGGCCGGTGGCGAGCGCCGGGTTGATTTTCAGCCGCTCAAGGGTAAGGGGCACCAGTGTGCCGAACACCGTGGCAAAGATCACCACGCAGAAGAGCGACGCGGCCACGGCCAGCGCCACCGCATAGGAGCGCGGCTGAGTGAGAAGCACATAGATCAGCACCGTCGTGGAGATGACTATGGCGTTAAGGAGCGCCACAATGACCTCGCGTCCTATCTGACGCCCGGCGTTCTTGAGCTCGAGCTTGCCGTTGGCCAGGCCCTGCACCACTATGGCCGATGCCTGCACGCCGACGTTACCGCCCGTGCCGCCGATAAGCGGGATGAAGATCGCGAGCACCGTGACGGCTGCTATCTTGGCCTCGAAGCCGGTGAGTATGACCGAATTGATGAGGCCGCCGATGATGCCTATGAGGAGCCAGGGGAGGCGGGCCTTGGTCTGGGCGAAGATGGAGTCGGCGGCGTCGATGTCGCTCGATATGCCGGAAGCCAGCTGATAGTCGCGCTCGCTCTGCTCGCGCACCTCGTCCATCACGTCGTCGACCGTTATCTGGCCCACGAGGCGCCCGATACTGTCCACCACGGGCATGGCCACGAGGTCATACTTCTCGAAGTCGATGGCCACGTCCTCTATCGGCGTGTCGGTGCGCACCGACACAGGGTCGCTCTCCATGACGTGCTTGATCTTGCTCACCGACGGATGGGTCACCATCTTCTTCAGCGGCAGTATCCCCTTCAGGCGCTGGTCGTCGTCGACTACATACACGTAGTAGATGTCGTCGAGGTCCTCGGCCTGGCGGCGCATCTCCTTTATGCATTCGGGCATCGACATATTCTCGTTGACCTCGATCATCTCGGTGCCCATCAGGCCGCCGGCCGTGTCTTCGTCATACTGCAGCAGGTCGACGATGTCGCCGGCCTGCTCCATGTCGTCGATATGGCGGATGACTTCGTCGCGGTCCTCTTCGTCGAGTTCCTGGATAAGGTCCACGGCATCGTCGGTGTCGAGGAGATCGATGAAATGGCCTATCTGCTCGGGCTCCATGTGTTCGAGGAGTTTCCGGCGGTCCTCCTCGTCGAGTTCCACCAGCACGTCGGCCTTCTTCTCCCGGTCGTCGATGAGGTTGAAGAGCCATTCGGCCTCCTTGATGTTGAGACGGTCGAGCAGTTCGGCTATATCGGCCGGGTGCAGCTCACGTATTTCGCGGCGCGCGGCGTGGTCGTCGTGTTCTTCGGCCAGGCGCTCTATAAGTTCGATTGATTCGTCGTTGATTTCCTTCATAGTCTTTTGTCGGCATTCTCAATAATGAAACGATGACCCGCCCAGGAACTCCCGCAGGAGCGAAGTGAAGGGCACCTGTTCGGCCGGTATCGGCTCGAAGTAGGAGAGGAATTTGAGTAGGCGCGAGGCCTCGGCGTAAAGGGGATCGACGTGCGGCACCTGCCGCAGCAGCGGCTCGGCGTATGCCTTCATCACTCCGAGCTCGAATATGAGCGAGGAGTTGAATGTGGCGTCGGCGTTCTCCTGGAAAGGGAATATCCACTTCTCCTCCCCGCGGCGCACGCTCGGCCAGCGGCGGATGGTTCCGAGTGCCGAGGTATGACGGTACTTGTGGTCGCGCACGATGCGGCGCAGCAGCCTGTTGTCGGTGGTGGAGATCCAGTTGTGGTCGTCGATGCTCAGCGAGGTGAGGGCCGACACGTAGACCTTGAACACCTCCTCGCCCGGAAGCTCGCGTGTCAGCTCGGGATTCAGACCGTGGATTCCCTCGATGAGCAGCACGTCGTCGGGGTCGAGCCTAAGGGGCCTGTGGCGCTCTATGCGGCGTCCAAGCTCGAAGCTGTAGGTGGGGAGGTTGATTTCCTCGCCGTCGAGCAGGTGGCGGAGGTCGGAGTTCAGGCGGTCGAGGTCGAGGGCGTAAAGGGATTCGTAGTCGTAATCGCCGTTTTCATCGCGCGGGTTGTGCTCACGGTCCACGAAGTAATCGTCGAGCGAGATCATCTTGGGTGTCTTGAGGCGTGTCATCAGCTGGATGGCCAGACGCTTTGTGGTGGTGGTCTTTCCCGACGACGACGGTCCGGCGAGGAGCACCACGCGGGCGCCGCGTCCGCCGTTGCGTGCGGCTATGCGCCCGGCGATGTCGCCGAGGTATTTCTCGTGCATGGCCTCGGCCACGTTTATCAGCTCCGAGGCGCGCCGCTCCATCACCGAACGGTTAAGCTCCCCGACGTCGCTCACCTTTATCGTGCGGTTGAAGAGGAGATAATCCTCGAAGGCGCGGTACATCTTCTCCTGCGTCACCGGTTGCCGCGGCACATCGCGGCGTTTCGGGTCGGGGCCCAGAAGAAGGAATCCCTCGTGGTAGGGGCGGAGGTCGAACACCGGCACCTCAGCCGCCGTGGGAGCCAGCGGACCGTAATAGTTGTCGGCCACTCCGTCGAAGGTATAATAGGCCGAGTAAAGCTCTCCACGGGTCTCGAGAAGGGAGATTTTGGAGTAAAGGCCCTGCCGGCGGTAGATTTCTGTCACTTCCCCGGTCAGAGTCTCGTGAGGGAGGAACGGGGTGCGCTCCCCCACATGGCGGCGCATCTCGGCCAGCATCCCGGAGAGCATCTCCCCGTCGGGGGTCACCATATTGCCTTCGCTGTCGAAGAGATGGCAGAGGTAGCCCCCCGAGATGGAATGCTCGATGCGCAGGCGCAGGTCGGGGCGCACCTTTACGAGCGCCCTGTAGAGCATCATGCACATGGAGCGCACATAGACACGGCGTCCGGAAGGGGAGGCGGCGTCAAGGAACTCCACCTGTTTCGGGGCGTAGATGCAGTAACGCAGCCCCTCGGTCTTATTGTTGACATGGGCGCACACGGGGTCGATGCCGAGACGCGGAGCCAGCATCGAGGCCAGATCCATGAGCGAAGTGCCCCCGGGCACCTCGACATACTCCGCGATATTCACGCAAAATACTCTAATCACGATATATAGCCGATTAACAGATTCCACAAAATCCCCCGTTCCCGAGAGCGACGGCACCCGGATTCAGAAGCCGGACGAGGGATTAAAGACCCTAAAGAGGGAAATAATCATACAAAATTAACCATTTTTTTCAATATCGCCCCGAAAAATTTGTTGGATTAAAAAAAGTTATATAACTTTGCAGTCGCAAAATACCCCGGCTCCCTTACGGATACCCCGTTATCCTCCGGAAAGACGCCGAGGCAGTCGCGACAATAAGTGGCCCATTCGTCTATCGGTTAGGACGAGAGATTTTCATTCTCTAAAGAGCAGTTCGACTCTGCTATGGGCTACCATTCTTTATAAAAGCAAACAACATCCAATCCAAAGATGGCAAACCATAAATCATCCTTAAAAAGAATTCGCCAGGCGGAAAAGAGAAGACTTGAGAACCGCTACTGGGCAAAAACGGCCCGCAACGCCGTGCGCAACGTTCGCAAGATGACTGACAAGGCTGAGGCAACTGCAGCCTACAATAAGGTAAGCGCCCTCCTGCAGCGTCTCGGTCGCAAGAATGTGATTTCGAAGAACAAGGCAGCCAATCTCTGCAGCGGCATGATGCAGCACATCAACAAGCTCGCCTGAATATAACAACATAGCTTCCAGGCGCGTCGGCTCACCTGAGATCCTCAGGAAGCGGCCGGTGGCCAACGGAAGATTCGCGGCCCATTCGTCTATCGGTTAGGACGAGAGATTTTCATTCTCTAAAGAGCAGTTCGACTCTGCTATGGGCTACTTCCCCAAATCCATCCTATCCCCCCGAGGCCGGAAGCTAAAGACGCTCCGGCCTCAACACTTTTTATAGGGAACCGCCTCTTTACAGTGAACCACGACTTATAGCGGACTGCACTTTATAGAAAACCGCACTCCAAAAGCCCTGTATCAGGTTTTGTAGTGCGGTTCATTTTTTTTGACACGGCGGCCGGTCTTATCCTGCGGCGCCGGCGGTGTTTTATTCAGGTCAGACGTCTTCGGTGGATTAGGAGAGGTATTCGTGGATGGCCTTGGCGGCCTTGCGGCCTGCTCCCATTGCGAGGATGACGGTGGCGGCGCCGGTGACAGCGTCACCGCCGGCAAACACACCGGGCCTGCTTGTACGCCCGTCCTCATCGGCCACTATGCAGCCGCGCCGCGTGGTATCGAGCCCTGCGGTGGTATCCTTGATAAGGGGGTTGGGGCTGGTGCCGAGGGCCATGATGACCACATCGCACTCTATCTCGAACTCGCTGCCCGGCTTCGGACGCGGCGAACGACGCCCTGATTCATCGGGCTCGCCAAGCTCCATGGCCACACATTCCAGTCCGCGCACCCAGCCGTCGGGTGTGCCGAGCACCTTCACGGGATTCGTCAGCATACGGAACTCTATCCCCTCCTGCTTGGCGTGATGCACCTCCTCGACACGCGCCGGAAGCTCGGCTTCCGAACGGCGGTAGACAATCACCGCCTCGGCGCCGAGGCGCTTGGCCGTGCGCACCGCGTCCATCGCCACATTTCCGCCACCCACGACGACGGCACGCTTGCCGGCATAGATGGGAGTCTCACTGTCGGGACGGTAGGCATGCATGAGGTTGGCTCTGGTCAGGAACTCATTGGCCGAGAAGACACCGTTGAGGTTTTCCCCCTCGATGCCCATGAAGCGGGGGAGTCCGGCGCCTGAGCCTACGAATACCGCATCGTATCCCTCGCGGTCGAGAAGGTCGTCGATGGTCATGGTGCGTCCCACCACGACGTCCGTCTCGAACTCCACCCCCAGACGCTTCACGGCCTCCACCTCGCGGGCCACTATGCGCTCCTTCGGCAGACGGAACTCCGGGATGCCGTAGACCAGCACGCCCCCCACCTTATGCAGGGCCTCGAAGATCTTCACTCCGTAGCCGAGACGCGCAAGGTCGGACGCGCAGGCGAGGCCGGCGGGGCCGCTCCCCACGATGGCCACTCGCTTGCCGTTGGGCTCGGCGCGCACCACCTCCGCATCCCCGGCATGCTCTATGGCCCAGTCGCCCACATAACGCTCCAGCTTGCCTATGGCCACAGGCTCCGACTTTATGCCCAGCACGCAGGCTCCCTCGCACTGCGACTCCTGCGGACACACCCGGCCGCACACAGAGGGAAGACTGCTGTCGGCAGCTATCACAGCCGACGCGCCGGCCACGTCGCCGGCAGCAAGCGCGGCGATGAAGCCCGGGATGTCGACATGCACCGGACACTGCTCCTGACAGCGCGGACGCTTGCAGTTGAGGCAGCGCGACGCCTCAAGTCTCGCTTCCCCGGCGTCGTAGCCGAGGCATACTTCTTCAAAATTGGTGGCGCGGCAGGCGGGATCCTGCTCGCGCACCGGAGTGCGCGGTATTCTATTTGCCATGACATTCACATTTTGAATCCTCCACCTCGCGGAGGGTCTTCGGGTTATTACGATACATATTCTGGCGGCGCATGGCCTCGTCGAAATCCACCTTGTGGCCGTCAAACTCCGGACCCTCGACGCATGTGAACTTCGTCTCGCCCCCCACGCTCACGCGGCAGGCGCCGCACATGCCGGTGCCGTCCACCATCAGGGCGTTGAGCGACACCATCGTCGGGATGCCGTAGCGGGCCGTCTCCATGGCGGCGAACTTCATCATTATCATGGGGCCTATCACCACGCAGTGGTCGAACCGGCGCCCCTCGTCGTCGATCAGATGGCGCATGAGGGCCGTGACGTTGCCGTGGAATCCCTCGGTGCCGTCATCGGTGCATAGATGCACGTCGGCCACACGCCTCATCTCGTCGACATAAGTGAAAAGCTCCTTGGTGCGCGCGCCGATTATGACGTCGCACTTCACTCCATGCTCATGGAGCCACTTGGCCTGAGGATAGACCGGAGCCGTACCCACGCCTCCGGCCACGAAGAGGATGCACCGGGAACGCAGCTCCTCGTCGGAAAGCTCAAGAAGGTCGGACGGGCGCCCGAGAGGCCCCGCGAAATCGGTGAACGAGTCGCCCGGCTCAAGCGAGTTGATTTTCGCCGACGACCGCCCCACCGCCTGGGTCACGATCGTCACCGTGCCCTCCTCGGGATTGTAATCACAGATGGTAAGGGGGATTCTCTCTCCCTCCTCACCGACGCGGACTATCACGAACTGCCCCGGCCGGGCCGACGCCGCCACGCGGGGAGCGTTGACGCGCATCTCGGTGATGTTGGGAGCAAGAGTCCGCTTGCTGACAATGTCGAACATGGCTATAGATTCTTCATGATGTTAATGCCCTCCCGGCGCCTCCGGAGCGTGCCGCCCGCGGCACCGGGAAGATTTCATTACGCGAATTTAAGCTATTAATTTGAAAAATTTGTCATAATCACAAATTTAAGTTACTTTTGTAACCTGACACGCACGCGCCGGCGCGCGTGTGACGGGTCATACCCGGTCAGATCATGTCGGCGGCAGGCATTCCGCCGGCCCCTCGAAGTCAATAATACGAAAGAATATAAGAAAGATACAATAATGGCAGACAATCTTTTCGACAAAGTGAGCGAAGACATCCGCTCGGCCATGCTCGCCCGCGACAAGGTGCGCCTTGAGGCGCTGCGCGGCGTAAAGAAGGAATTCCTTGAAGCCAAGACCGCGAAAGGCGCAGGGGGAGAACTCCCCGACGCCACAGCCCTCAAGATCCTGGTCAAGATGGTGAAGCAGCGCAAGGAAAGCGCACAAATCTACAGCGACAACAACCGCCCCGAGCTCGCCGAGAACGAACTCGCCGAGGCGGCCGTCATCGAGGAATACCTCCCCAAGCAGCTTACCCCCGAGGAACTTGAGGCCGAACTCCGCGCCATCATCGCCGAAGTGGGGGCAGAATCACCCGCCCACATGGGCAAAGTGATGGGTGTGGCCTCCAAACGCCTCTCCGGACGCGCCGAAGGCCGAGCCATCAATGAATGCGTGAAGCGTCTTCTCAACAACTAACCCAAGCCCGGGCCCCTGACCGGCCTCGCTTACAATCCCCCACCCACCGACAAAATGCTTACCCTGCAAGTCATAAAGGATAATCCCGATTTCGTCATCAGCCGCCTCGCCGTAAAGGGCTTCGACGGCCGCGCCGTAATCACCGAAATACTCGAAATCGACGCAGAGCGCCGACGCCTCCAGGCCAAGTGCGACTCCGACGCCAACGAACTCAAAAAACTCTCCGAATCCATCGCCTCCCTCATGAAGGGAGGGCAGAAGGAGGAGGCCCAGAAAGTAAAGGAGAAAGTAGCTGAAATCAAGGGCGCCACAAAGGGGCTGCAGGACCGCCTTGAGGAGTGCCGTGCAAAGCAGACCGAACTCCTGCTCACAGTGCCCAACCTCCCCAACGCCACAGTGCCCGAAGGCCTTACGGCCGACGACAATGTGGTGGAACTCACCGGCGGCCCCATGCCGGAGCTCCCCGCCGACGCGCTCCCTCACTGGGACCTCGCCAAAAAATACGGCCTCATCGACTTCGAACTCGGAGTGAAGGTGACGGGAGCCGGATTCCCCTTCTACATCGGCAAGGGAGCCCGCCTGCAGCGCGCCCTCATACAGTTCTTCCTCGACTCGGCAGTAGAGGCCGGCTACACTGAGGTGGAGCCCCCCTACGTGGTGAACGCAGCCTCGGGCTACGGCACCGGACAGCTCCCCGACAAGGAAGGACAGATGTACCACGTCACCCAGGACGACCTCTACCTCATCCCGACAGCCGAGGTGCCCGTCACCAACATCTACCGCGACGTGATCATACCTGCCGCCGAACTCCCGAAACGCAACTGCGCCTACTCCCCCTGCTGGCGCCGCGAAGCCGGCAGCTACGGCAAGGACGTGCGCGGACTCAACCGCCTCCATCAGTTCGACAAGGTCGAAATCGTGCGCATCGAGAAGCCCGAGGACTCCTACGCGGCCCTCGAAGAGATGAAGGACCACGTGCGCGGCCTGCTCGAAAAGCTCGGCCTCCCCTGGCACATACTCCGCCTCTGCGGCGGCGACATGTCGTTCACCTCGGCCATCACCTTCGACTTCGAGGTATGGAGCGCAGCCCAGAAGCGCTGGCTCGAAGTGTCCAGCGTCTCCAACTTCGAGACCTACCAGGCCAACCGCCTCAAATGCCGCTACCGCGACACCGACAAGAAAATCCACCTCTGCCATACCCTCAACGGCTCGGCTCTGGCGCTCCCCCGCATCATGGCCGCCCTTCTGGAGAACAACCAGACCCCCGAGGGCATCAAGGTGCCCGAGTGCCTGAGAAAGTACACCGGTTTCGACATCATCTCGTGAACCATCAACCCGAATTCCGACTCCGACACGGCGGAGTCCCAACCATTCAATCCACTCCGACATGAGCGACAACAACTATCCCGGCTACATCAGCAAAGAAGAAAAGAAAATCCCTATCGACGACCCCTCGGGAAAATGGTCGGACCTCACCCTGCTCCCCGAATGGGAGGAGGAATTCTATGATATATACACCGTGCGCAAGCACGGCAAATGGGTGATGCTCAAGGCATTGAAAAAACAGTACGCCGACCTGCCGGAATACCGCGAAATGCTGGAAAAGGAATTCGACACCCGCTACAATCTCGCCCACCCCAACATCGTCATGGTCAACGACTATGAGGATGTGCCGGGTGTGGGGAAGGCCATAATCACCGATGACGTCTACGGATATTCGCTGCGCCGGCTCATCGACGAGAAACGCCTCACGCCCCGCATCGTCAACCGGCTCAAGACCCAGCTCCTCGACGCGCTCGACTACATCCAGGAGAACCACATCGTGCACCATCCCATCACGCCCGACTCGATAATCTTCACCGAGTACAACGAAAACCTGAAGCTCATCAATGTGGGCTACGACCAGAAGTCGGCCCTCTCGGCCCAGGACACCAGGGCCGACATCGAAAGCTACGGCCGCGTGCTCTCCGAAGTGCTCGACAATCTCCCGGAGGCCCTGCCGCGCCTGCGCCGCATAGCCAACCGCGCGATGGACCACCAGCGCCCCTACCGCAACTTCATCGACCTCCAGCTCGACATGCAGCGGCGCTCGGCCGTGACGGTCTACATCTTCCTGGCGGCATTCATCGCCGTGATGCTGCTGCTGGTCTATTTCCTCATCTCCCGATAAGCCTTCCCGGAAGCGGAACAGCACCTCCGATAAACACCTCATCCTTCAGCCAATGCTTGAAATAAAAAAGATAAACCCCACTCGCAAGGAGCTCAGGAAATTCACCGAGTTCCAGCTCGACCTGTACAAGGGCAACCACTATTTCGTGCCCCCTCTGATCAGCGACGATGTGGACACCCTCTCGCCCGACAGGAACCCGGCCTTCGAATTCTGCGAGGCCGACTGCTTCATGGCCTACCGCGACGGTAAGCCCGTAGGGCGCATCGCGGCCATCATCAACAGGCAGGTCAACGAGTCGGCCGGCCACAAGGCCGCCCGCTTCGGATTCGTCGACTTCATCGACGACAAGGAAGTGTCCGGCGCCCTGCTCGCCCGCGTCGAGGAGTGGGCCCGCGAGAAAGGGATGGAGAAGGTCATAGGCCCCCTCTCTTTCACCGACCTCGACAAGGAAGGATGCCTCATCGAGGGATTCGACCAGCTCTCCACCATGGCCACAATCTACAACTATCCCTATTACTCGGAGCATTTCGAGCACCACGGCTACACCAAGGAGTCCGACTGGGTTGAATTCCTCATGGAAGTGCCTGCCGAAGTGCCCGAGAAGCACCTGCGCATCGGCGAGATTGTCAAGAAGAAGTTCGGCCTCAAGGTGGTGAAGTTCAAGTCGCGCAAGAAAATCAAGGACCAGTACGGACGCGCCCTCTTCCATCTCATCAACGACGCCTACAAGGACCTCTACCAGTTCTCGAAGCTCTCCGAGCGCCAGATCGACAAGTACATCGACGACTACCTCGGGCTGCTCGACCTCGACCTCGTGACCATCATCACCGACTCCGCCGACCAGATCGTGGGAGTCGGCATTTCGATGGCCTCCATGAGCCGCGCCCTCCAGAAATCGGGGGGCAGGATGCTGCCTTTCGGATGGTGGCATCTGCTCAAGGGGCTGAAAGGGAAGAACGACCGCGTCGACCTGCTCCTCGTGGCCGTGCGCCCCGACTACCAGGCAAAGGGGGTCAACGCGCTCCTCTTCGTGGACCTTATCCCCCAGTACATCAAGAAGGGGTTCAGATACGCCGAATCAAACCCCGAGATGGAGACCAACGACAAGGTGCAGAACCAGTGGGAGGCCTTCAACCCGCGTCAGCACAAGCGCCGCCGCTCATACGTGAAGCACCTGTCATGACGTGTGCCCCGGCCAATGCGTGGCTCATCCCCCGCAAGGGGACCGGAAACACCCCCCGACACACCCTAAACACACCCGCGTACAACCAACCCTGACAAATGCAACACGAAAAAACGGGAGCTGAAAAGATAATGCCCTACGAGGAAGGAAAGGCCAAGGGGCAGCAGGTAGAGACGATGTTCGACTCCATCGCCCCCGCCTACGATCTCATGAACTCCTGCATGAGCCTCGGAATGCATACCCACTGGCGCAATCTGGCGCTCAAGATGGCCGTGGACCGCCTCGGCCACCCCCCCGGCCGCATCCTCGATGTGGCCACCGGCACCGGCGACCTCGTATTCGCCCTCCACCGGCGCCACCCCCGGGCCGCCATCACCGGAATCGACCTTTCCGACGGAATGCTCTCCATAGCCCGACGCAAGCTCGCCGAGCATGAGCCCCCCGCCGATCCCTCCCAGCTCCGCTTCATGCAGGCCGACTGCATGGATATGCCGTTCGACGACGATACGTTCGACCTCGTCACCGTGGCCTATGGAGTGCGCAACTTCGAGGATACCCGCCGCGGATATGCCGAAATGCTCCGGGTGCTCCGCCCCGGCGGAGTGCTGTGCGTGGTGGAGCTGTCGGAGCCTACGGCCTGGCTGCCGCGCATGGCCTACAAAGCCTACACGCGGGGATTCATCCCCGTGGCCGGACGCCTGCTCAGCGGCGACCCGCGCGCCTATTCCTACCTCCACGAAAGCATCGAGGCCGCTCCGCAGCGCGCCGCCATGACCGGAATAATGACCGAGGCCGGACTTAGGGACGCATCGTTCAGGTCGGTATTTCCGGGAGCGGTGTGCATCTACCTCGGGTCGAAGTGATTTCCGCCGCCTCAGCTCCCACGCGGAAGCCGGGGCCGATAGGCCGGCGAACGTAGCCGCCCCCTGCGCAGGCATAGCCGCACTGTGCCGACTCACGGCAGAGCCGCCCGCTGCGTGGACAGGGTAGGGAAGAAGCGGCCTGTAATTTAACCATCTGTAAAAGTATAATCCAGTGACACGAAAGGATTTTGAGATAATGGCTCCCGTCGGAAGCCGGGAGTCGCTTGCCGCCGCGCTGAGCGCCGGAGCCGACGCCGTGTATTTCGGCATCGAAGGGCTCAACATGCGCTCGCGCTCAAGCTCCAATTTCACCCTTGACGACATGCGCGACATCGTGGCCACCTGCGATGAGCGGGGAGTCAAGACCTACCTTACGGTCAACACCGTGATCTACGACGCCGACATGCCTCGCATGCGCGAGATAATCGACGCCGCAAAAGAGGCCGGCATCTCGGCCGTCATCGCCTCCGACATCGCGGCCATAATGTATGCCGACAGCGTCGGACAGCCCGTGCATATCTCCACTCAGGTCAATATCACCAACATCGAAGCCGTGCGCTTCTACGCCCGGTGGGCCGACGTGATGGTGCTGGCCCGCGAGCTCAACCTTGAGCAGGTCAGCGAGATATCGCGCCTCATACGGGAAGAGGACATCTGCGGCCCCTCGGGAGAGCAGGTGCGCCTTGAGATGTTCTGCCACGGCGCCCTCTGTATGGCGGTGAGCGGAAAGTGCTACATGAGCCTCCATGAGATGAACTCATCGGCCAACCGCGGGGCATGCAACCAGATATGCCGGCGCGCCTACACCGTCACCGACAAGGAGACCGGACAGCAGCTCGACATCGAGAACCAGTACATCATGTCGCCCAAGGACCTGAAGACCATCCATTTCCTCAACAAGATGGTGGATGCCGGCGTCAGGGTGTTCAAGATCGAAGGGCGCGCCCGCGGACCCGAATACGTCCACGAGACAGTCCGCGCCTACTCCGAAGCCCTCGACGCTATATGCCGGGGCGAATTCGACGACGCCAAAATCGAAAAATGGGACGAGCGGCTGGGAAAGATCTTCAATCGCGGATTCTGGGACGGCTACTACATGGGGCAGCGCCTCGGGGAATGGAGTTCGCACTACGGCTCCTCGGCCACGCGCCGCAAGCGCTACATAGCCAAGGCCACCCGATATTTCTCACGGCTCGGAGTAGGGGAGTTCCGCATGGAGTCGGGCGAACTGCACGTGGGCGACGAAGTGATCGTCACCGGTCCCACGACGGGAGCCGTCATCTTCAAGGCGGAGGAACTGCGCCTTGATGTCGATCCCGTGGAGTCGGTAAGGAAAGGTGACCTCTTCGCCATGCCCGTGCCCGAAAAGATCCGTCTCTCCGACCGCCTCTACCTCTGGGAGGAAATCGACAAGGATGCCGCCGTACCCGGGCAGGACGCGAATCCGTGAACTACACTTCACGGCCCCGCCGCATCCCCCGTCAGCACACATACGAACTATAACGACGAAAAAAACACAATATAAGATATGGCATTAAAATGTGGAATAGTAGGTTTGCCGAACGTAGGCAAATCCACGCTCTTCAACTGTCTGAGCAACGCCAAGGCCCAGTCGGCCAACTTCCCCTTCTGCACCATCGAGCCTAACGTGGGCGTCATCACCGTGCCCGACGACCGCCTGACGAAGCTCGTCGAGATGTGTCAGCCCCGCAGCACGGTGCCCGCCACGGTGGAGATCGTGGACATCGCCGGACTCGTAAAGGGCGCATCCAAGGGTGAAGGACTCGGCAACAAGTTTCTGGCCAACATCCGCGAGACCGACGCCATCCTGCACGTGCTCCGCTGCTTCGACGACGACAACATCACCCACGTCGACACCACAGTCGATCCCGTGCGCGACATGGAGATAATCAACTACGAACTCCAGCTCAAGGACCTCGAAACCGTCGACAATCGCCTGGCCAAGACCGAAAAGCAGGCCAAGACCGGCGGCGACAAGACCGCCAAGATGCAGGTGGAGGTGCTCAAGGCCTACAAGGAGGCCCTCGAACAGGGTAAACCCGCGCGCAGCGTGAGCTTCGACGGTAAGGATGAGGAAAAATTCGCACGCGAGCTCTTCCTGCTCACCAACAAGCCGGTGCTCTACGTCTGCAACGTCGACGACGCATCGGCCGTCAGCGGCAACCACTACGTCGACGAGGTGCGCAAGGCCATCGAGGGGACCGGATCCGACCTGATGGTCGTGGCCGCCAAGACCGAGAGCGAGATCGCCGAGCTCGACACATGGGAGGAGCGTCAGGAATTCCTTAACGAAATCGGACTCGACGAGTCGGGCGTAAGCCGCCTGATACGCGCCGCCTACCGTCTCCTCGACCTCCAGACCTACTTCACCGCCGGCCCCGACGAAGTGCGCGCCTGGACCTTCATGCGCGGCACAAAGGCCCCGCAGGCCGCAGGCATAATCCACACCGATTTCGAGAAGGGCTTCATCCGCGCCGAAGTCATCAAGTACGACGACTTCGTGACCCTCGGCTCCGAGAACGCCGTAAAGGAAGCCGGCAAAATGGCCGTCGAAGGCAAGGAATACGTTGTGCAGGACGGCGACATCATGCACTTCCGCTTCAATGTCTGACCCGCTCCCGGCGATTCCGCCGCATACGCGCACACACAACCCATGCATAAAAAAGATAGGGCCCCGGGCGAATGCCACGGGGCCCTATCTTTAAAAGTTCCATACAGGCGCATCACTTCTGAGCCTGCTGCTTCTGAAGAAGATCGCGGATTTCAGTGAGGAGCACCTCCTCCTTGGTGGGTTCGGGAGCCGCTTCGGGCTCCGGCGCGGGAGCCGCCTCCTGCTTCTTGAGCTTCATGGCCATACGGATGGCCACGAAGATGCAGATGGCGATGATCACGAAGTCGATGATGTTCTGGATGAACATACCGTAGTTCCAGTTGACGGCTTCCTTGAGCACCTCACCCGTCACGGCGTCGGTCTCGGCCGGACTCAGCTCCACGGCCTTATCGGAGAAATTCACGCCGCCCGTGGCGAGCGACACCACAGGCATGATGATGTCATTGACCAACGAAGTGACTATCTTGCCGAAAGCACCGCCGATGATAACGCCGACCGCCATGTCGACGATGTTTCCCTTAAGGGCAAATTCCTTAAAATCAGTTAAAAATTTACTCATAGCTTAAATTATATGTGAAGTTACGGATAAATTCAGCCAGTAGGTTTGTTATAAAAGTGGAGCCAATGCAGAGTTTCGGACCCTACCGACTGCAAAATTAGGAAATTTTTTGTTAATTTTGCAGTCGAAAAGGTTAAAGGCTTAATACAAGCCGCGAAATAGACTGACTTAAAGCTTGACCCGGCAATCAAATCCGGAACAACCCGATTCCGCAGCGAGCGGGAAAAAGAGATTGTTTAACTTGTAAATTAACACTTAGAACCCAAATAAAGTTACAGAACAATGACAAAAATCGGTATCAACGGTTTCGGCCGTATCGGACGTTTCGTGTTCCGCGCCTCCACTAAAAGAGAGGATCTCGAAGTAGTTGCAATCAACGACCTTCTTCCCGTAGACTACATGGCCTACATGCTGAAGTACGACACAATGCACGGCCGCTTCGACGGAACAGTCGACTACGATCTCGAGAAGAGCCTCCTCATCGTCAACGGCAAGCCCATCCGCGTGACCGCATGCCGCGACCCGAAGGAAATCGGCTGGGGCGAAGCCGGTGCGGAATATGTAGTGGAATCCACCGGCCTCTTCCTCACCAAGGAGAAAGCCCAGGCCCACATCGAGGCCGGCGCCAAGTACGTCGTAATGTCCGCTCCCTCCAAGGACGACACCCCGATGTTCGTGGTAGGCGTTAACCAGACTTCCTATGTGCCCGGCACTCAGATCGTCTCCAACGCTTCCTGCACCACCAACTGTCTCGCCCCCATCGCCAAGGTGCTCAACGACGCTTTCGGCATCAAGGAAGGCCTCATGACAACCGTACACTCCACTACCGCCACACAGAAGACCGTTGACGGCCCCTCCATGAAGGACTGGCGCGGCGGCCGCGCGGCTTCCGCCAACATCATCCCCTCCTCCACAGGCGCTGCAAAGGCTGTGGGCAAGGTGATTCCCGAGCTCAACGGCAAGCTCACAGGCATCTCCATGCGTGTCCCCACTCTCGATGTTTCCGTAGTCGACCTGACCTGCAACCTCGAGAAGCCCGCCACTAAGGAGCAGATCTGCGAGGCCATGAAGGCTGCCGCAGAAGGCGAACTCAAGGGTGTGCTCGGATACACTGAGGACGCAGTCGTAAGCTCCGACTTCCTCGGCGATACCCGCACTTCGATCTTCGACGCTACCGCAGGCGTATACTTGACCGACAACTTCGTAAAGGTCATCTCCTGGTACGACAACGAGATCGGCTACTCCAACAAGGTGCTCGACCTCATCTCCTACATGAAGAAGGTCAACGGTTAATCCGCCCCTCCTTTCAAGCTTAGGCCGGCTCCCGTCCGGACTGGCTTAGGCCGATGATTATAGAGACATACACATTAAAAGCCGATGCTTTCATCACGAAAGTATCGGCTTTTTCTATGAAGCGGCATCAGAGCTGCTCCACACGTACCAATATTCAACCAAACTGACCGCGCCGGAGGTCTTCCACTTCCTTCCGACTGCGGGACCATGATTCTGTTCACACAGTTTTTATCTGGTCAAGATGAAATATTTGCTCTTTTTATGACCGCACACATTCCTGTTGGAGCGCGAAACGTTTATGTACACTTTCAATTGCAAATATTATAAAATTTTCATAAACCGCCAAATTTTTCGTAAAAATTTTTCAATTTTTTCATTACTTAATATTTTTCAAGTAATTTGACCCGTAAAAATATCATCTCCACACTAACAAATGGAGCTATAAAATTGTCAATATTCTTTCCAACAGCCAATACCGGCCCCATATCCGGATGCAACATTTAGTTGCGGATACCGACATATTTTGTTATTTTTGTGATGTTGTATACCTTATGCGTCCGGAGCGGGCGAGGCCGCAGGCCTTCTCTGCCCCGGATGCCTCTCAAAACATATCCCATACTCTCATGAGAGATAGAATTTTGCTCTGCCTGGCTCATATGTCGGGCAAAGAGATGGACTTCATCAAGGAGGCGTTCGACCAGAACTGGGTCGTGCCCCTGGGTCCGAACGTCAATGGCTTCGAAAAGGACCTCGAAGACTTCGTGAATCACCGCGACGGGGAGACGCCGCTCCACAAGAAGGTCGTGGCCCTCTCGGCCGGCACGGCGGCAGTGCATCTCGCCCTCATAGCCTGCGGCGTAAAGGCCGGCGACGAGGTGATGGTGCAGTCGTTCACTTTCTGCGCCTCATCGCATCCCGTCACATATCTCGGCGCCGTGCCCGTGTTCGTCGACTCCGAGCCCGACACCTGGAACATCGACCCCGTCCTGCTCGACGAGGCCATCGCCGACCGTATCGCCAAGACCGGCCGCACACCCAAGGCCATCATCCCCGTAGCCCTCTACGGCATGCCATACAAGATTGATGAAATCATGAAGGTAGCCGAAAAATACGGCATCCCCGTCATCGAGGACGCCGCCGAAGGATTCGGATCGAAGTTCGCAGGCCGGGTTCTCGGCACTTTCGGCCGCTACGGCGTGCTTTCATTCAACGGCAACAAGATGATCACCACCTCCGGCGGAGGAGCCCTCATATGCCCCGACGCCGAAGAGGCCCGCGAAATACTCTGGTACGCCACACAGGCCCGCGAGTCATATCCCTACTACCAGCATGAGGCCATCGGCTACAACTACCGCATGTCAAACATCTGCGCCGGCATCGGACGCGGCCAGATGACCATCCTCGACGGGCACCTCGCCCATCACCGCCACGTGCAGGAACTATATTGCCGCCTTCTCGCCGATGTGCCCGGATTCACCATGCACCGTGAGCCGTCGGCCGTATTCGACTCCAACTTCTGGCTCTGCACGGCCACCCTTGACCCCGACCTGAAGATAACGGGCCAGGACCGTGTCTACGACAAAGTGGTGGAAGGAGCCGTAGGAGGCGCCGCAGGCGTCACCCACGCCGCCAAGACAGCCGTCACCGACTGCCAGCCCAACGACAACGTGGAGGCCCTCCGCATAGCCCTGGACAAGGCCGGCATCGAGGCCCGTCCGCTCTGGAAGCCGATGCACCGCCAGCCCGTCTACGCCTCCAACCCGGCCTACGTCAACGGTGTCTCGGAATCCCTCTTCAAGGTCGGCATATGCCTCCCTGCGGGCCCCTGGGTAACCGACGACGACATCCTTTACATCTGCGACACCATCAAGGCCTCGATCATCCGCTGACGCCCGGGCACCCCGTAACCGGAAAAATCCCCAGGCTCACCGCCATCCCCATTACCCCGGAGGGATTTTACTTCGGTTAACCCGGGGCATCGCCCCGGGTTGCCCTCTCCGAGTATGGAGGACGGAATTCGAAGGTCAACGAGGTACAGTCCCTCCGGGACTGGTGCGCCGTGGACGGCTTAACCCGGGGCGATGCCCCGGGTTAACCTAAGTGAAACCCCTCCGGGGTAATGAAGGACATGAGGAGAAGCCGGGATGGATATGGAGGATGTATCAAAAAGTACATCCTATCACATCTTATCGTATCTTGCCGAATCGAAGCACATCATACCTTATCGTATCTTGCCGCATCGAAGCGTACCATACGGTAGCCTATCGCATCATATCAGGGCTACGGTGATGATGCCCCAGATGACGAGCATTACGTTGCTGACGGCGTAGGTGACGGTATAGCCGAGGGTGGGCAGATTGGAGCCTATCGCTTCCTGGGCCGCACCGAGGGCCGCAGTGCAGGTGCGGGTGCCCGCCACACATCCCAGTGTGATGGCCGGGTTCATCTTGAATACATATTTTCCAAGTACCAGTCCTACGCATACCGGCACCAGTGTGGCTATGGCTCCCACGCCAAGCAGGGCCCAGCCTACCTCACGGATGCCGCTGACGAATGTCGGGGCGGCGTCGATGCCTATCACGGCGATGAAGACGTTGAGGCCCAGGTTGTTCATCAGCCATATGGCCGGCTTCGGAATCTGACCGATGGTAGGTCGCCGCGTACGCAGCCAGCCGAACACCAGACCCGCTATCAGCGAGCCTCCGCTGAGACCGAAACTGAACGGTATGGAGTCTATCACTATAGGGATGGCTCCCAGGAATCCGCCGATGAAGATGGCAAGGCCGAGGAACATTATGTCGGTCTTGGTGGTGGGCACCTCTACGAATCCTATCTTATCCGACACGGCGCGCAGATTGTCCTTACGTCCCACGAGCACCAGCGTGTCGCCACGCTCGATGACGGTGTCGTCGATGATTTCCACCGACACATCGTCCTTGGTCAGTTCCTCGATGGCCACTCCGTTCATCGAATGGGATTTACGCAGCTTCCCTATGGTCTTTCCCGAAAGTTCCCGGGAAGTCACGAGGATAGGTATGCGCTCCACGGGGAACTCCAGCAGTCCGGGATCGTTCACCTCCGAGCCGAGGAGTCCGGTATTCTCCATCAGGTATTCACGACGTCCCCATATGACCACCGTATCCCCCTGGCGTATCTCCGTTTCCGGGCCGGCCACCGAAATTGAGCCGTCGGCATGGCGCACACGGTCGATGAAGAGGATCTTGCCCATCGTGCGCAGGTACTGCTCCACGGTATGCACCGAGTGGCCTCCCGCGAAATAGGGGCGTTCCACCTTGAAGGTGCGGAAGGCCACGGTGCGGAGGGCGTTGACATTGACTGGGTCCGACTTCCACGAGGATTCATTCATCTCGGCCTCAAGCTCGGCGGCCTGCCGCTTCACGTTGTCGAGTCCGCCAAGGAACCACGGGCCGACGGTGCCGAGCATTATCACGGTGCCGAGTGTGCCGAAGACGTACGTCACGGCATAGCACACCGGCATGATGTCGATCATTTCTTTCTTAAGGGTGTCGGCCACGGGAAGATTCCCCACTGCGTCCGAGCCCACGGCCAGGAGCGACGAGCACGTCTGCGAGCCGGAGAACAGGCCCACCGTCTCACCCTTGTTGTAGGCCATCCAGCGGGCCATCAGGAACACTATGACGAAGCACGTGGCGCTCATAAGCACCGCGAAGAGCACCTGCTTAAGGCCCATCCCCTTCAGCGACTTGAAGAACTGCGGACCGACACTGTAGCCGACCGCGAAAAGGAACATCATGAAGAACACAGTCTTTATCTGGCCCGAAAGCTCCACTCCGAGCTGACCCACGAAAATGGCTATGATGAGCACCGCCGTCACCGGCCCCAGCACGAAACTCCTGTATTTAAGCCGGCCGAGCCAGAAGCCCGCACCCACCGTCAGGAAAAGGGCCAGTACGGGATTGGCACGCAATATGTCGAGGATATAGTCCATAAGCGGAATTTTTTGAAGAATTAAAGCAAAATTATGTTAAATCAGTCCAAGGGAGGGGAGTCCGGTATCAGATTGACTGTATATGATACGTTTAGGAGAATACGTGGCCGGATATCGGATTTCCCGGCATAAGCGTCTGCTCATAATTTCAACACTCTCCCTTTTATTTCAGTTTACCCGAGTTACAGACAATTTATTTACAGCACATCAATTGACTCATACATTGAAGAATAGAATTCACATTCCCATATGGGCCGCTCTGCTCCCGGTGGTGCTTCTGCTCACAGGAGTGATAGGTTGTCTTATCATCAAGGGAGCCTCTTTTGTGGCCGAATACAGTTACGCCATGCTTCTCGGCGCCGCCCTGAGCGGGCTGGCCGTGGCTTTCCTTTTCGCTCCTCCGGGACGCGAACGCCTTAAAGGGGGTCTGCGCCGCGCCGCCGCGCAGACTCTCCCCGCCGTGCCCATCCTTCTGCTGATCGGCACCGTATCGGCCACATGGATGCTGTCAGGAGTGGTGCCGATGCTTATCGAGCTGGGTCTGCGCTACATCAGCGCCCCGATGTTCCTCGTCATCACATGCTGCGCCTGCGCCGGCATCGCGTTGCTGACTGGAAGCTCCTGGAGCACCATCGCCACCATCGGGGTGGCCTTCATGGGCATCGGCTCCCTGCTCGGATATTCCTCCGGATGGGTGGCCGGAGCCATCATCTCGGGAGCCTACTTCGGCGACAAGATGTCGCCCCTGTCCGACACCACCGTGCTGGCGGCCTCCTCTTCGGAGGTGGACCTCTTCACCCATATCCGCTATATGCTCATCACGACGCTGCCGTCGCTGTTCATATCGCTGACGGTGTTCGGAGTGGCGGGGCACCTCATGCACCTCACCGACGCCGGCTCCGACAGCCGCATGCTCGACGCCCTGAAGGACACCTTCCATCTCACTCCCTGGCTCTACGTGATTCCGGCCCTCACGGTGACGCTCATACTGCTGCGCGTGAAAACAGTCATCACCCTCGCCGCCGCAAGCGTGGCCGGCCTGCTGGGCATCATATTCTTCCAGCCCCACATCCTGGAGATGGTGGCGGGCGACGATTCCTTCTATTCAGCCGTGCTGGCCGCCGGACGCATCCTGCTCACCGACACGTCGATCGCCACAGGCCATCTGCCGCTCGACGAGCTCGTGGCCACAGGCGGCATGGAGGGGATGCTCTCCACGGTGCTGCTGATACTGAGCGCCATGATGTTCGGCACGGTGATGCTCGGCACCGGAATGCTTGAAGTCATCACGGAGGCATTCACCCGCATCGTGCGCCACCGCGTGGGGGCCGTAGGGGCCACCGCCGCCTCCGGACTCTTCCTCAACTCCGCCACGGCCGACCAGTACCTCTCCATCATCATCGGAGCCAACATGTACCGCTCCATCTATCAGCGCCTCGGACTCGAAGGGCGTCTGCTCAGCCGCACGCTGGAGGACTCCGTATCGGTGACGAGCGTGATTATCCCGTGGAATTCCTGCGGCGTCACCCAGTCGGCCGTACTCGGAGTGGCCACGGTGACATATCTACCTTACTGCGTGTTCAACTACCTCAGCCCCGTGATGAGCATCCTCATAGCGCTGACCGGATTCAAGATCCGCCAGAAGATGAAGGCCCCCGGCGCCGAAGGCCTCGCCGGCGCCGAGCAGGCTCCGGAAGAAGTGACTCCGGAAGAAGTGGCCGTATCCCACGCCTGACGGCCGGATGCCGTATCCCGCATTACGAAATTCAATATCCCGTGCCCCCGGCGCGGGATTCTTTTTTACATACGGGCCGGTAATAGGGAATTTCTTTTTTTCAAATCCCGTAAAAAGAGCTATATTTGTAAAAAATCCGGGAGATATGTGGTTTCATGGCTTCCGGGCAACCTACAGACAAGATGAAATTCAAGAGAATACTGCTCAAACTCTCCGGAGAGTCCCTGATGGGGGAGCAGGGCTACGGCATCGACACCCGGCGTCTCGAAGCCTATGCCCGCCAGATAAAGGAAGCCGTCGAGGGCGGCGTCCAGGTAGCCATAGTCATCGGCGGAGGCAACATTTTCCGTGGGCTCAGCGGCGCGTCGAAGGGGTTCGACCGCGTGAAGGGTGACCAGATGGGAATGCTCGCCACAGTCATCAACTCGCTTGCCCTCAGTTCGGCCCTGGAGGCCATCGGACAGCCCGCCACCGTGCTGACCGCCATAGGGATGTTCCCCATCGGCGAGCCCTATTCCAAATGGAAGGCCATCGAGGCCATGAAGGCCGGTAAGGTGGCCATCATCTCCGGCGGCACCGGCAACCCCTACTTCACCACCGACACCGGCTCGGCCCTCCGCGCCATCGAGACCGAGGCCGACGTGATGCTGAAGGGCACACGCGTCGACGGCGTCTACTCCGCCGACCCCGAGAAGGACCCCACGGCCACTAAATTCGACACCATCACCTACGATGAAGTCCTGGCCCGCAACCTCCGCGTGATGGACCTCACCGCCACAGCCCTCTGCAAGGAGAACAATATGCCTATCTACGTATTCGACATGGACACCGAAGGGAATCTCTCCCGGATGCTCTCCGGCGAAAACATAGGCACCTACATCCACCCCTGACAATCCATCCAATCCCGGTAATTCAAAAACCCACCTATATATGGACGTAAAAGAATATCTCCAGAACGCCGAGGACTCCATGCAGCTTGCCGTGGAATACCTCGACGACACCCTTTCCCGCATCCGCGCCGGCAAGGCGTCGGCCCGTCTGCTCGACAACATCCGCGTGGACTACTACGGCTCTTCGGCCCCCATCTCGAATGTGGCCAACGTCAGTGTGCCCGACGCACGCACCATCGCCATCACTCCCTGGGAGAAGAATATGTTCAAGGAAATCGAGAAGGCCATCATCAACTCCGACCTCGGCATCATGCCCGAGAACAACGGCGAGGTGATCCGCCTCTCCATCCCCCCCTTGACCGAAGACCGCCGCAAGGCCCTCGTGAAGCAGTGCAAGGGTGAGGCCGAGACAGCCAAGGTTTCGGTGCGCAACGCGCGCCGCGACACCATCGACGCCCTCAAGAAGGCCGTGAAGAACGACGGCATGAGCGAAGACCAGCAGAAGGACGGCGAGGCCCGCGTGCAGAAGCTCCACGACAAGTACATCAAGAAAATCGACGACACATTCGCCGAAAAGGAGAAGGAGATCCTCACTGTCTGAGCCACAGTGCCCCCCCTTTCTCGCCGCATTACGCAAAAAATGAGCGGGAATATTCCTCGGAAAGGGAATATTCCCGCTCACTGTATCCGTACATACGCAGTATCCGTGAATGCGGCACTGTCACACCGTCATATATGGATTATTCCCGTATGCGGCGCTGTCAGTCCATATGTCCGGCCGAGGGGGAGTCAACGGTAGACGCGGCGCAGCATCATGTCGAGCAGCCGCCGGGGGAGCAGGAGGGCCGCCATGGCGCCGAGCCGATTCTTTAGGCGCGCACCGGAATCGCGCAGGGAAGCCGCCGCGTGGCGGCGGATGAAGCCGCGGCAGTCGGCCATGTTCACCGGATCGGCCGCCGAGGGATTGGCCAGCATCAGGCCGAGCATGTTGAAGCTCGCGGCAAGCCGGCGGTCGGTGGCGGCGCGCAGCAGCTCCGGATCGCCTGCGAAGCGGCGCCGGATACGGTCGGTGACGCCGAGCACTATTAGGCGCCGGGGATTGAATGCATGGATGAGGCTTTCTGGCCGGAGACGGTAGGCATACACATCACTGTCGAGACGGGCATAGACGCGGGCCCGCATGGCCACACGGTGGAAGACACTGAGGTCTTCGTAAAGCTCCCCCTCAGGGAAGCGTATGCCGTCCCACAGGGGCGGGCGGTACAGCTTGGCGTAGAGCGACGCCTCGACCCCCGTCTGGTAAAGGCTGAGGAGCGTGGCGCTCCGTCCCGACAGCATCCGCAGGCCGCCCGGAGCGGCGTCAGCCCGGGCCATCATGCCGGCGAGCGGGACGCCGGATTTCCATCTGACCACATTACCCTCGATTATCCCGCAGTCCTCTCCGGCCTCGGAGGCACCCTGCAGAAGCCTGTCGAAGGCTCCGGGGAGCCATACATCGTCGGCGTCCATAAAAGCGAGCCAGGAACCCGTGACAAGCTCCAGGCCCACATTACGGGCCACTGAAGGACCTGAATTGGGTATCGACACCAATCGGAATCGTGAATCGCGGGCGGCGAACATACGGGCTATCTCAGGGGTGGAGTCAGTGCTGCCGTCATCCACTACGATGCACTCGCCGAATGCCTCCCCCTGCGCCTGCAGCGACTCAAGGGCCTCCGCCAGCCACTCCCCGGCATTCCACGCCGGCACCACTACGCTTATCATATAAACTCCCTGTAGAACTCCCAGAGGGCTATTCCGGCCGAGACACTGACGTTGAGCGAATGCTTCACGCCGTGCATGGGAATCTCAAGCACGGTGTCGGACATATCCACTATCCGCTGGTCGACTCCGTTGACTTCATTCCCCACGACGAGCAGCGACCCGGCGTCGCGGTCGAGCACCCGGCCGAGGTGCCGGAGATCAACCGAACCGTGGGCCTGCTCCAGCACATAGACCTTCATTCCCTTCGATTTAAGACGGCGCACCTCCGCCACAGCGTCGGCCACGTGCCGCCACTCCACGCTCTCCTCGGCCCCGAGGGCGGTCTTGGATATCTCGGGCGAGGGGGGGACGGGAGATATGCCCCCCAGCACCACCCGGGCCACCTTCATCGCGTCAGCGGTGCGGAAGATGGAGCCTATGTTCTGGGCCGACCGCACATTGTCGGTCAGTACCGTCAGGGGGAGCTTGCGCAGCGCGCGGTACTCGTCGCGGGTGACGCGGGTAAGCTCGATTATGTTCTTTTTCTCACGCATGGCCCGTGGTCACGAGAGTTCGAGCATCCGCTCGATGGGGCGCAGGGCCTTGGCGGCGAGTTCCGGCTCCACGATTATTTCAGGTGATTCCTCGCGCAGGCAGCGGGCCACTTTTTCGAGCGTCGACATCTTCATGTAGTCGCATTCATTGCACTGGCACTCGGCATCCTCCGCCGGGGCCGGGAGGAATGTCTTGCCGGGGCATTCGCGGCGCATCTCGAAGAGGATGCCGCTCTCGGTGACCACGATGTACTCCCGGGCGTCGTCGGTGCGGGCGAAGTCGAGCAGGGCGGCTGTGGAGCCTACCTTGTCGGCCACCATCTGGAGCGGACGCCGGCACTCGGGATGCACGAGTATCTTGGCGCCGGGATGCGCCTTCTTCATGTCGAGTATGGCCTGGATGGAGAATCGCTCGTGGACATGGCATGCGCCGTCCCAGAGGAGCATCCGCCGTCCTGTGACGGAGTTTATGTATTCCCCGAGGTTATGGTCGGGGCCGAAGATGATCTTCTCGTCCTGCGGAAGCGACTCGATTATCTTGCGGGCGTTGCCGGAGGTGACCACTATGTCGGTGTGCGCCTTTACGGCGGCCGATGTATTGACGTAGCTTACCACGGTATGGTCCGGATGCTCCGCCACGAAAGCGGCGAACTCCTTCGGATCGCAGCTGTCGGCCAGCGAGCATCCGGCTTCGGCGTCGGGCACGAGCACCTTCTTGCCGGGGCATAGAATCTTGGCGGTCTCTCCCATGAAGTGGACACCGCACATGACAATGATGTCGGCGTCGGTCTGTGCCGCCTTACGGGCCAGCGCGAGGGAGTCGCCTATGAAGTCGGCGATTTCCTGGATTTCGTCGCGCTGATAATAGTGGGCCATGATGAGCGCATTCTTCTCGCGCTTGAGCCGGAGGATTTCCTCCTTAAGGTTTTCCTGGGTCATATTCATCGTTCGTGATGGAGAGGTGGATTCATCGGATGGGTCAGGAGAGCGGCCGCCGCCGGCGAAAGGTGCCGGCCGTCTCCCGGCCTTTATTTATTATTATTGGTGATGATTTTTAAAAATGAAAAAATTCAAATCAATAATAACAACAACAATAAAAGCTGTCAATAACTGACAATAACTTTTGGCCTAAAAATTTGCATATTTGGTTATTAACGTCAGCTGTCGGGCTGTTGACAGGTTATTGACAACCGCCTATGCTCATTATCACGTGGATACGCACGTTATTGACAGGCGTGTCGGGATGGCAAAGTTACTAAAAAATCCTCAAATCCGGGACTGTGGCCTGTCAAAAAACGGCCTATAACCGGTCAAACCGGCTGTCAAGAACATGCCCGGTTATAGACAGGGACCCGTGAACCGGGCCGGATGTAAAAAAATCCGGTTTTCCAAATCTTGCTGAAAATGAGTTATCGACCTGTTGTTGACATGGTTATAGACGGGATATTGACAGGTTTCAGGCCACTTTTCGACAAGTTATTGACAAGTTATTGACAGGGTTCCCGGTGGTTTTTTCCCTTTTTATGCCTGACGCGGGAGCCCTCGGAGACGGGAATCGACAGTCAGGGATGGCCGAAGGCGGGAGGATGAAGGGGAGGCTTTGAGGAGGGGATGGAGGGGCTTGGCGCGGACCGATGGAGGGAAAATAAAAAGCCGCGTCCCGGGGGGGACACGGCTTTTATTGCAAGGGTGCGGAGTGATTACTTCTTCAGGAGAGCGCGGCCTTTTTCGATGGCCTGCTCATTGAGGGGGATGAGCTTGTGGTGACGCTCGGGGAGGGATTTCTTGAGGCCCTTGATCACATTCTCCATGGGAAGCTTATAGCGCATGGCTTCGAGCAGGGCGCCCATCACCACCATGTTGTAGGCCTTGGAATTGCCGATCTCGAGAGTGGCGTCCATGGCGTCGATGGGGTAGATGGTGATGTCTTCGCGGGTGGGGTGGTTGTGGATGCCGTTGGTGTCGTAGATGAGGATACCGCCGGGCTTCACCTTCGGGGCGAATTTATCGAGGCTCTGCTGGTTGAGGGCGATGACGTTGTCATAGCTGTCGAGCACGGGGGAGGAGATCTTCTCGTCGGAGAGGATCACGGTGACGTTGGCTGTGCCGCCGCGCTGTTCGGGACCGTAGGAGGGCATCCATGTAACCTCCTTGTCGTCCATAAGTCCGGAGTAAGCGAGGATCTTGCCCATAGAGAGGACACCTTGACCGCCGAATCCGGCAATGATGATTTCTTCTTTCATGATCTTATGAGGTAATTGAGCGGCTTCCGGGGGATGACGGGGCCTTTTTCCGGGCCGGCCGCCGTTTCCGGGGGCCGCAAGAGGTTATTTTCAGATGTTCTTGAGGTCGCCGAGGGGATATTTCGGGAACATGTTCTCGGCCATCCATTCGTTGGCCTTTTCGGGGCTCATCTTCCAGCCGGAGTTGCAGGTGGACACTACCTCCACCACCGAGGTGCCGCGCTTTGCGATGGCGTTCTCGAAGGCCTTCTTAAGGGCGGCCTTTGTCTTGCGCACGTTGCCGGGGGTGTGTACGGACTGGCGTGTCACGTAGCAGGTACCGTCGAGGATGGCCATGAGGTTGGTGATTTCCAGCGGGTGTCCGTTGAGGTCGACGCGGCGTCCGTAGGGAGTGGTGGCAGTCTTCTGGCCCACGAGGGTGGTGGGGGCCATCTGGCCGCCTGTCATGCCGTAGATGGCGTTGTTGACGAAGATCATGACGATGTTCTCGCCACGGTTGGCGGCGTGGATCGACTCTGCGGTGCCGATGGCCGACATGTCGCCGTCGCCCTGGTAGGTGAAGAGCACGTTCTCGGGCCAGAGGCGGGAAGCGGCTGTGGCCACTGCCGGTGCGCGTCCGTGGGCGGCTTCGATCCAGTCGACGTCGATGTAGTTGTATGCGAATACGGCGCATCCTACGGGCGATACGCCTACGGTGCGGTCAGTGATGCCGAGTTCGGCGATGACCTCGGCGAGGATCTTGTGGATCACGCCGTGGCTGCAGCCGGGGCAGTAGTGCATGTGTACCTGGTCGAGGAGTTCGGGTGCGGCGTACACCTTATTCTCGGGGCGGATGATATCTTGCATTTCCATTGTGTCAGATTTAGGGCTCTAAATTATTTGATGAGTTTCTCCTCGAGTGCCACTACGACTTCGTCCGGGCTGGGGATGATGCCGCCGAGGCGGCCGAAATGCTCCACGGGGAGTGAGTCGTGCACTGCGAGGCGCACGTCCTCGATCATCTGGCCGGCGTTGAGCTCGACGCAGAGGATACCCTTCTTGCCTTCTGCGGCGCGGGCGATGGCGTCGGTCGGGAAGGGCCAGAGGGTGATGGGGCGCACGATGCCGACCTTGATTCCCTTTTCTGCGGCCATTTCCTTGGCCTTTGTGCAGATACGGGCTATCGAGCCGAAGGCCACGATGAGGTAGTCGGCTCCTTCGACGTCGATTTCCTCCCAGCGGGTCTCGTTCTTCTCGATTTCGCGGTAGCGGGCCTGGAGCTCGTGGTTGATGACCTCCATGCGTGCCGATTCAAGTTCGAGCGAGGTGATGACGTTGCGCTTGCGGCCGTCCTTGCGGCCGTCGGCAGCCCAGGGGCACTGGCGGCGGATTTCCTCGTCGGTGCGGCGCGGACGCTGCTCGGGGAGCACCACCTTCTCCATCATCTGGCCCACGATGCCGTCGGCCAGGATCATGGCGGGGTTGGTGTATTTGAACGCCAGGTCGAAGCCGAGGCCTACGAAGTCCACCATTTCCTGCACCGTGGCGGGAGCGAGCACGATCAGGTGGTAGTCGCCGTGGCCGCCTCCCTTGCAGGCCTGGAAGTAGTCGGCCTGGGAGGGCTGGATGGTGCCGAGGCCCGGGCCTCCGCGCATCACGTTGAGGATGAGCGCGGGCAGCGATGCTGCCGCGATGTAGGAGATGCCCTCCTGCTTGAGGCTGACGCCGGGGGAGGACGACGATGTCATGACGGCCTTGCCGGTGGCGGCGCCGCCGTAGACCATATTGATTGCAGCCACTTCGGATTCAGCCTGGAGCACAACCATGCCGGTCGTCTCCCAAGGCATGAGTTCCTCAAGTGTCTCAAGTACTTCGCTCTGGGGGGTGATGGGGTAACCGAAGTATCCGTCGCAGCCGTAGCGGATGGCGGCGTGCGCGATGGCCTCGTTACCCTTCATGAGTCTTACCTCTTCTTTCATATCAGATGTTGGGTGTTAATCAAGGTTTGGAGTTTCAGGTTTTGGATTGAGTCTTTCTGTCTTTCTCTCAGTCGATACTTGCGTCGGGACTCTCAGTCAGCTTTTACGCGATATACCTCGATGCAGGCGTCCGGGCATACCCAGGCGCATGAGCAGCAGCCTGTGCAATTGTCGGGATTGGCCATGTAAGCGTAGTGATAACCGCGGTCATTGACTTCGTTTGCCTGGAGGGAAAGGGTGTCCGTAGGACATGCCACCACACAGAGGTTACATCCCTTGCAACGCTCGACGTTGACAGTGACGGCTCCTTTAACTTTTGCCATATGTTGTTGATTTTTAAATGGTTGGCGGCAGCCTGACGGCATGCGCCTGTTTTTCATGATGTTATCTCCACAAATATAGTGGTTTTCGGGGAGTTTTTATGTTAATTCGGGAGAATTTATACTCACTTGTGAGTATGTTATACAACATATTCTTCGCGATGTTTCCTCAGCCAGTCGGTGAGGATGCGCATCCCTTCGGTGGCTTTAGCACGGATAACACGCACGCCTGCAGGGGTCTGGGCCGGATTGGGGTCGATGTAGAACACCGGCACGCCCGGACGCACGTAATGCAGCAGTCCGGCCGCCGGATATACCGCAAGTGAGGTACCGATCACCACGAACACGTCGGCCTCGCGCACCAGTTCCACGGCAGGCTCGATCATCGGCACCGCCTCCTGGAAGAACACTATGTGCGGGCGCATGAGGTCGCCCCGGCGTCCGCGTGTCTGCGGGGTGGTGTCGGGGGAGTCGGGGGTGAGCGACTCGATATAGTCGGGGTCGCTGACGGAGCGTATCTTCATCAGCTCGCCGTGGAGGTGGAGCACCCTGCTCGATCCGGCGCGCTCGTGGAGGTCGTCGACATTCTGGGTGATGACGTAGACGTCGAAGTCTTTCTCAAGGTCGGCCAGGGCGCGGTGGGCCGCGTTGGGCTCGCTCTCCAGGAGGGCTCGGCGGCGTGCGTTGTAGAATTCATGCACCAGGGCCGGATTGCGGCGGAAGCCGTCGGCCGAGGCCACGTCCATCACTGGGTAGTTCTCCCACAGTCCGCCTGCGTCGCGGAAGGTGGATATGCCGCTTTCGGCCGAAATGCCGGCTCCTGTCGACACTACTAATTTGGGCTTCTTCATATCGGAAAAGTTATTTGGGATTGACCGGAAAAATCAAGGGAATGAGGATTTTCCCGATAGTGATAAAACGCAGGCGGGACGCCGACAATTGTCGGCGTCCCGCTGAAAAAATGTATCCGGAAGCGGATGCGCTTACTTCACTACGGTCTTATAGGTCTTTCCGCCCACGTTGACGAAGTAGATTCCCGTGGCGGCCGGGATGTGCTCGACCGGTGCGGCGGTGCGGAAGTCGGCGAGGCGTCCGTCGGCGGTGTAGACGGCCACTGTCTGTCCGGCTGCTCCGAGCACGTCGATGGCGCCGGGGTTGCCGAGCACGCGGACGGCTGTGAAGTCGATCTCGGCCATTCCTGCCGGGCCCGGTACGGCTTCGTTGGAGAAGAGCGACTCGCCGCGGCCGGCGTAAAGCGTGGTCACGCGGTAGGTGGCTCCGGCGGGGGAGTTCTCGACTACGAACTTATTGCCGCTGACAGGCTCCGTGTTGAGGCGTTCGTCGCCTCGGTATACGTTGTAGCCCTCGATGGTGAGGTCGGCCGCTGTTCCGGCGGGTATGTAGTTGATGTCGTCGAGCATCAGCACGAACATGTCGCGCGACACGCAGCGGATGGCGAAGTACTGGGTGTTCTCGGGGAGCGTGTAGTAATACTGGGTCCAGCTCCATGGCACTGAGTTGACGGCGTCGAGTTTCTCGAAGTCGGAGAGGTTGGAGCCGGTCGTGGAGTACCATACCTCGAAGCTTTCGTCGCAGTCGGCGAGCATCGACTTGGCCCAGAACGAAACAGTCTGCGAGGCTCCGCAGAGGCGGGGCGAGATGGCCCAGTCGTCAGACTTCATGCTCGTGTATTCCTCGTCGGTCACGGCCATGGAGATGATGTACTTGTTGCCGGAGTGGGCCTTGTAGTACTGCGGGTCGGAGAAGTTCTCGCAAAGCGGGGCGTAAGCGGCGTCGCATACCCACCATGACTGACGGCTCATCGCCGTGGGAGCTCCCTGCGGGAGTTCGAAGCCGCCGGGCTCGAATCCGTAGATGAAGAGCTTGTCGACGTCGACGAATGTCCAGCCTGTCACTGAGGTGGCCCAGGGAGCGGCTGTCTCGAATGTCTCGGTGACGTCGTCGGAGAATGCCGTGGTCACGTCGGGCGCGCTCCAGGAGAGTGTCACTTCAGCGGGTTTCCCTTCGGGATATTCTGCCTTGAGGTCGCTGACGGTCGGGTAGTTGGGGGTGATGGTGAGTACGTTGAGGTCCTCCATCGTATCGTTGGCGGGGTTCTGGTCGCCGGCGAGGCTGACGCGCACCGTGTAGCTGACATTCTCGGGAGTGAGGATGGTGTGGGGCACGTTGAGCGTCACCGTGGCGTGGCCGTCGGAGGCGAGCGAGGCCACTTTCTGCTCGGCCACTGTCTTGCCGTCGGTCTCGGCCGTCACGGTGAACTCGCCGGCGTCCTTGAGGCCTGCGTTGTTGACGGTGACGGCGAATGATGCCGAGTTGCCTGTCTTCACGCCTTCGTTGAAGTCCACATCCTTGATTTCGAGGTCGTTGTCGAAGCGGTCGCGCACCTGAAGGTTGTCGAACTGCACGTACTGGTAGGAGTTGGTGGTGAAGATGATGAAGAACTGCACGTTCTTGCCGGCATGGTCCTTGAGCGAATGCTCGATGCGGTGCCATCCCTCGGTCTTGAAGTCGGAGAGGGTGTAGGTGGCTTCGCTGACTAATTCCTTGCCTTCGCTGACGAGTATCTCTATCGTGTTGGCGTTAGGCTCGTCGACGTAGTAATTGTAGGCGTAGAATGTCAGCATCGGGTTCTTGGTGTCGGCCAGGCTCACCTTGGCTGTCTGGAGGTAGGCCTGCGAGCCCTGGTATGCTCCGAACATATAGAGCATTCCGTTGTCGCCGTCCTGGGTGGCCATTTCCTCGAAAGTGCGGTCGGAGCCGTTGGTGATGTAGCTCATGGTGTCGGAGCTTCCGGTGACGTAGCTGTAGACCGTGTTGAGGTTGGGGAATGAATCCTCATAGGGCGCGGTCCAGGGCTCGCCGACGGGCACCTGTTCGGTCAGGACCGACATTTCGTTTTCGCCGGCCGAATTCTCGGCCGTCACCCCGAACTGCCAGAAGAGCTGTTCCTCGCCAGGAATCATGATCTGGAACGTGTGCTCGGTCTCAGTGAGGTCCTTGGCTATCTTGATCCATGTGCCCTGCACGTAGGTGTAGATGTTGTAGGTGACGGATTCGGGACGCACGGGATTGCCGTCGATGTTGGTGGTGACGGGGCTCCAGTTCACGGTCACCCATCCGTATTCATCGGTCTCGTAGGCGTTGGCCTCAAGAGGACAGGAGGGGAGGTTGATTCCGGCGAATGATGTGATCTTCGCCATCACGCCCTCGCCGTAACGGTTGTGGGCCACTGCCTCGTAGGTGTGCTCGCCGGGGGTCAGTCCGTCAGCCTCCTTGTCGGTGAAGGTGAGTTCCTCGCCGAGCGCGGGTTTCTCGAAGGTATGGATGAGGGTGCCGTCGCGGAAGAGCTCCACTTTGGTGAGTTCTTCGAGGGCGCCGCCGTTGAGGTCTTCGGAGGGAGCGGTGAGGGTGAGCGTGATCTCGTTGGCTCCGTCGATGTCGGGGACAGCGGCGAATTCGGTGATGGCTGTCGGGATGGCGCCTTCGGTGGCGGGGCCTATCTTGAAGTTGGAGGCCATGATGTACCATCCGGAGGGGCCGGTGATGTTGTGGAGCGCGATGTATACGGGCTCGTCGGAGTCGGAGGTGATTGTGCCGGAGAAGGTCTTGACGGTGGAGTTGTTGAACCATGTGGCCGGAATCGCCGTCATCGTCATGGCCTCGCGGTTCTGCGCGTAGCCGTAGACGATCTCGAATTTTCCGGGGAAGTCGGAGTCACGCAGGCGCATGTCGATCGACACTGTATGGTGCCCACCCTTCATGAGCTTCACCGGGGGGAAGAAGAGCCAGTCGTCGGCGCCGTCGGGGCCCACGTCGCAGGTCACCTCATCGGTGTAGTCGGTCCAGGTATTGCCGTCGCCGTTGGCGTCGAGCACCTTCACGAAGTCGAGTTCGGCGGTGGAGAATCCGCAAGTCCAGGGCGCTGTGGCCACACCCACCACTATGGGCGATGTCACGCCGGCCTCGGAGCGGGTGGCGTTGTCGATGGCCGTCACCTCATAGGTGTAGGCGTGGAGGTCTTCGGGTATGTCACTGTCGATCACGGTAGTGGCCGTGGTGCCGGTGGCGAGTGTCTTGCCGTCGGGCTGACGCACCACATCGTAGGTCATGCCGGAAGTGGCGGCCGAGCCGTCGGTGAGGGTATAGACGTTTGCCCAGTTGACGGAAATCGTGCCCTGTTCGTTGATGAACGCACGCGGCTGGGGAGCCTGTGGGGGATAGTAGCCGGCGCCCACCTTATAGGTGACGGGGTCGGAGGGGCCGTATTCGTTGGATACGACCACTTTGAGTTCATAGACTCCCTTGGTCGGGGCCACTATTTCCTCCGAGCGGTAGACGCCTGAGTAGACGTCGCCCGAGGAGAGTTCCTGTCCGTTGGCGGTGATGGTGAACTTGAGGTTGCCCTCGATAGGGTTGCCTGCGGCGGATAGCGTCGGGGCGGTGAAATAGACGATGCCATCGAGTGAACCGGGGTGGAAGAATGCGGAGACATCCTTTACCGGTGCCGGTGCAAGCGGAGTGGCGGCCCATCCGGCTGCCGTAGTGACGGCTGCGAGAATGAGTGTCGGGAAGAGGTGTTTCATAGAGTGTTGGTTGGTATGGATATTAATATGCGTGTGTAGGTCAATCGTGTCGTGGCTCCTCAGGGAAAGCCCGTTTTCAAGGAGAAAGAGGCCTTACGGTGTTAAAGAGCTGTCAGGTTGGTTTCTACTTGTGCATACCGCAAAGATAATGAAAAAAATTGAAAATCAATTCATTCCCCATGATTAATTTGCCGTCCGTCCCTACTCGGAGGCGGCTCATGCGTATGAGTGTGGTCACGGTCACGTTGGCCTTCACGTTTTTCCCCTTTAAATGGCCGTTTCTTGATGCGCGGCAGCGAATCCGGCATGAATCATTATAATGCTGCCATATCATGTCCATATATCCCGGGCATCTCTTCATGCTATTCTACATTACCCCGAAGTGGAACCCCTCCGGGGTAATAGGGCAGAGCGGGGGCTGACCGGAACACATGGGGCAGAGCGGGGGCTGACCGGAGCATATGGGGTAGAGCAGGGGCTGACCGGAGCATATGGGGGCAGAGCAGGGGCTGCCCGGAGCACATGGGGCTGACCGGGGGCTGCCCGGAGCACATGGGGCAGCCCCCGGGGGCTGCCTGCGGAACTTACCAGGGGGCGTAGGGCTGGTAGGAGTAGACGTAGGTCTGGAGGCCGTATTCGTTGCGCCATTGCATCCAGAGGATGTCGCCACGGTCGGTGAACCAGTAGTTCATCGTGGTCGGCGCGCCGGAGGATTCATACTGGATGTTGATCTGATAGGAGGAGTTGCCTCCGTAGGCGCGCTGGCACCAGTAGGCTGTGTTCTCCCAGTAGCGGCGTCCGTTGCTGTAGTAATAATAGACGCCGCGTCCGTCGCCGTTGAAGTATAGGAAGTTGGTATCGTAGGAACTGACGTACTGCGAGTTCACCTCCACGAGGCGCCAGTAGCCGTTGAGGTCGGAGTCGTAGAAGGTCGACGACCATCCCGGCGGGGGAGTCGGGTTCCATGAATAGTCCACGCCGCAGCCCGTAAGGCCTGTGGCGGCGGCGAGGCCTGTGAGGGCCAGTAGTGTCGCCGCTGTATGACGGCGTAAGGTGTGGAGTGGGTTCTTGAGCATAGGCGTGGAGGTTTAGGGTTAGAATTCAGTAAAGCTTAGCGGAAGTAGGGACGACACGCTCGGAAGTACGAGCACATGCCGCCGTCCATAAAGAATAACCTCGATGGGGCCGTAAAGGTTTTCGTATTCGAGCAAAGCCTGGCGGCATGCGCCGCAGGGGGATATGGGCTCGAACTGGAAGCTCTCCTCCCAGGGGGTGCCTTCGGGTGTGCTCCCTACGTTGCGGGCGGCGATGGCTATCTTCTTCATTGGCACTCCCGGATAACGCGCCCCGGCATAGAAGCATGCCGTGCGCTCGGCGCATAGTCCCGAGGGATAGGCGGCGTTCTCCTGATTGGCACCGGTGACGATCTCGCCGTTGTCCATGAGGATGGCGGCCCCTACATGGAATCCGGAGTAGGTGGCAAGTGAGTTGCGGGTGGCCTCGCGGGCCATCTCCACCAGACGGCGGTCCTGCTCCGGGAGTTCGTCCGGTGTGCAGGCCTTCATGTCGATTGTGATGCGGATGTCTTGCATATACTGTGCGGGTGATTGATGAAAAAGAGGCCCGACCTGCGGCGCGACGGAGTCTCGCCGAGGTTCGGGCCTTTGGATTATGGCACGGATTTATGAGTCGATGTCTACGTCAAACTCATCGCCGAAGAGGTCGTCGGGCACTTCGTCGGTCTGGCCCTCCGACTCGTCGTAGTCCTGAGAGTCGTCATCGTCGTCGCCGGCGTCAGGATCACCTTTCTTGTCTTTTGTGGAGGTTGTCGGCGACGGGCGTCCCGAGGCTTTGTCCTCGGCGATGCGCTCGCGCACCGCCTTGTCGAGTTCGGCCATGAGTTCGGGGTTGTCCTGAATGATGTTCTTTACGGCGTCGCGTCCCTGGCCGAGCTTCGAGCCGTTGTAGCTGAACCACGCGCCCGACTTCTTTATGATGCCCAGCGCCACGGCCAGGTCAAGTATCTCACCCGAGCGGGAGATGCCCTCGCCGAACATCATGTCGAATTCGGCA
Organism: Bacteroides sp.; assembly: GCA_014802425.1. Classification (GTDB taxonomy): domain Bacteria; phylum Bacteroidota; class Bacteroidia; order Bacteroidales; family Muribaculaceae; genus Lepagella. The sequence continues at coordinate 95,040 of JAAVCH010000031.1, forward strand.
CGCTGGAACGGAGGCGCCACCTTGTTCTTCACGACCTTTACCTTCACGGTGCGTCCGATGGGATTGTCGCCCTGCTTGATGAACTGGCCGGGGCGGATGTCGATGCGCACCGAAGCGTAGAACTTCAGGGCGTTGCCGCCGGTGGTGGTCTCCGGGTTGCCGAACATCACGCCGATCTTCTCGCGGAGCTGGTTGATGAAGATGCACACGGTGCGGGTGCGGGATATCGAGCCGGTGAGCTTGCGCATGGCCTGGCTCATGAGGCGGGCGTGGAGGCCTACGTTCTTGTCGCCCATCTCTCCTTCGATCTCCGCCTTGGGGGTAAGGGCGGCCACGGAGTCGATTACGAGCACGTCGATCGCACCTGAGTTCACGAGCTGCTCGGCGATCTCAAGGGCCTGCTCGCCGTTGTCGGGCTGGGCGATCCAGAGGTTGTTGACGTCCACTCCGAGTTTCTCGGCATAGAAGCGGTCGAAGGCGTGCTCGGCGTCGATGATGGCGCAGACGCCTCCCTGTTTCTGGGCCTCGGCTATGACGTGGATGGCGAGGGTGGTCTTACCCGATGACTCCGGACCGTAGATTTCGGTGATGCGGCCTCGGGGCAGGCCGCCGACTCCGAGGGCCGTGTCCAGGCCGATCGAGCCGGTGGAGATGGCCTCCACGTCCTGTATGTTGTCGTCGCCCAGGCGCATCACGGTGCCCGAACCGAAGTCCTTCTCCAGGCGCTCCATGGTCACAAGGAGCGCTTTCTTCTTTTCTTCGGCGTCGTCGATGCGGGTCGCGGGTGATTTGGTTGCTGATTTTTTCTTTGCCATAATATATATAGGTGTTTATGTTGATTTCCGGTAATTCCGACTGCGTGGAGACATGGGCTTCGGACGCCGTCTTATTCTGATTGCAAAGTTAATACTACAACGCTCCATCTCCTAATATTATTCGGTAAATTTTGATCCGGAGCGGCTTAAAGATTCTTAACTGTTAACCTATGAGTGCAATATATTGGCACCATGGTGCAATGATGCGGCACCGCTCCCGGGTCTTCGTCCTGCTTCGGAAACCGGGTGTGGCGGCTGCTTCGGAAACATGAAAAAAGTCGGGGCCGCTGTCAGCGGCCCCGACCGTCACGGGGATATTTCAGAGTGGATTATCAGCGTACGATGAACTTCTTGCCGCCCTTGATGTAGAGGCCGGCGGGGAGCTTGTCGGCGTTGACCTTGAGGCCGCTTACAGTGTATACGTCCTCATCGGCGTCTTCGGCTGCGATGCCTTCAACGCCGTTGCCGTTCGAGAGGGTCCAGGAGAAGAAGAGGTCGTCGTTGGCGTGGCCCTCCTTGTTGTCGGCCACATACTCGGCATCGCCGAAGCTGCCGGCGGCGATGATCAGGGAGTAGGTGCCTTCGAGCGAGGGTGTCTCGGGGAATGTCAGCACGTAGGTGTTGCCTTCGCCGGGAGTGACTGTGGCGATCTGGGAGTAGCGGTTCTCGACGCTCTCGAGCACGATGTCGCAGTTTTCGGTCATCTCGATGCCCTCGGCGAATGTCAGTGTCACGGAAACCAGTTCCTCGACTGTGGCCTCGTTCTCGGGATTGACTGCTGTAGGCTCTACGTCATATACGGTGTTCGAAACCTCGGGGAAGCCTACGAATGTGTATTCGAGCTTAAGTTCGGGGTTGGAGTGTCCGGTCTCGGGATCGGCGAGCCATGCCTGGTCGCCGAAGCTGCCCTGGGGCACTGTGATGTAGTAGGTGCCGTTGGCCTTGGGGAGCTCGGGGAAGAGGGCCTTGAACTGCGTGAACACGCCGAATATGCCGCCGGCGCTCTGCATGGAGAATTTGAGGGCTGTCTCGGAAGAGTAGCTGCCGTCGGCGCTCTCGAACTTGATGGTGGCGCCGTCGGCCTTTACGCCGAGGTTGTCGATGGGAGCGTTGAAGGTGATCACTTCGAGCTGCACGTCGTTGATGTCGACGATGCCTTCGCTGTCGCCGTTCTTGAACTGGGGCATGCCCTTGGTGAACTCAATGTCGTAGGCCACGGGCTCGGCCGGAGCCACGATGGTATAGGCCACCTTGATGGCTTCCTTGTTGGTCTCTTCGATTTCGTTGAAGTCCTTGCCGGTGAGCTTGTCGGCAGGGATTACGATCTCCACTTTGCCGGGAGTCTCAAGAGGAGTGACGAATGTGACGTTGAGCACGTTCGGGAGTGCGTCGCGCAGGTCGGTGGCGAATGCGTCGGCGGCAAGGGGTTCGCCGTCGAGAGTCACCTGAACGGCGCCGTAAGCCACGTCGACCATCGAGAGGGAGCCGAATGTGAACTGCACGTTCTCCAGGGATTCCACTTCACCCTCCTCGGGGTCGAGCGTGTAGGTGAAGTCGAGGCCTTCGGCGGGAGCCGCGCTGATGGTGTAGAATATGGAGAGGTCGTCTTCGAGGTCGTAGTAGTTGTAGTCCTCGTCATAGCCGGAGATGCTGTAGGTGGGGATGTACACCTCGTATGTGCCGGCCTCGGTCTGCACGGGGTCGAATGTGAAGACGAGGTTGTTCGAGCCATAGGGCTTGACGGCTGCCTTGACGTTGGTCAGGGCCTCGCCCTTGTAGATGACCATGAGGTCGTCCTTCGAGTTGATTTCGATTTCCTCGAATTCGGGGAAGGTCACTGTCACTGTGGAGAGCTCGCTCACCATTCCGTCGGCGGGCTCGGTGGTGAAGTCGAAGGATGCTTCCGAAGCGCCCCCCTCGATGACGTAGGTGAAGGTGACGTCTGTCTCCAGGTCCTCGAAATCGGCGCCGTCGTCGTTGTAGACGTAAGTTGAGATGCTGTAGGCGCCGAGAGTCACCTCATACGTTCCGGCTGTGAAGATGGCGGGCCGGAAATCGATGTAGAGGCTCGGGCCGCTGGCATAGGCGTTGTACATGCCGTTGTACGGAGCGCCGTTGCAGGAGACCGTGATGTCGTCCTTGGTGTTGATGTCGATCTCATCGCAATTCTGGAATTCCACGACAACGGTAGAAAGGTCCGACACCACTCCCTCTTCGGGGAAGACGGTGTAGGAGATTTCTGCGGCTGCCGGAAGAGCCATGGCTGCGATGGCCAGGGTGGTAAAGATTTTCTTCATGAGCAGAAAAGCATTAAAGTTGTTATTGATTGGAGTTGATTGTATGGTGGCGGTGGGGTAGGGGGGCGCCCCCCCGTTGCGGATACGGTCAGGCCTCCCGGCGTGAGCCGGAGGACCTGACCGTAGGCCGGGTTTATCTGATTATTTCCTTGCTGACTTTGGAGCCGCGCTTCACGATATAGAGCTCACCGGCGGCCGGACGCTCCACGCGGATGCCGGAGAGGGTGTAGTAGACCGGAGCGGAGTCCGCATCGGCTGCCACATCCTCCACCCCGGCCTCTTTCCATATCCGGAGCTGCTCGGCGATGGAAAGGCGCTCCTCGGCCTGATCGGTGAGGGGCACCGCCACGCAGTTGACCACGCGGTAGTCGTCCTCCTTATCGAGCACGTAGGCTATGGCGGTGAGGTTGGCGGGATTTACGGCAGGCGCCATCACGACCATCTCGCCGCGGGCGTTCTCTTCCTCGACGTAGGTGTCGGGAATCGGGAGGCTTACCGTCACTTCAGTCTCCTCGCCGATCTTCATCACGGCCGGGAGCGACACTTCGTCGTGTCCCTTGTAGCCGTAGACCTTACGCGCCACTTCCTGGTATTTCCATCCGGGAATCTTGGAGGGGAGTTCGGTGAAGCCGCCCAGTCCGGATGCTATCTCCACGCCGGAGCTGTAGTTTTCCTGGTACCACCGGGCGTTGTTGTCGAGCCCCACGTTGTTCTCCGTCAGGATGAAGCCCATGGCGTAGCGGTCGCCCGAAAGGGTCATCGCCGGGGTGAGGCGTACGGTCATGTCGACCTCGGTGGCGGATGATGTCATTGAGGCCTGCGGGAACGAAGCGTCGGCTTCGATGCCCATCATTGACACCTCGTTGTGGCGCCGGCGCACGGCGTTGGCCACGCTGAGGGCGTCGTCAGGGTCGGCGGGCACGCCATCGTGGGCCATGCTGAAGTAGGTCACCGTGAGGTCGCGGTCGATGCGCAGTGCCGGAGCTGAGTTGACGGCGAAGAGGTAGGTGTACTCCTCGTTCTCCATATAGTCGGGCTGGCCGGTGCCGGAGATATGCACGGAGACGGGCACGGCGTATTCGCTGAGTTCGGGATGGTCGGCTATCTGCTCCATGGCGTACATGCCGAGCGGACAGTTGCCGCACCATGTGCCGGTGGACTCCTCAAGGAGCACGCGGCGGTAGGGGATGAAGCCGAGTCCCTGCACCTCGCCGCGGGCCTCTACGGGCTCCATTCCGGGGGCGGAGAGGGTCACGCGCCAGGATGCCTTGGCGTCGGCCTGAACCGTCGAGGTGAAGCTGAACCCATAGGGTTCCCCCTCCTTGAGTCCGGAGCCGGACTTGGCCTGGAGCGGGCCGCCGTCGCCGGGATAGAACGTGAGGGTCCAGTCGGAGAGCCCTTCGGGAGTGGTGGCCTCAAGCACGCCGGTCACTTCGTATTCTCCGGCTGCCGCGTAGGGGGCGCAGGAGGCGGAGAGTCCGGCCTTGTCGAGACGCTGCACGAGCACGTTGTCGATCACCAGGATGTCCTTATCGGTATTGAGGTTGGCGAAGGCTATCCAGACTGTCTTGCCGGCATAGGCGTCGAGCGGCAGGGAGTAGGAAGTGAAGTCGTTCTCGATGTCTTCGGGGAAGCGCCCTTCCGGCACCTTCTCTATGAGCATCGTCGGTTCGGCGGGCAGGTTGTCGGCGTTGATTTCCGAATCGCTGACATAGACGCGGAGGTCGCTCAGGCGGTCACCCTGGCGCATCACATAGCTCTGGGCGTCGAATGTGAGTGCATAGCCGGCGGTGGGGATTTCCAACGGGCGCGAGATAAGCCAGTCGTTGGATGTGCCTCCTTCGCGGTAGGCCGAGTGGGAGGCCATGAATGCGTCGGGCGAGGCCGAGCTGTCCTTGATTTTCCACCAAGGGCGGGCCACACCCTCGGAGTCGGTGAATATCGGGCGCACTGTCTCGATGGGGGGCAGGTGGTCGAGTTCGAGCATTGTCGGGAAGTCGGCCGTATAGTCGCCGTTGAAGTCCTGGTCGAGCGCCACTGAATGGGCCATGCCCCCTGCGGGGACGAGGGCCAGTGCGAAAGCGGGAAGTAGATGTTTCTTATTCATGTATAATGAGAGAGATTTTAAAAGTCTGTAAATGAGATGGACGGTCAGGTCTGTCTTGTAGGTGCGGGGCCCGGGGGTGGGGGCCTGTCGGGGTTGGTGAGGGCGTCAGAGCGCCAGTTTCCGGCTGACGCCTGCGCGGGCCGACGAGGCGCGGACTATGTAGAGTCCGGCGGGGAGGTCGGGCGTGATGTCCCGTCGCGTACCGGGGAGCATGGTCAGTCGGTCGGAGCTTACGCGAGTGCCGGAAAGGGACCATATGTCGAGCGTCACGTCGCAGGCTTCCGTGGAGCTTACGGAGATCACGCCGTCGTGTGCCGATATGCCGAGGGATGCGTCGCTGTCGGCGCCGACGGGGCTGACGCCGAGTGTCTCGATGGCTTCGGCTATGCCGGCGGCGCAGGCGTTCTGTATCTCGCCCGACTCGCAGTCCATGACGTAGGCCACGAAGCGGCCGCGTTTCCAGTCGTTGAGCAGCGCGTCGCGCCCGAGGGTGATGATGAATCTTTCGCCGTGCGGGTCATAGGAGTCCTTGACCGTGCCGGGAGCCGGGGTAAAGGCGTACTGTGCCGATACCGTGACCTCCGGGAAATCCACGAGTTCGCCGGGAATCATCGACGGCAGGTAGTAGTAGGGTCCGGCCGCCGGGCGGGTGGCGCTGTTTTTCTGGTATGAGTTGGGGAGGTCGGCGAAATCGGCCGTCACCGTGCATCCCACTCCGAAGGTGTGTCCCTCCTGGGCGAAGCGGGTCGATGAGCGCACCTCGACTTCGGCCGAGAGTGTGCCGTCGGCGTTCTCCCACATGTGGGTGACGTCGATCCGGCAGCGTGTGGGAAGTCCGTAATAGCTGTCGAATTTCGACAGGTTGCTGTAGGATGTGTCGGCGATTCGGTTGAGCTTGAAGTAGGGGAGGGCGTAGAACTTGAGGGCTTTCCAGTAGTCGGTCAGTTCGAGCATGTCACCCTGATGGGTCACGAGTGGGATCATCGCGTCGCCCATGCGCCGCTCGGTGTTGCGGAGGGTGACACGTCCTTCGGGGCAGTTGACACACCACATTCCGGTGGCTTCGTCCACCACGAGTGTGCGCGCGTAGTCCGACGTATAGAGCGTGAACGAGTCGAGCAGGATGATGTCGTCCTCTCCGTCGGTGTGGAGGGTGGCCATGCACTGCAGCGGGGTGTCGGCGGTGGCGGGCAGGGAGGCCTGTATTTCGGCTGACTCACCCGGAGCCAGCTCGGGGACGGGACACTCGGCGAGAGGCGTGCCTCCGGAATACCATATGAGCGACGCCCCCTTCAGCGGGGCGCCTGTGTTGAGCAGGCGCACCTCCGGGGCGATTCTGCCGTCGGTCATGTCGGAGAGGCCGTAATAGACTCGGGGCAGCGAGGTGAGTTCGGCGTTGCGTCCCGGTATGCCTACGAAGATGTCGTCGACTGCGAGGAGGTATCCGTTGCGGCTTACGGCGGCGATGGTGAGCTCCACTTCCTCGCCGGCACAGTCGAGCGGTAGGAGGTAGGTGGTCCAGTCGTCGGGCACGCCGTCCACTTTCAGAATCGTCTGCGTCAGGCCTGATTCCTTATGGAGCAGGCGCACCTCAAGGTCGTCGGCCAGATATCCGTAGACGGAGCAGGCGGCGAACCGGAGCACCGTCCCTTCCTCCACGGTCAGGGCCGGGAGAGTGAGGGTGTTGTCGCAGGATGAGCCGGCGCCGGTGTATGTCGGGCTTATCGCGGTGTATCCGCGTGAGCCGACACGGTCCACGGTCCATCCGTCGGCCGTATAGCCGCGCTTGTAGCGGTCGGCCACGGGGAGGAGTCCGTTGGCGTTGGCCACGGTGAGCGCTGCGGGCATCGTGCCGTCGGAGAAGTCGAAGCTCACGGCCGCACGCACCGGCATGGCCAGCCATGCCGGTGCGGAAAGGACCGTTAATATAAGTGTCTTGCGGAAATCCGTCATGACGGAGTATCGGATATGGTGGATGATTTACTTCACTACAACGGTGCGGGAAGTCCGGCCGGCCTTAACGGCGTAGATGCCGGGGGCCACTTCGACCGACTTGCCCTGACCGGCGAGATGGCCGTCGAGCGTATATACCTCGGCTTCGGCCTCGCCTGCCACTTCGATGCGGCCGTCGGCCACGATGATGAAGCAGCGGTCGTCGCCGGCGATGATTTCATTGACGGCTGCCAGGGGCTGGTCGAGCACGATCACGAAAGGATAGTAGGTGTATTCACCGGTGGCGGGGTTGGGCTCCTGCCAGATGGCGCCGAGCACCTTTCCGTCGATTGAGATCTTTGCGACTCCGGCGAGCGAGCGGGTGGTGGAGAAGCCGAAGGCGGCGGGGAGCTTCTTGTTTTCGCCGTTGAGCACTACGGATGCAGACCCTGTGAAGAGCACGTCGGTGCCGAGGCCGGCGGTGTAGAGGCTGATTTTATCGTCGTCGATGAACTGGTCGGTGTTCATGTCGTAGATGCAGGCCACGTTTGTGAGGGTGCCCTCGGAGCCGTCGGCGTTTACGTCGGTGGCTACGGTGCGCATGCCGTAGAAGTGGCCGTCGGCGTCGCAGTTGTCGAAGGCGCCGACGAACCAGTCGTCGCCGTACTGGCCTTCGCGGTAGTTGTCGACGTAATAAGTTTCATACCATCCGAGTACCTCTCCCTTGTACTCGAAAGGTTCGTTGCGGGTTTCGAATTCGTTGAAGGTGATGAGCTCCCCTTCCTTTATGAGTGCGGGCACCGAGCCGCCGACATCGGTATAGAGCATGCCGCCGATGATGGTGCCTTCCACGTTCTGGGTCATGGGCCAGTAGCCCTGGTTGGAGAGGTAGTCGTTGGAGGTATAGACGTTCATGTCGTAGCCCCCTTCGGCGTTCTTTGTCCACTGGCAGGGGTAGTAGCGTCCCTTGATTTCAGAGTCGGGTGCGGAGATGAACTGGTAGCCGGCGATGGTCTTTCCGTCGGGAGTCACGGCGATGGCCTGGGTGTTGTTCATCACGTTGGGGTGCAGCGGGAGGTATTTCCATTCGCCGTCGAGATAGTAGGCGGCCTTCTGCTTGCCGTCCTTATAGTATACGGAGCCTACGGCCATGCCGTCGTTCGTAAGGTCCATTACGGATACGCCGGTGATGGTCTGCCCCGAGGGAAGTCCCTCTTCCTTGTTGCTGATGGTTATGTTTTCTATTTCGGTGGGATTATCGGCGTGCCAGATGTAGCCGATGAGGTTGTCCTCGTCGGAGATGGCCACGTAATTGCCGTTGTCGGATACACCCATCACTTCGCCCATTTCCTCAAAGAAGTAAGCCTGGGTGTCGGCATGGGAGAGTGATGCGGTCGCAAGGGCGGCCAGAGCGAGGGGGCCTCGGAAAAGTAAAGAATGTCTCATATGGTAGATGTTTAAGTTGGTGTTTCTGATAGCGAAGGCTGATGTTAAGCGCATGAGCGGTCGGTAGAGCGCAAATATACGAATAAATGCTTAGAAATCTATAGAGTTGATGGAATTTTTTAACTTAATTTTGCAGTAATGGGTGAAACGTATAGGTCTAAAGGTAGAAAGCGCCTTTCCCGCTGCGGGAAAGGCGCTTTGCTGTTGTGGTTTGCCGTCGTGCCGGCGGCGGGAGTCAGGTCAGTCCTGGATCTTGGTCTTGATGGCTGCTGACTCGGCTTCGTAGCCGGGCTTCTCGAGAAGGGCGAACATGTTCTTCTTGTAAGCCTCCACGCCGGGCTGGTTGAAGGGGTTGACTCCGAGGATGTAGCCGCTGATGCCGCAGGCCTTCTCGAAGAAGTAGATGAGCTGGCCGAGCACGTATTCGTCGAGCTTGGAGATTTCGATGCGCATGTTGGGCACTCCTCCCTCCACGTGTGCGATCTTAGTGCCGAGTTCGGCCATCTTGTTGACTTCGTCCACGCCCTTGCCGGCGAGATAGTTGATGCCGTCGAGGTTGGCTGCGTTTTCGGGCACGCGCACCGAGAGGGCGGGTTTCTTCACCGATATGACGGTCTCGAAGATGGTGCGCTCCCCTTCCTGGATCCACTGGCCCATGGAGTGGAGGTCGGTGGTGTTGTCGACGGCTGCGGGGAATATGCCCTTGCCTTCCTTTCCTTCCGATTCGCCGTAGAGCTGCTTCCACCATTCAGCGAGGTAGTGGAGCTTGGGGTTGTAGTTGACGAGGATCTCGATTTTCTTGCCGTTCTGGTAGAGGGCGTTGCGCATGCGGGCGTAACGCTCGGCGATGTTGTCGGGTCCGGGGTGGGCGGTGGCCTTCTCCATGTCGGCGGCGCCGGCGAGGAGCTTGGTGATGTCGTGTCCGGCCACTGCGATCGGGAGCAGGCCTACGGGAGTGAGCACGGAGAAGCGTCCGCCCACGTTGTCGGGGATCACGTAGGTCTCCCAGCCTTCCTGGTCGGCCATTGTGCGGAGGGCGCCTTTGTTGGCGTCGGTGATGGCCACGATGAGCTCCTTGGCGGCTTCGGCGCCGGCCTGCTTCTCAAGCTGGTCGCGCAGGATACGGAAGGCGATGGCGGGCTCGGTGGTGGTGCCCGACTTGGAGATCACGATGATGCCGAATTTCTTGCCTTCGAGGAGCTTCTGGAGCTCGGCGGTGTAGTCCTCGCCGATGTTCTGGCCGGCGTAGAGCACCTTGGGCGATTTCGGGGCGGGAGCGTAGAAGTCGGCGAAGCTGTCGCTGAGGGCCGTAATGACGGCCTTGGCTCCGAGGTAGGAGCCGCCGATGCCGATGCACACCACGTAGTCGCATTTCTCACGCAGGCGTTCGGCGGTGGCGTTGATGCGGGCCACGAGTTCGGCGGGTGTCTGCGAGGCGAGGTTTACCCAGCCGATGAAGTCGGAGCCTGCTCCGGTGCCTTTTTCGAGTTTGGTGATTGCCTCCACCGCTTCGGCGGCGTTGGCTTCATACTGCTTCTCGGCGAAGTAGTATGCGTCTTTAATGTTGAGTTCGATGGAGTTCATTGATATGGTTTTTATAAGTCATTTCTTTTTGCGGCTGCCTTCTGGGGCAGCTGATTGCGGCTGGCTCTTACGGACAGCTTCTTACGGCAGCTGAAGCTGCCTCCCGGTCGATGCCGCTTCCGGGATTCGGCTCCCGGGCTTCGGCGGGAGCCGTGCTTCGGCTGGCGGGGTCAGCTGAAGGTGTCGGTTATCGAGTCGATGGCGCGGCGGGCGGAGCGGCTGTCGTAGAGGATGGAGTAGACGCAGTCGAGGATGGGCATGTCGACGTGTACGCCGGAGACGTTGATCTCGTGGATGCACTTCGTGCCGTAGTAGCCCTCGGCCACCATGGCCATCTCCATCATGGCGGCCTTGACGCTGTAGCCCTTGCCGATCATGGAGCCGAAGTTATGGTTGCGCGAGAATTTGGAGTAGGCCGTCACCAGCAGGTCGCCAAGATAGGCGGAGCGGTCGATGTCGCGGTCAGGCATCGGGGACACGGCGTCGACGAAGCGGCGCATCTCGCGGATGGCGTTGCACACGAGCATGGCCATGAAGTTGTCGCCGGCCTTCATGCCGTTGACTATTCCGGCGGCGATGGCGTAGACGTTCTTGAGCACCGCGCCGTACTCTATGCCGGCCACGTCGGAGGATATGATGGTCTTCAGCTTGGCGCTGGCTATGAGCGAGGCGAATTCACGGCTGTTGGCCGTGTTGTGGCACCCGATGGTCAGGTAACTGAGGCGTTCGAGGGCCACTTCCTCGGCATGGCACGGGCCACCGATGACCATCAGGTGATCGTCGGTGCAGCCGAATCTGTCGGAGAAATAGTCGGTGACGATCATGTTGACGTCGGGCACTATTCCCTTTACGGCCGAGACGATGTACTTGTCGGCGATGTCGACCGTGATGCCGTCGGCTATCCCCTTGAAGTAAGGGGAGGGTACGGCCACGACGAGCGTGTCGGCCTGGCGGCAGGCCTCGTTGATGTCGGATGTGAAGTCTATGCGCTCGATGTCGAAGCTGACGTCCGAGAGGTAGACGGGGTTGTGGCGGTAGCGGATGAAGTCGTCGATACGGTCCTGACGGTGCATGTACCATACGATGCGGTCGCAGTTGCGCATCAGGAGTTTGGCCAGCGCCGTGGCCCAGCTGCCTCCGCCGATTACGGCTATTTTTCCTAAGGAGCCCATCTCTGAGGGGTTTTTAAACGGGTTGGTAAGTGGGTTTGTCTGCCGGGCGTGCCGGTGTGGGGTCAGGCCTGGGCCTCGCCGTTTTCGCTCCCTTCCTCAGCATCGTCTTCTTTCCTGGCGCGCGCTTCGGGGCGCATCTGGGGGAAGAGAAGCACTTCCTGGATGGTGTTCTGGCCGGTGAGGAGCATCGCGAGGCGGTCCATGCCGATGCCCATGCCCGATGTGGGGGGCATGCCGTATTCGAGGGCGCGGATGAAGTCGGCGTCGATCACCATTGCCTCGTCGTCGCCCTTGTCGGCCAGGCGCATCTGCTCCACGAAGCGTTCGTACTGGTCGATCGGGTCATTGAGTTCGGAGTAGGCGTTGGCCAGCTCCTTGCCGTTGACCATGAGCTCGAAGCGTTCGGTCAGTTCGGGGTTCTCGCGGTGGCGCTTCGTCAGGGGCGACATCTCGATGGGATAGTCTGTGATGAAGGTGGGCTGGATGAATGTCCCCTCGCATTTCTCGCCGAAGATCTCGTCGATGAGCTTTCCCTTGCCCATCGAGGCGTCGACCTCGATGCCGATGCTCTTGGCGAAGTCGCGGAGCTCGTCCTCGGTCTTGCCGGTGATGTCGAAGCCTGTGGCGTCGAGTATGGCCTGCGTCATGGTGATGCGGGGATAGGGGGGCTTGAAGTCGATTTCGTTGTCGCCGACGGTCACCTTGGTGGTGCCGTTGACGTCGAGGGCTATCTTCTCAAGCATGCGCTCGGTGAAGTCCATCATCCAGTTGTAGTCCTTGTAGGGCACATAGATCTCCATGGCGGTGAACTCCGGGTTGTGCGTGCGGTCCATGCCTTCGTTGCGGAAATTGCGCGAGAACTCGTAGACTCCGTCGAAGCCCCCCACGATGAGGCGCTTGAGGTAGAGTTCGTTGGCTATGCGGAGGTAGAGGGGTATGTCGAGGGCGTTGTGGTGGGTCACGAAGGGACGTGCGGCCGCTCCGCCGGGAATCGACTGGAGCACCGGGGTGTCGACCTCGATGTAGCCGTGGGAGTTGAAGAACTCACGCATGGAGTTGAACATCTTCGTACGCTTGTAGAATATCTCCTTCACCCCCTGGTTGACCACGAGGTCCACGTAGCGGCGGCGATATCGCATCTCCGGGTCGGTGAAGGCGTCGTAGGCCTTGCCGTCCTTCATCTTCACCACCGGGAGCGGGCGGAGGCTCTTGCCGAGGAAGGTGATTTTCTCGGCATGGACCGTGATTTCGCCCATCTGCGTGCGGAACACGAATCCCTCGACTCCGATGAAGTCGCCGATGTCCATGAGTTTCTTGAATACCACGTTGTAGAAGTCCTTGTCATCGCCGGGGCAGAGGTCGTCGCGGCTTACATAGACCTGAATGCGGCCGTCGGCGTCCTGAAGCTCCATGAATGAGGCCTTGCCCATTATGCGGCGGCTCATGATGCGGCCGGCCACGCGCACGTGGCGCGGGGGCTGGAGGTCGTCGGAGAAGTTTTCCTTTATTTCCGACGTGTGTCCTGTCACGTCATACTCCGCTGCGGGATAGGGGTCGATTCCGCGTTCGCGGAGCGCTTCGAGTGAGCGACGGCGAACCTGTTCCTGTTCGCTCAGTTCCTGGGTGTTTGCCATAATGTATGTTACACGTGTAATTTCGTTCTGTCAGTCCGGATTCCCCGTGGGTGCCGGTCGCGTCGGCGCGCCGGGCGGCGTATTTCGGGCGGGAAAAGGGATGGGTCGGCCGGATTTCCACAAAATTAGCAAAAAATCATCAGTTTATAAAGTGTTGCGTCCGGTTTTATGCCTCGGAGGTCGTGGCGGTGTCTTCAGGCGTGTCGCCGGTCTCTCCGGCGGCGGAGGTGAGGTGGGGCAGGGCGGCGGTGAGGCGGATGAAGTCCTCCACTCCGAGGCGCTCGGGGCGGAGCGCCATCACGGAGTCCTGCATGATGGGGTTGGCGGGCCCCATGAGGGGGCCGAGGGAATTGCGCAGGGTCTTGCGGCGCTGACCGAAGGCGGTCTTCACCACGAGCTTGAACGCCTTTTCCGGCACCCCCAGTTCCGTGCGCGAGTTGCGGCGCAGGCGAAGCACCCCGCTTGTCACTTTAGGCGGGGGGGAGAACACTCCGGGAGAGACGCTGAAGAGGTACTCGCAGTCGTACCATGCCTGAAGCAGCACGCTGAGTATGCCGTAGACCTTGCTGCCCGGCGCCGAGCATATGCGCTCGGCCACCTCCTTCTGGAGCATACCGCTGACGAGAGGTATCTTGTCCTTGTAGTCGAGCACCTTGAAGAATATCTGGGAGGAGATGTTGTAGGGGTAGTTGCCGATCAGCACCATGGGGCCCTGTATGAGCGCGTCGAGGTCCATCTTGAGGAAATCCCCCTCCACGACACGCAGCCCCGGCATCTCCCGCGCCAGGTATTCCACCGACTCGGAGTCCAGCTCCACGGCCGTGACGTCCCTCCCCGCCTCAACGAGGAAGCGGGTGAGCACCCCCATTCCGGGGCCTATTTCCATTACCGGCAGCGAGCCGGGGCCTTCGCCTGCCTCGGCGGGGGATATGGTGTCGGCTATCTTCCGGGCTATGCCGAGGTCGCGCAGGAAGTGCTGGCCGAGATTCTTTTTGGCTTTTACTTGCATAGGATTCAGGATGCTTTTTATCCTTATAATAGTGATAACGCCTGAGGCGTGCGGAATGTTAAGGCCCCGCGTCCGTAAGGGTCGCGGGGCCTGTGGCGCGCCGGGGGCCGGCGGTGGTGGGGGAAAGGTTATTTTTTCTTGGGGAGCACGTCGTTGTTGACGAGCACGGCGAGGGTCTTCTCAAGGAAGTAAGGCTCGCTGACGTAGAGGTAGCCGCCGTAGATCTGGTTGGTGTCCCATGAATTCTTCACTTTGTAGTAGCGGTTGCCTTCCTGGTCGGTGGCCGTGCCTACGATGACCATGCCGTGGTCGTCGGTGGTCTCCCAGTTGTCGAAGGTGCGCTGGCGGTCCTCCTGGGTGATGGTGCGCTCCTTGACGGGGCCCGTCACCTTGTTTTTCTCCTTCTCGCGGTCGGCGTCGGAGAGGGTCACCCATCGGGATAGCTCGGTGCCGTCCATGTCGGCCTCGGTGCGCTCGGCGGGGAGCACGGCCACACCTTCGCGCCACTTGAACGTGGGCTCCGACACGTCGGCGGCCCATGCCACGGTGTAGCCCTTCTCAAGGGCGTTGTCCACCATCTGCTTCATCTCCTCCATCGGCAGGTTGTAGCTTGATGCCCAGAGCCAGTTGTCGGCGATTTCGAGGGGGAAGTAGGTGTAGAAGGGGTGATGGGTGTAGCTGGTGACGGACGTGAAATTGTCGGCGTCGAGCTTCATGGCTTTGGCGAACTCCTTCGGGGTGTAGGTCTTGCCTTCGTAGACGAATGTCTCGGGCACTTCGCCGAGGTAGGCGTCGAGTATTCCCTCGAAGCCGCGCAGCCATGCCGTGGAGAGTCTCTTGTTGGGGTTCTTTATGATTTGATTGAGGTAGGCTTCGAGGGCGTTGGCCATCTCGTAGTGGGAGTGCTTATCCTCGCCGTAGTTGAGGCCGGAGTAGGCCGACTCGGGCATGGCGCCGTATTCGCGCAGGGAGTGAAGCACGTCGGCGAAGCCGCCGCCCTGGGCGAAGTTGATCTTGCCGCCGGTGCGCACGTATTTCTTGGCCTTGTCGATGTAGCAGTTGCGCACGACGAACATCTCCGAGAGGTCGAGCTCGGGCCCCCCCTGGCGGAGCACGTCCTCCTCCATGTGGGATATGCCCGAGAAGGCCCAGCATGTGCCGGACTTGTTCTGGTCCTTGACGGGAGTGGTCGGGAGCACACGCACGTCGGTGAACACGAATCCCGTGGAATCGGGATCAGCCACAGGCTCGTCCATGGCCGGAGCCATCATGTAGGTGCCGAAGGCACAGGCGGGAGCCATCGCCGCCATAGTCAAAAATGCAAGCGTCTTTTTCATCGTAGGTTGATATGAGGTTAGGTGTTTTTTACCCGTTACAGGTTTTATATGGCAAAGATAACAAAAATAATCCGTCTGAAATTTGGAAAACGCATAAAAAAGCATTAACTTTGTGCCCGACTTCCGGAATCACCTCCGGAACGCATCGATTCAGATGGTCACCCGGAGAGGTGGGTGAGTGGCTGAAACCACCAGTTTGCTAAACTGACGTAGGAGCAATCCTACCACGGGTTCGAATCCCGTCCTCTCCGCTACTTAAGCCCCCGGCGCAGGATGCGCCGGGGGCTTTCGATATGCCCTGCGCGGAGAAGCGCCGGAGAGGGCGCAGGGGTCAAAGTCACTCCGGTAAGGGTGAAAAGGTGCATTTACGGGGCATTTTATTTTGATAATTCGCTTAAGCGTTGTATCTTTGGATATTGAAATAGTGTCCGGCTTTTTGCAGCGACTTCCACATCACCAGTTTTCCCACTGCACTTTCCGGCCACACTCACTCAACCAACATAACGTTATGAAAAAGACCTTTACAGCAGCGGCCCTTATCGCGGCCGCAGGAGCGGGAGTCATGGTGGCATCGTCGCTTGACTCCAGGCCCGTCAGGCAAGTCGTGCCCCCGGAGCTCGGAACGGTGCTCACGGAAGAGGTGACCCGACGCGACAACCCCGCTCCCGGGCGTGCAATGGCCGGCCGGACCATGGCGGGCGGAACGACCCTCTATGGATTCGTATCAGACTGGGAGCTCAATCCCGAAGAATGGTGGCGCCCCTACCGAGGCGTATATGAAATCAGCGAGTACGGCGACCTGGAGAAGGTGTACCCCGACCCGCTGCTCCCCGCCAACGCCAAGCTGAGCGCCGCATTCCTGCTCGACGGCTATCTTTACGGTTACGCCGAAAGCTATCCCGATGAAAACGACAACTGGGGCGACCGCTGTTTCGCAAAGGTGGACTTCGAGACCGGACAGGTGGTGGAGAGAGTCCCCGCCACACCGGGCACCACAGCCTCTTCGCTGGCCTACAACCCGGAGGAAGGCTATTTCTACTACTGCACGTTCGACAACCGGCTCTGCCGCGCCACAATCACCAATCCGGCCGAAGTGGAGGAGATAAAGGTATTCGCCGACAGCAAGCAGAACCTCATCTCGATAGCCTGGTGCCCCGACGCACGCAAGTTCTACGGCGTCACCGTGGGCCATCAGTTCGTGACGATGGACACCCGGGGCAACATCACCAAAGTGGCCGACATCCCCTCGCGCGGCAGCCACGCCACCTACAAGGCCGGCCTCGTATGGGCTCCCAACGAGGAGCTCTTCTACTGGAACTACCAGGGCAAGAGCGGCACGTCGAGCATCTACAGCATCACCCGCGAAGGTGTCTTCAACCTCGAATGCTCGCTTGAGAACAACGCCTGCCTCGACTGGCTCGTCACTCCCGACGAACGTTTCATCCCCGTAGCTCCGGAGTCGCCCGTCATCGACAGCCTCGTGTTTGCGGACGCCGCCACATCCGGCACCCTGACATTCACCCTCCCCACCGATATGCAGAACGGCAATCCCCTCCCCGACGAGGGAGTGGACTGGACCGTGATGCTCGACGGCGAGCCCTATAAGCTCGGCAAGGACAAGCCCGGCAGCCAGGTGACAGTGCAGCTCACCGACATCGAGACCGGCAACCACGAGTTCGGAGTCTACGTGACGCTCGACGTCTTCTCGTGCGATCCCGTCTTCCGCCGTATATGGATCGGCAACGACACTCCGCTTGCCCCGACCCGGGTATCCCTCACGAAGAAGGCAGTAACCTGGGAAGCCCCCACGGGCGGCATCCACGGCGGATACGTCGACCTCAACGCCCTCAGCTACGAAGTGGTGATCCGCAACATCTACGGCAACGACGTATTCACCGGCACCACCAC
This sequence comes from Bacteroides sp., assembly GCA_014802425.1. Classification (GTDB taxonomy): domain Bacteria; phylum Bacteroidota; class Bacteroidia; order Bacteroidales; family Muribaculaceae; genus Lepagella. Next base: position 112,281 of record JAAVCH010000031.1, read on the forward strand.
CGGCACTTCCCTCGAATACACCCTTGAGGACCCCGAGAACCTTTCCTACTACACCGCCTACGTCACCGCCTCCTGCGCCGGCCTCAGCAGCAGCACCGCATCATCGGCCGGCATCGTGATGGGCGACTACCTCGTGCCCCCCGTCTACCTGACACCGACACAGGACGAGTTCCGCCTCATGACAGTCGTGGACAACAACAGCGACGGCAACTCCTGGGCATGGCGTCCCAACTATGACGGCTCGCTCTACTCCGGCGCAAGCCAGGTCGACATCAAGCCCATGAACGACTATATCTTCCTGCCGGCCATGTCGTTCGGCAGCACCGAGCGCATCTACGAACTTACGTTCGACACCAGCGCCGCCTCCCCCACGTTCGTGGAGGAATACCTTGACGTGGTGCTCGCCGTAAGCCCCGACTACGACGGCGTGATCGAGAGCCTCGTTGACCGCACCAAGGTGCCCTGCTCGTTCGACCGCCTCGGCAACGTGCTTTCCGACTGGACCCACCTCGACTCTTCGTTCAAGGTGCCTGAAGCAGGCATCTACTACATCGGCTTCCACTGCTCGTCGGCCTCGCAGATGAACGGCATACTCGTGCGCAACATCATGGTCAACGACGGCGGCGTGCTCAGCGCCAGCCCGGCCGCCCCCACAGGCGTCAGCGCCACTGCGGCCGCCCAGGGTGTGCTTGAGGCCACTGTAAGCTTCACGTTCCCGACCGAGACCGTAGAGGGCGAGCCCATCCCCGCCGGCACGGCCCTCCAGGCCACAGTCTCCAGCGGCGTGGCTTCGGCTGAGATCTCCGGCATCCCCGGCGGCGAGGCTGTCGTGACTCTCGGCACCGCCCAGGGCGACAACGAGATAGTGGTGGTCGTCACCAATCCCGAGGGACTCAACAGCCCGCGCGGAGTGACACGCGTCTACACCGGGCAGGTAGTGGCCGAACACGTCACCAACCTGCGCGGCGTCATCAGCGACGACATGCTCCAGTTCGCCCTCTACTGGGATGCCCCGACCGAGGGCGTGGGCGGAGGCTACATCGATCCCGCCGACATCACCTACAACGTCTACTACTACGACGCCCTGGCCACTCCCAGCAACTGGATTCCCCTCTCGAAGGGACAGCGCGAGACATTCTATGAATTCCATCCCGAGGAACAGGACTACTGGCGCCTGGCCATCGAGGCCGTCAATCCCGCCGGCGCCTCATCCATGGTGTCAGGCTCAGCATGGGCCGGTCCGGCCTACAAGCTCCCCTTCGAGGAGACATTCACCAGCCCGACACCCTATTATGAGACAAAGCCCTGGCGCATCATCACCGACCAGCACCACGCCGACTGGGGATTCGACTATCTCTATCAGATCGACCCGACCCTCTACGGCGAGGACAACATGAAGATCGCCATGCGCTGCAGCGGAGCCGAAGGCACCGACGGCGTTGTGGCCATGCCCCGATTCTCCACCGAAGGTGTCGAGGCCGCCCACGTGACACTCGACGTCTACACCGGTCCGCGCGCCGCCGAGACACGCATCCTCGGCTACACCACCGCTGACCGCGAGCATTCCTATGTGGTGGCCACGCTTCCCCGCAATGAGGCCGACGGCATCAGTAAGGTGACCTTCGACCTGCCTGACTTCCTGCTCGGGCAGCCCTGGGTGCAGCTGCTCATAGAGGCGTTCGTGGATTCCGACACATCCTACTTCGCCATGACGGGCGTCAACATCGACCGCGGCGCCGGTGTGTCGGCTGTGGCGGGCGACGCCTCCGGCTATGTGGCCGGCGTCGAAGGAGCGGTAAGCTTCATCGGCCTCGACGGCGCGGCGGCCACTGTGGCCACCCCCGACGGCCGCACCGTGGCTTCCGGCACGGTCAAGGGCGACAACGCGCGCTGGTACCTTGATCCGGGCGTATACGTCGTGACAGCCGGTACGGTCAACGCCAAGATACTTGTAAAGTAAATCCATTCACTCATATCGGGCACCCGGCGCTACACCTCCGGGTGCCCGAATCTTTTAAAACCAACCCTACTTATGAGGATAAGAATTCTACTCCCGGCCATAATGGCCCTCTTCACCACCTTGCTTGCACAGGGCGCCACGTCATACCGTCTCGGATTCTGCGACGGTAAAGTCACCACCGACGGAGTGACCGTGGAGGGCACCGTCGACATCGAGGCCGCCATCACGCTCACCCCCGCCGACCTGGCCCGTTTCTCGGGTGACTCCTTCGTGGGAGTCAACGCCGGCCTCACCACCAAGCTCAACGCCAACACCCTCACAGTCTGGGTGCGCGAGAGCCTTGACGGCGCCAACCTCGCCGAATCCACCATCTCCATCACCACCTCCCAGAAACCCCGCGACGGCTGGAACAACGTGCGCTTCGAGTCCCCGCTGGAAATCGACCCCTCGGCCACCTACTATGTGGGCTATACGCTCCATCAGACGAGGACATCATCGCTCGTGGCCTATTCATCCGTGGCTCACCCCGGCGCGTCGATGCTGCGTGTGGCCGACGGAGAGTGGAAGGAGACCGACTGCGGAGCCTTCTGCATAGAGGCCCTTCTGGAGGGCGACAACCTTCCCGGCAACGACCTCACGCTCGTCTCCGCCTCGCTCTGCGACTACAGCTACATTGTGGCCGGCCGTGAGTTCACGGTCGCCTACGAGGTGCGCAACGTCGGCGTCGAGACCATCTACAGCTATGAGCTCACCGTGAGCGTGCCCGGCACCGACATCTCTTATTCACGCACCATGACCGGCACCATGGCCTACGGCATCGCCCGCTCCGGACGCGAGACCCTCATCCTCCCGGGCCTTGAGGCTTCGGCCGGCGTGGAGATAGAGGTGAGCGTATCTAAGCCCAACGGCCTGGAGGAGGAGACTCCGGCCGACAATTCAGTGACGATCGGCGGCATCCCGGTGCTGGCAACCGTATTCCCCCGCACCCTGCTGCTTGAGGAATTCACCACCGAGAAATGCTCCAACTGCCCCGGCGCCGCCCAGACCCTCCACGACATGCTTGAGGGATTCACCGACGAGGAGCGCGCCCGTCTGGCCATCGTAGGCCACCACGAGGGCTACTATACCGACGACTTCACCCTCCCCTGCGACAAGCCCTACACCTGGTTCTACAACAACTACAACTCCAACGGCGCCCTCATCACCTACGCCCCGGCCTTCATGCTCGACCGCACCCAGGCCTACGACGACGCCCCGACGCCGGTGTTCATGAACCTCCCCGTGGTATCATTCAGCGAAAAGCTCGCGGAGGCGCGCGAGGTGCCCGCCCTCTACAGCATCTCCTTCGAAGGCACGCATGACACGGACAGCCGCACCGTCAACCTGAAGGTATCCGGCGAGCGCGTGCTCGACGTCATGGAGAATCCCCGCGTCACGGTCTACCTCGTGGAGGACAACGTGATGGCCACCGGCAACGGCCTGGGCCAGGCAGGCTCCCTCGGCCGCGAGTACTACCACCAGCATCTGGTGCGCGCCTACAACGCCACCTGGGGCGAGGCTCCGGAATGGGACGGCGACAGCTACACCTATTCCTGCACTCTGGAGTACCCCGAGGTATGCAAGACCGACGACATGCAGGTAGTGGCCTTCATCTCCAATTATGACGAGGATAATCCCGTCAATTGCGAGGTCGGCAATACGGCCTGGTCCTCATTCGCCGGTCTCACGCCGCTCGGCGTGGCGCAGGTGGGCGCCGCCGACGATGCCGCGACGATGCTCTACGACCTTTCCGGGCGCCGCGTCAGCGCCCTCGATCCGGCTCCGGGCATCTATGTGCTCCGCTCCGGCGGGGAGACAAGAAAGGTGCTCGTGCGCTGATTCCCTTCTGGCGCCCGTGCCTCCCGGCCGGGCGCCGCATATTCTTCACACTATCCTGATATTACGAAATGACACTACTTCACGATTCATTGCGCCGCGGCGCCCTCGGCATCCTCATGCTGGGGGCCGCGGCTTCTGCGTGGGGCATCCCTGCCGTCAGGGAGAGCTTCAAGGTACTCCAGCCCGACGGCACCGAACTCACGCTGCGCCTTATCGGCGACGCCCGCTCCCACATCTATCTTACGGAGGACGGCTGTCCCGTGGTCTACGATCCTGAGCTGGGCTATGTCCACGCTTCCGTCTCGGCCGACGGCACCCGCATCCCCACCCGCCTCACCGCCCATGACGCCCCACTGCGCGATGCCGCCGAACGCCGTGCCGCCCGTCCGATGTCGGCCGCCGAAGTCACTGAGGCCGTCGCCGACAAAGGCTACGGCCTCAGCGAGTCCACTTTCCCGGTGACGGGAAAGGTGCGCACGCTCGTCATCCTGGCCGAATTCGCCGACGTGAAATTCGGCTCGCAGCTCGGAGCGTCATATAAGTACGGCCTCTATTCGGAATCGGCCGATCCCGTATATGACTACTGGAACGACCTCCTCAACAAGTCCGGCTTCGACGGCTTCGGCGCCCAGGGCTCCTGCCGCGACTGGTTCCTGCACAATTCGGCCGATGCCGACGGGAATCCGCAGTTCGAGCCGCAGTTCGACCTTTACGGTCCGGTGACGCTCCCCAACAACGTGGCCTATTACGGACGTAACGCTCTCTCGGGCTCAAGTGTCGACCAGGCGGCCGAGAAGATGATAGTGGACGCCTGCCGCCTGCTTGACGATGAAATCGACTACTCCCTATACGACACTGACGGCGACGGCCGCGTCGACAATGTCTTCGTGCTCTACGCCGGCCTCGGCGAGAACGACGGCGGCGGAGCCGACACCGTATGGCCCCATGCGTGGGACCTTTCCTATACCGGCAGCTCCTTCGAGGCCGACGGAGTGACCATCGACCATTACGCATGCTCCAAGGAGACGCTCTATTCCACCCGTATGCCTGACGGGATAGGCACCATCCTGCACGAATTCAGCCATGTCCTCGGATTGCCCGACCTCTATTCCACCGATTACACCAGCGCCTACACGCCCGGCAAGTTCTCGGTGCTTGACGCCGGCCCATACAACAACAATTCGCGCACGCCGCCCAATTACTCGGCCTATGAACGCTGGGCGCTGGGCTGGATGAAACCGTCGGTTTTCGCCGACTCGGGCACCTATACGCTGGGCAACATGGCCGATACACGCGAGGTATATCTCGTGCCCACGGAGAAGGAGACCGAGTACTATCTTGTGGAGAACCGTCAGCAGACCGGTTGGGATGCCTATCTCCCCGGTCATGGAATGCTGATATGGCACATCGACTACAAGCGCGAGGTATACGCCGACGCTACCGTCAACAATGATCCTTACCACCAGCACGTGGACCTCATCGAGGCCAACGTACGCAAGAACGAGCGTTATGCCTCGGGCCACCCGTTCCCGGGAGAGTCCGGCGTGAGGGACTATGATTTCGTAAGCTGGAGCGGCACAGACTGCGGCGTAGACTTCAGCGACATCGCCGAGACGCCTGACGGCGATGTGACGGTCTCCGTAGCCGTAGCCGGCAGCGGTGTCGGGAATATTGATTCCGAAGCCGATACCGAAGCATGGTACTACGACCTTCAGGGACGCCGCATCCACACCCCGGCTCCGGGCCAGATAGTGATCCGATGCACCGGCAGCGGGACCCGCAAGGTCACAGTGAAATAACCGGTGCCGTCCCGGCGATGCTCCCGCACCGCCGACCCCATCCGCGTCCCCGCATCGCGGCCGCGGATTCATTGATGCCATTCCCACGCGAACGCCCGGCGTAGCGGGGATATATGTCAGGCCCGTATCGGGGCGGCCGCGTAGCGGCTCCCCGGTGCGGGTATCTATATGCCATTACCCATCGCACGCCCCGCATCGCGGGGCCATATTTTCCACGTGTCGACCCCGTATCATACTCCCGTAATGCGAGGACTCCCGAACCATCGATGACTTATAAAACAAAAGCTTGAGTCCATAGGGAAGTTTCGGGAAATCAAGGCTGCATGATATGAAAGCTTGAGATGCCGGAGAGGTAAGTCTGGAATCTTTAGCAAATTCAATTTTACCGATCTCCGTATTCTTAAAGGCATTGCTTCTAATATAGCTGACATTTTTACCGATGCTGACACTATTGACGCTTGAATCAATAAAGTCTTTCTCATCAATACCCGTTACCGCATATACCACACCCTCATATTCTATCTCATCCGGAATCACTGCATCTCTCTCCGTCAGCCAAGGCCATGGTGAATTCTATGCTGTGGACTTCGAAGAAAGCGGATTCGTTTGCAACGACAAAGTATTCAGTCGCTCCATCAGCCTTATTCGCTACAGCCAATCCCACTTCAAGATCAGAATAGACAGCACTTGTTATGTCGCCTCTTAGATGACAGCTCAGGGGATCTCCGCTCTTCCAAAGGAATTCTTTTTCAGAACCGGCCCATAATCCCGGGACTCCGCCTTCATCAGGCTTGATATTGCATATCATCATGGGATTGTAATCCCATCCTGTAGCGGTGCTCAGGAAATACCCGCCTGCACCACCCCCATATTATACCCCCATAGTACAGCACCTGTCATAGGGCCGAAAGAAGAGCTGTTGGAGACGGCGATGTCGTAGAGACGTTTAGACACATATCCCCGCTACGCGGGGTGATGCGGGAGAATAGGATGGGTAGGGTAGGGTGGGGGAGATATGGAAAAGAGGGTGCTCCGGTCAGCCGGAGCACCCTCGGAAAGGATTCCTGTGGGGAATTAGAGGTCAGTTTACTTTACTACGATCTTGGTGGCGTTCTTGCCTGCGGCTACAACGTATACACCCTTTACGAGCTCTACGCTTTCGCCTGCGGGGACGACTGCGATTACGCGGCCGTCGAGGTCATATACGTATGCCTCACCTTCACCTGCGAATGTGAAGACTCCGTTGTTGACGCTCATCTCTACGCCGTCGATCATCACGGGACGGATGCCGGATGTGCCGAGGATGGCTGTGCCGGAGAAGTTGACTACGACTTCTGCGTTCATCATAGTCGTGGGCTGAGCGCAGTAGTAGTATACTCCCTCGTGCTCGATTACTGCGTCAAGGGTTTCGTTCATATAACGGTCCTGGACAGTCTTCGCAATCGGAGTGGTGAAGTCGTCTTCTGAATAGAGGGCGCCGGTGAACCAGTCGTCGGACTCCATATGGAATGTACCCGGGTTGAGACGGATCGCGTACCACTTGTTCATCTTGTTCTCCGTGAACTTGTTCAGGATCATGGTGTAGTCGAAGTTATCGGTTTCCGTCTCATGGTAGATCCAGATGGCGGTCTGGGGCAGTACGCCTTCAGAGGGCTCGGTCACGGCGAAGTTCACGTCAAGGAAGTCGCTGTCAGGTGTACCCTTCACGATGAAGTAGTATTTACCGGGGATGCTGAGGGCGGCGCGGAGAAGCGTCTGTGCCCCATCCTGGCTCCACTTGGTAATGGACTGTGCGGTGAAGTCATTGACATTGGCCATATTCTTGATCTGCTCCTCGTTGCGGATTTCGAAGAGGGTATTGCCCACGGGTACGGATACCACCAACTCCATGGGAAGTTCTTCCTCTGTCACCTCAAACCAGTAATAACCGGGCTGTGAAGTGGAAGTTCCGTCCATTATCTCCACATCCTTGTCCTCACCCATGGCTGGAAGCTCGATCTCGATGGCGGTGCCTACGGTTGTGCCGGGTTCGATTCCCTTCATGGAGAAGGTGAATGTGCTGCCGATGGAGGCTTCGTTGGAGACGCTGATATAGATGTAGAAGGCTTCGCCAGCGGTCATTTCTGCGCTGTAGTCCTTGAACTTGTAATCGCGGGATCCGGGGATGGCTTCGTAGCCGGGATTGATGGCTCCGGAAGCAACGCTACCCTTATAGTACCATACGGAGTTGGCGTAGAAAGCATATGTGAGGTCAGTCTTTACGGTAAGCATACCATCTTCGTCAGCCGTATACTTAAGCCATACGGCACCTGTCTCCTCGACAACGTATTCGTCACCGGTCAGGTCGATGGGATTGCTTGAATCCTCACCGGGAGCGAAATCAACGGTCTCAAGGGTCATTGTTCCGGCCACGGTCACGTTCTTCATGTTGATGAGGTACTCTGTGCCGGCCACGGCGCGGAATCTCCACTCGTTCTCACCGAGTTCGGTGACAGAGGCTGCGGTGCCTGTCGAAGCGGCCTCTACGGCTACAGTAGCGGCCACGTCGGACTTGATGACGAGCCAGGATGTCTTTTCGGCTGTGTAGGTGTACCATACGGAGGGCCATGCGGGCATGTCGTTTTCGCCGAGTACGGCTGCGAAGGGCTTGGATTTAACGGAGCCTTCCTCAACCTCGGCAAACGAGATTTCGAAGTCCACGCCATATACGTTGACAGGTACCTGGACGGAAACCACATACTCGGTTTCGGCCGCAGCCTCGACACGTGCGCTGTCGGTGCCCTGAGCGAGAACCGTACTCGGGTTGGAGGCGGCGTAGAACTTGTAAGCTACGCCCTCTACGCCTTCAGTGGCTGTCTGCACGTCGATGAATGTGGAGTCATCACCGGTCTTGACCATGTAGTAGTAGATGCCTGCGTACGCGGGAGTGGATGTGAGGCCGGCTTCGATTTCGTAAGCGGTATCGGCGCTGTCGTAATCCTCGGGCGCGCTGACCTCGAGCTTGATGGTCTCGTCGGCAGCCGTTGCCTCGGCCTTGTTTACGATGAAATAGCGTGTGGAGCCGGCGGAGATTACTTCGCGTACGGCTACCTTGTCGTAGCTAGTGGCAATTGCAGTGCAGGTGAGCTGTACGTCCACGGTGGCGGCTGCGTCAGAAGTGACGGTGGCGACCTCCTTGTCTGTCGCTGTGTACATGTACCAATATGTGCCGGCTGCGGCGGGAAGCACATTGTCGCCTTCCTCAAGAGTCCATGCGTCGAGGCAGCTTGCGCCGGGCACGATTTCCTCCGTGACGAATGTGAATGTCTGGGAATTGTCGAATTTCAGACGTACATAGACCGTCTCACCCGGTTCGAGTGTGCCCAGACTTACACGGTAGTTGCCGTAGTCGGACATAGACCATGACGATTTTACGGAAGTATAGGCTTCGGGGTCGCAGGCTGACTCAGCGTATGCGATCTCTTCAGAACCGTAGAGGCTGTAGGCCATGTACATGTATACACGAACCTCGGTGTCCTGATTGTTGACGAATTTGCCGTATACGGGAGTTTCTGTGCTGCTGCAGAGGAAGTCCACGGGCTCGTCGGTCTTCTCCACTACGATCGGATCCTCGCAATCCGTACCGGAGTTCCACTCCTGGGCGGAGAAGCTGGCGGCCAGGCTGAAAGCTTCTTCGTTGAAACAGTACATCCGCCAGGTCACTTCATCACCTTCCTTCACGTAGATGTCAGCGGTGTACGATGTGGGATTGTAATTCACCGAGAGTGCATAGGGAGCGGAGATTTCGCTTAAGGAACCGGGGAAGCCGGCCACTGTGAACACACCTTCCTCCTTGGCCACATACTTGAAGAACAGGGAATCCCATCTTATACCTGTGAAGGGACCGTTTTCGCCGACATGGAGTACGAAGGGATCGTCCTCGGTGCCTGTGCCTACTTCCTGTATAGCCTCGTCGAGGGCTGTACCGGAGATGTTGACGGTGACTGCTGTGCCGGAATAGGAGGGCTGGAGCGCGTAGTAGTAGCGGCCTGCGGCGGGTATCTCGGCGGTGTAGGATGCGCTGTAGTCGCTGTAGTCCATGGTGTATTCGCCGATGGCCTTGGTGTAGTCGTCCTCTGCGTAGAGGGTACCGCGGAAGCTCTGGTTCTGGGCGCCCTTGATGATGAACGAGCCTTCATTGAGGTCGATGGCGTACCATTTGTTCAGGCTGCTTTCCGATGACTTGAAGGGAGTGAGGTCGTAGTCGAACGCCTCGCCGTAAGTGTAGGCGATGAGAGTGGCGGTCTCGGCGGCCTCGCCTTCGCCGGGAGCGGCTGCGGTAATCGATACCGTCATGTCGGCGCCTGTGGTGTCACCGTTGTAGACGAGGTAGTACTTTGCGGGTGTCGGCAGGGCCACCTTGAGGGTAGTCACGCCTGTCTCTGAATCGCGGTTGCTTGTGGCGAGATAGTTGGAGTCGGTGGTGTTGCTCATCTGCGACTCGCTGCGCACGTTGTAAGTGGGGTATCCGGAAGCTGCCGAGATTGTCAGGATGATGGGGTCGGTGGTGGTGAAGGTATAGAAGTTCTGGGCCTTGCTGCCGGAATATGTGGCTGTAAGGCCGTTCAATGTGAAGTCTTCTGTCTCTCCGAGGGCCGGAAGGGTGATTTCGATGGCCTTCGAGGGAGCCTCGCCGGGACCGACGGGTGCGCTTTCGAACGAGATGCTGTCCTTATCCGCGGCGGGAGCGGATGTGAGCTTCACCTTCAGGTAGATTGACTCGCCGTTGGCGAGTGATGTCTTGTAGGTTCCGAAGGTGTACCCTGACCAGAAGCTGCCTGATGTCGGGAAAGACTCGGAAGCAGCGTCGGGAGAACCCTTGTAGATGGAGATGGTGGTGTTGTCGTAAGCCAGGGTGGTGGAAAGCGTCAGGAACATGTCGTCGTCGGCCACATACTTCACCCATACGGTGCCTGCGGCGTCGAAGGTATAGGAGTCGCCCTCGACAATGACGGGCTTGCTCGGAGAGTCACCTTCGGCGAATTCCACGTTGGCCAGGGTCATGGTGGTGTCGGCCGATACGTTGTAGAAGTTGAGGAAGTAGCTGTCGCCGGCCACTACCTGCATCTTCCATTCGTTCTCGCCGACGGCAGTCACTTCGTAGCTGGTCTGGTCGGCCTTATAGGCGCGGAAGGCGGCGGTGGCGTCGGCCTTGATGGTCAGCCAGCAGTCTTCGGTGGCGGTGTAGGTGTACCATACGGTAGTCCAGCCGGGGAGTTCGTTCTCGCCGAGCTTGGCCTCGCGCGGGTTGGTCACGGCCTGACCGGCCTCTACCTCCACGAATTCCACTTCGAAGTCAATGCCGAGCACGGTGATGGGGAGTTCCACCGTGATGAGGTACTCGGTGTCGGGCTGGCACTCGTAGCGCACGCTGGTGTAGCCGCTCTGGTACTGGCCGTAGGCGGCATCGGCGGCGGCCACGGTGAACTTGGCCTTTGTCACGTCCTCGTCGAGGCACTTCACGTCAAGGAAGTATGAGCCTGTGGCGGGCGACTTGACTTTATAGTAATACTGGCCTCCGAAGTCGGGGGTGGAAGTGGTGCCCGTTTCGATGATGGGGGCGGTGTCGGAGGCGTCGAAGTCCTCGAGGCCGCTCACCTTTACGGAGAGTGTCTCGGCTGCTGCGGAGGCTGTCTCCTTCACTATTTTGAAGATGCGGAAGCTGCCGTTGCTGAGCTTCATGCGGGCGGCCACCGTGTCGTAATCCTCGAAGCCGTAGGTCTGGTCGCAGGAGGACTGCACGGTCATCGAGGCATCGGCGTCGGAAGTGACGGTGACGATGGCACGGTCGTAGGAGCTGTCGAGGGTGTACTTGTACCAGTAGGTGCCGGCCTCGGCGGGAATCTCGATGGAGTCGCCGTCGATCTCCCATGCGTCGTCGCAGGATGCGCCGGGCACGATATCATAGGCCATCACCTGCATGAGGATGCCGTCCTGGGCGGTGTACTTCATGTAGAGTGTCTCGTCGGCGTCTACGGTGCCGACCTTCAGCGGGTAGCCGTCGTCGGTGGAGGAGCCGGTGCCCATCAGCGTGGCGGTGGAGTCATCGCAGGCCTCGAAGCCATAGCAGAATCCGGTGCCGTTGTAGGAGGAGGCGTAGATTGCGGCTTTGGCGTAGACCACTACGCGCTTCGTGTCCTCGGGGGTGTATTTCATGTACACCGTGCCGGGGGTGGAGTAGTCGCCTGTGGCGGGGATGAAGTAGTATTTTCCGGTCTCGGTGAACTCGATAGGATTCTCGCAGTCGGTGCCGAGGTTGTAGCCCTGTGTGCTGTCCTTATAGAGGTAGATCTTCAGGGTATTGGTGCTGAGGTAGGCGGACTCGAAAGTGTACGTCTTGCCCCCTTCGAGCATCATGTAGAATGTGTTGGGGTCGCTGTAGTACTTCTGGTCGTTGACGTAAGGAGCGGGTTCGCCATCGCACTTGACGGAACTGAATGTGTTGGTGACACCCTTGATGGTGTACACCGCGGATTCTTCAGGAGTAAACGAGAAGTACATGGTGCCGTATGAGGCCTCGCGTGTACACTCATTCGCACCTAACCCGACTACAAAGGGATCGGCCGAGGTCCCCGCGCCGTCGACGGCCATTGCCGGCAGGGCGAGGGCTCCAAGCATGAATCCTCCAAGCAGTCGCTTCATTGTAGAAGTGTTCATGTTGTTGGTGTTTAATTGATTGATATTATGGGTATTTGGTTGATATCGTTGATGTTGGGGCGCGGCATACGGGAATATACATATTGCCGAGTGTGCGTTATCGGATGCTGGTGTGTCACCCTTCGAATCTGGGCCAGAGCCTGGGGCCTGAAGGGGTGAACTTCTTCAAAATCAATTGAAATCCACATTCCGATTTGCAAACTTACGCAAAAAAATCCACAATTCCCACAAAATAGGGTAAAAAAAGCTCCCCGAAATATGTTTTTCAACATATTTTAGGGAGTCTGTTAAAGGATATGCCGTTTTTATTGTCTATGTGAGCATCTTGCAAGCGGCGACTTGAAAAATGTCAGAGGCGAATCTTGACGGCGCCCTGCGGGGTGAGGGCGATGTAGACGCCGGAGGGGAGCGCGGCGCCGGTGCCCGAGGCCACGACGGCTGCGGCGCGTCCGTCGGCCGAGAAAATCCTGGCCTCTCCGGGGCCGGAGTAAAGCACGCGGCCGCCGTCCACGCTGATTCCGGCCGCTTCCGCGCCGATGGAGGCGACTCCGGCCTCGACTTCGGCCACCGCCAGGTTGGATATGCCGGATTCTCCGGCGCTGTAGACGGCCGACACCACGTAGGTGTGCTCTCCGGCCGGGGCGGCGGAGTCGGTGAACGATGTGGCTGCCACCGGCTCGGCATTGATGCGCTCGGCGTCGCGGTAGACGTTGTAGCCAAGCAGCGTCACTCCGCCTCCGAGCACGTCAGGCTCGTAAGTCACGTCGTCGACCATGAAGATGAACTTGTCCTCCGACACGCAGCGGATGGCGAAGTAGAGGGCCCCTTCGGGGAGGAGGAACTGGTATTCGGTCCATTCGGCCGGCACGTTCTCCACACGGGCGAGGATCTTGAAGTCATCGCTGGAGGTGCCGCCGGTGGAGTAGAGGAACTCGAACGTCTCAAGGTATTCGTAGCCCTGTGCGGCGGAGAACGACGAGACGTTGAGCGTCACCGTCTGGGCGTTGCCGCTGAGGCGGGGCGAGATGGCCCAGTCGTCGTTGCGGCCGGAGGCGGCGCAGAAGGCGGCGAGGTATTTGGTGCCGCTCACGGCGTCGAAGCCTGTCTCCGTGGTGAAGGGCTTAGAGGCGCGGTCAAACACCTGATAGGCCATCTTCTCGTTCTTGCCGGGGTAGGTGAACGACTGGAGCGAAACGGTTTCCGATCCGTCGGCGTCGATGAAGGTCCATTCGTCGACGTCGTCGATGGCCCATGAGTCGGCAAGCTCGAAGCTTTCGGTGACGGTGGCGCCGTCGGTATGCGTGGTATCGGGCTCGGTCCATGTGAGCGCCACCGATGTGCCGTCCGACGCGGCCTCAAGCGAGTACGGAGCCGGGAGGAGCGATCTCTGCAGGGTGGCGGAACCGCGGCGGCTGGTGTTGTCGGCCGGGTTCTGGTCGGCGTCGTAGCTTACGGTGGCCTGATAGTGGAGCACGTCGTCGGCGGCTACGTTGACGCGGTCGGTGAACGTCACCACCGCCTCGTCGCATACCTCCACCGGGGTGCCGGGGAGTGTGGCCACGGGGATGCCGTTGCGCATCAGTGTCACTTCATATCCGGAGGCGCGCTCGGTGCCGAGGTTGGCCACCGTGACGCCGACCTTGAAGTCGGTGTCGGGTTTCACCATCGCGGGGGCGGCCACTGATGTGGCGGCGAGGTTGTGGGTGTAGAGCTCGCCGATGTAGATGTTGTCGAGCAGGATCATGCCGCCGTTCTGCACGCGGGCCACGAAACGTACCTGCACCGTCTTGTCCTTGAATTCGTCGAGCGATACCATGACGCGGTTCCAGTTGTCGGTCAGGGCGAGGTCCGAGAGGGCTACGGTGAGGATCGTGTCCCATGCGCCGGCTGTGAACACCTGCACGTCGACCTCGTCGAGGATGGCTCCCATCGCCCCTTCGGGATTGTAGAGGTAGAAGCTGAGGCCGGGAGATGAGAGTCCGGCCAGGGAGACCTTGCCGAGTGCGAGCGAGGCCGGGGTTTCGGTGTCGGACGTCACGATGCCAACGAAGCCGTTGTCGCCGTCCTGGGCATGCATGCCGGCTGCGGTCTCGTCGGTGTAGTATTCCCACTGGCCTGTCTCAAGCTCGGAGTCGGAGCTGACGATCGTGGCGGGGGCTCCGTCAGCGAAGGATTCGGCGTACGGTGCGCCGTAGGGGGTGCCGACGGGAATATTCCCCGTGCGGGTGTCATGCTTGGTGCCGTTGGCGGTGTAGGCGTAGACGCCCCACTGCTTGAACTCCTGCGGGTCGCCTACGGGGACGGCCTGATAGGTGTAGGATGTGCCCTTGATGTCGGACTTTATCACCGTCTGCGACCAGTAGCCCCTTCGCTCCACCACCTCGTAGGTGATGAGCTCGCGGTTGATGGGGTTGCCGTCGACGTCGGTCAGGGGCTCCTCCCAGCTGACGGTGACCTGTCCGGGCTTGGATGAGCTCTCCACTACCTTCACGCTCGGGCAGGGGGCCGGAGTGTTGACGCCGATGAAGGCGGTCATGAACGCCTCCATGCCCGCGCCGTCGGCCGTGTATGGCACGGCGTGGTAGGTCACCATGCCGCGCTCGGCACCGAGGTCGGTGTAGGTAAGTGTCTCGCCGGGGGCGGGGTGCTCGAATGTGTGGATGAGTTCCTCCTCACGCAGGAGCTCGATGCGGTCGATCGATTCGAGCGGGGCGCCGGTCATGTCGGCCGTGGGGGCCTTGAAAGATATGTCGGCGCGGTTGGAGCCCATCGGGTCACCCTTTACGAGGAAATCCTCCGGGGCGCACGGCACGGTGGGGCGTGTGACGCTGACAACGATGTTGTCGAGGAAGAGGCCGCTCTGGTCGCGGTCGCTGATGCCGTGGAAGCCTATGTAGTAGGTGGCGTCGGAATCGGCGGTGAACGAGCACTCGAACAGCTGCCGCTCGTCCTCCTTGTTGGTGAGCAGGGTGGGGGAGAGGAGCACTCCGGTCATCCCCTCGGCCGTGGCCGATTTGCCGTACTTCACCTCGATGCGTTCGGGGTATGCGTTGCCGATATGGGCCCAGGCCTGGAAGCGCACCTTATAGACGAACCCTTCCGTGAGCTGCAGTCCGGGCGTGATGAGCCAGTCGTCGGAAGGCTCCTGGCCGTTGTACTGCAGCCAGGCGCAGCTGTTCTTCCATTCCCATTTCTTGAAATCGTTGTTGGAGTTGATGACGGTCATGGCGTCGAGGGCGTCGGGAGCCTCGAAATCCTGTGAGTAGACCGTCTCGTCGTCGGCCCTTGTGGCGGGGACAGCCGTCGACAGGGTGGTGGCCGCGCCTGCTCCGAGGGCGGTGATCATTCCGAGAAAATACAGTCGTGACATGATGTGGATATGTTTTAGAGGTTAGTGTGTAGGTCGGTGACTTCAGTCGGTGGCTGCCTACGGGCGTCAGCGAGTGACACGTTTCAGTGGGCAAAGATAATGAAATATTTTGTAAATTTGCATTATGAAGCGATTTTTACCAATTATGAAGCGATTCTTAACAATGACTGTGGCGCTGATTCTGGGCCTGGGGGAGGGCTACTGCGCCGGGCGCGCCAATGCCTATGAGGAATACATCGACCGCTATTCGGGGATGGCCGTGGAGCAGATGCGCGCCTACGGCATACCCGCCTCCATCACTCTGGCCCAAGGGCTCCTGGAGAGCGGAGCCGGACGCTCCACGCTGGCCCGCGAGGGCAACAACCATTTCGGGATAAAGTGCCACGCCGACTGGAAGGGGGACACCATGCTGCGCGACGACGACGCTCCCGACGAATGCTTCCGCGTCTACCTCACGCCCGATGAGTCGTTCAGGGACCACTCCGTCTTCCTGCGCCGCAAGCGCTACGCCTGCCTTTTCGACCTCGATCCCTCCGACTACTCCGGCTGGGCGCGCGGCCTGAAGCAGTGCGGCTACGCCACTGACCCGCAGTATGCCGAGCGTCTCATCTCAATCATCGAGCTCTACGGACTCTACAACTTCGACTCCGGCCACATAAAGAGCCTGGAGGAGATAGCCGGATTCATAAGCGGCGAGCTGATGTCGCGCCATGCCATCCGCCGCAGCCGCGGACTGCACTACGTGATAGCCCGCCCCGGCGACACCTACTCCAAGATAGCCAAAGAGCTGAAGATCGACCGCAGGAAACTCCTGACCTACAACGACGCCGAGGCCGACGGTGAGATACGCGCCTGGCAGGAAGTGTATCTTCAGGAGAAGCTCGACGAGGCTCCGGCCGGCGTCAGCAAGGCCACAGTCGGTGCCGACGAGAGCTTCCACTCGCTCGCCCAGCGCTTCGGGATGCGCCTGGCCCGCCTGCGCGAGCTGAATCCGGGTGTGAAGGATGCCCCGGGGAGCGTGCTGCGCCTGCGATGAGCCGAAAATCATGTGAAAGTATCATAATTTTATGAAAAATATAGGCCCCTCTATTGCGGGAGCCGTGGAAAATTGATATATTTGCGGATAGATACCGGCCTGGCACCCCGGGCGCGGCCTGCGGCGGCATGTCCGCCGACGGCTCCCGAGGTAAGGCGAAAGTCACGCATGCCTCTGTAGTTCAACGGATAGAATAGAAGTTTCCTAAACTTTAGATAGGAGTTCGATTCTCCTCGGAGGTACTATTTTTACTACCATATACTTCATAGACGTTTTATGAGACTTTCAAGATTTTTCACCTATACGGCTCTCGCGGCCTTTCCACTGCTCGCGACGGCGCGTCCGGCCTCGCCGCGGGTGCTCCAGCACGTCAATCCTGACGGCTCCAAGGTAGAATACCGCATACACGGCGACGAGTACTTCAGCTACATGACCGACGCCGAAAACTCCACCATCCTCGAATACAAGGGACTCAAGGAACTGCGTCCGGCCATGCGCCACGGCCAGGTGCTCGTGTGCAACGACGCCAACGTCGACATGCTCCGCGCCGAGCAGGCACCCATCATCTCCGAGCGCACCGCGACGGGGACCAACGAGCGTGTGTCCCGCATGGCGGCGCTGACCCTCGAGGGACGCTCCACCTATCCCACCGAGGGTGAGGTACACGGCCTCGTGGTGCTCGTCAACTTCAAGGACAGGAAATTCTCCATCGACAATCCCGCCGAGCAGTTCAACCGCCTCTGCAATGAGGAGGGATACTCCGACTTCGATGCCAAAGGCTCTGCCAGAGACTATTACATCGCATCGTCCAACGGTAAGTTCAAGCCGGTGTTCGACGTCGTAGGTCCCGTGGAGCTCGATTCCGAGGCTGCATGGTACAACGGCTATGACATATATGAAGAATACACCAACGCCGGCATGACCCCTCCCAGCGGAGCGGGACGCAACTACCGCATGGGCTACCTGGTGAAGGAGGCCGTGGAGAAGCTTGATCCCACAGTCGATTTCTCCAAGTACGACTATGACGACGACGGCGTGATCGACAACATCTTCTTCTTCTACGCCGGTTTCGGCCAGGCCGACGGTGGCGACCAGACCACAATCTGGCCCCATCAGGGCGAGTACACCACCTTCATGCGTGTGTTCGGACTCCCCGAGGTAAAGGTCGACGGCAAGAAGCTGGCCACCTATGCCTGCTCCAACGAACTCGACGGATTCCATAAGACATCCCCGACTCCGTATCTCGACGGCATCGGCGCATTCTGCCACGAGTACGGCCACGTGCTCGGCCTCCCCGACCTCTACGAGACCAACTACGCCGGCACCGTCACCACGCCCGGCGCATACACCGTAATGGACTCCGGCTCCTACAACGACGGCTCGACACGCCCCCCGTTGTTCTCGGCCTACGAGCAGTGGGTCTGCAACTGGCTTGAGTTCGACGACAACACCGGCGACGCCGAGGACGTGACCCTCGTGCCCCGCACACGCGAAGGCAACAACGCCGTGCGCCTGCGCATACGCCAGCCCGGCGGAAGCTACTACCAGGAATACTTCGTGCTCGAATCCCGCAAGCAGGAGGGCTGGGACTACGCCATGCCCCAGCACGGAATGTTAATATGGCGCATCAACTACGCCCGCGGCACATGGAACAGCAACAAGGTCAACACCGGCTCATGCAACGTGGAGCTGATCAAGACTCCTTCAGGCCTTGTGTCCTGGCCCGGAACCTACAGCGACGAGAACTGGATCTATCCCTCGATGAACATACTCGTGCCCGCAAAGACCAACCGCGCGATGGACACCGTGATAAGCGACATAGCCGTCGACGAAGAGACCGGCAACGTGACCTTCGGCCTCAACAAATACGAGCAGGGATATGAGCGCACAGTGCTCCACGACACTCCGACTTCCGACAAGAACGACCGCACCATCACGTTCACGTGGGATCCCGTAGACGGCGCCACAGGCTACGCCCTTACCGTCTACCGCACCAACAACTACGGCAGCAAATTCTATATCGGCGGCATGAACGAGTTCAAGGTGGGCAACCTCACCGAATACACCGTGCGCGGCCTCACCTCCGCCAACATGAACCAGGAGCTCACGGCCTATGTCCGTGTCTACGACCCGCTTCCCTCCGGCTCCCTCTCCAACACGCTGACATTCGTGCCGGCCGAGCTGGGTGACTCCGGCGTGGAGGACATCGTGGCCGAAATCCCCGTAGTCTACGGCGGCAAGGGCTGCGTGGTGGCTCCCGACGACGCCCGCGTCTACAACCTTTCCGGCATGGAGACAGGCCGCGAAAACCTCGCCCCCGGCGTCTACATCGTAGTCACTTCCGGCGTCCGCGCCAAGGTGACGGTACGCTGATTCCGATCACTCCCGCCCTCCCGGTGAGGGCGGGAAATACATAACAAACTAAAAAAAGTGCCCGAAGATGTTGGTAAATATCAAGAAACTAACTAACTTTGTGGCGCTTTTTAAATTTATTGGATAATTGTGGGAAAATTTACGGCATATAAGGTACAGCTCGCCCAGCTGAAAGACGGACATTATGAGCAGGATTTCGTGATCGACACGGAATTCTTCAAGAACATGGAGCGCACCGACATACATCGTGCCGATGTAAAGGTGCACCTCGACCTTGAGAAGAAGCACGACGCCTACGACTGCACGTTCCACTGCAAGGGCGTGGTGGAAGTGCCCTGCGACCGTTGCCTCGACCCGCTTGAAATCGAAATCGACGCCGACTACCACATCATCGTCAAGTACGGCGAGTCCTACAACGACGAGAGCGACGAGATCTTGATTATACCGGAAAGCAACACCTACCTCAATGTGGCCTACATGCTCTACGACACCATCGTGCTCTGCATCCCCCTGAGGCACGTGCATCCGATGGGCAAGTGCAACCGCGCAATGGCCGCAGCCCTGAGCAAGCATAAATCAGGTGGCGACGACGATGCCGACGACATCGACATGGACGCCGACGACATCGACATCCCCGCCGACGACTGAAAAACCCATCCCGCCCCGCACCACTGCCCCGCGCACGGCGCTTCTCCCACGGGCGGACCCGGAATAAAAAATAACTAAAAGTACATAGAAAAATGGCACATCCTAAACGTAGACAATCGCACACCAGAACTGCGAAACGCCGCACACACGACAAAGCCCTTATCCCCACCCTGGCCATCTGCCCCAACTGCGGAGCCTGGCACATGTATCACTACGTATGCGGCGAATGCGGATACTATCGCGGCAAACTCGTGATCGATAAGAACGCAGTGGTGCTCTGAGAGACACACCTGCTGGCATAAGTCCATAACCCGTAACCCCCGCCCGATGGGGGGCTGAAACCCCGGCGGCCTAAACCCCCGCCGGGTATATTTACATTATGCAAAACGCAATTATTACCGGCATAGCATCCTACGTGCCCGACGACATCCTCGACAATGAGATGCTCTCGAAGATGGTGGACACCAACGACGAGTGGATCACCACACGCGTCGGCATCAAGGAGCGCCGCATCCTCCACGACGAAGGAAAGGGCTCCGGATACCTGGGCACAAAGGCCGTGCAGAAGCTCCTGGCCGAGACGGGCACCGAGCCCGGGGAGGTCGAGCTGCTCATCTGCGCCACTTCCAATCCCGACTACCGCTTCCCTTCTACGGCCAGCGTAATACTCCATGAGTCAGGACTCACCAACGCCTACGGCTATGACATCCAGGCCGCATGCGCAGGATTCATCGTCACGATGCAGGCCGCCCGCGCCTATATCCAGGCCGGCCTCTACAGGAAGATAGTGGTGGTATGCGCCGAGAAGATGTCGAGCATGACCGATTACGAGGACCGCGCCACATGCCCCCTCTTCGGCGACGCCGCCGCAGCCGTGCTCATCGAGCCTTATGACGGCGATGACCTCGGAGTGATCGACGGCGAGTTCCATGTCGACGGCAACGGACTCCCGCACCTGCTCATGAAGGCCGGCGGAAGCGTGAAGCCGGCGTCGCACGCCACAGTCGATGCCCGCGAGCACTATATCTACCAGGAGGGACGCGCGGTCTACAAGCACGCCGTCAGCGATATGCTCTCGTCGTCGCAGAATGTGATGCGCCGCAACAACCTCAGCGTCGACGACATCGACTGGTTCGTGCCCCATCAGGCCAACCTGCGTATCATCGAGGCCGTGGGCGGACGCATCAAGGTGCCCCAGGAGAAGGTGCTCGTAAATATCCAGCACTACGGCAATACGTCGGCCGCCTCGATTCCCCTTTGTCTCGACGAGTACAAGAAGCGTCTCCATAAAGGCGACAAAATCGTGATGACGGCCTTCGGCGCCGGATTCACATGGGGTGCGATGTACCTCATCTGGGCCTACGATCCCGAATGACGCCGCCCCGGCTCCCTCTGAAACGTCCAAGTCCGGCTCCGCAGTCTCCCCCCGGGGGAGTGCGGAGCCGGATTCCGTTTCGACTCTCTCCGGAGAGAGCAGTGTGATTCCGTTTCGACTCTCGGCGAAGGAGGCGGATTCCGTTCATCCCCGGGAGATAAAACCTAATGACGGATTCCCGCGTTATAGAATTGTACCGTATATAACCCAAGAATTGTACAGTATAATAATCCAAGATTAAAGAAATAAAACAATACAGTCCGTATATGGAAAACACAGAAAACACCAATGCAGCCGTCAATGCCGACGCCGCCACCCCCGAAATCAACCCCGGCCACAAGGCAGGCTTCGTCAACATTGTCGGAAACCCCAATGTAGGTAAATCAACGCTGATGAACGACCTCGTCGGCGAACGCATATCCATCATCACCAATAAGGCCCAGACCACACGCCACCGCATCATGGGCATCGTCAATACGCCCGACTATCAGATCGTCTACTCCGACACTCCGGGCGTCCTCAAGCCCAAATACCGCCTTCAGGAGTCGATGCTCGAATTCTCCGAAGGCGCCCTTACCGATGCCGACGTGCTCCTTTACGTCACCGACGTGGTGGAGGACCCCGAAAAGAACTCCGACTACCTTGACCGGGTGGCCAAGGAAAAGATACCCGTGCTGCTCGTGATCAATAAAGTCGACCTCCTCAAGGGCAACGAACAGCTCGAAGAGCTTATCGCCCGTTGGAAGACACGCCTTCCCAATTCCGAGATCTTCCCGACTTCGGCCACGGAGCATTTCAATGTCGACAACCTCAAGGCCCGTATCGTGGAGCTCCTCCCCGTAGCCGCCCCTTACTTCGGCAAGGACGCACTGACCGACAAGCCCGCCCGCTTCTTCGTCACTGAAATCGTGCGCGAGAAGCTCCTCCAGAACTATGACAAGGAGATACCTTACAGCACGGAAGTAGTGGTGGAGAAATTCGACGAGAAGGAGGGAGCCATCCATATCATGGCCGTGATCTATGTGGAGCGCGACTCGCAGAAAGGCATCATCATCGGCAAGGGTGGTGAGAAAATCAAGAAAGTGGGCATCGAGGCCCGCCACGACATCGAGACATTCTTCGGCAAGAAAGTCTATCTCGAAATCTTCGTGAAGGTGGAGAAGGACTGGCGCAACCGCGAGAACAAACTCAAAGCCTTCGGCTATATCGACTGACCCGCCTCCGTTCCTCCGGGCTGGCCCCATCCGGCCCTCGGCCCGATTCCTAAAGATTGATGAAATCGGATTCCCATCCGATTTTGGACTTATAAAAAACTGAACACGCTAATGAGCAGATTAGTAGCAATAGTAGGGCGGCCCAATGTGGGAAAATCCACATTGTTCAACCGCTTGACGCAGACCCGCTCGGCCATAGTCGATGACACGGCCGGCACCACACGTGACCGTCAGTACGGCAAAGTCGACTGGCAGGGACAGGAATTCTCGATCGTCGACACCGGCGGTTGGGTAGTGAATTCCGACGACATATTCGAAGAAGAAATCAACAAACAGGTGGAAATCGCCATTCAGGAGGCTGACGTAATCCTCTTCGTGGTTGACGCCTCCACCGGAGTGACCGACCTCGACGACAAGGTGGCGGCCATCCTGCGCCGCTCCAAGAAGCCCGTGATACTGGTGGCCAACAAGGACGATAAGGGGGACGCGCGCTTCAACGTGCCCGAATTCTATTCCCTCGGCCTGGGCGACCCTGTATCGATATCTTCGGCCAGCGGCAGCGGTACGGGCGACCTGCTCGACATCGTGGTGGCCGATATGCCGGAGCCCAAGGAGGATGACGTGCCGGAAGACGACATAGCCAAGTTCGCCATCGTCGGGCGTCCGAATGCCGGAAAGTCATCCCTTATCAACGCCTTCCTCGGCGAGGAACGGCATATCGTGACCGATATCGCCGGCACCACCCGCGACTCCATCTACCACCGCTACAATAAATTCGGCTTCGACTTCTATCTCGTCGACACGGCCGGAATCCGCAAGAAGCAGAAGGTGGACGAAGACATTGAGTACTACAGCGTGATTCGCTCCATCCGCGCCATCGAGGCCAGTGACGTCTGCATCCTCATGATTGACGCCACACGCGGCATCGAGGCGCAGGACGGCAACATCTTCTCCCTCATACAGCGCAACAAGAAGGGGCTGGTGGTGTGTGTCAATAAGTGGGACCTCATCGAGGACCGCTCGCTTGAGACGCAGAAGCGTTACGAGGCCGCCATCCGCGCCAAGTTCGCTCCCTTCACCGACTTCCCCATCCTCTTTACTTCGGCGCTTACGAAGGAACGCATCTACAAGGTGCTTGAGACCGCCACGGCGGTATATGAAAACCGCCGCCGCATCATACCCACCTCCCAGCTCAACACTTACATGCTTGAGCAGATCGCCATTACTCCTCCGCCGAGCAACAAGGGAAAATTCGTGAAGATCAAATACGTGACGATGCTTAAGGATTCCGTCATACCGACTTTCGTATTCTTCTGCAATCTTCCGCAGTGGGTCAAGGAGCCCTACCGCCGCTTCCTTGAGAACAAGATCCGCGAGAAATGGGACTTCCACGGCACGCCGATTCAGATTTTCATGCGCGATAAATAAGCGGAGTAGGGGGAGACCCCGTAAGGGTATCTCCCCGCTGACCGCAATATTATAGAAATACGCTGGTATTGTAACCCGAAATGGAGTGAAATGTCTGCTTTATGGTGGACATTTCATTTTATTTATCTATATTTGTGGTGTAGACCCTTGGAAAATCCGGTGATGTGTTCCACAGGGACAGTCAAGTAATAAATTGAATAAACAAAAGACAAAATGGAAAACAACTGGTATATAGTGGCTCCCGACGGTCAGCGCGTCGGACCGCTCCTGCGATCGCAGCTGAAAGAATACGGCCTCACGCCGTCGACGGTGGTATGGCATCCCGGTATGGCCGACTGGCAGGCGGCTGCCGGGGTGGCTCCGCTTGCCGACTTGCTCGGTGCCGCGACTGAGGTTGTGGTGGATGAAGAGGCCGTTGCGGTGGAGTCGCAGGACATACCCGTCGACGACGGACCGAAATATCCCTCCGGCCCGCAGTCCAACCCCGGCTATGGCCCGCAGGGGCAGCCCGGCTACGGCCCTAATCCCGGCTATGCCCCGCAGGGTCAGCCTGGCTACGGTCCTAACCCCGGTTATGGCCCGCAGGGTCAGCCCGGCTACGGTCCTAACCCCGGTTATGGCCCGCAGGGTCAGCCTGGCTACGGTCCTAACCCCGGTTACGGCCCGCAGGGTCAGCCCGGCTACGGTCCTAACCCCGGTTACGGCCCGCAGGGCTATCCGAATAATAACGGCAACTGGCGGCAGGGAGCCTATGACAATTACATACCTGCCACTGATAAGTCGGGCCTTGTGGCCGGACTGCTTGCAATAATCTTCGGTTCATTGGGTGTGCAGTATTTCTATTGCGGCAAAATAGGGGGTGGATTCCTTTGCATCCTTCTCACGCTTATCACCTGCGGGGCCTGGTACATCGTCTCACTCATCCAAGGCATCTATATGCTCACCCTGACACCGGCCGAATTCGAACGAAAATATGTGCTCACCAACTCCACTTTCCCACTTTTTTGACCTCCTCTCCATAGAAAAACAGGGGCCTGCGCCATGCGCAGGTCCTTTTTTATGGTTCCATCATGAGTATTTCATGTTTTTTCTCATAGATCATGTTGCTTTACGGCATATTTCCCCATTACCCCGGAGGGGTTCCACCTCGGTTAGCCCGGGGCCCGGCCCCGGGCTAACCAATCGCCGATATGCCAGTCCCGAAGGGACTGCACTTCATACACCCCATAAAAACCGCCCCGTCATCCTCCCGCGCGCTCCCATATCCCGTAGCTCCTCCCGCTACATACATAATACTCCGTCACGATAGGGGTGTCTCTCCTCATATAATCATCCTCAGTGACGATAGATGATTCTACTCCTTTCCATTTCTCTTCCCCTTTTTTCACCTTTTCCCCACTTTCTTTCTCCCTTTTCCCCTCTTTTTTTGCCCTCAAATCCATAAACAAACAGGGTCTGCGCACGCCGCAAACCCCTGTTTTCATAAGTCCATCATGCTTTTTTTCATGGATTAATCCTGTTTTTTCAGAGGGGGTGATGCTGTACAGCATAGTTCCGCAGTACGTGATTTACATTCGTTAACGTTCATTTACATATTTTTTGGCTACTGATAATCAATATTTTAGTCTGAAAAAACAAATAAAATTCGATTTTGTTCGCGCTGCCTCTTGCGGGCGGCTGAAAAATGTTGTAACTTTGCAACCGCAAACGGGAAACAACGCCA
>JAAVCH010000032.1 GCA_014802425.1 Bacteroides sp.
CAGAGTCAGGCCAACCTCTCGTCGGCCCCGAAGCAGGCGCAGTACCTCGGCAGCATCAAGCGCGACCAGGCCATCAAGGAATCCCTCTACCTCTTCCTGCTCCAGAAGCGTGAGGAGAACAACATATCCATGGCCTTCAACGCCTACAACACCCGCATCATCACCCCCCCCTTCGGACCCATGGAGCCGATAGCTCCGCGCACGAAGATGTCGGTCATCATCGGCATCGTGCTCGGACTCTTCTTCCCGGCCGTGATCATATACTTCGTCAAGGCGATGGACAACAAGGTACACTCGCGCAAGGATATGGAAGACCTTCCCATCCCCTTCACGGGCGAGATACCGCAGGTGGACAGCCATCACCGCGTGCGCAACCTCTTCAAGTCGAAGAAGAAGCGTCAGAAGGAAATCGACACCCCGAAGCCGATCGTGGCGGAAGGAAAACGCGACGTGCCGAACGAGGCATTCCGTGTGGTGCGCAGCAACATCGACCTCATGATGGGCGACGAGGCCTCACATCCCGTGCTGGCCGTCACTTCGTTCAATCCCGGCTCGGGTAAATCGTTCGTGGCCTTCAACCTCGGCGCCTCGTTCGCACTGAAGAAGAAGCGCGTGCTGCTCATCGACGGCGACCTGCGCCATGGCTCCCTCTCCACCTACGTCTCCTCTCCCCACCGGGGACTGGCGGCCTACCTGACCGGTAAGGAGACCGATCCGCACCGCATCATCTATCCCGCCAAGGACACCGCAGGCCTGAGCATAGTGCCCATCGGCAAGCGGCCGCCCAACCCCGCGGAGCTTCTTGAGGGCAACCGCCTCGGAGAGTTCATCGACTCGGTGCGCCAGGACTACGACATCATCATGATCGACTGTCCGCCGGTCAATGTGGTGGTCGACACCCAGCTCATCAACCGCTATGCCGACGCCACGATCTTCGTGGTGCGCGCCGGACTGCTCCAGCGCTCGGCCATCGCTGACCTTGTCACCCTCTACAACGACAAGAAGCTCAAGCGTATGAGCATCCTGCTCAACGGCACCGAAGCCGCCCATTCGTCATACTACACTTACGGCAACTACCAGAGCCTCGAAGAATGACAGCCGGCCGCACGCCGACCGGCACGTCATTACCCACAGACCCCCTAAACAGCACACTTTATGGCATTATGGCCCTTTAAGAAGAAGGTATCCACCCTGGCCGACGCAGGCCTGATGCAGGGTCTTACCGACTGGCATTCCCACATACTCCCCGGAGTCGACGACGGCATTCCGGACATGGAGAAATCACTCGAAACGCTCCGTGAATACGAACGCATGGGTGTGAGGCGCGTATGGCTCACACCCCATATCATGGAGGACTACGACAATGAGACCTCCGCTCTGCGCTCGCGCTTTGCCGAGCTCCAGGCCGAGTGGAAGGGGGGCGTCGAGCTGCGCCTCGGCGCCGAGAACATGCTCGACTCCCTTTTCGAGGACCGTCTGGCGGCCCGCGACTTCCTCCCCGTAGGCGACGAAGGGTCGCACCTGCTCGTGGAGACATCCTATTTCTCCCCTCCGATGAACTTCGACGACCTCATCGATGAAATCCAGGCCGCAGGCTACCACGTGCTGCTCGCCCACCCGGAACGCTACCGCTATATGGACGAGACCGACTACAACCGCCTCAAGGAGCGCGGAGTCGACTTCCAGCTCAACTTCATGTCGACCGTAGGCATGTACGGCGAGACAGCCCGCAAGAAAGCCGCCTGGCTGCTGAAGGAAGGGATGGCCAACGCCGTGGGAAGCGATGTACACCGGCTCGGATCTCTGCAGAAGATGCTGGCCACGGCGCCGAAGTCGCGCGACGTGCTCCAGGGTGTGCTCGAACTGGCGCGCCAGCCGCGCCTGAGCTGAACCATAGGGCGCTCCCGGGCGTTTACCTCAAAGGGGGACACAGTGCCCTCCACCATAGAACCGACAGAAACCCAATATCCCAATAATTTACATTATCAACACATGGTAGATTATAAAGAACTCGGCCTCGTGAACACCAAAGAGATGTTCGCCAAGGCAGTACACGGCGGCTATGCCATCCCCGCGTTCAACTTCAACAACATGGAGCAGCTCCAGGCCATCATCAAGGCCGCTGCCGACACTAAGTCTCCCGTCATCCTGCAGGTGTCGAAGGGCGCGCGTCAGTACGCCAACCCCATCCTGCTCCGCTATATGGCCCAGGGTGCCGTAGAGTATGCCAAGTCTCTCGGCTGGGAGCATCCCCAGATCGTGCTTCACCTTGACCACGGCGACACTTTCGAGACCTGCAAGGACTGCATCGACAACGGTTTCTCCAGCGTGATGATCGACGGCTCCCACCTCCCCTTCGACGAGAACGCAGAGCTCACCAAGAAGGTAGTGGACTATGCCCATCAGTTTGACGTGACCGTAGAGGCCGAGCTCGGCGTGCTCGCCGGCGTAGAGGACGAAGTAAGCTCCGACCACCACACATACACCGACCCCGAGGAAGTGATCGAGTTCGTGGCCCGCACAGGATGCGACAGCCTCGCCATCTCCATCGGCACATCCCACGGCGCCTACAAGTTCACTGCCGAGCAGTGCACACGCGACCCGAAGACAGGTCTTCTCGTGCCCCCCCCGCTGGCATTCGACGTGCTTGAGGCCGTAGAGAAGAAGCTCCCCGACTTCCCGATCGTGCTCCACGGTTCCTCTTCCGTGCCCCAGGAATACGTGAAGATCATCGACGAATACGGTGGCAAGCTCCCCGACGCAATCGGTATCCCCGAGGAGGAACTCCGCAAGGCCGCCAAGATGGACGTCTGCAAGATCAACATCGACTCCGACTCACGTCTTGCCATGACAGCAGCCGTGCGCAAGGTGTTCCACGACAAGCCGGGTGAGTTCGACCCCCGCAAGTACCTCGGCCCCGCCCGCGACGAGATGGAGAAGCTCTACAAGCACAAGATCCAGTACGTGCTCGGCTCCGAAGGAAAGGCCGAGTAAACGGAAATAAAAACGCAATTCCACGGCGGCCGGCATGACCGTCCGTCAATCCCATACTCCGGTGGAGGACCCGCGACCTGCGGCCCCTCCACCGGATTTTCCATTTCCTTAGATGCGCCGGGCTGCCTCCGGACGCGGAGCGGGCACCGGGTTGACGGAATTGAAAATATTTATTACCTTTGCGACATGGCACAGGAGAAACGTCATATCAAATATCCCGTCGGAATCCAGACATTCAAGGATATAATCGAGGGAGGATACCTATACATCGACAAGACAGGCTATGTGAAAAGTCTTGTGGAGAGCGGGAAGTATTTCTTCCTCTCGCGTCCGAGAAGATTCGGCAAGAGCCTGCTGCTGTCCACACTTGAGTCCTATTTTCTTGGAGAGCGGGAACTCTTCCTCAATCTGGAGATCTATCCCGATATCGTGGAGGCGCCCCACCCTGTGCTGCATATCGACCTGAGCAATCGGGAATATAAGGACTATGACTCCCTTGTGGCCGCCCTTAACGCACATCTCGAAAGATGGGAGGAAGCATACGGGGATGAAAAGAAAGACAGGGCGGTGGAGGAAAGATTCGCATGGATCATCGAGAAGGCCTGGCGCGTGACCGGCAGGCAGGTGGTGATCCTTATCGACGAATACGAGAAGCCCCTACTGTCGGCCATCGGCAATGAAGCCCTGGCCGACCGCTACCGAGCCACCCTGAAAGCCTTCTATGCCAATCTCAAGACGATGGACCGCTGCATACGCTTCGCCATGCTGACCGGAGTGGCCCGCTTCACAAAGGTATCGGTGTTCTCTGGCCTCAATAACCTGAACGACATTTCGTTCCTCCCGCAGTATTCCGGCATATGCGGCATAACCTCCGATGAACTGGAAGCATATTTCACTCCGGGCATCTCTGTCCTTGCCGAGACTCTCGGCAGGCCGCAGGAGGATATAAAGGCGGAGTTACGCCATCGCTATGACGGCTATCACTTCTCCGAAAGCTCTCCGGATATCTATAACCCCTACAGTCTGATAAAGGTATGCGAGAACAGACGGTTCGACTCCTACTGGTTCGATTCCGGCACCCCCACATTCCTCGTGGCCCTTATCCGCCGCGGACACTGGCAGCTGAAGGATATCGCACCCGTCACCTACGATGCCGAGGAACTGGCGTCGGCCGGCATACTCAGCCGTGATCCAGTGCCCGTGCTTTTCCAATCCGGCTACCTGACCATCAAAAGCTATAATCCGGAGTACCAGGAATACCTTCTCGACTATCCCAACACCGAGGTAAAGAACGGTTTCCTGAAATTCCTGCTCAAGAGCTTCGCCGGCGATGGATCATCATCCCGCGGACTGGCCATCCAGGATTTCCTCAAGGAGGTGCGGCACGGCAATCCGGAAGCGTTCATGGAGCGCTTCAATTCCCTTCTTGCCGGAATGGCGTATAATGACAAAGGGAACAGGGAATCACGCTTTCAGGATGCGGTGTATCTGATCTTCACCCTACTGGGAGAATATACTGAGATGGAGCGCCGCACTTCCGACGGACGCATTGACCTGAAAGTAGAAACATCCGGATTCATCTATATCTTTGAATTCAAGATTGACTCCGACGCTTCATCGGCCCTCGGACAGATCAACCGTAAGGAATACTGGATTCCCGACCGCTTCACCGGCAAAACCGTTTACCTCATAGGCGCCAGTTTCGACACCGGCACAGGCAGGCTGTCCGACTATCTGATTGACTGCCTGCGATAGACACGCATCCACATGAGCCGGCGGTGGAGCATCAGACCGTACGCTCCTTCACCGGGACATTCATTTTATCATACCGCGATATTGCTTAAATGGGCTTTATTTTATAAATTAGCAGTCAGTATGGATCTTCCTTCGCCACGTCACATCCGTGACACGCCTTGGCCGGGAATGCCATCATAATGACCGGGCGGACGCCGCACGTGCGGACGCCGCTCCCAAAACACTGATTGAATTAAGTCAAAAAATGACCTTAGAAGAAATCGCAAGTCGCCTCGGAGCCACAATTCCGCCTGAAAGCCGCAGCCTCCGCGTCGATACACTGCTGACCGACTCCCGATCGCTGCTTGAGCCGGAAGGCACTCTCTTCTTCGCTATCCCCACAAAGACCAATACGGGCGCACGCTACATGCGCGCCCTCTATGACCGCGGAGTGCGCATGTTCGTGGCCACCGAGCTTCCCGACGATATGGCCGACGCCTCCGATGCCGCAGTGATAATACACCCGGACCCCGTAGCGGCGCTCCAGACCATCACCCGCCGCCGGGCCGACGACCGGTGCCTGTTGACGGCCATCGCCGGCTCACGCGGCAAGACCACCGTCAAGGAATGGCTTTACCAGCTACTGGAGCCCGTCTATGACGTGGCCAGATCTCCGCGCAGCTACAACTCACAGATCGGAGTGCCGCTCTCCATGTGGGAAATCGATCCGGAACACACCGACCTGGCCTTCATCGAGGCCGGCGTCTCGCGCAAGGGTGAGATGGAGCGTCTGCGCGAGTGCATACGCCCCGATGTGGTCATCTTGACCGACATCGATTCCGAGCATGCCGACGGATTCGGCTCCCTTGAGGAGAAAATCGGCGAGAAGGTATCGCTGGCCGCCGACGCCCAGGGCATCATCTACTGCAGCGACTCCAAGGAGGTGGCCGTAGCCGTAGGCAAGCTCCCGGCCTCCGTACACCGCACTGACTGGAGCATGAATCCGGAATCCGGAGCCCGGCTGCGCATCACGGGGGTCGACTCCGTATCCCCCCACGGGCAGACCGGGGAAAAGGGCACCCGGATCGACTATCTGTTTGAAGGCTTCAAGGGGAGCGTGGAGCTTTCGTTCTCTGCCTCGGAGACCGATGTGCGCAACGCCGCCCTCGCCCTGGCCTACATGCTGGCCTCGGGCTATTCCGAAGAGCTCACCGCGCGGCGGATGAGGCACATCCGCCCCGTGGAGACACGCCTCAGCGTATCGGACGGCGGACACGGCTGCCAGGTCATCCACGACTCATATACGTCCGACCTGTCGTCGCTCGCCCCGGCGCTCGACTTCATGTCGCGCCGGCGTATCCCGGGCCAGAAGCCGGTGGTCATCATCTCCGACCTGCTCCATGAGTCGGCCGACGAATCGGCCACTTACGGGCGCATGGCGCGTCTGCTGCGCCTCGCCGGCATCGACACGGTGATCGGAGTGGGCCCCCATATAAGCGCCCACAGCGACCTCTTCGGCGGCAACGCGCTTTTCTTCCCCGATGTCGACACGCTGCTCACCCACCTGCGGCGCAATCCCATGGCGGACTCCATAATCCTGCTCAAAGGCTCGGCCGACTTCGACCTCACGCCCGTCAAGGAAACCCTTGAGGTGCGCAGCCACGAGACCATCCTGGAGGTGAACCTCGACGCCATCATAACGAACTACAACTACTTCAAGTCGGCCCTACCCTCCTCCACCGGCATGATAGCCATGGTGAAGGCCTCCGGCTACGGCGCCGGCTCCTACGAAATAGCCAAGACGCTCCAGGACGCCGGAGCGGCGTATCTGGCAGTGGCCGTGCTCGACGAGGGGCTCGACCTACGCCGTCAGGGAATCACGATGCCCATCATGGTGATGAATCCCAGAGTGGCGGATTACCGCGAGATGTTCCGCTACCGTCTGGAGCCTGAAATATATTCCCCCGCGATGCTCGACGACGTCATCGCGCAGGCCCGGCGATACGGCGTGACGGGGTACCCCATCCACATAAAGCTCGACACCGGGATGCACCGCATGGGATACATCGAACCGGAACTTCCGGCCCTGATGGACCGCATGGACTCGACCGAAGAAGTGCGCATAGCCACCGTATTCTCCCATCTTGCCACCGCCGACATGCCCGACATGAACGACTACACGCTAATGCAGCTGGACACGTTCGAACGGTGTTCGGCCTACATACTGTCCCGCTCCGCGTACCCCGTCAGGCGCCATGTGCTGAACTCGGCCGGCATCCTGCGCTTCCCGGAGCATCACTACGATTTCGCGCGCCTCGGCATCGGCCTCTACGGAGTCAACACGCTCCCGCCGGAGATGGAGAAGCCGCTGGCCGTGGTGTCGTCGCTCAAGACGGTCATCATCCACCTCCGCCACTGGCCTGCGGGGAGTTCGGTGGGTTACGCAGGGCGCGGACGTCTTGACCGCGACTCCGTGATAGCCACCATCCCCATCGGCTACGCCGACGGCATGAACCGCCATTTCGGCAACGGCCGCATCAGCGTGCTCGTCAACGGCAAGGAGGCCCCCACCGTCGGAAACATCTGCATGGACGCATGCATGATCGACGTCACCGGCATCCCCTGCCGCGAGGGGGACCGCGTCGAGATCTTCGGCGAGGCCATGCCCGTGAGCCGTCTCTCCGACGCCCTCGACACCATTCCCTACGAAATACTCACTTCCGTGTCGCCGCGTGTAAAGCGCGTCTATTTCCGGGAGTGACCTACGGCCCTGCCGGGACGGCCGGGAAATCCCCCGCCGCTCCGGCAGGACAACCCGCCTTCCACCACAACCCAACCTAACATACCGTCATATATCATGAAAAACATTGCTGACCAACGAGTGCTCGAACTGCTCTCCCAGACATTCCCCAACACTTCGGCCGCAGCGTCGGAGATAATCAATCTTGAGGCGATACTCAACCTGCCGAAAGGCACGGAGCATTTCGTGGCCGACATCCACGGCGAGCACGAGGCGTTCTCCCATATCCTCAAGAACGCCTCGGGCAACATCCGCCGCAAGGTCTACGAGATTTTCGGCACCTCCATGCGCGAGGACGACATCCGCGAGCTCTGCTCGCTCATCTACTATCCGGGGCGCAAGCTGCAGTACATCAAGTCGACCGAGCCCAACCTAAAGGACTTCTACCACATCTCGCTCCACCGGCTGGTGAAGGTGCTCCAGGAAGTAAGCTCGAAGTACACGCGCTCGAAGGTGCGCAAGGCGCTCCCCAAGAAGTTCGCCTACATCATCGAGGAGCTGCTCCACGAAGCCCCTTCGGGCGAGGACAAGCAGCTATACTACAACCGCATCGTGGAGACGATCATATCCACCGGCCAGGCCGACAACTTCATCAAGGCCATCTGCCGGGTGATCCAGAGCCTGAGCATCGACCAGATGCACATCCTGGGCGACATCTACGACCGTGGCCCCGGCGCCCACATCATCCTCGACACTTTGGCCAACTATAAGGACTTCGACATCCAGTGGGGCAATCACGACGCCCTCTGGATGGGAGCCGCCGCAGGCTGCGAGGCGTGCATAGCCAACGCCATCCGCATCTGCCTGCGCTACGGCAACATGGAGACCCTCGAAGACGGCTACGGCATCAATCTCGTGCCGCTGGCCACGTTCGCCATGGAGACTTACGGCGACGACCCCTGCGATGTCTTCTCTCCCAAAATCGGCCCCGGGAGCAGTCCGCTGACGCTCAAGAGCCGCCGCCTGACGGCCCGCATGCACAAGGCCATAACGGTGATACAGTTCAAGCTGGAAGCCGAGCTGATACGCCGTCATCCCGAATGGAAGATGGCCGACCGCCGCCTGCTGCATGAAATCGACTTCAACGCCGGCACAATCAAGATCGACGGAGAGACCTACCCCTTGCTCGACAAGCATTTCCCGACAATCGACCCCGCCGACCCCTATGCCCTTACCTCGGAGGAGAAGGAGCTGATCGACAAGCTGGCGCACAGTTTCGCGGTGAGCGAGAAACTGAAGACGCACATCAACCTTTTCCTCTCGCACGGAGGCATCTACAGCGTCTACAATTCCAACCTCCTTTTCCATGCCTCGATTCCGCTCAACGAGGACGGCTCGCTGAAGGAGGTGGAGGTGCTGGGCACCCCCCTGAAGGGCCCCGAGCTGCTGCGCTGCGTCGAGGCGCTGATGCGCGACGCATTCGATCCGTTCGCCCCCAAGGAGCGCCGCGAGTATGCGCGTGACTATTACTTTTACGTATGGTGCGGACCCGACTCCCCTCTTTTCGACAAGGCCAAGATGGCCACTTTCGAGCGCTACCTGCTCAACGACAGGAAGCCGCAGCATGAGGAGAAAGGGCACTACTACCATATGCGCGACAACGAAAAGGTGTGCGACATGATCCTCGACGCATTCGACGTGAAGGGGGACCACCGCCACATCATCAACGGCCACGTGCCCGTGAAGGCCGGCAAGGGTGAGAGTCCGATCAAGGCCGCAGGGAAGATGATGGTGATTGACGGAGGCTTC
Organism: Bacteroides sp.; assembly: GCA_014802425.1. Taxonomy (GTDB): domain Bacteria; phylum Bacteroidota; class Bacteroidia; order Bacteroidales; family Muribaculaceae; genus Lepagella. The sequence continues at coordinate 9,278 of JAAVCH010000032.1, forward strand.
TCGAAGGCCTACCACAACACCACCGGCATAGCCGGCTACACGCTCGTCTATCATTCCCGCGGATTCGAGCTCGTGCAGCACGAGCCCTTCACCTCGGCCGAGGAAGCCGTGCGCCTCGGCACCGACATCAAGAACACCACCCAGGTAGTGGAATTCAACCACAAGCGTCTCCGCGTGCGCGACACCGACAAAGGCGCCATCCTCCAGAGCCAGATCAACGAGCTCAAGGAGCTCCTCACCGCCTACCGCCACGGCTACCTCAAGGAACGCAAGTGACCCGCCTCCGTTCCTGACTCTCTAATATGAAACCGAGTCGGAAGTCAGGTTTTAATCCTGGATTCCGACTCGGTTTCTGAATCAGCGAAGTAAGCATGACCATTCCCATGGGATTGCGGAATTGAGGTCAGCGCTATGGAAATCAGGGGTGTTCGGTGGCGGCGAACTCCATGAGGTAGGCCTTGATGAAGGCGTCGATCTCGCCGTCCATCACGGAGCCTACATCGGAGGTCTGGTAGTTGGTGCGGTGGTCCTTCACGCGGCGGTCGTCGAAGACGTAGCTGCGGATCTGGCTGCCCCATTCGATTTTTTTCTTTCCGGCCTCGATCTTGGCCTGCTCCTCCATGCGGTGGGCGAGTTCCTTCTCGTAGAGGATGGAGCGGAGGTGGCGCAGGGCGTTCTCCTTGTTCTTGGGCTGGTCACGTGTCTCGGTGTTCTCGATGAGGATTTCCTCCTCCTCGCCTGTGTAGGGGTCTTTGTACTGATAGCGCAGGCGCACGCCGGATTCCACCTTGTTGACGTTCTGACCGCCGGGGCCGCCGGAGCGGAATGTGTCCCAGCTGATGAGCGCGGGCTGGATCTGCACCTCGATGGTGTCGTCGACGAGCGGGGTGACGAACACCGAAGCGAACGACGTCATGCGCTTTCCCTGGGCGTTGTAGGGCGACACACGCACGAGGCGGTGTACGCCGTTCTCCGATTTCAGGAAGCCATAGGCATAGTCGCCCTCGATATTGATGGTCACCGACTTGATGCCGGCGTCATCGGCCTCAAGGATATTGGCGATGGTGGCCTTGTAGCCGTGGCGCTCGGCATAGCGCAGATAGAGGCGCATAAGCATCTGGGCCCAGTCCTGGGCCTCGGTGCCGCCGGCTCCGGCGTTGATCTTGAGCACCACTCCGAGCTTGTCCTCCTCGCGGCGGAGCATGTTGCGCAGCTCCAGGTCCTCAAGCTGCTTGAGCACGGCCTCGTGCTGGGCGTCGACCTCCGACTCCTCGACCAGGCCCTCCTTCACGAAATCGAACGCGAGCCTGAGTTCCTCCACCTGCTTTTCGAGGTCTTCGTAGGCGTCGATCCAGAAATGGAGTTCCTTGATCTTGCGCATCTGCGCTTCGGCGGCCTCGCGGTTTTCCCAGAAATCCGCCACATGGGTGCGTAGTTCCTCTTCTTCTACTTCAATTCTCTTGCTGTCGATGTCAAGATAGCGTTTAAGGGCGTCCTTGCGCTCGATGGCTTCTTTAAGCTGGTCTTGGGTGGTCATATATGCGGTGTTGTTATTTTTTTGCTGTGCGTCGTGCGGGTTTCTTAGGCGCGGCGTCCTGCGCCTCCATGAGGGCCTTGGCCTCGTCGAGGGTCAGAGCCACGGCGTCGGTGCCTTTGGGTATCTTGTAATTGACCGCCTTTTTGGCTCCCTCGGGCTTATAGGCGAGATATGGACCGAAGCGGCCGTCGATCACCTCCAGGCCGGGCATCTCGGGAAAGTCCTTGATATGGGCGGCGGCATCCTTGGCCCGCTTGGCGTCGATGAGCGCGATTGCCTCGTCGAGGGTGATGGTCTCGGGCGCCATTCCCTTCGGGATTGACACGAATGCCCCGGCGTGGCGGATGTAGGGGCCGAAGCGGCCGACGGCCGCCACGACGGTCTTGTCTTCATAGTCGCCGAGGGTGCGGGGGAGGTCGAAGAGCTTCAGCGCCTCCTCAAGGGTGAGCGAAGTGATGCTCTGGTCCTTCTTGAGGCTGGCGAAGAGGGGTTTCTCCTCGTCGGTAGCCTCGCCTATCTGCACCACTGGGCCGAAACGGCCGATCTTGACCGAGACAGGTTTTCCGGTCTTGGGATCCTCGCCGAGCAGGCGCTCCCCTACCTTGCGCTCCATGCGGAGGTCGTTGATGGCCTCGATCGAAGGATGGAAACCGGCGTAGAAATCGCGTATCTCGTTTTTCCAGCCGAGTTTTCCTTCGGCTATCTCATCGAATTTCTCCTCGACGCGGGCCGTGAAGTTATAATCGAGGATATCGGGGAAGTATTCCGTAAGGAAGTCGTTGACGATCATGCCGACATCGGTGGGCACGAGTTTTCCCTTGTCACTACCCGTATTCTCCGACATTTTCCTGGCCTTTATCCTGCCGTCGGCGAGGGTCAGCACATTGTATCCGCGCTTTTCCCCGTCGCGTTCGCCGCGCTTGATGTAGTCGCGGTGCTGTATGGTGGAGATTGTGGGAGCGTATGTTGACGGGCGTCCTATGCCGAGGTCCTCCATTTTCTTTACGAGTGATGCCTCCGTATAGCGCGCCGGAGGCATAGAGAAGCGCTCCGTGGCGTTGATTTCCTCCATTTCAAGGGGGTCGCCGAGGGTGAGCGGTGGGAGCATTCCTTCCTGAAGCGGACGGCGCTCCTGCTCATCGTCGTCGTTGGCCGAAGCGGTCTGATAGGCCTTCATGAAGCCCTCGAACTTCACCACTTCCCCTTCGGCGCGGAATGTCTCGTCGACTCCGTCGGCCGTGATGTCGATATTGGTCTTTTCCAGTTCGGCGTCGGCCATCTGTGAGGCCAGGGCACGCTGACGGATAAGGTTATAGAGACGCTTCTCCGGCTCGGTGGAGCCTACGCCGACCTTATCGATATAGGTGGGACGGATGGCCTCGTGGGCCTCCTGGGCCCCTTTGGAATGCGTATGGTACTTGCGCACCTTGAGATAGTCCTCGCCGAAGTCCTCGGTCACCTTGCGGGCTATGTCGCGCAGGGCGAGGTCGGAAAGGTTGAGCGAGTCGGTACGCATGTATGTTATGTGTCCGTCCTCGTAGAGCTTCTGTGCCAGCATCATGGTCTGGTTGACGGAGAATCCGAGGCGGCGCGAGGCTTCCTGCTGGAGGGTGGAGGTGGTGAACGGAGGCGCCGGGGAGCGGCGCAGCGGGTGTACGCTCACCTCGCTCACCTTGAAGGGGGCGCCGGCACAAGCCTCCAGAAGGGCGCGGGCCGACTCCTCATCGGGCATACGGCGGGTGGCCTCGGCCTTCAGCGGCGTGCCGTCGGGGAGGGTGAGGAAGCGCCCCGTGATGCGGTAGTAAGGCTCGGGGCTGAAGCCCATGATTTCCTTCTCGCGCTCGCAGATGAGGCGCACGGCCACACTCTGCACACGCCCTGCCGAAAGGGCGGGCTTAATCTTGCGCCAAAGCACGGGGCTGAGCTCGAAACCGACGATGCGGTCGAGCACGCGGCGCGCCTGCTGGGCGTTGACGCGGTCGATGTCGATGCCGCGCGGATTCTCGATGGCGTGGAGTATGGCGGGTTTGGTGATTTCGTGGAATACGATGCGGCGTGTATTCTCGGGCTTTAATCCGAGCACTTCATAAAGATGCCATGCGATGGCTTCCCCCTCGCGGTCTTCATCGGAGGCAAGCCACACCATATCGGCCTCCTTTGCGGCTTTCTTAAGGGTGCGGACGAGGTCTTTCTTATCTGCCGACACTTCATAGTCGGGCGAGAAGCCCTCGTCAGAATCCGGACGTATCTCCTTCTTCGAGAGGTCTCTTATATGTCCGAAGCTCGACAGGACCTTATAATCCTTGCCGAGAAACTTCTCTATGGTCTTGGCCTTCGCCGGAGACTCGACTATCACAAGATTCTTCATAATTCAGTTACGGGGTATATATGGCGCGAGCCACGGCCGGGATATGGACGCGGTGCGATTGCGGCGCAAAATTACTAATTTTTTTACTAACTTAACAAATCACACCTTAATTAGTTTCGGGAATCAGCTCCGGAGGATTCAGACGGAGCCGACCGCCGGGATACCTGACTTCACCTCAATGTCCTCCAAAAATCATCGGAGAATAGCGAAGCGAGGGATTGATGTGGCTTATTTGACATTGCCTCAGTCAGAATCTCCCTGTTTTCAGGCAGACCGATACGCATCGGTACTATTTTATGTGTGGTTTTTGCCGTTTCAATTGCAGACTTGACTGAAATAGATTAGATTTGCATATCAATCACACATATAACCCGCATCAAGAAGACTCTCCTCAGAATTATGCCGCTCATAGCCGCCGTCATAGCATCGTCACTTTCCTATGGGAAAAACCTGAAATTCCTATACGGAAGATGAGCCACAGCATGAAGCCGATGTATCCGATGCGATATCAACCGTTGACGATTTACTTACAGCACCAGCCTTACGATCCATCGACACTTCCGCTGTAGTCGGAGATTTTCCCGACAATGACCGTCCGCATCTCACCTATCCTCTGACCTCCATTACCGACCTTTTCGGCAATAAGGTGGAGTTTGATTATGTGACCTATTACGGGATCCACTATCCTGTGGCAATCCGTTATAGTGGCGCATCGGTAATGTTTGAGTACGAGGACCGAGACGACAATCAATTCTCCTATAGCGGAGGTTGCAGCATGGTCATGTACAAAAGGCTGAAAGCAATTGTATGTCGGGTCGGCTCACAGGAACTGCGTAAATACAGTCTATTTTATACTGATGTGGCCGGAGAATCGGTGTTGGATGAATTAGTGTGTACCTCTGGTAAAACGAAACTTAATCCACTTTCATTCAGCTATGGAACGGGAAACGGCATAGAGGCCTTTACAACCTCCAATATTACAACAGGCCGCTACTATGATCTTGACGATGCAAGCGACATCAATTCCCTCCGGCTTATAGGGGGGGGCGGTTTGACTATGAGCGAGGTACGAATGGCCTGATCGTATACCCCTCCGCATCTCCCTATTTCCACAATAAAAGCAATGGAGCGAACTGGATCATAAATCCCTTTACAAGCGATAAGGAGATTCTGGTATATACTTCCCTTAACTCAGGTACGACAGCAGACCACACTGTTCTCTCGGCCGATGAAGGATTCATTACCATGCTGTGCGCCGACCTTACCGGCAGAAGTGCGGATCAGGTTATAAAGGTAAACAACATCTGCAGTATCAACAAGGAAAAACTCACGTTCACAGTCTACTCACGGAGTCTATTTGGAGGCCTGACTCAACGTTACATCAGGTCCTATCAACCTGCAGAGACCGTATACCGCGACAAGGAAAACCATCCCAGTGTACATCCCAAATTCTGGTATACCGGCGATTTCAATGGAGACGGTAAGGACGAAGTTCTGGGGATATCAGCCCATGAACCGACTGGAGAATCAGATTATCCTTCAATGGTCTTCCTCTACGACCTCGAGAATGACAAGCTTCTGTTCCATAAGCATGTGATGGACTTCAAGGTCACATTGCCGGGGACAGCCAGCAGTGATCCCGATGATATGGCCGCCAACTCCGACCGTATAATCATCATGGACTGCGACGGAGACGGTAAAACAGATATCGTCCATATCCATGCAAAAGGGACTACGACATACACTTTCTCCGGCTTTGCAAACGGTTCGCCGGACATGAAAGTCATAAATACGGAATATCAAAACCATGAAGAAAAGAACCATAGTACGCGTTGGAAATATATTTTGTGTAGAGATAGAGGATTCTTACAAAGTATTCTTTCAATTTATCGTGCGAGATCTTGAGATTATTAACAGTGAAGTGATTCGAGTGTTTCGAAAACGATGGCCAATTAACAGCAATCCCGGAATTGATGAAATCGTAGCGGATGAAGTGGGCTTTTATACCCATGCCTTCATCCATGCCGGACTCAGCGATAATGCATGGTATAAGATCGGAACATCAAAAGTAATGGATGCTGAC
>JAAVCH010000033.1 GCA_014802425.1 Bacteroides sp.
CGCAGCCGGCACCGCCACCATCACCGCCACCTGCGGCCAGGTATCCGCTACCTGCAAGGTGACAGTGAAGCCCGTCGTCGCAGCTTCCGTGACACTCAGCGCAACTGAGGCCACCCTCACTGTAGGCGGGACCACAACCCTCACCGCAACAGTGGCTCCCGAGAACACTGCCGACAAGACCATCACTTGGAAGTCAAGCGATGAGAAGATCGCAACCGTATCGAAGGAAGGCGTGGTAACAGCCGTAGCCGAAGGCACCGCCACCATCACCGCCACCTGCGGCCAGGTATCCGCTACCTGCGTGGTGACTGTCAACCCCGTGCTCGTAGACATGATCGAACTTGACGTGACCGAGGCAACCCTCACCGTAGGCGAGACAGTGGCCATCACCGCTACCGTAGGTCCGGACAACGCCGCCGACAAGACTGTCGTATGGACATCCAGCGACGAGGAAGTGGCAACCGTATCCGAGGAAGGTGTGGTAACAGCCGTAGCCGAAGGCACTGCCACCATCACCGCTACCTGCGGCGAGGTATCCGCATCCTGCGAGGTGACAGTTGAACCGGTACTTGTAGACACGATCGAACTCGACGTGACCGAGGCAACTCTCGACAACATCGGCGACACAGTGGCAATCACCGCTACCGTAGGTCCCGACAACGCAGCCGACAAGACTGTCGTATGGACATCGAGCGACGAGACTGTGGCAACCGTATCCGAGGAAGGTCTGGTTACAGCCGTAAGCAAGGGTACAGCGACCATCACCGCTACATGCGGCGAGGTATCCGCAAGCTGCACGATCGAAGTACTCGACAAACTCTCGGTTGAGACCGTAGGCGACTCCAACCCCGCCAACTGGATCACAATCAAGAAGGGCGGTGTAGAGATCTGCTTCAGCAACCCGGATGTGACTGAAATCATTGTATTCGACCTCAACGGACAGGTTATCAGCCAGAAGTTCGTCAAGGGCGGAGTAGACTACAATGAGTCTGTTGATTCCCACTCTTACCTCCACGGCGAATATGTCGTACGTGTGACCTCAGGCAAGAACACTGCAACCAAGAAGTTTGTAGTGCGCTGATCCCTGACAATCCAATAAGAAAGCATCCCGACTTCCGCATGGCGGAAGCCGGGATGTTTTTTTGATGCCGGGATTATTTCTTTTTCCCGAGGAGGGAGTTGAGCACGGCATGGCCGATCTTGCGTTCGAGGCCGGCGCGGGAGGTGGGGATGCCGGTGGCTTTGGTGAAGTCACGCTTCATTTTCGTGACGCCGAGGGCGCGCTTCCATGAGAAACTGAGGCCGGGGATTTTCATAGGCTTGAAAGTTTAAAAAGGGGATTAATCGGGTTGCGGGATAAGAGGGCGCGGAGGGCATTCGGGAGGAATCGCCTCGCGGAAGGCGCGGAGGGTGTTCGGGAGGGATTGCCTCGCGGAGGGCGCGGAGGGCAAAGTTATATAAAACCGTTTATTTCATCAACCGGCTACTGAAAAAACATCGGAGGGGGAGGGGCGGCGCTCCTGTAAAAGGAAAGTTTTTGTTAACTTTGCCGAATGAAACGATCGGTAATCTTTCTGGCAGCCGCGCTGGCTGCGACGACCCTTTCCGCCAAAGATGAGAAGGGGGACGATGAGACGCTGAAACCAAAGTTCACTCCCGTGGGCACCATCCTCATCGACGGGGCCGTCTACGCCTCGCCGCAGAAGGGGGAGTTCCCCGACGGCGTGGCGCTGCCCGACGCACGTCTCGGCGTGATCATGAACTATGGCAAATGGTCGGCCAAGGTCGAGGCATCGTATGCCTATTCGGCCGTGACGCTCAAGGATGTGTGGATGCAGTATTCCTTCAATCCGCAGAACTTCATCCGCGCCGGCCTGGCCATGCAGCATTTCGGCTACCAGAATTCCACGGCGGCCTGCATGAAGGTGACCATGATCGAGCCTGTGTCGAACACTGTGTTCAATGAGCCGCATATGCTCGGGGTGGGGTACTACCATCTGGCCGACCGTTATTTCCTCACGGCATCGGTGCATGCCGAGCCGAAGGCCTCGACGCTCATAGTGGCACCCGACCAGCTGGCCCGCGAGGGGTACGGCGTGAGGATGCGGGCAGTGGCGCGGCCGTTCCATTCCGACGGGGTGATGCTCCAGGCAGGCATGTCGGGGGCGTGGCTGACGCCGCAGTTCACCGGCACGCCCGACACCCACGACAGCTTCACGTTCGGGGCCAACATGCCCACGAAGGTGACGCTCCACAAGGCCATCGGCGCCACAGTGGACCACGCGCGCAACCAATGGAAATTCACGCCCGAGCTGATGGGGGCGTGGCATAAGGTGGCGCTCGAATCGCAGTATTTCTTCAGTCAGGTCAACCGCCGCGACGCGTTTCCGGCCTACCGTGCCTACGGGGCCTACGCCACCCTGCGCGGCATAGCCCTCGGAAAGGATTACGCCTACAACATGGCCCTCGCCGGCATCGACACTCCGGGGAAGGGGACGCTGGAATGGATGGCCTCCTACAACTACACATGCCTCTCCGACGCCTCGTCGGCCATCTACGGCGGACGCCTCAGCGACGTGAGCTGCGGACTGAACTATTACTTCAACCGCTACTTCACCGCCAAACTGCGCTACAGCTACACGCATGTGTGGGACCGCGCCGACGCCGCGCCGGTGTCGCTCAACGCCGTGCAGATGCGTCTGCAGGTGATCTTCTGACCACAGTCCGCCCTGCGGTCAGCGGAGAAAGGGCAGCTCTTCTTTCCTGACCGCATAACGCATCTTGTAGGTGCTTTCATATATCCCGACTCCAAGGAAAGCCTCCGTCAGTCCGGTCCATACCCATCCGGAGGGGCCGAATCTTCTTTCCGCTTTCGGAAACCTGCGCTTTATGTCTTTGGCGAAGCAGAGGTAGAGGTAAAAGGCAAGATAAAACAGTGGACGGATAAAGAATGCCGCGAGCAGGGCGGCGATGCTGTAGGCAGGTATCGGGCCTCTTGTGGGATTCAGCGACACGGGGCATCAGGGGCGGTGGGGTCGGGAGGGAGCGGGTCAAGGGTGATGTCATGGGACGGCGCTTCCCATCCGACCGTATTGCGGATTGACGGCACCTGGCCGTGGAATCTCAAGGTCCGGTCATTATCCATTCCGAAACCACCAGCTTTTCATGGCGTACAACGATGTGTTCAGACGCCATCCGGAGGATATGGCCGAGCTCTCTGCGGAATAGGACGGTCGGCCCCCTTTGTGTGGGGGCCGACCGTATTGTGTATGGCCTCCTGCATCCGGCCGGACGCAGGGGGCTTTATGGATGGAGGGATCCATTGCCGTAATTTACATAGTGACGTACTTCTGGAGTCTGCTCGTGGGCTTATCGGGAATTGTCATCCGGATCTTCGTGCCGATAAGTGGATTCAGGTAGCGCTCCCTGAAATTTCGATTATTATTAAACCCGCAGTAGGTTGCTATTTCCGACAATGAACGGGGTACGGTGCAGAACTCGACTATCTTTTCATCAATGGAGCTGTCGGAGCCTCGACTTGGGTCCGACTTATGCGTTGACTTATGCGTTGACTTGTGTGTTGACTTGTGCGTCAATTCCGACTCTGACTTATGCGTTGACTTATGCGCTGACTTATGCGGATCTGACGCCTCGGGTTCGGCAGCGGAAAGAACATCAACACGGAACACAGTGATGGCATTCACGTCAAATTCGGCGGAAGGATTACCGTTGGCTTTAAGCATTTCCTGAACACGATTGATGCCTCGGTTGAATTTAGTGGCGTATTTCATCATTTTTATGGCGTCGGCCACGATAGGGTTGCGGTAGTCATTGACCGACGGGAAATTCTCCGGACGTGCCTCACCGTATAGGCCTCCCGCATTCATGACCTCGATGTAGTCGTCGAACTGATACAGGCGTATCGGCATATTGGACTGATAGTCCCTATGCATGCAGGCGTTGGTCAGAAGTTCGCGGATCGCCCCTTCCGGATAGTTCCAGACGGTGCGTTTCATGAAAAGGGATTCCGGACCGGGACTCTGGGTTATGATGCCGTCACGGACAAAGGATTCCAGTGTTGGCAGCAATCGGTACAGGGGTCCGGAGAACTGACGTTCATTAAGGATTCTCCCATCTTTGTCGTTCTCGGCAAAACGTACGAACTGCACATAGTCGCCCAAAAGAAAATACCTGGGATTCTTTCCGAAAAGAATTATGGCGGCATATGTAGGGCAGTCATTCTTGCGGTCGTAGAGGTGGATTGAGGCAAGCTTCTCCCTGATGTCCCGATGATCATTGGCAAGCGTCTCCTCATCGAATGCCATCGGAAGATAGTTGGAGCTGATGTACTCGACATCCAGATCCTCCAGGGTGGCGCCGAGGCAAGGGGTGGCGTCAAATGTAGCCGCGAATGAGCAGCGCTTTTCGGCGAGTATCCTTTCCTCCGCCTCGGTGGCGATATCCTGTCTTGGACCGATACGGATAAACGTTCTGCCGCGATAGCGGACGGGGGGCAGCTCCGACGGACGCACCTCGACGACCAACAAATCCCCTTCCGGGTAAGAGAACCGTTCAACGGACATTGTCGGCAAAGGAAGGATATCGCCGTCCGACCGTATGCCTGCGATTTTATCGAGCAGGGCGTCGTCCACCGTCATTCCGGCTATAGATCCGTCACTGTATGCGCCGATGATCAGATAGCCGTTCTTCCGGGATGCCGGCATATCATTGGCAAACGCACAAATGGCCTCACAGAACTTGTCCATGTTGTCCGTACTCGTGGTGAGTTCCACGCGATAAGATTCCGTGGACTTAAGCAAGTCCAATACTTCTTCTTTAGCTATCATACTGATCTGTTGGATTTCAAACTATAAAATTAAGAATAATACGTGATATATGGAAGTGCCGGCTATGAATTAAGGGTAGGGGGAGGTAATGCGTCGAGAGTGTGATGATTGAAATCGGTAGGCGGCTTTCATTTCCATAAGGGACAAGGGATTCCAGTTAGTCGATATTCCAGTAAGTGTCTGGTTCTCCATCAAAGATGGTGTCAATGTCGTCATCGCTGAAGCCCTCGACATCATGGGCATAAGTACCGGCGTATTCGTCCTCGTATTCGTCGTAGTAGTTTCCGTACATATCTTATAATTTAATTAGTCACTAAAAATTAATGTATATGTTGGTACAGTTTTGTATGATACCAAGGTAAGATACAGCAATGAGAATCATAGAAGTAGAACTTACCAAGAAACAGCGCGTGGAGTTGGAGTACATAGAGCACTTCGACCCCGGAGAGTTCATGCAGAAACGAAGCCGTATAATATTGTATAAAGCCAATGGCCTGTCCTCAAAGGAAATAGCGGTAAAACCATCATGCTCGGAACCGAAAGTCAACCGTTGGGTCAGACGGTATCTCGAACCGGGTGTCGATGGCCTACGGAACAAACCGGGCCAGGAAGCCAGGCGCATCATGGACTCATC
>JAAVCH010000034.1 GCA_014802425.1 Bacteroides sp.
CTGGGAGAATATGGCGGGGAGGTGTCATTTCGGGGTGAGGGTCACTATGGGCACCAGCATTTCCTGAAGCGAGATGCCGCCATGCTGGAAGGTGCCGGTGTAGTATTGCACGTAGTAGTTGTAGTTGTTGGGATAGGAGAAGAAGTCCTCGTTGAGGGCGTAGATGAAGGTGCTGGAGAGGTTGGGAGCCGGGAGGCCGAAGCGCTTCGGATCCTTCATTTCGTAGACCTGGCGGGAGTTGTAGTTGAGGTTCTTGCCTACCTTGTAGCGGAGGTTGGTGTTGGTGTTGCGGTCGCCTACGACCTTGATGGGGTTGTCGACGCGGATGGTGCCGTGGTCGGTGGTGACGATCACTTTGTAGCCCAGTTCGGCGAGACGGCGGAAGATGTCGACGGCCGACGAGTGGCGGAACCACGACTCTGTCAGCGAGCGGTAGGCCGCGTCGGAGTTGGCCAGCTCGCGTATCATCTTCGATTCCGTACGGGCGTGGGAGAGCATATCTATGAAATTGAGCACGAGCACCTGCAGCTCCACGTCGGGCTGCTTCGAGAGCTGGCGTATGAATTTCTCGCCCCCCTGGGAGTCGTTGATTTTGGTGTAGTTGAAGCGGTTCTTGCGGCGGAACCGCTCTATCTGGGTGCGTATGAGCTCGCTCTCGTGGATGTTGAGCCCTTCGTCCTCGTCTTCCTCCACCCAGTACTGCGGATACATCGTGGCGATCTGCAGCGGCATCAGGCCGGCGAAAATGGCGTTGCGGGCATACTGCGTCGAGGTGGGCAGGATGGTGGTGTAGAGGTTTTCCTCGATGTTGAAGTATTCGGCGAGCAGGGGCTGCACGATACGCCACTGGTCGAGGCGGAAATTGTCTATGAGCACGAAGCACACCTTCTCCCCCTTGTCGAGCAGCGGGAAGACACTGCGGCGGAATATCTCGTGGCTCATCACGGGATGGTCGGGGGAGGTGACCCACTCCTCGTAGTTGCGCTTCACGAACTTGCAGAAATTCGCGTTGGCGTCGCGCTTCTGGAGCAGCAGCATCTCGTCCATCTGCGAGTCGGAGTCGGCGAGCTTCAGCTCCCAGTAGACGAGCTGGCGGTAGACCTCCATCCAGTCCTCGATGGTGGAGGCCATGTTTATGAGTCCCGACAGGTGCTGGAATTCCTGCTGGTAGGAGCTTGTGGCCTGCCGGGCCACGAGTTCGGTGGAGTGCAGGTTCTTTTTGAGCGAGAGGAGGATCTGGTTGGGGTTGACGGGCTTTATGAGGTAGTCGGCTATCTGGTTGCCGATGGCCTGGTTCATTATGTTCTCCTCCTCGCTCTTGGTGATCATTATGACGGGGATATCGGGGTGCTCGCGGTTGATGCGCGAGAGGGTTTCGAGTCCGGAGAGGCCGGGCATGTTCTCGTCGAGCAGCACGAGCGAGTACGGGCGCGCCTGGAGGGCGTCGAGGGCGTCGAGGCCGTTGGAGACGGTCTCGACGTCGTAGCCTTTGGCTTTAAGGAAAAGTATGTGGGGCTTGAGGAGGTCGATCTCATCGTCGGCCCATAGTATCTTGGGAATCATCTGTCGGGATTGGGGTTGTCGTCGGGATTGGAGATTTCGGCGCCGCCGGGAGTGTCAGGGCCTTCGGGGTCCTCTTCGTCATCGGGAGCCTCGTCGTTGTCGGGGCCTTCTTCTTCGTCGGCGTCGGGATTGGGGGTGTTGTCGGGATTGGAGATTTCGTCGTCGCCGGGAGTGTCATGGCCGTCGGAGTCCTCTTCTTCGTCGGGAGGCGGCATTCCGGGGCCGTTGACCTCTTCGGGAAGCTCCTCCTCCTGCTCGAAGCGGAAGTACTCCTCGAAGGAGCGGCCTTCGCGGAGCAGGAGCTCGAAGTTGGCCTTGGAAATCATAACGGGAGTCACTCCGGCGGGGAGGTCGAAGTCGCTGTGGGCCATCACGTTGCGGTAGTGCTCAAGTTCGCGCATGTTGGCGAATCCGCGCACTATCAGCAGGCCTACGTTGCCGAAACTCATCTGCTCAAGGTCGAAATCCTTCACCACAAACGAGGAGAAGTTGAAGCGTGCCACATCGTAGAGCAGCCGGTTGGCGCTCACCGAATCACGCGGGAATACGAAAACGAGCAGCTGCGGCTTATCCGGGTCACGCTCGAAATTGGCCGGCTGGCCGTCGGTGTCCAGCGGAGCCTCGGAGTCGGTCAGGCGCATGTCCCATATCATGCCGCGTGTGTTGGAGAGTCCGGCGTTGGGCTGCTTCCCTTCCTTGAGCCCCTTCAGGATGGCTCCGGCCATGGGGGTCATGTCGGTGTCGGGCCATTTTTCGAGCAGGTAGGTGAGGCGCTCGCGGAATTTGTCGTTGTCCCCTCCGGTCATGTATGAGAGGGCGTCGATGAATACGAATTTCGGCAGGATCTTCGACAGCGGGTAGTCCTCCTCCATCTTTTCGGTAAGGGAGTGTACACGGGTGTTGTCGTTGTCGAGATACGCCTCGTAGGCCTCCTCGTACATCTGCTCCTGGCGGGCGTTCATCTCGCGGAGATGGTTGAAGTAGTCGGGGTCGGTCATGGCCATTCCGTAGGGTGATTCGGGGAACTCGGCCAGTATTGCCTGCCGCCATTTCTCCGCCTCGGCCGCATCGTTGTCGCGCACGGCCATGAGGTAGAGGTTGTAGTAGGCGTCGAGGCGGTATGGATTGTCGGGATAGCGGGAGTCGAGGCGGTCGAATTCACGCCGGGCGGCGGGATAGTCCTCAAGTTTGTCCTTGAGTATGACGCCCATGTTGTAGAGCCCCTCCTGGATGATGTCGTTGGAATTGGCTATCTCCTCCTCGGTGGTGGGAATCTGGCGGAGATAGTACTCCACGTTGTGGGGATCGTTGGGATCGGGTCCCTTTTCCTCGCCGTCGCCATCGTCGGCGCCCTCCTCGCCTGTGTTTCCGGGTGCCTCCTCATCCTCCTCGTCATCGGGTGAGTCTTCGTCGGCGTCCATGGCGAAGGTGGTCTTGTTGCGGCGCCGCCAGTCGTCCTCGAGCTTTCGGGCGCCCCATTTGCGCTGGAACTCGGTCTTGCCGGCGTTCTTGGTCATGGTGTTGTAGAAATACCATGATTTGTCGCCGTTGACGGTGAAGGCGGGTACGGCGGCTCCGTTGTCGAGCATCGGGGCCTCCTCGCGGTTGGCCAGGAGCTCCTCGCGCCTTGCGGCCTCGGCCTCCTCCTTTTCCTTCTTTATGAGCTCGTCCACGAGCCTCTGGGCCACCTTCTCCCGCTCCTCGGGCGACATGGCCGAGAGGCGCAGCAGGGAGTCCTGCAGCTCGACGTTGCCGGCGTAGACGCTGAGCTCGTCGAGCACGTCGGAGCGCAGCTTGAGCTTTTCGTAGTCGGGATACGTGACGGGAAGCTGCGGCACGGCCTCCGAGTAGCACGGCTGGGCCTTGTTGTATTCATGCTCGTCGAAGTATATGTTGCCGAGCGCCAGCTGGGCCAGGGCCTTGTCGATGCCGTTGCGGGTGGATTTCTCGATGGCCAGAGCGTAGTATTTCCTGGCCTCCGCCGAGTCCTTGCGGGAGAGGTAGAGGTTGCCGATGGCGTAGTAGATCTGGTCGAGGAACTCATTGTTACGCTCATAGCGGGTCATGCTTTTCAGGGCGCGCACCTCCGACGCTATGTTGGAGCCGGTATAGACCTCGCTCTGCTTTATGCGGGCGTTGAATTTGGTGCGGTAGGCCGTAGAGACTCCCGATCCGGCTTTCCTGTAGGCCTCATAGGCCTGCTGGCGCTTGCCGAGATGGGTGTAGACCTGGCCGAGAAGGAACCAGAGGCGGTTCTTCTGGCTCCCCGACGCCGATTTGGCCGCCTTTTCGAGATAAGGCACCGCCTCGGCATACTTGTCGGTGCGCACCAGATAGCCGGCCTGCACGAGATTGTAGAGGTTCTGTAGGGCGGACGTGGTGAGCTGCTTCTCCTTTACGAGGCGGAGCACATTCTCGGCCTCGTAGTCCCAGTCGAGGGCGCAGTAGCAGCGTGCCTGCCAGAGCCGCGCCTCGGTCACGGTCTCCGGAAGCCAGGTGAAGTGGCGGGAAATGTAGAGGAAAGTCGATGCGGCCCCGAGGAAGTCGCCGTTGAAGTACTGAGCCTTGCCCATCATCATCCAGGCGTTGTGGAGGAATGGATTGAACTCGTCGCGGGCCCTGAAGGCCTTCTCCTTGGCCGAGGATGTCTTCTTCGCGGGTTTTTTCTTGATGGAGTGGAGTTGTATGGCCTTCTGCATCTTCTCGATGGTGCGGTTGAAGTCGCCGGTGGGCTGGGGCATCTTCTGGTCGGCGCGTGCTTCGGCCGGATGGGTGAGCAGGGTGCGGGTATAGTCGTCCTCGTAGGCTTTCTCCATCGCCTTGAGGGTCTCCTTGTAGTGTTCGTCGCCGTTGTAGTAGACGTTGTAGCGAGTGGTGAAGGCCTGCCACTGGCGGGACACGGGTGTGTTTTTCTTGGTGGAGCATGCGCTGACTCCGAGCATTGCGAGGATGGCGCACAGCACCGCCACGCCTCCCTGCAGGAGGGGGCGTGGCGGTCGGTTATGTCGCGGCGTGTACTTTGGCATATCTAATTAACGCAAAGCCGGGCCGATTATTTGTCGTCAGAGCTGGAGATAGGTGAGCTCGTCGCGGAGTTCGGAGCCCGACAGGCGGCGGCGGCGCGAGATAAGCTGCGCGAGCTGGCTTACTGCCGGCCGCAGGCGCGGATTGCCGAAGATGCGGCGGTTCTGCATGAGTATCTTGTCGTAGATGCGTTTGATTTCGTCGTCCTCAAGTCCGCAGGTGTCGCGTCCTTCGGCCTCGATTTCACGGTAGGCGGCGTCCATGATGTCGGCGGGGATGTCCTCGCCGAGGCGTATGAGGCTGCGTGCCATGAGGTTGGATACCACCATCGAGGCCGTGAGGTGATAGTTGCGCATGAGGTTTTCCCACACCGCCTTGGGCGAGATGGCCGGGGAGGCGGAGAAGTAATAGTCCTGTGAGAAGTCGATCATGGGGTCGTCTTCGGTGTCGATCGATACCTCCACGACGCGGTCGATGGCGTCGAGCACGGCCAGGGATATGCTCATCCCCGCCAGCCCGTAGGCGCGGTCGTCTTCATTGCTGTATTGTAGTGTAAGGGGCATAATGCTTTCTGGTTTTGGGTGTCTTCATTTACAACGCGCGGAGGGGGCGGCGGGTTTAGAAAACCCATGACAGGCGCCCGGCGAAGGTGCGTCCCTGGCCTGGGAGGCAGGGGAGGCTCCACACGGGGGTGCCGAGGAGATTGTCGGCCGTGACGCCGAGGGTGAGGCCGGAGGTGACGCTCCATTCTATTGCGGCCCCGAGGCGGGTGATGTCGGGGAGGCGGAGTGCCGCCAGCCCGGGATTGTCGGCCGGCTGCGGCGGAGTGCCGCCGGGCATCGGGAGTGTCACTCCGGAGGCGTCGTAGGTGGTGTAGACGTTGCGTACGCCCCTGTATTCGTAGCTGACGCTTATGCCGAGCGGCCGCACGGGGTGTATTTCGGCCGACACTCCCGCGATCCAGCGCGGGCGGTCGAGTCCGTTGAGCACGCCCGTAGTGCCGTGCTGGGGTGTGTAGGTGCCTTCTGCGGCGAGGCTTACGATATGGTTGGGCTTATATGCCAGGCGCGCCGAGGCGCTGAACCCCGAGAGGTTATAGCGCGTGTAGCCGAGTCCGTAGTCGGCCACTGTGCCGGCGGGGAGGTCAAGGCCGGGCATGGTGGCGGCGCCGTAGTTGAGGATTGCCGCATACCATCCGTCGGCACCCACGCCGCGCCATGCGCCGTAGCGCCCCTCGATGGAGGCGGAGAAGCCGGCGAACGGGGTGGTCTCTATGCCGATGCGCGCGTCGATCGGCGAGTTGACGGGACGTGTCGACTGGAGCGCCGGATTGCAGTATGGATCGGTCTGGGAGATGGCCGCGAGTGTGCGGAGGGAGGTTCCGCCGAGGATATGGATGTAGAAGCCGAAGTTGCGGGCGGCGATGTCGAGGCGGATGTCGGGGGCCACGTGTACGGCTCCGAAATGCGAGCCGGCCTCGTCGCCGTCGGCGTTGAATGTCAGGTCGAGGTCGAATCCGGCGCGGAGCGTCAGGGCGTTGCGGCGGAAGAGGTAGTAGGGTGTGAGGAGGATGTTGGCGTAGGAGTCGGGGGCGTAGGTTTCGGGTACTGTGGGATGGGTGCCGTAGAAGAGGGCTTCGAGGTGTCCGTCGAAGCCTACCGTGCCGTTGGCTCCGGCCGCCGCCGACATTCCGCCGTCGAGCATGAGGGATGTCTCCCGCGTGGCGGTGCGGTAGGCGAAGTGACGGGCTCCGAGGGCGGCGTGCCAGCGGAGGCCGGTGGCATCCGGCATGGAGGTCCATCCCACCCTCACGGCTGCGTCGTTGAGCGTCTGGGTCGGGAAGGGGCGAGGCTCGGTGAGGACTATGGCGTGGTCCTCGCGCTCCGGCATTATGCCGTAGTAATTGAAGTATCCGAGATGGTACTGGGCCGAAGCCGACAGGGTGCCGAGGCCGGCGAAACGGCGGGTGAAGTCGAGCCCGAGCATCTCCTGATAGTTCTTGGCGGCCTCGAAGTCGGCTCCCCAGGGGTGCCACAGGGATGTGGAGTAATGTCCGAGCCGGATGCCGAGCCGGGTGTCGGGGGAGTCGATGGCTCCGTAGCCTGCGGAGAGGGAGGTGTTGAGGTAGCTGCCCATGGCCAGGTCGATGTATCCCCGGCGTCGGCTGGAGTCGCGTGAGGCTCCGTAGGCCGTGGCGGGGAGCAGGGGTGATTCAGGAGTGAAGTCGGCGGCCACGCCTGCCGTGGCGTAGTCGAGCGGAGTCGTGGCCATCGGGTATGCCTCCAGTTCGGGCAGACGGTTGATGCGTTCGGCCCGGATGATGTCCTTGAGGTAATTCCCCTCGACGGCCACGCTCTCGCGCAGCTGTGCGGCGGCGGGGAGTGCGGTCAGGAGGAGTATGGGGAGCGCGCGGAGCGGCGTAGGTGTCTTCATTTCGTGGTCGTTTTTGATGTGGAGGAGAGGCGTCTGGCTATCATCTCGCGTATGTCGGCTTCATCGCCGGGATAGTTGTCGCGGAGGCTGGTGAGGTATTCGCGGGCGAGGTAGTCCTTTCCGAGCGCGGTGTAGGCGTCGGCCAGGGTTATGAATCCCCGTGCCACCCAGTACTGCTGCGGTGAGCCGGAGGAAGTGAACTCCTCCATCATGTCGAGTGCCTCCTGCGGCTTGCCTTCGGCCAGGAGGCTTTCGGCCAGCATCACGTTGCTCCGTGCCCCGGCGGCCGAGTGGGGATTGGCGGCGATGGCCTCAAGGCTCCGGCGCCCCTGTGCGCGTTCGGAAGCCGATCCTGAGCTGAGCAGGGCCTCGGCCTCGTAGATCGAGGCTTCCTCAAGGGCGTCGGCCGTCACTCCTCCGAGCGAGCGCAGGCGCCGGGCGTAGGTCAGGCGAGTCTCCGCGTCGGGGGCCGTGCGCATGATGCCGGTATAGACGCGTGCGATGTATTCCTGTCCTCCGCGGCGTTCGAGTTCGAGGTATCCCAGGTAGGCGCGCTCCGTGTCGCCGGTGTCGTAGAGATGGTCGGCGAAGATGGAGTAGGCGTCGGCCAGATGGCGTCCGGTCGGGTAGCGGGTGATGTAGTCCTGTATCGGGCGTATGGAGGCGGGGTTGTCGAGATAGTCGTTTTCGGCCTGCGAGTAGGCGAGGTCGTCGAGCTGGGCGGCGTCGACGGAGAATCCGGGCACCGTGCGCACGAACGAGGCGTATTCATCGATGCGGTGGTTGGCGGCGAAGTATTTCCGCAGTTCGTTGTCGGCGGTGCGCGCTTCGTCGGAGGCGGGCCATTTCATCATCAGTGCCTCGTAGGCCTCCACGGCGTCGTCGTCGCGTCCGGCGGCCATGAGGGCCGAAGCCTTGCCGAGGGCGGCGCGGGGGGCTCCGGCGTCGACGGGATAGCGGTCGAGGATGCCGGAATAGGCTTCGGCGGCTTTGGTGTTGTCGCCTGCGGTGGCGTAGGTGTCGGCGAGTTCGGTGAGGATGTCGGGCATACGCGTCGAGGAGGGGAAGTTCTTTATGAGGGCTTCGAGTTCGGCGATTTTGCCGGAGATGTCGCCGCGCAGGCCGCGTATCTGGGCATGGCGGTAGGAGGCGTAGTCGGCGTCGGCGCCTTCGGAGCGCAGTGAGGCGTATTCGGTCAGGGCGCCGTCGTAGTCGCCGGTATAGTACCGGCAGTCGGCGAGGCGCATCCGGGCGTCGCGGCGGAGGGCGGAGTTGAGTTCCCCCTTGTCGGCGAGGGCCTGGCGGAATGCCGTGGCCGCCTGCGGGAATTTATTCAGCATCATGCGCGAGTAGCCGAGGTCGTACTGCAGCAGGGCCGAGTTCGAGCCTGCGTTTCCGGCCGAGGCCGCGGCGGCGTATGATTTTTCGGCGTCGGCGTATTTTCCGGCGGCATAGAGGGCGTCGCCGAGCCATATGCGGGCCTGTGTAGTGACGGATGAATCGCCGCCGCGCACGTTGATGCAGCGAGTCAGCAGCTGCTCGGCGCGTGAGGCCTCGCCTGCCGACAGGGCCGATGTGCCGGCGGCGTAGAGTATCTTCTGCTGCATGAGGCGGTCGGCGCCCGAGGGATTGCGTATGGCGTCGATGGCCTTGAGGGCGGCGTCGTAGTCGCCGGCCGAATAGCAGAGCTGGGCGAGGTGGCGCTCGATGGCCGGGGCGTATTCCGAGTCGGGGAATCGGGTGATGAACTGCCGGAGCATCTCCACCGAAGAGTCGAACGGCACCCCTCCCCCTTCGCTGCGTGCGGCCACATAGTCGTAGAGGGCGGTTTCGGCCACTTTCGGGTCGTAGCCCATGCGGTAGGCTTTTTCGAAGTATATGGCGGCGGCCGACGGATTGCGGCGCGCGGCCTCGATCTGTCCGAGGTAGAGGGAGGCTCCCTGTCCCACCGCGTCGTCGAGGTGGGCCACGCGGGAGAACCTGTCCTGGGCGGCGTCAAGGTCTCCGGCGGCGTATTCGCATGCCCCGAGGGCGTAGACGGCGTCGGGGGTGGCTTCGGAGCCTGCGGCGGTCACGTAGGCTTCGAGCGGGCCGCGGGCCGAGGTGAGGTCGCCGAGCTTGTAGCGTGCCAGGCCGAGCACGCGGCGTGTATCGTCGGCCAGTTCGGGATATTCCTGGCGGCGCAGGAGATTGTGGGCGGTATTGGCGGCGTTCTCCCAGTCGCCCTGGCGGAAGAGTATCTGGGCGATGTAGTAGCGCGGGGCCATGCCGGCGGCCGGGGCGGCTCCGTCGGAGTCCTGCATCCTGTCGGCCACGCGGGTGAACTTCGCCAGGGCCTGGGAGTCGTTTCCGCGTGTATAGTCGATGTAAGCGTCGTAGTAGAGTGCGGCGAGGGCGAACTCCTTGTTGTCGGCGATGCTCTTGAAGAGCGGTCGCGCCTCTTCGGGCCGGTCGAGGCATACGAGGCAGAGGGCCTTGCGGTAGGTGTAGAGCGCGCGGGAGTCGGCGTCGAGCGAGGAGAGGTCCACTCCGTCGTAGGTGGCGAGGGCGTCGGCCCACTGATGGGCGTAGAAGTGGTAGTCGCCGAGGCTGAGGCGGGCCTGCCGGGCGTCGGCCGAGGCGGCGAAGCCGGAGAGGTATTTTTCGAGCACGTCGGCGCAGCGGGGATCATCGGTGGCATATAGGGAGGTGCCGAGGAGGTACAGGAATTCCTGGCTCTCGCGGTAGTCGAGGGGCACCTGTTCGGTGGCTATGCGGTCGAGCTGGCCGATGGCTCCCCGGTAGTTGCCGAGCCGGGCCATGTCGCGTGCGCGCAGGAGCGATGCCGCGTCGGTGGCACGGGCCATTACGGGAGGATGCTGTATGAGTATCGAGGCCGATGCCCCGGCGCTTGCCGCGGCGAGTATGAGGCCGAGTAGGTGGAGTCGCGCTTTATGCTGCATATTTCTGGAGATGTTTCTGACTAAGATTTACGGTCGGTGCCATCGGCGCGGCCGGCTCCGGGCGTAGGTGATGATGAGGCGGCCGCGACGGCGGCGGCCACCCGGGCCGGTGATATGCCCCGTAGGCAGTGGAGGTCCTTTCGGAGGCAGGGCTTGTTGCCGAATACGGAGCAGGGGCGGCAGGTCATTTCGAGCTGAAGTATGTCGGAGTCCTTCTGGCACGCGCCCCGGAATCCGCAGAACGGATGCGTGGCGCCCCATATGCTGACCGTGTGTAGCCCCGCGAGGCCGGCGAGGTGCATGTTGGCCGAGTCCATCGATAGCATCGTGTCGCAGTGGGCCAGGAGCGCCAGTTCGGCGGGAAGTCCGATTTTCCGGGCCGCCATGTTGACGATGTCGGCGCCGGGATTGGCCTTGCGCCATGTCTCGATGGTCTCCGATTCCTTATCTCCGAAGCCGAAGATGAATATGCGGGTGTCGGGGAGCTGGGCGAGCAGGCGCACGGTCTCCCCCATCAGGTCTTCGGGGTAGACCTTTCCCGCATGGGCCGCGAACGGAGCGATGGCTATCCAGCGCTGGCCCGGCTGTTTAGGCCCGGTGGCGCCGGCGAAAAGAGCCGGGTCGGGGGGCTCGGGGAATATCGATGTGAACCGTCCGGGGGCGCGCTTGCCGGTGGCGCGGGCGAGGGTCTCGGCGTAGCGGTCGCGCATCGGAGTGAGCTGCACGAGGTGCTTGTGTCGCGGGCGTGTGAGCCGCCGGCGTTCGGCGCGGCGCTTGTCGATGTGGTATGTGGGCCGGCCGGTGAGGCGGAAGAGGGAGCGCAGCAGCCGGGTGCGCAGCACGTCGTGGAGGTCGGCCACCGCGCCTATGTCATAGAGCGCATCCAGCTCCCTGCGCAGGCGCATCAGTCCGCGCGGGCCGGGATAGTCGGCGGTGTCGACGGGATGCACGGTCAGGTTCTCCGGACGGTTGATGAAAAGAGTGGCCGGATGGCTGCGGGTCAGGAGTATGAACCGCCTGTCGGGGTTTGCCCGGCAGGCGTCATAGATGGGCCCGACGGTCATGGCCACATCGCCGAGCGCCGAGAAGCGGGTGAGAAGGATGTCGCGCTTCGTTGCTTGCGTCATTTCCTTATTTTTTTGCCGCGTAGAGCACGGGGTTTGTGTCCGGATCGTTGTACATCTTCATCTGTCGGTAGACTTTCATGTACTTTCGTCCGGCGGCGATGTCGTCGAAGAGTGCGTCGATTGCCGCTGTCAGGTCGGCGCGCTGCTCCTCAAGGATGAGGAGTTTGGCCTGGCATTTTGCGAGATGCTCCACGCTGGCGTCCGTGCGCTGGGCCTCCTCGCGCATGTGCCAGATCTTGAGGGCGAGTATGGAAAGGCGGTCGAGGGCCCATGCGGGCGATTCGGTATTGATGGTGGCGTCGGGAGCCGGAGTCACATCCTTGTACTGCACGTCGCGCAGGTAGGAGTCGAGCTGCTCCACCATGTCGGTGCGGTCCTGGTTGGAGCTGTCGATGCGGCGTTTGAGGGCCAGGGCGGCCACGGGGTCGATTTCCGGGTCGCGGATGATGTCTTCGAGGTGCCACTGCACTGCATCTATCCAGTTCTTGTGATAGAGGGTAGCTTCTACCGATTCTTCGGGATATGGATTCTGCATCGGCTGGTCGACATTGTCGTAGCGATGATAGTCAGCCACTGATTTCTCGAATATTTCGTAGGCTTCTTTAGCGGTCATGGTCGGAAGGATTTTTATATGTGGGTATGGCCGGGAGCGATGAAAATGGGTGTCACGGCGGCGGGAATGAATTGAATTTCAAAAATAATCAGAAAAATCGAGCTGAGCAAATCCGCCGGGTGGAAAGTGACGGCGCCCCCCGGTGGCGGCACAGCCACCGGCGGGGATAGCTTCGCACGGACGGGGGGGCATCTGGGATGGGGAGGGATGGAAAAAAGAAAAGCGGTGGGTCTTCTTGAAGACTCACCGCTTTCGTGGGCGATTACGGATTCGAACCGCAGACCCTCTGTTTGTAAGACAGACGCTCTAAACCAGCTGAGCTAATCGCCCGATTGCGAGTGCAAAGTTACGACAATCTTTTTATTCCACCAAATATTTCAGCGTCTTTTTTTTGAAATATTTTTCTATTTTGGGGCAAGTCTTTATTAGTCAGTGAAATAATTATTGATGAAAAATTACACTTTTTACCTTCTCGGCGCGGCGCGTGGAGGTCAGGAGCCGGGGGTAAGGCTGTCGTTGAGGATGCGGTGCATGTAGCTTTGGATCATGGCCTTCAGGCGGAGCTCCATTTCCTGCTGGCGGTCGGCGTATTCGGGGCGCCCCAGGAGGTTGTCGGTCATAGTCCAGTCGGTGAGGCTGTAGAGGGCCGTTGGGCGCTCGCCGTCAAACTGGAGCACCAGTCCTCGGTAGGCGTACTGGTAGGTGCCGTTGAGGAAATTGAAGGCCCAGGTATCCTCGTCGGGGGTGGAGAGGAGGTCGAAGCCGTAGCCTATGTAGGGATTGGAGGCTCCTGTAAGATTGAGGACCGTGGGCATGATGTCGATCTGCTGCGCTATGGCATCGCGCATTCCCGGAGCCACCGCGCCCGACGGATCGTAGATGATGAGCGGGGCCAGCGCCGAGCCGAGTGCGCTCTTGTACTCCTCGTGGTCCGACATGTTGGTGTGGTCGGAGGTTATTATGAAAATCGTGTTGTCGAACCACGGCTGTTTCCTGGCGGTATTGAAAAATTCCCGCAGGGCATTGTCGGTGTAGCCGATGCACTTGTGGATGGGCAGCGTTCCTTCGGGATACCTGCCCCGGTCCTCCTCCGGTATCTGGAACGGATGGTGGGAGGTAGCCGTGAAGATGGCCGTCATGAACGGCTGCTTCATCTCGCTCATCTTCAGGGCATAGTACTGCATGAACGGCTTGTCCCAGATGGCCCAGTAGCCGTCGAAGTCCTTTTCTCCCCCCATGCGGGGATCGGCCTGATAGTCCTCGCGGCCGTAATATTCCTGGAATCCTATGGAGCGGGCGAAACTGTCGAATCCCATGCTGCCGGTGCGCGCGCCGTGGAAAAAGGCCGTGGAGTAGCCTTCGCGTCCGAGCTGTGCGGGAAGTCCCTCCACGCGGTTGAGGCTCTGGGCCGTAAGGATGAATGGCTTCACCATCATGGGCACCGAGGCGAGCACGCTCGGCATTCCGTCGATGCTCTTGCGGCCGTTGGCATAGGAGAAGCGCCATGTGGCGGAGGCACGCATCAGGGAGTCGGTGAAGGGGGTGTACCCCTTATAGTCCTCCCCCAATATCTCTTTCGAGAATCCGCCGATGTATTCACGTCCGAAACTCTCGATGATTATCACCACCACATTGTGGCCGCGCAGTCTGGCGGAATCGGGAGCGACCGGCGTATGAAGCGGCGAGAACACCTTCTCGGCCTCCTCGGCCGAGGCGAAGTAGGCGGGCTCCACGAACACCTGGCTTCCGAGCGTGCGGCACACGGAGAAAGGCGTGTTGAGCACCAGGGCGGCCTCCACGGGGCGGCTTATGTACTTGTTGGCGTTCGACAGTGTCACAGGGCGGATGTCGCGGTGGCGCCACCCCCCTATCGGAGCGCAGGCCACCATTATGAGGGCTCCGGCGCACAGGACCCAGCCCCCCGCACGCGTCTCCCGGCGCAGCCCCGGCAACGTCAGGCACTTCCATCCGGCGTAGGCCATAGGGGCGGCGATGAGATAGTACCACCAGTGATTGAGCAATCCTCCGCGTATGCCGCTGACCACTGTCACGGCCGCCGCCGCGAGGGCAACGGTGCCGACAATGTAGTACTTCACCTTGTTGAGACGCCGCCGGTCGGGGCGCGGGCTCACGTAGAGCTTCCACATACCCCATATCAGCCCCGCCCCCACGATGAGCAGGTACCACTTCGAGATTATCGACTTGCCGACGATGCTCCCCAGATTGTTCTCATTGGCGAACTCGCTGAAGATCTCGGCCGAAGTGCGCCTGAGCGTAAACGGGAAATATACCGAATCCGCCAGAGAGGCCGTCACCGCTACGGAGTTGATCACGATGAACACCCACTTGCACATCCTGTAGTACCCCTCCCGCTCCTTGACGTGCAGGGGCAGGAGCATCAGGAGAATGTAGAGCGCGTTGGTGTAGAAGATGCCGGGAGTGTCGAGCACTATCCCGCCCCGGAAAATATCCACCCATGTGCCTTCGGAGAAGATATGGCTGAAATAACTGTAGTTCTCGGCCAGGAACTCCACCCGGCACAGGGTGTAGACGACGAAAACTATGAGTATATTCAATGATGTCGCGATAAGAGGCGCGGCGGTGTCGGACATAAGTTTTTTCATATCGCGAATTTAGTCATATTTACTTAAGAATTTATTAACTTTGGGGTGTAAATTAGAATTTGATGATGAAACAGTATAAAAAGTGTGTGGCCGCTGTCGACATCGGCGGCACGAACATCGTTGTCGGCATTGTCGACGGTGAGGGAAAGGTGTGCGGCCGCCTCTGCGCCCCGACGCGCTCCTTCGCCACGCCCGACGCCCTCGTCGGGGGGATAGCCGACATGACATCGCGTCTGGCCGCCGACACAGGACTCGCTCCCGCCGCCTGCGGCGTGGGAGCGCCGTGCCTCAACGCCTGCACCGGATGCATCGAGAATGCCACCGACCTCCCCTGGCACGGCGTGATACCCCTGCGCGAGATGCTTGAGAAGGGACTCGAAGTGCCGGTGGTGGCCGTCAACGACGCCAACGCCGCGGCGGCCGGCGAGGGCCTTGCCGGAGCCGCCCGGGGCCTTGCCGACTACATAGTGCTCACACTCGGCACCGGCGTCGGAGCCGGCATAGTGGCCGACGGCCATCTGTTGCGCGGCAGCCGTGGATTCGCGGGCGAACTCGGCCATGTTCGCGTCTACGACGGCGAAGGGCGCCCCTGCTCCTGCGGCCGGCCCGACTGCCTCCAGACCTATGCCTCCTCCCATGGAGTGGTGGAGACCGCCCTGCGCCTGCTGGGCGCCTCACCCGACACTCCGTCGGCATTGCGCGACACACCCGCCGACCGGCTCACCGCCCGCCATATCGGATTCGCCGCCGCCGACGGCGACCCCGTCGCGCTTGAGACCTGGCGGCTGACCGGCGAACGCATCGGTGCGTCCTGCGCCGCCTTCGCCGCCGCCTTCGACCCCGACCTGATAGTGCTCTTCGGCGGTGTGGCCGCCGCCTTCCCCTTTATGGAGAAGAGCATCAACGACTCCTTCCTGCGCCATGCGCTGTTCCTCAACGCCGGCCACATACGCTTCTGCCGATCCGCACTCTCCGACGCCGACGCGCCCATCATCGGAGCGGCCGCAATGGCCCTCGACACTCTTGACGCCTGAATCTGAACCTGAATCCCAAACCGACCCTACACCATGAAAACAATGAAAAAGACCCTCCTCCCCGGCCTGACGGCCATGATGCTGCTCCCGGCGGCATCGTTCGTATCGGCCGCTCCGGACTCCGCGCCGGCTCCTTACATGCCGTCGGCCGAGATACGCCGGAGCCAGCAGGACTTCGCCTCCGACCGCTTCGGGATATTCATCCACTGGGGCATATACAGCATGTTCGCCCAGGGGGAATGGTACCTCAACTACGGACCCACGCAGGAGGAATACTCCAAAGCCGCCGCCGGCTTCTATCCCGCCAACTTCGACGCCGGAAAATGGGCCGACGCCATCAAGGCCTCGGGGGCGAAATACGTGTGCTTCACCTCCAGGCACCACGACGGATTCTCCATGTGGCATACCGCGCAGTCACCCTACAACATAGTGGACGCCACGCCGTTCGGGCGCGACATACTCCGCGAACTCGCCGACAGCCTCGCCTCCCGCGACATAGCCCTCCATCTCTATTACTCCCATATCGACTGGGGGCGTCCCGACTATCCGCGGGGCCGCACCGGAAAGACCACCGGAGTCGACCTCTCCCATCCCGACTGGCCCTCCTACTACGACTTCATGAACGCACAGCTCAAGGAGCTCCTCACCGGCTACGGGCCGATACGCTGCATATGGTTTGACGGAAAATGGGACCATGACGAGGACACAACCCCCTTCGACTGGCAGCTCGACGACCAGTACGCCATGATCCACGCCCTCCAGCCCGGCTGCCTCATAGGCAACAACCATCACGAAGACGTCATCCCCGGCGAGGACATCCAGATATTCGAGCGCGACATCCCGGGGCAGAACACGGCCGGATACTCCGAGCAGGAAATCAGCCGCCTCCCGCTGGAGACCTGCAACACGATGAACGGCATGTGGGGCTACAAGCTCCTCGACCAGAACTACAAGGACCCACGCACGCTCATCCACTATCTCGTGCGCACGGCCGGCATGGGGGCCAACCTCCTGCTTAACGTCGGCCCTCAGCCCGATGGCTCGCTTCCAGCCGCCGCGCTCGACCGCCTCGCCTCAATGGGCGCATGGATGGACGCCAACGGCGAGACCGTCTACGCCACTGCGGCATCCCCCTTCGAGGCCCGGCCCTGGGGCACTTCCACCCGCAAGGACGACATGCTTTACGTGCATCTCCTTGAGCCCGACTCGCTCGCCGACCGGCGGACGCTCCCCCTTCCGGCCCTCCCCGCCGCTCCGGTGGAGGCGAGGGAATACCGCTCCGGCCGCCCCCTCCCGCTCCATAAGGAAGGGAAGGACTACTCCGTGGCCCTCCCCGACTCCCTCGACGCCATCGACTACATCATTTCCCTTAAATTGAAATGACGGCATGGCATACGATCTGAAAAAAACAGAGGTGGAGGTCTGCTGCGCCGACATCCAGAGCCTGCGCGAAGCCGAGGGACTGGTGGAGCGCGTCGAACTCTGCGCCGAGATCTCCGGCGGTGGCATCACCCCTTCGGCCGGAGTCGTGGACCTTGCCCGGCGGCTCGGATTCAGGAGCATCAACGTCCTCCTGCGGCCGCGCAGCGGCGATTTCATCTTCGATTCATCCGAAATAAGCGTGATGGAGCACGACATAGAGCTTTACGCGTCGCTCGGCGCGACAGGGGCCGTGATCGGCGCCCTCGGTTTCGACGGGCGTCTTGACGCCGATGTCATGCCCCGTCTCCTGCGCCGCGCCCATGAATGCGGCCTGGAGGCTGTGTGCAACCGTGCCGTCGACCTTACTCCCGACCCGCTCGCCGAGCTGCGCCGCCTTATCGACTGGGGCTATGACCGCGTGCTCACTTCCGGCGGGGCTCCGTCGGCTCCGGAAGGTGCCTCGGTGCTGGCCCGTATGGAAAGCCTGGCGGCAGGCCGCATCGTCATCATGGCCGGGAGCGGCGTGCGCCCCGGCAACGTCCGCGCCCTGGTGGAGTACACCGGCGTCCGTGCCGTACATTCCACCTGCCACGCCTCCTGCGAGCCTTCATCGGCTCCCGGCTTCGGCCCGATGACGTCCCCTTTCACCTCACGTGACGTGGTGGTCCGTCTCCTCGACGCCCTGCGCTGACCCCGCCCCCATCTTTCCCTTAACCCACATAAACCTCAACACATGATACAGAGACTATTGCCGGTGGGATGCCTGCTCCTGCTCCCCTTGGCGCTCAATACCCCCGCCCGGGCCTTCACACCGAAGGAGGGGACACGCCTTGACAGGGTCAAGGACTACGTGGCGACTCCCGAGCAGATCCGCACCCTCGAATGGCTTTACGACAACATGCCGCCCTCGGATGCCGCCGGTTATCCGGAGGAATTCTTCGCCGACAACGTGCGGCTCGCCTTCGAGACCCGCGACCTCGTGCCCTGGGGCCACAAAGTGCCCGAACGGGAATTCCTGCATTTCGTGGTGCCTCCGCGCGTCAACAACGAGTCGCTTGACTCGGCGCGCCGGGTTTTCCGCGAAGAGCTGCTGCCGCGCATCCAGGGGATGTCGATGGCCGACGCCATCCTGGAGGTCAACCACTGGTGTCACGAAAAAGTCACATACCAGCCGAGCGACGGCCGCACGTCGTCGCCCCTGAGCGCCGTGAGCCAAGCCATAGGGCGGTGCGGAGAGGAGTCCACGTTCACCGTCGCCGCGCTGCGCAGCGTCGGTATTCCGGCCCGTCAGGTATATACTCCCCGCTGGGCGCATACCGACGACAATCACGCCTGGGTCGAGGCCTGGGCCGACGGCGAATGGCACTTCCTCGGAGCCTGCGAGCCCGCTCCGGTGCTGGACATGGCCTGGTTCAATGCTCCGGCATCCCGGGGAATGCTTATGACCACCCGGGTCTCCGGCAGCTATGACGGCCCGGAAGAGGTCGTAAGCCGCGACCCGGCTGTCACAGTGATCAACGTCACCTCCAACTATGCCCCCACGTCGCCTGCCACGGTGCGCGTCGTGGATGAGGCCGGTGTCCCCGTGGAGGGAGCCCGCGTTGACTTCCGCCTCTACAACTACGCTGAATATTATCCCCTCTCCACACGCACGTCGGATGTCTCGGGACATGCCTCCCTCGACGCCGGACTCGGCGATCTCGTGGTCAGCGCCACCGACGGCGTCCGCTTCGGAATGGCTCACCTGAAGGCCGGGGAGCCGGCCGACGTGGTGCTCCACACCCCTGCCTCGCTTCCCCGGCGTTACGAATGGACCATCACGCCCCCTCCGCAGTCGGCCACCCTCCCCTCTCCCGCGCCCGAGGCGGTGGCGCTCAATGACGCCCGTCTTGCCCGCGAGGATTCAGTGCGCGCCGCCTACGTAGCCACGTTCGCCTCCCCCAGGCAGTATGACGTGCTGGCCGCACGCCTCGGAATCGACCCTGACCGCCTCGGCCGCCTGATGGTGCTCTCGCGTGGCAATCACCGGGCGCTCGCGTCGATGCTCTCCGCAATCACTCTCGATGAGGCCGAGCCGATGATGGGGATGCTGGAGTCGGTGAGCGAGAAAGACCTCCGCGACGCGGACTCAGTGGTGCTCCTCGACCATCTCCGCAATACGCCGGCGGATGATTCGCTCTCTCCCGAGGTATGGACGAAATACGTGCTCAATCCGCGTCTGTCCTCGGAGCCGCTTGTGGCCTGGCGCAGCGCTCTGGGAGCCATGCTCTCGCCTGAGGAGAAGGCGGCCCTCCGCTCCGCTCCCGACGGCGTGGGCGCTATGGTGGGCGCCCGCATCTCGCGTGTCGACGGACGCGGCGCGCGCGGCACCACATTCCGTCCCGACTCCGCCTGGAGGCTCGGCAAGGCCGACAACGCCTCCCTTCCCATCCTTGCGGCCGCATTGCTGCGCACCGCAGGGGTGCCCGCCCGGGTCAATCCCGTGGACGGCGCTCCGCAATGGCTCTCTCCGGAAGGGGGCTGGAGCAATATCGTCATTCCGGGCGGCGCGGCGGATGACGCCGACTCGGCCGACAGTTTCGTACTGAAGATAAGATACGAGGACAACGGCCTCGTACACGAACCCAAGTATTACCGCCATTTCTCGCTTTCCCGCCTCGACGGAGGCGTGCCTCAGCTCATGGAACTGGATGACTTCATCACACCCGAAGGCATCAACGGCGGAGAGTTCGTGCTTGAGTCCGGGCGCTATCTCCTCACCTCCGGCCAGCGTCTGGCCGACGGAAGCGTGCTGGCCCGCACCGAGGTGCTCGACCTCTCGGCGGCCAGCCCTGAAATAACCCTCACGATCCCCTGCAATGAGTCGGAGATACAGGTCATCGGCAGTTTCGACAGCGAGTCGCTCTATCGTCCGCTTGACGAGAAGGAGCTCCGCAACATACTCTCCACCACGGGGCGTGGCTACTATACCCTGATAGTGGCCGCTCCGAGCCATGAACCCACCGCCCATGTGCTCAACGACCTTATTGAAGTCCGCGAAGCCCTTGAGGCCGACGGCCGGGCAATACTCGTGGTCTTCCCCGACGAGGAAGCCGCGGCCCGCTTCGACCGCTCCGCCTATACCGCCCTCCCCTCCAATGTAAGCTGGGGTGTGGACACCACCGGAGCCATCACCGGCGCCCTTCGCGACGAACTCCGCCTCGATCCCTCGCAGCTTCCGCTGCTCATCGTGGCCGACACGTTCAACCGTGTGGTGTATGCCGCTCAGGGCTACACAATCGGCACCGGCGAGACCCTGCTGCACCTTCTCTCCCGCCTCCGCTGACCACCGTGCCCTTCACGAAGGGTGCATAAACGGGCCGGCCGTCAGTAAAGAGCTGACAGCCGGCCCGGTTTTTCTGCCGTAATCAATGCTTCCCGGTGAGTCCGTACAGATGGTCTGCGACGGGCCGGAAGAGCTGGTTATAGGTGGTGAGGGACACGAGTATGACCGTCCCGGCTATGACGCACCATGCCGTCACCATGATGATGGACGGGTCGGGGACAGTGGCCGTCATATCTTTCAGTATTGCTCCTGCGGCCGCGCAAAGCCGCAGAATCCACGGAAACAGCAGCGTCATTACGACGCCCGTGAGAAAACCGGCCCCGGCGGCCATGATAAGGGCCCGGCGGGCGGTGCGCCGGAGTCGGAGATGGTATTCCCGTATCTCTTCGAGGGCCGCTCCCTTCTCGGCGAGCCGGCGCATGAATTCGCCCGAGTCCGGAAGAATCGGGTCATAGGCGCTGAAAAGCGCTTTCAGGGCGGTGTCGTCATCGTGTCCCATAGTCTGTTGATTGACCGGGAATGTCACCCGGATTATGAGTCATACGTTAGCTTATAAGTTCTTTCAGGTGGCGTCGGCCTCGTGAGAGATGCTGCCTTACGGCCGACTCCGAAGTATTCTCGATTTCCGCGATCTCCCTGACTGAAAAATCCTCCATGTAGTAAAGCGCAATCGATGTGCGTTCGGCGGCCGACAGCGCCCGGAGGGCCCGGTGAAGCGACTGGTATCTGAAGGCGTCATCGGCCCGGTCGGAGGATGTCATTGCGTCGGCCTCGTCATAGGAAGCGGTGGGACGCTGGCTGCGGCGGTGGTTGAGGAAGGTATTGTAGGCTATGCGGCGTAGCCATGCGTCGGCGCGCCCTGCGTCATGCAGGTCATCGACCGCCAACCATGCCTTCAGCAGGGCTTCCTGGGCGATGTCGTCGGCCGTGGCGGTGTCTCCGCAGCAGAGGGCCGTCAGGAAACGCCGCAGGGCCTCCTGACGCCTCTCCACAAATAATATAAACTCCTTCAGGTCCATTGTCGTTCACGTGCGGGCTTATTGCTTCGGGGTCGGCATATACTGAGCGTCGGTGTCCTTGCGGCTTACGAAATAGGTAGCCAGCCGGCTTACTCCTATCGCAAGGCATACACTGCCCCCCATCATCGGAAAAAGCACACTGTCGTCGCCGAAATCATACTCACCCAGCGAGCAGAGGCCGCATACGATTAAGAGCACCCCGAGCAGGGAAAACAGGCACCCCTTCTGCAGGCGTCCCAGAAGAATCTGGCGCGGAGTCTTCGGAGGACGTCCGAGCGACTCGGCGAGCCTGTTGATGTCCAGTTCGCGGTTAGATTCGATGGCCTTGAGGATGATTTCGGTCTGAAGCCTGTAGGTGCGCGTCTTTCCGAGGACTACAATGAGAACGATTGCCACGGGCAGGATGCAGCAGAGGAAGATGGGTACGAGGATGTGTTGAAGTTCCATGTGTGTATGTGTTTAGGTTGATGTTCGTATTATAGACACACTCC
Source organism: Bacteroides sp. (assembly GCA_014802425.1). Lineage (GTDB taxonomy): Bacteria > Bacteroidota > Bacteroidia > Bacteroidales > Muribaculaceae > Lepagella. The sequence continues at coordinate 21,618 of JAAVCH010000034.1, forward strand.
TCCTCCGTAATGTGACATACGCACGCGAAAAATTTCCTATCCTCCCCTTCGGCCGGGATGAAAAAGAGAAAAGCATATCCCCCGCCTTGCGGGGGCATTCCGTTTTTCTGCCTCCTCTGCCGGCCGATATGGAAAAGAAAAAAGGGTATATGCTGCCTTAAGGCAGAGCATATACCCTTGGAATAGAGCTTTTCTATATCGGATAGAGGTTTCGGTCTTTAGCCCCGGTGAGATTCAGGGCCGTTCATCCGGCACTGAAGAGGTATCGGAATACGTGCCGTACTTAGACCTCGAAAGCCGTGCTCCGGCTTACTTGCACTGGCAGCCGCAGCCGACTTTTGACTTTACCTGCTGCTTGAAAGCCTCAAACTGAGATGCGAACTCAGCGAACAGGGGATTGTCGGCGTTTTTCTTGATCACATGATGCATGAAACGCATTGCAAGGACAAACTCCTTGGTGTGTTTGTCCTTGGCAAACCCAAGTTGCTTTGCATTCTCCACCATTGCGGCAAGGTCATGATGACCGCCGAAATTGAAATTGAGGACCTCAGCGATTTTACCCTCGTCATTGGCCTCGACCATATTGACGTAGTAATGTCTTTTCTGCTTTTCCATATTATCTAAGTTTAATAAATCCTTGAACTCCGCCATCCGGCATACTGTCAGTCTCCGGGCAGTACCTTGCGGGCCTGCTGTCAGCTTCCGCAGGTACCTTGCGGACCTCGGCGCCTGAGATGCTGTCGCTGACATCCTGCCATCCTGCGGCGTTCATGAGTATAACAATACTGAATGAAAGCCGGATTATGAAATAAACTTAAAGAATATTGTTAAATCTAATCCGTAGACTGCGACTCAAGGTTAAGCAGAAAAAACTTGGCTTCGATACCCCCACGATACCCCGTGATGCTTCCGTCGCTCCCTACCACCCTATGGCATGGCAGAAAAATGGAAATAGGATTCCCGGCGATGGCATTGGCCACGGCCCGGACAGCCGCGGGATGCCCTGCGCGCTTTGCGATTTCCGCATACGATGCCGTCTTTCCATACCCGATTTCCCTCAACGCCTCCCTGACCTGAATCTGAAAATCCGTGCCCGTCAGAAGCAAAGGCGTCTCAAACCGCACACATTTCCCTGCGAAATACCGGTCAAGCTCCTGTGCCGCCTGCTCCAGTATTTCCGCCTCAGCTCCGGCACACCCCTCTTCGGTTGCTTCCGTTTCTACGATTTCCGCGTCTAAAGCCCGTGCGAGCCTCTCCGCCTCCCTCCGATACCGTTCCGAAGCCTTCCAGTCGCAAAGACAAAGCCTTCCCCGGAAGGCGCCCAAAACCAGCACTCCGCACTCCGACGGATATTTTCGGATTGATATTCGGTTCATATGAGAGAAGCATCTTATTTAAAATGAATCATGATATTGAGGGCTAAATCCCGTACCCGCCGTGGGCGCCCCGTTGTCATCCATAAGCGGGATTTGGCCGATTCGTGGCTATCCGCTTGATTCTCCCTCCTGATTGCAAGTCTTGTGGACGCCGGCAGGGTGGAGAGCTATTGGGCGTGCGTTTTATTGCCGGGTATGGCTTAGCCATGTTGCAAAGTTAGTAAATTAATGCTAAAGAAAGGAGCAATCAAGGGATTACCTTCTTTCTATGGGGGGAAATCTGGATGAGGGGCTTTTAAAGATGAAGGGCTTTTAAAAATGTAGAAATTAGATGGGAGCTGATATGGGGTGCTTCTATGGGCGGTTGTATTCAGGTGGCGCCGTATGGCGCAGGGAAGCGGGCTGGAAGCGGGAGGGGGATGGTGGCGAGGGAAAAGCGGGTGAGGGAAGCGGGAAGAGTAAAAGAAAAGCCTCTGAAATCCATGGATTTCAGAGGCTTTTCTTTTACTCTTC
>JAAVCH010000035.1 GCA_014802425.1 Bacteroides sp.
ATTTGAACTGAGGGGCAGAGGCGGCCGCCATTGAAAGCGCGGCGGCGCACATGAGTGAAGTAGCGAAGAGTTTCTTCATATTTCTATACGGTTTATATGGTTAAGCATGGTATGACCGGCCATGGCGGTACAGCGGGATATTTTTCCGAGTGCAAAATTAGATGTCGGGCGAGTTTCACGAAATACCTTAAATAAGGTATTATTCATCTATGGAGTATGGAGACACCTCTTCCGAACGAGGAAATTTACCAGATTCAGGGTATGGCGGAAATTAATGCCGTGCATTAATTTTGCATTCCCAAAAACCGATGAGGCCATAATGAACATATACCTACGTGAACTGACCGCAATCATAATACTTATCCTCGCCCTTACCGCATGCCCGGGTGCATCGGCCGAAAAGCCCGATACAATCAATGTCGCCCGACAAGCCACGGACTACGGTCGGGTCCTGCCACAGGATTCACTCAACGTCTACACCGGTTCCGGAACACTTGAGACAGACGCCGAACCGGAAGGGACGACTCTGAAGGATGTGGTGATCACCGCCACCGAAGGAGGGAGCCTCTCATCGTCGTCGCTCATAAGGAGGGACGCTATGGACCATCTGCAGCCCACAAGCTTCAGTGACCTTCTGGAACTCCTCCCCGGCCAGATAAGCAAGGACCCGCAGATGAACCAGGCCAATACCATCACTCTGCGCGAGACCGGAGCCATCTCCGCCACAGGCGACCCCACCTCCATGGCCGACGATTACGCCATCACCTCCCTCGGGACAGCCTTCATCGTCGACGGTGCCAACATGAACACGGACGCCAGCTTGAACTCAGTGCCGGGTGCATCCTCGGGATCCGCCGAAGCCCGACGCTCCACCCTAAACCGTGGAGTGGACATGCGCAACATCTCGACCGACAATATAGAGAGTGTGGAAATCATCAGGGGCATACCTTCGTCGGAGTACGGCAACCTCACATCGGGAGTGGTCAACATCAAGCGCACCAAGAAGAAGACCCCCTTTACGGCACGCCTCAAGGTGGACGAATTCAGCAAGCTCGTCAGTGTAGGGAAGGGATTCGGGTTGGGCGACTCAGGGAATACGCTGAATTTCGACGCCGGCTACCTTGATTCCAAAAGCGACCCGCGTGACAGCCGCGAGACCTACCGCCGCATCAACGCCTCCGTGCGCGCGAACCTCGGATTCGACAACGGAGTCCATCGTCTGGACTGGACGACCGGCGCCGACTATACCGGATCATTCGATGACTCCAAGGACGACTACGACCTCTCGCTCCGCAAAACGGACGAGTACAGCAGCTCCTACACACGTGTGGCGCTGACATCCAATCTGGTGTATGTGCCCTACAACGTGAATTGGCTCGAAGCCGTCGACCTGAACCTTTCGGCCTCCTACGTCAGGGAGATGCTCAGGCGGCGCGTGCAGGTGGCACCGCTCCGCGCCTCGGTGGCTCCCACCACATTCGCCCCGGGAGTCAGCGAAGGGAAGTATCTGCTGGACGAATACATAGCCGACTACAGCTGCGACGGACGTCCCTTCACATCCGGCATCAAGCTCAAGGAGTCGGGAAGTTTCATGACCGGAGCCGTACTGCACCGCCATAAGGCGGGAGCCGAATGGGAGCTATCAAAGAATTTCGGCGAAGGGCAGGTCTATGACCTCGACCGCCCGCTGTCGGCGTCGTGGACCACACGGCCGCGGAAGTTCTCGGATGTGCCGGCGCTTCAGCTCCTCTCGTTCTTCGTGGAGGACCATCTCACGCTCTCCCTGTCGGACTTCGTATCGGAGCTTCAGGTAGGCGTGCGATCGTCGTCGCTGCTCGGGCTGGACAGGAAATACCTTCTCTCGGGGAAGGTGTATCTCGACCCGCGACTCAACTTCTCGGAGACCTTCCCGGCCCTAATGGCCGGAGGGCGACCTCTGACGCTCAGCTTAGGCTTAGGCTATGGACTCACCACCAGGATGCCCACAGCCGACTATCTCTTCCCTCAGGCACACTACAACGATTTCGTGCAGCTCAACTACTACGACCCCACCGCACCGACAAAGTACAGCCTCATCAGCCTGATGACCTACATCGACGACCCTACCAACTACAGGCTCAAGGCCGCGAGGAACCATAAGTTCGAGGTGCGCCTCGGAGCCCGCTACGGCGGCTTCAACGCATCGGTGACGTGGTTCAGCGAGTCGCTTAAATCGGGATTCCGCTATACGTCGGTCTACCGTCCCTACTCCTACCTGGCCTATGACCCTGCGTCAATCGTGCCGGGCACACTTACCGCACCCCCCGCACTCGACGCACTCCCCTACACTCCGGTGACCCTGCTCGACGGCTTCCGCACTCCCGACAACGGCACGCGCATCGACAAGCAGGGGGTGGAGTTTCAGCTGACCACACCGCGCTTTCAGCCCCTGCGCACTTCGCTCACCGTCAGCGGCGCATGGTTCCATACCCGCTACTCCAACTCTCAGAAGCTTTATCTGACGGTGACCGACAAAGTGGGCGACCAGGCGGTGTCTGACCTCTACATCGGCCTGTATGACACAAATGACGGACGCATCAACGACCAGTTCAACACCAATTTCATGTTTGACACCCAGATACCCCGCTGGGGACTGATATTCTCCACCACGGTGCAGTGCATGTGGTGGGTGAAGACACGCAGGATGCCGGAGACCGGCACTCCCGAGGCCTATCTATCCGCCGCCGACGGCGAACTCCACCCGTATCTGCCGGAGGATGCCGACGACCTGCTGAAGAAATTCCTTATCCGCCCCGTCAATCCGGAGCTGTACAGGCAGCAGACGGTGCCTCCGGCGGTCTACCTCAATTTCAAGGCCACGAAGAAAATCGGCACCTGGCTGCGTATCTCGGCATTCGTAAACCGCATAATCGACTACCTGCCCGACTACCGCAGCAACGGAGTGCTTATACGCCGATCGGCCTCGGCCTACTTCGGCCTCGAAGCCAACCTGATTTTCTGATCCTCCCCCATTAATCCGGAATCCTAAACGACACATACTTCCCGCACAATGAAACCTACATATCCCGATAAACTGATGAAAAGCCTCTCCCGCACCCTACTGCCCCTGCTCGCAAGCATCGTGGCGGCACTCGGCATGCCGGTGCTGCTGACCTCCTGTGAGGATTCGGTCGAGTCCGGAGAGCTCACCCTCACCCCGCTGACCCTGGGGCTCGTATGGCCCGACGACATGGACACCGCAGACAGCGTCATAGAGAGCGTGGAGCTCACCTGCCGCAACATATCGTCGGGGGAACTCTCCTCGTTCGCCACCCTGGATGAAGTGAAAGTTCTCCCGGGACTCTACGACATCGACCTTTCCGTCACCCTCTCCGATGCCGGCGGCACAGAGGTGAAGCTCAGCGGAGCTCAGAGGAGCGTAACGGTGGGGCGCACGCCGGAAGCGCTCTCAATCCCGCTCTTCAGGGCGCTCCTGACCGACGACCTCATCATCGCCGAGATATTCTTCACCGGCACGCTGCACTCCTCGGGCAACCCTTACACCGGCGACGACTACATAAAGCTCTACAACAATACGGACCACGTGGTGTATGCCGACGGCCTCACCCTCTTCGAGACCAAATTCACCACGACCGAAAAGCGCGACTACACACCCGACATCATGGCTGAGGCAGTCACCGTACAGGCCCTCTACACCATTCCGGGCTCCGGCAAGGAGCATCCCGTGCAGCCGGGAGAATACCTGCTGCTTGCCGACACGGGAATCGACCACAGGGTGTCGAATCCCAACTCACTGAATCTTTCCCATGCCGATTTCGAATGGTACGACGTGTCGTCAACACCATCGAGCCTCGACATCGATTCCGCCGTGCCCAATCTTGACAAGTGGTACTGTTACACGCTTTCCTACTGGGTGCTCCACAACCGTGGATTCAAAGGGTACGGAATAGCGCGCATCCCGATAGGCAGGGAGGAATACCTGGCCGACTACCTCTACACCTACGACTACCTGATGGAGACAGCCGCCGGTACCTTCCCGATGTCGGCCTCGGCCTATAGGATGCCCAACGACTGGATCGTAGACATGGTGAACTGCTCGATCGAATCAGGTTTCGCCTGGACCCTCTGCGCTCCCGAGCTTGACTCTGGATGGACCCACTGCGGCAGCATCGACCACGACAAGACCCGCTATTTCAAGAGCGTGCGCCGCAAGCTCTCCCACTTCAGCGCCGACGGCCATCCGGTGTTCAAGGACACCAACAATTCAAGCGCCGACTTCAATGCCGACGCAGTGCCGTCGGAAATCGAGCTCCAGCAGAGCGCGATCGACCGGACAGGCACTCCATGCCACCGGAAGACATATGACGGAATCATACCCGTGACAGAGCAATGACAAGAAAAAACACCACATACCTTGCCGCACTGACACTGGCCGCATCGCTCACGGCAGGTTTTCCGGCCGTGGCGTCGGAGCGCGACGACAGTACCGGCTCTGACGCGGCGTTCGGCGTCATGGCCCACTCGATGCTGTGGCAGAGCCGGCGTGCGGCATTCTTCGCCGGGCCGGCCTCGGCCTGTTTCCGCTACCGCACTGACCTGACCGAGCTCCGGGCGGACGGCACGCTGCAGGAGGGTGACGGCGACTATGCCGTCCAACTCGGCACCGATCCGCGCCGCATCGGTTTCGAAGCCTCAACCTACACGCTGCATTCCTCCCATACGCTGACCGGCCGGGCCCTCTACAGCATCGGCCGCACCGACGGAGTGACGCTTAACGAGAACGCCGACCCGCTGACGGTCTATCCCTATCTGACGGCCGACTCCACCGGAGGGGGGATGACGGCGGAACGCTATCTGTTCGAAGGAGGATACGCCGACCATAGAGGAAGGATATTCTGGGGCGTCGAAGGCGGATACGAGGCCGGACTTTCCTACAGGATGACGGATCCCCGTCCGAGGAACATCACCGGACGCCTGACGGCAAACGCCGGCATCGGACTCACTGCGGGGCACTACGGAGTGGCCCTGTCGGCGATGTACAGGAGATATACCCAGACGTCGGAGCTTATGTTCAAGGATGACACCGGAGGGGAGAAAACCTATCAGATGACGGGACTCGGCACAGCCTATAACCGCTTTACCGGCATGGGACTGAAATCCAATTTCCGGGGAAACACCTTCGCAGTCACGGCCGAGCTCATACCGTTGGGCGAGACCGGATTCTCGGTGGAGGCCGTCATGACGAGATTCAACCTCACCAAACTGCTTGCCGACCTCAACTCGCTCCCCTTGGCACGAGTGTGGGAGAACCGCCTGGACGCAAAGGCAGGATATATATCCGGCACCGGGCCGTTGCGATGGATTGCCGAGGCGGGCATTACGGCGGTACGCCGCCACGGTATCGAGAACATCTTCGGCGATGCCACCCTCTCAAGCTATCCTCTGATAGATGCCCTGGAGATGTATGCCGACAACCGCCTTGCCGTCAGGGCCGGGGGCACAGTGGAGTGGGCCGTGCGCCGGGGCCAGAGCGTAGGGGCGCAAGTGGGCTGCATCCATGCCCGGCGCACCGAAGTGTACGCCTATCCCAGAATCGAGGAAAAGACTTCGGAGACATCTCTGCACGTGACGCTGCGGTATGACGGCGCTTTCGCTCATGGCTGGACGGTCAGCGTCATGCCGTGGGGAATAGCCGACAGGCATCTCTCGGGTGGACTCCGACTGGCTGTGGGGAAAAGGGCCGGAAGCCGGTTTACGGTCGGCCTCACCGGCGGCGTCGGCGTCGACCGTCCCCGTCTGGCCGACTTCGACAGTGGCGCTCCGGTGTCGGGCAAGGCGTTATGCGCCGAAGCGGGAGTCTTCGCGGCTTTCTGACACCGGGGAGCCCGGACATGAAAAGCCTGAAATCAATAACCAATATCCAACACATAAATGAACCGTAAGTTATTTATAAGCCTTATCCTCGGAGCCGGCGCCGCACAGGCATTCGGACTAAATCCCATTCCGACGGACACCGCAATCCGCCACGGACGCCTCCCCGACGGCCTTACCTACTACATCAAGCCCAACAGCTCGGAGAAGGGGCATGCCGACTTCTTTCTCGTCGACCGCGCCGGCTCGGCACTGGAGACCGACAGCCAGAAAGGGCTGGCCCATTTCCTGGAGCACATGGCCTTCAACGGCACGCGCCATTATCCCGGCCACGCGCTCATCGAGTATCTTGAGGGGCTCGGAGTGAAGTTCGGCGCCGACCTCAACGCCTATACCTCCACGGAAGAGACAATGTACACCATTTCCCGGGTGCCCGTAAGCCGCCAGACCACCGTCGATTCCTGCCTGCTCATCCTCCGCGACTGGAGCGGCGACATAACCCTCAGTCCAGAGGAAATCGATGCCGAGAGAGGGGTCGTGCTGGGCGAGATGCGCCAGAAGCGCGGAGCCGCTTCATACCGTATGCTTGAAAAGGCATTTCCCGATATCTGGAGGCAGTCGGGCGCCACACGCTGGCTTCCCATCGGTACACAGGAGGTGATCGAAGGATTCCCCTACAGCGATCTTGAGGATTTCTACCGCACCTGGTACCAGCCCGCCAATCAGGCAGTGGTCGTGGTGGGCGACATCGACCCCGCCCGGGTGGAAAAGGTGATTCGTTCGCTCTGGGAAGAGCAGACCGGCGCTTTCCCACAGCGTCGCACTTCTGCCTTCGGCGCGCTGCAGCGTCCGGAAGCACCGGTGGTCACGGTGCAGACCGATCCCGAGCAGGGAGCCGGAATGCTTCAGGTACAGCTCCGCCTGCCGGTGCTCCCCGAGGCCGACAGGCAGACAGTCAACGCGCTGAAGGCCTATCTTAAGAGCGAACTTATCTCGCGGATGCTGGTAGCGCGGTTCGATGAGGCGGAAAGCGTGCCCGACTCACCCCTGAGCCACACCGGCATCGGAGTGAAGGGATTCCTGATGTCGAGAAACGAAGACGCGCTGCTGATCCGCACCGACTGCAAGCCGGAGAATCTCACGGCCGCCACCGAGGTGATTTCCAAAGAGCTCAAGCGGGCGCTGCGCGACGGCTTCAGCGATGACGAACTGGAGAATGCGCGTCAGGAACTCAAGACCGAGCTCGACAAGAAATTCGTAGGACGCCATGCCCGGAGCAATACCGACATAGCCAAGGACATCGCCGGCCAATGGCTCGCCGGAGGTCCGGTTCCTTCGGAAGAAGTGAGATTCCAGCTGCTCGACGTGCTGCTCAAGAACATCAGCCGTCAGGACATAGCCGAATATATGGCCGAGCTTCTCCCCGCCTCAGGACAAGGGAGCGTGATCATAGCCTATGCGCCCGAGACGGAGGGCGAGGCGGTGGCTGACGCCCCTGCGCTGACCCGGGCTTTCCTGACGGCCGATCCGGCCGGAATGGAGGCATTCGTGCTCCCGGAGCTTCCGGAGCTTGAGGTGGCGGCACTCCCGGCCCCGGGCACTATAGTGGCGGAGTCTGTCGATCCGGTGCTGGGCAACACGGTCTGGACCCTCTCCAACGGGGTGAAGGTCAACTGGAAGAAGATGGCCACCGACGACGATCTGATCCGCGTCAAGGGCTATTCGCCCGGCGGATTCGCGGCCCGTTTCAACCCCGAGGGAGGTGTGCTTTACGAAATCGCCAACGACGCGCTGGCGCTCTCGCGCACCGGAGCGCTGTCGGCTTCCGACCTGAAGAGGGTGCTGGCTAAGAAGGGCGTGAAGGGATCGCTCGCCGTGGAGAAGACGGAGGAGACGGTCGAGGCTGTGGCCCCGGCTTCTGAGCTGGAGACAGCGATGAAACTCATATATCTGAAATCCACCTCCCTCAATCCCGACACAGTGGCATTCCGGATGCTTAAGGAGCGGAAGGAAATCAATCTGCACAACCAGAAGGAGAACGCAACGTTCGCAATGGGCGATTCAATCCACAATTACGTCTACCGCAAGCATCCCTTCGGCTATAAGCTGCGCGCAGGCGACATGGCCAAGGTGAGCATCGACGATGTGACGGGGCTTTACAGCGACCGGTTCGGCGACATGGGCGACTTCACTTTCTATGTCACGGGCGATATCGACGAGGCCGGTCTGCGCGATCTCGCCTGCCGCTATCTAGCCACCCTTCCCTCGGCCGGACGCATGGAGACGGAACGCAATACCGGCTACGGTTTCATCCAGGGTACCGCCTCACATACGTTTGCCTACCCGATGAAGAATCCGCAGGCCATCACCTACTATTTCGTAAACTCTCCCGCGCCCTACAATCTGCGCAATGTGATTTTCGGCAATGCCCTCGGTCAGGTGCTCAAAAGCAAGCTGCATGAGGATCTGCGTGAGGAAAAGGGATGGACCTACAACATCAAGACCCATATCGGGCTCTCCGGAGGAGTCGACGGAGAGGCTGACGCGAATCTGATAATGCCAGTCTACATCAAGGTCGATCCGGCCCATGCGGCGGAGACTCAGGAGATTGTGGCGCAGACAGTGGAGCGTCTGGCCGAACCGGGTTTCATCACCGATGAGGAGGTGGCTAAAGTGCGCCTCTACCTCGACAAACAGCATTCACGCGCCATCGAGGACCCCGTATACTGGATTTCGCTGCTCCATATGCGCGACCGTTACGGCAAGGATATGGAGAGCGGCTACAGTTCCGTGCTCGAATCCATGACTCCGGCTTCGCTGGCAGAGTTCGCAGCCTCCTTCCTGCATGACGCCAACCGTCTGCAGCTGAAGATGATGCCGCAGGATTGACCCATATTTCAGTCACATATCCGTATTGTGTCACAATACCTGTACTGCGGCGCCCATACCCGGACGCAGATGACGCACATCTAAATACAGGACTCCCCGCCTCAGCCCTCTCAGGCTTCCGGCGGGGAGTCTTTTTGTATTTATTTTATACGGAGGGGAGGAATCACCTTTGCCGGGGGCATGATTGTAGTTATCCGGCGCCCGTACTTGATATATCGGAGAAATGTCACAGGCTGCGGATAAAGGCCGCGATATCGGTGAGTACTTCCGGAGCGATTGTCTCTTCTATTTCCACATATTCGGAGAGGCGTCCGGTGGAGGCGTGCTGCATCAGGTGGTTGAGGCCGGGATAGGTTTTCACGGTAGCCTGCGGAGCGGCGGCCTGAGCGGGGCCGAGATTAAGGGAAGGGGGTACCTGCGTGTCCTTCTCTCCGTAGATTATGAATGCAGGGATATGGATGTCTTTCATCGCCGAGGCCGGGTCCTGACGCAGGAAGTAGGCCATCCACGGCCCTGTACTTTTCTGCTCCATGAGATTGGCCACGATGGTGCGTGCCATCTGTTCGGCTGTAGCTTCGTCTTTGCCGGAATCGATGAGGGCCAGAGTGTTCTGATATGTAAGGATAGTCTCGCCGGGCACTGACGGACCGGCTACCGAGATGATGAAATCGAGAGTCTCCGGTCTGGCGCCGAGCATATAGCCTATGATTCCACCCTCGCTATGGCCGATGAGGCCCACTTTTGAGAAGCGGCCCGAAGAGCGCAGCCAGCGCACGGCAGCCTCGGCGTCGGCGGCGAAGTCGGCGGTAGTGGCGTTCCGGGCGTCACCTTTCGATTCGCCGCATCCACGGTCATCGTAGCGGAGAGTGGCTATACCGTTGCGTGCCAGAAAGTCGGCCAGTACGGCAAAGGGACGGTGCTCGAAGAGCTCTTCATCGCGGTTCTGGAGTCCGCTTCCCGACACGAGCAGGGCTACCGGAGTGTCGGCCGACGCACCGGCCGGCATCGTGAGCGTGCCGGCAAGCACGGCATCGGCAGCGATGACTGTGACATCTTCGGAAGTGTATGGGAACGGAGGCTGCGGAGTCTGAGGCCTGACGGCTTTCTTCACTCCGGGAGACAGTGTGAGCGGGAAACGGTACATACCCTGACGGAACGTTCCGACGAGCGAATCGCCTCGCAGGGCGCCCGCATAGTTCATGCCGAGCCTTTTGACCCCCACATTCAGCGAATCGGCGGAAAGGTGAGCCACCTCGCACGGTATTCCATAGGCGTTCTGGTCAGGCGAATCCATCGTGACGCTTTCCCCATCGACATTAAACACTATCCTCAACGCATTCTGAGGAGTGACATTCAGTTTTCCCGACCAAGCTCCCGTCAGGCCCTCGGCGAAGGCTCCTGACGGCATCAACGCTGCCGCGCAGCATAAGATTCCAAATATACGGCTCATCTTGTATCCAATTAATTTTCAAGTATGGATTTACCATATGGCATTCCCTGCAAAATTACACTTTTTCAATGGAATATATTATTTAGATCTGCTTTTTTTTTCATCCGAAGCCATTCATCAGAGCTTTTTTTCATCCGAAGCCATTCGTCAGTCCTGTTTTTCAATCTAATCCCTTCGTGAGAGCGGATTCTTCTTGAAATCTACGGGCGAGGGAGGCATACTTTTACGAAACAGTACCGTCGCTGAGGGGAGGAAAGGGGGGCGTTTTCCCCTCCTCGGGGAGGAATATGATGGTGGCTTCACATTTTTTTGCTAACTTTGCATATTGAACCTGTGGGTTCTATCAGTTAATATATTAAGGTGGCATATATCGGCAGGTCACGTCCTCACTTCGTGCGGACAACGATCAAGAACCCGAACTGACCCGGAAACGATGCTGAGCCGCAGCTGAGGCGAAAAGGGGCACTCCTCCGGAGCTTTCCGTTCTGAGAACGGCACTGACCCGGAAAGGGGCGCTGAGCCGGGGCTGACGGAAACGGACGGCACTTCGGCGGAAGCGAATGGGGGCATCGGCCGATATATATACCTTCCGGCATCATCGAACCGGCATCATCGAAATTCATATATCCCAAATGGAATACAATCATAAAGACATCGAAACCCGCTGGCAGAACTACTGGCGCGAGAATGAAACCTACAAGTGTGAGATACGTCCCGACAAGAAGAAATTCTATGTGCTCGACATGTTTCCCTATCCCTCCGGCGCCGGCCTCCATGTGGGCCACCCTCTCGGATACATAGCTTCCGACATATATTCCCGCTTCAAGCGTCAGCAGGGTTTCAACGTGCTCCATCCCATGGGATACGATGCCTACGGCCTTCCCGCCGAACAGTACGCCATCCAGACCGGCCAGCATCCCGAGAAGACCACTACCGACAATATCGCTCGCTACCGCAGCCAGTTGGATAAGATCGGTTTTTCGTTCGACTGGTCGCGCGAGATTCGCACCTGCGATCCGGAGTACTACAAGTGGACACAATGGGCATTCATGCAGATGTTTGACCACTACTACGACCTCGACGCCGACAAGGCGCTCCCCGTCGCCGACCTCGTGGCCCGCTTCGAGGCAAACGGTACCGAGGGGGTACACGCAGCCTGCGGAAAGGAGCTCTCCTTCACCGCCGACGAGTGGAAGGGCTTCGATGAAAAGCGCCGCTCCGAAGTGCTGATGAACTACCGCATAGCCTATCAGGGGGAGACGATGGTGAACTGGTGCCCGGCACTTGGCACGGTGCTTGCCAACGATGAGGTGTCGGAGGGAGTCAGCGTGCGCGGCGGCCATCCCGTGGAGCAGAAGCTGATGAATCAATGGTGTCTCCGCGTGTCGGCCTATGCTCCGCGCCTGCTCAATGACCTGGAGACCCTCGAATGGAGTGACTCCCTCAAGGAGACTCAGCGCAACTGGATAGGCCGATCGGAAGGCGCCGAGATGAAGTTCGGCGTCAAGGATTCCGATGTGCAGCTCGAGATTTTCACCACACGCCCCGACACCATCTTCGGCGTGACCTTCATGGTGCTCGCCCCAGAGTCGGCCTACGTGCGCCAGCTCGTCACTCCCGACCGGAAAGAGGCGGTGGACGCCTACCTTGAGGAAGTGAAGCACAAGACCGAACGCGAACGCCAGATTGACAAGCGTGTGTCGGGCGTATTCACCGGGTCGTATGCCGTGAATCCCCTTACAGGCAAGGAGATACCCATCTATGTCAGCGATTATGTGCTCGCAGGCTACGGCACAGGAGCCATCATGGCCGTGCCCGCCCATGACTCCCGCGACTATGCATTCGCCCGCCATTTCGACCTTCCCGTCATCCCCCTCATCGAGGGTGCCGACGTATCCGAAGAGAGCTTCGATGCCAAGGAGGGAGTGATGATGAATTCCGAGGGTCCGGAACTCAACCTCAACGGCCTGCAGGTGAAGGAGGCAATGGCCGCCGCCAAGAAGTTCATCGAGGAGAAAGGGCTCGGGAAGGTGAAGGTCAACTATCGTCTCCGCGACGCCATCTTCTCGCGCCAGCGCTACTGGGGCGAGCCTTTCCCCGTCTATTACAAGGACGGCATACCCACCCTTATGGACCCCGCGCAGCTTCCGCTGCTGCTTCCGGAGGTGGACAGCTATCTCCCGACAGCCGACGGTCAGCCCCCCCTGGGACGCGCGAAAGGATGGACCACCACCGAAGGTTTCCCCATCGAACTCTGCACGATGCCGGGATTCGCCGGCTCATCGGCCTATTACCTCCGCTACATGGATCCGCGCAACGACAAGGAGCTCGTGAGCCGCGAGGCCTATGAATACTGGCAGGACGTGGACCTCTACGTCGGCGGCGCCGAGCATGCCACCGGCCACCTCATCTATTCACGCTTCTGGAATAAGTTCCTCTACGACCTCGGCCTCGTGGTCAAGGCGGAGCCTTTCCGCAAGCTCGTCAACCAGGGCATGATCCAGGGACGGAGCAGCTTCGTCTACCGTATCAAGGACACCAATACCTTCGTAAGCCACGGACTCAAGGACCAGTATGACGTGGCTCCGATCCGAGTGGACATCAGCATGGTGAGCAACGATGTGCTCGACACCGACCGCTTCCGCGCATGGCGTCCCGATTTCGCCGATGCCGAGTTCATCCTTGAGGACGACGGCAAGTACCATTGCGGTTACGCCGTGGAGAAGATGTCGAAGTCGATGTTCAATGTCGTCAATCCCGACGATATCGTGGAGCGCTACGGCGCCGATACGCTGAGGCTTTACGAGATGTTCCTTGGTCCGCTTGAGCAGTCGAAGCCCTGGGACACCAACGGCATCGACGGCGTCAACCGCTTCCTCCGCAAGCTTGTAGGACTCTTCTCGAAGGCCGATACGGCCAACCGCGCCGAAATGAGCAAGGAGGAGAAGAAAATCGTGCACAAGCTGATCAAGAAGGTGACGCAGGACATCGAGAACTTCTCTTTCAATACCTCCATTCCGGCCTTCATGATCGCCGTCAACGATCTTTCGGCCCTCAAGTCGACCAATGCCGACGCCATGGAGACAATCACAACGCTGATCGCCCCCTTCGCTCCGCACCTCGCCGAGGAATTCTGGCACCGTCTGGGGCATGACACCAGTGTGGTCGACGCACCCTGGCCCGTATGGGACGAGGAAGCCATCAAGGACGCTACGGTGAAGTATCCCGTCAGCTTCAACGGCAAGGCCCGCTTTGTGATCGAGGTCGATGCTTCGACTCCCAAGGAGGAAGTGGAGCGGCTCGCTCTCGCCGATCCGGCCGCAGCCAAGTGGCTGGAGGGGAAGGCTGTCAGGAAGGTTATTGTGGTGCCGGGGAAGATTGTCAATATCGTGGTCGGCTGAAGCCGACCCCCGGTAAAGGACTTGAGGGCTCCGTGGACTGGGCTTGAGGACTCTGTGGACTGAGCTTGAGGGACCGGCGGCTTTCCTTATTGCGAAAGGATTCGCTGAGGGCGGGGACTCCGGTTTTCTGACTGTTATTGTTAAAACGATTATTCTGAATATGGCAAAGGAAATAGTGTTTGCAAGCAATAATCCTCACAAGCTGGCGGAAATCCGCCGGCTTGCAGGGGATGGATTCCGTATCCTCTCGCTGGCCGAGATAGGATGCCATGACGATATACCCGAAACTGCCGATACGCTTGAGGGAAATTCCCTCATCAAGGCACGCTGGATCAAGGACCGTTACGGTATGGACTGTTTCGCCGATGATACCGGTCTGCAGGTCGAGGCCCTGGGAGGAGCCCCGGGGGTGATGTCGGCACGGTATGCCGGGCCGGAGTGCTCGCCCGAAGACAATATGACCAAGCTTCTGGCCGAGATGGAGGGAGTGACGGACCGCCGCGCCGCGTTCCGTACCGTCATAACCCTCATTCTCGGTGACGAGGTCAAGCAGTTTTCCGGCGAGGTATTCGGCACCATCGCCACCCGGCGCGACGGCACAGCCGGCTTCGGCTACGACCCGGTGTTCATCGCCGATGAGACCGGCCGCAGTTTCGCCTCCATGAGCGCCGACGAGAAAAACGCCATTTCACACCGCGGACGCGCCACACGCAAACTGCTGGAGTATCTGGCTTCGGTATAGTCTCAGCGTAGGCGGACGCGCCACACGCAAGCTGCCGGGATATCCGGACTCGATATAGTCTCAGCGTAGGCGGACGCGCCACACGCAAGCTGGCGGGATATCCGGACTCGATATAGTCTCAGCGTAGGCGGACGCGTACCGGCGCATTACTACAAACTTCAATCATGATGCAGAAATTCAATCACATATACATCACACTCCTTGCACTGCTCGCCCCGGCTGCGGCTTCGGCCGCCATCCAGGGCGAATGGCGCCTGCACCCCACTTTCGACAATTCCGTCACTAAAGTCATCGATACGCCCGGACGCGTGTATTTCACCGGCTATAACCAGACCCTCTATCCGGCGGAGACTGTGGCGTTCATGTCGGCTCCCGACCAGAGCCTCTTCTATTATGATAAGGAAGGGGACGAGATGGTGGCGGCCGCCGACCGCCATGCGCTCGCCTCGACTCTGGCGCGCTCGGTCGACTACAATCCCGACGGCGGATACCTGCTCATCGTATATGCCGACCAGAACATCGACCTCCTTTACGACTCTGGCGAAGTGCGCAATATATCGGCGCTGAAAAACGCCTCCATGCCCGGCTCGAAAGAGATCAACGGCGTGACGTTTGTGCCCTCCCGGAATCAGATATGGCTCGCCACCGATTTCGGCTATGTGGTGCTCGACGACAAGAAAGGGCACGTGGTGGAGTCGCGCAACTACTCCACTCCCCTCTCGGCGGCCACACGTGTGGGCGACCTCGTGGTGCTCACCACCCACGACCACTCCTATACAGCGCCCTACTCCTCGCCGCGCCTCTCTCTGACCGACTATAATGTCGACACCACTCCCTTCGCCGGCGCCGACGCCATCTATACGCTCGCTCCAAAGCGCATCCTTACCGCACGGGCCGTGGACAGCACCGACACGCAGTTCGGCAAATACGACGTCGACGACGAACTTGCACTCAACGAAGTGTGGGCGTCGAAATTCAACAACGTGCGCAGTGTGCTCCCCTCCCGCGACGGCTACAACATCACGGCCTTCAACTCCGTGATAACCGTGCTCCCCGAGAAGAACTACAACAGCTTCTACAAGCGCCCCACAGCCGACATCCAGGCCGATATCCAGACCACCGCCACGTGGGACAACAAGGAATTCTTCGGCGTAGTGCCCCGTAAGGGACTCTACTCCCGCAAGCTGACCGACGAGGAGGGGAACACCCAGCTTACACGGGACTACATCCGTCCCAACGCACCGGCCGTCTATTTCAGCCGCAACATGGCGTACAACGCCGATTACGGCATGCTGGTCAATACGTTCGGCTCAGACCGCGTGTTCAACAACACCGTCTTCCTCGTGCCCTCGCTCCTTTCGGTCTACCGCAACGGCGAATGGACTCCCGCCGGCCCCCCCTACACGCTCCCCTCCCAGGCCAACCTCGGACAGAATCCGCTCGGCCTGCTGGTGGACCCCTCGGATCCGAAGTACGTCTACATGGGCACTTCGTACAACGGCCTCGTGCGCCTCAACCTGGAGGACCCCGACGACGTGCTCCACTTCACCAATCCCGATGACCCGCTGGCCGACAGGCCGGGCTACGTCAACGACGGACCCACTTCCTCCGTGTGGGCACGCGCCTACACCATGATGGCGCCTCAGTTCGACCGCAACCAGACGATGTGGTCGATGCTCTATAAGGGTGACGACCCGCGTCTCCTCTTCCGCTACTGGACCGCGGCCGACCGCACGGCCTCGAAGGACGCAGCCTCGGCGCGCCCGTGGAAGACACTGGCCGTCGACGTACCCTCCAACACCACGGCCCTGACAGGCTATTTCATCCCCCTCACGTCGTCATCCAACAAGAACCTGCTCCTCTATCTGGCACAGGACAGGATAGTGATCGTGGACCACAACGGCA
>JAAVCH010000036.1 GCA_014802425.1 Bacteroides sp.
ATGTCGGATGTGAATCCGTACTTATATTCTGAGTTTGTGGTCTCGTCGAGAATCTCCTGCGACGAGGTCTTATCATTCTGACTGAGTTTTTCCATATTATTATTACGCAAAAATAGTCAAAATGTTTGAGATAACCGCCGTATGTACCCCGGTAAATGAAAGGCGGGCGCTTCGCCGCATCCCTGCGGTCGCCTGCAGGGTGTCTTTGCCGGGAGAGTTACAGGGCGGCTACGTACTGCCGGATTTTCTTGAGTCTGGCTGCGAAGGATGGTTCGCTTGCGGTCTGACGCATCGTATAGTCGAGGTACTCCTTGTCAAAAATGATTTCCATCAGTGGAATGTGGTCCTTTACAAAGATAGTGATAATTCGGAAAAATCCACTAAAACAGTGGATTTTTAACATTCGGATGAAAAAAGAAAAAAAGGAGGTCCGCCGGCGGCGGGCCTCCCTCGGTATGGGATTGGATCGGGGTCGGATTACTTGAGGATAGTCTTGTAGGACTTGCCGCCCTTAACGACGATGTAGAGGCCGTTTTCGGGGTTGGCTACGCGTACACCCTGAAGAGTGAAGTACTGGGCCTCACCTTCGGCAGCGGCTGCGATCTCGGCTACGTTTGAGCCACCATCTTCGAACCACTCGGGAACAGTGCCGTCAGTGGAGAAGTAGATGAGGCTCATTGTGGTCTCTTCGTCGACCTGGTAGTTGAGACGGAGGTAGATTGTGCCTTCGAAGTCAGATGCGAGGGCCATGTTGGCGGGATTGCCGCCGTTGAATACCTCGTATTCGGCGTCAAGGTCTATATCCTCGCCGTTGCCGCCGATGTTGTAGGCGTTCCAGTCAGCGTCAGCGATCTTGAAGCCGTCGCCGGCTGCGATTTTCTGGTCGGCGCCTGTCTGGAACTTGAACATTTCCTTTGTGATGGCTGTCATCATCCAGGCCTCATCAGTGCCCCAGCTGTTCATGTCGCCGCGTACGTAGATTTCCGGAAGGGCGTTCTCGTCGGGCTTGGGAGTGTCGGTGGAAAGTGTGATTGTGGAGAGGTCGGCGCTCACAGTGATGGTGTAGTTGCCTTTCCAGGGGGCCGCGATGTTGTCGGCATAGCCCTCTTCAAGAGTTACGGCCACACCCTGCTCGCTGCCGTAGTTGCAGCCGAGTACGCCGGCGTTGAATTCAGGCCAGCCGTCGCCTTCAGCTTCGGCGTCGAAAGTAGTGGAGATCTTGAGCTGGGTGAGGTCAGCGATTTCAAGTACGAAGCCCTCGCCCTGGACGAATGTGAATTCCTTGGGAGCCTTGGGATCCCAGCCGAGGCCTTCACCTGCACCTACAGCGTAGAGTGCGTCCTGAGCGTTGGCAGACACTGCGAGCATGGCCGCAGCTGCAAAAGCGTAAAATTTCTTCATTGTGAAGCAGATTTTTTGGTTAAGAAAAGTATTTAGTTGTATTAAGCGCAAAAATTGAGTTTTTCGAGTCGGTCAAGGAGTCGCTAATTTCGGGCTCATTGGAATCGGAGGCGAAATTAGACAAATTTTTAAATATGGCAAAATTTTTATGAAAAAAAATGGACCCCGGCTTTCGGCCGGAGTCCATTTCGGTTATAGGGCTGGTGGATTACTTCTTGGTGAGGGTCAGCACGTAGGGCATTGTGGAGAAGTCGATCTTCACGTCGTAGGTGCCGGGCTCGGCGGGCATGTTGCCTCCCTTGAAGGAGAGGTTGTAGACCTGCTGGCCGTTGATGTCGGTCACCTGTTCGCCGCCGAAGTCGAAGTCCCATGCGCCGTTGGCGTTGATCTTGAACTCGGCGCCGATCTCAACGTCGGTAGCTTCCCATGTCTTGAAGTTGGAGGAAGCCTTGAGCGGAGTGGCTGTCTCAAGGTTCCAGCCGTTGCCGGCTCCGATCACTGTCAGTGTTTCGAGGGCCTTGACGTCGAATGTCTTCTTGACGAGGTTTACGTCCACGTAGTAGAGGCAGTTCTTTGATACGGGGGCGGGAAGCTCGGTTGCGGATGAGGAGCTGATGAAGCCGTTCACCTCGTAGCCGTTCTCGGAAGTCTCGGGCTGGAGAGTGTCGTCCAGACGGAATACCACGCCCTTCTTGTCGACCTGGGTATAGAGGGTCCACTTCTGGTTGAGGGCTGTCACGCCGTAGTAGTTCATGTAGTCGTCGGTGTAGAGCTGCATGACGTTCTTGGGCTGTGTGGTGAGGCCGGATACGGGATAGAGGGTCTCGAACGCATAGCTGATGCTGTAGGAGGAAGTCTCCATGTTGACTGTCACGAGTACGTCGCCGTTGATGGGCATGAGGCCTGCGGGATAGGCTGTGTCGAGCTTGCCGCTCATGCCGTCCTCAGTGGCGCTGCAGCCGTAGACCACTGCGTCGGTGCCGGCCGTCATCGAGCTTGCGGGGGCAATCACCCAGTAGTAGTCGGTGTCTTCGGGCACTTCAAGCTTCACTGCGAATTCGGGGTTGTCGTAGGGGGATACGTTGTTGCCGGCTGTGTTCTCCATCTTGAGGGCCTGGGCCATCTGGGGCACGCCGGAGACGTTGCAGGGCACGAAGTAGTAGGTGTCCTCGATCACCATGCCGAAGTCAAGGGTGGTGACGGAGAGGAGTTCCTGACAGTAGGTGGCGTCGATGCCGCCGAGGCGGAGACGTGTGTTCTCGCGTGTGGCGTAGGCCACGAACCGCGCGGGCACGTTGAGGGTGCCGGGTTCACGTGTGATGGCCTGCTGGATGGCGCCGTTGAGGAAGTCGGGGTTCACGGTCACGTTGTCGCCGTCGATTACGCTGCTGATCGTGGCGGTCTTGTTGAACTGGTCGCTGTCGCCCACCTCCATGTCGATTTCAAGGGTGTAGCCCTCGGGGAAGTCGACGAGCTTGGAGATAGTGGCTACCGTCACGAACCGGTTGGCCTCGTTGGCCTGGGTGAGGTTGAGGGTCTCGGTGACGGGAGTCAGCTCGATGCCGCTGTTCTCGAAGTAGCCGTCGGGTTCGGGCCAGGACTGAGCCGGAGGATTGGGAAGGTCGAAGTTGTCGCATGCTCCCAAAGCCAGGGTCAGGGCTATTGCTGAGATGAATTTGATTTTTTTCATGTTTCAGTAAAAGTAGATTTGTACTTTTTGGTTGGATGGTCCCGGCGGCCTTTCGGGGAGCCGCCGGGACTCTGTATGATTGCTTCGGGAATTATTCCTCTACGGGAGTGAATTCGGGTTCGCGTTCGGAGAAGGTGACGGTGTTCACACCCTCCTTCACATAGATCTTGGAGCCATCGGCGTTGATGTCCACCACGACGGTGAAGGGAGTGGGCTCTTCCACGAAGATACCCCAGTTGCCGAGGCCCTGGTCGACGATGTCGCCCGTATAGCCGGCAGCCCACTTGTCGGTGATCTTCTCGCAGTAGAAGTCGGCCTCGTTCGAGCCGAGCGAGAAGTCGGGCTTCCAGCCTCCGAGTTCGGTGAAGAAGCGGAACTGTCCGCAGGCGTCGGGATTGCTTTCGTTGTAGGAGCCGTCGTTGAATTTCTCATCGTTCGGATCCTTGGGCACGATGTTGAACACGCCGACATAGAGCTTCTCGCCGATGCGGTCCTCGGGCTCGTAGACAGCGAAGTTGTCCTTATAGAGCTGATAGTTGGACATGCTGGGAGCCGTGAAGCCGTTGGCTACGTTGGTCTCGATGTTCTGCACGTCGCCGCAGATGTAAATCCAGCCCGGACTCTTGACGGCGTAGGTGATCATGACCTTGTCGTAGGATACGGTGTTGTCGCTGACGATGCGCGAACCTTCGACGCCGTTGAGCTCGCAGACACCCTTGAAGTAGCACTTGAACTCGGTGTTGCCGTAGTTGTTGGCGTTGAACTCATCCTCGTCGGCCACGTCAAGGAGGCGGTTGATGGCCGCGCCGAGCTCGAAAGTCTTGATCGACATTGCGGCCGATGTGGGAGTTTCGTTGGGGAGTTCTTCCCATTCCTCGACCGGAGCGTCGGGGTCGAGGGAAACGAGGGCCGAATACTGTGCCACGGCGGAGTAGCCGTAGTCAGGCTGGGTGGCGAAGAGGTTGAAGGTCTCCGTGTCGGTCATCTCGGAAGCGCAGCGGAACACCTGGTTCTTCAGCGCGGGCTCGTTGATGGTGAAGGAGGTGGGGGCGTGGTACTGCGGATCGGACTCCTGCTTGCAGGAGGAGAGACCGAGCACAAGAGCGGCCAGACCCCATATGATTGATAGTTTTTTCATGTTTCTTGTCAGATTGAAGTTGGGATTAATAACCTGTGGTCTGCTGGAAGGTTGAAGCCGTCATCGTACGTGTCGGGATGGGATAGAGCTTCGTGTATGCGGGAAGGTTCGTGCCGCTCTGGACTCCGCCTTTCCAATCCCAGGTGTAACCTGTGCACCACTGGTTCCAGCGGATGAGGTCGGTGCGGCGTACGTTCTCCTGATAGAGCTCGCGGCAGCGTTCGTTGCGGAGGTCCTGCATCGAGAGCGACATCCAGTGGTGGCTGGCGTCGCCGGGGGCGTCGCCGTAGGCGCGTTCGCGGATCCAGTTCACGTACTGGAGCGCTTCGGCCTGAGAGCCGCCGCCGCCGTTGAGGATGGCCTCGGCTGCGGTCAGGTAGATTTCGGCGAGACGGATTGCGGCGTAGTCGCCGGCGGCGTTGGCGATGTTGGTCGGGGAGGCAGCCTTGTCGATGGTGCCGTCGTCATTGTAGGCCCAGTTTGTGTACTTCGGGCAGAGGTAGCCGTTGTTGCCCCAGTCGTCGCCCACGAGGGAGATGTTCTCCACGCTGAAGCCGTGCTTGGCGGTCTGCCACTGGCTTACGCGGCGGTCGTCGCTGACTGTCATCTGGGGATCGTTCCATTCAAACTTGCGCACGAATGACTTGCGGGCCACCATACACTTCCAGCCGTTGCCGGCATTGTACCATTCCTGGGAGACGTAGCCTGCGGCTGCGGGGTCGAAGGAGTAGTGGGTGCCGTTGATCGTCTCGGAGATATAGGATTTCCAGAGCGTGTTCTCTTCGGCGAGCTTCTCGTATGCCTCCATAGCTGCGGCATATGAGTCGGCGTCGGCGTAATAAGTATAGAATGACTGTGTACCGTCGGAGTTGTCGAAGACCTTGTTGTTGTCGGCCTGTACCTGCGTGGGTACGCCCATTGTCTGCTCCACGCCGTTGGTGCCGAGCCATGCGGCCTGCATGAAGTTGGCGCCGCTGAAGCCGGTCAGGTACACTTCGTTGCCTACGATCGACCAGATGATCTCGTTGACATCGCTGCCGTCGTTGCCGAGCACGTACTTGTCGTTGTTGGCGCCGAAGAGGGCGTTGTAGCTGCGTGCGAGGCCGTTGCCGTAGTAGCCGCCCTTGCCCAGGCGGTCGATGATGGCTTTGGAGTGCTTGTAGCAGTTCTGCCAGTCGGCCGTGCCGGTGAAGACTTCGGCGTTGAGGTAGATCTTGGCGAGCACTGCCTCGGCCATGTCGAGGCCTACGAAGCCGTAGTAGGGCACCTGGTTGGCGCCGAACTGGGCCACTACGTCCTCAAGAGTGCTTACCACGCGGTTGTAGACCTCGGCGCGGGGGAGCTGTGCGGGCTCAGCGCCTACGGGAGTCGACTCATCGGCGTAAGGCACCTTGTCGTAGAACGACAGCATGTAGTAGTAGCATGCACCCCAGAGTGCCTTGGCCTGGAGCTTGTACTGCTCGGCGCGCTTCTGGCCTTCTGCGTCGAGGTTGAAGTCGCCGTTGTTGACGCTCTGGATAAACTGGTTGCAGAGCGTGATGTTGATCATCAGGCGGGAGTAGAAGCCGTAGAGACATCCCTGGTTGGGGTTGAAGAGACCGCCGTTGTAGGGAAGGCCGTAATCGGCGGGGTCCCAGATCCAGGAAGCTTCGTCGGTCGGAATCTCCTCGGCGATGAACATAGCGCGCTGGAAAGCTGCCATACCGCCGTCAAAGCCCTGCACGGGGGAATTTCCGTTAGCGCCATAGGTGGCGAACTGAAGGTAGAGGTCCGCGAACACCCCGTCTAAGTCATTGCCGACATTAGTGATGTTGCTCGGATCGCGGGGTTCGAGATCGAGGTCGCCGACGCAGGAGGAGAGTCCCATGGCGCTGGCCGCAATCCCTAAGCCCAGAAATATTTTATTGAATACTTTCATGTTGGATTTCTATTCTTTAATGATGGAAAGATTAGAAGGTTGCGACTATACCCAGAGAAGTGGTGATAGGACGCGGATAGGGATCGCTCTGAACACCGCTGAACTCCTCGGGATCGATACCCTTGAAGGTGGTGATGACGAACGGATTCTGGACGGC
>JAAVCH010000037.1 GCA_014802425.1 Bacteroides sp.
ATTGGCTGGAATAAGTTTGCGATCACGAAGCGTTTTATCCCAAGGTGCAGGTTTCAGGATATGAGTAGAGCGTTCATCGTCCCCCGCAATTCTGATTTCGCCCGAATTAATTATTGCAGGGAATTTTTCTTGCACACCGGAGACCGAAATACGGTGCATCGCATCGGCAATCTCACCGGCATTTCTAAATTCATCAATATCAAAATTGAGAATAAGATTTACCTTTACTCCGTTAAAGAGCATTTTTGTAGCTTTGGGGCTATATGTATTAAAGCCATCTAAAAGTAATGACGGACAGTTTTTTATTTCAGTCATTGTTAATCCTCCTTATATTTACCGCTCCGATGAAATCTTTGTCGGCCATAGCTTCAAGAATCCCGAAAAAATCATTCTCATCAATCCTTAGCGAACGGCATATAACCCGTCGATTGGCTCCTTCAGGAACCATATTAGAAAAAAATGGGAAAAGGTATTCAGAAGTATAAGCGATGCTTTGCTTAAGCAAAGTCACTGAAATTGGAGGCATCGTGGAATTAAGATATTCTTCCTTGTATTGGAATGTGTATCCTGCTCCAGGATGTTTTTCAGTAAGTATCCCCGCTTCTATATCATTGTAATATACTGCCAACTTTCTCATCTGTCAATGGGAATTATATAGTCTGTCGTAACTTGTAATCAATCTCAATACCAAGCACTTCAAGGATCTTCTTTACGGTGTTTAACGCAGGATTTCCTTTACCACGCTCAATGTCTTTGATTGTGGCAACTCCGACCTGCGCCATTTCAGCGAGGTCTTGTTGTGTGAGGGATAGCGTTTCCCGGCGTTGCTTCATTATATCTTTCAGCTCCATAGTATGACATAATAAACTTTTGTGCAAATATAGCAAGAAATCCTGACGCAACCAAATAAAAGTATAATAAATCATACTTTACCGGAGCAACTCGAAGCGGGACTGTGATATATTGGATGTAAGTACAATATATCATACTGAGTAAGTGAGATGATAAAGGGTCAAATTTCCTCCGTTGTTGAATTCAGAAGTTTAGATAGTCGTTTCATCTCATCCACTCTTTTTCGAATTTCTTTACTGCCATAATAATATTGTGTCTTTATCTTCCATACCTGTTTTTTATTGAGAGTTGCCTGAACCTTAAATGGTTCAAATTCTTTCTTTAAATAAATATTCGAATCAGCTGACACAAAACACAATCTGGTAATATCCGATCCAGACTGATCTATTTGAATATCATATTTTTCTGAGAGATAGTTACTAATTTGTGGGAATGCGCAGTATTCATGAAGAATCCAAATTTCTTCAGATCTTGTAATTCCCTCAAATTCTATATAGAATAATGCTTTCAGACCGTTTCCTGATGGTGAAGCCCATACAGCCAGAACATATTCATCTGAAACTAACAGAGATTTTGCTAATTCTGAATTCTCCAATTTGTCAATATCAACTATTAACAAGTGAGTATAACCGCTGATGTCAAACTTATGACGCTCCCCGTATGCTATTCCGGCAAAAATAAAAGCGGGCAATTGTTTCTTTTTTGCACGATAAGATTTAATATTCCCTGTGGATAAGAATTTTTGAATATTTTTTATTTGAGTGTAATATACGTTAGTACGAATTGAATTTAGAGCCTCAAACAATGTGATAGAGCGATAATTTTTTGTTCTTATATTAGAACAAAATGAAATCTTCTTACTCAAAATCGAACGGGTATCCATAAATTTAAATACAAATTATAGGCTCTTTTTATCAAGTTGAGCATACAAAGCCGGACGGAGTTTGCGGTTGTATTCTTCGATCTTCTTTATTCTTGGAGAATCGGGAGGTAAGATTTCATAATCGCCATCCAATCCGTGACTGCGCTTTGTCTCGTCCTTTGGCATATTGGCGTAATGGGCGTTTAATGACTGACTAACTTCGTCACGTGTTATTTCGCCCTTTACGTTTCTGATTGCTAAATCAAGCAGAAATGCTGAAACCTTCAGTTCCGCTGCTCCCTGAAGTCCAATGCTGATAAGCCACGCATCTGCCTTCTCTTTTATTTCAGGGTTATCGCTATGCGATAACTCTACAAGGTCGCTATATTTTTCTTCGTATGTCATGGTAAGTGATTATTCCGTCTCCAATGAAAGAAGGTTATCATTAAAACGGTCGAAGTCTGATTGGAATAGTCGGTCTTGGACAATGCGGTATTTCTCAAACTCCGACTCAGCAAAACTTTTGGCAAATTCAGCAGTGATTTTTCCGGCATCGGTTAGAACTGCATCGCCGGTTGCTTCAAGTATAATGTCGATACGTTTTGCCCAATCTTCCATTGTCATGGATGTGCTCATATTTACGGTTCTATTGTTATGGAGTTGGAATTATGAAGAGTGGTATAATATCGTAGGTTACTGAGATGGTCGGCATCTGAAAGATGAAATTAATCCGAAACAAAAGATACAGTGGCCTTTAGATTCTTAACATCACCGACCCAAACGTTTTTGTGAACAGGAAAGAAAAATTTAGGAAATACATGTCCATTATCCTTTGAATACTGATGAACGGTGAAACTTCATAAATTCTTGACGAGCTTCATCCAATGGGAGCAGTTGCACAAACTGGCCATCAACTACGCCTAAACGCTTTTTATTGGCCGGAGAAATCCAATTAGAAAGGATAATTTTACGGTCTTCGGTAAAAGTCATAAAACCACGGTCAAAAAGTTTATCGTAAAGAGGCGACAACATAAAACCATTTTTTGGATCTAACTTTTCAGCATCCGTAGCGACGGCCCAAGGTTTGATATGGCTTGCAATAAGAAGGCGCTCGTCGTTAATCATAGTGATGGGGCAAAAAGGACATTCAGCCAATAATTTCTCACGATATTCTCCTTGTCCCTGACGTGCGTATCGAATTGCCTTGTCGCGAGAAGTCTCCTTTGGTTGCGTCACAATTTCCGCTTTTTTACCTTTCTTGCCATAGGTAAAAACAAGGGCTTCTTTTTTATCAGATATAGCTTCGAAGTCAGCAAATAATTTCCAGTAATACATGGTTGAGCCTTGTGGGTCAGTAAGCTGCATTACTGAAATATATGAAACCAGCGGGAGGGAAATTTCACGGATAAGTTGATATCCGAAATCAGTAGAATTGACGTAGCCTCGTGGACCTTTTATTTGGTCTTGAGCGTAGACTTTAAATTCAATAACTTCAGGCAATGCTTCAATAGTCCTCATACGTTCATGCCATAACTTAGGCATCTCAGCTGCACCTCTATAAGTTTGTGAAGGATGCAAATATTCAGAGTGCAGTGCATTCATATATGAAATAAGATCTGATTTGAGCAAGAAGCAATGAGCGACAAACCCCTCGTTTCCAAAGAATGGATACATAACTTCCTTGGAGCCAACGTACAATTTTGCCTCGCCATGTCCAGTTCCTAATTTTGATGCACCCATAACGAAGCAATCTGGAACAAATATGGGAATGTCGAATGTGTCAACGAAATTAAAATTTACGCCGTCAATTTTCATGATACAGGTTCTCCGTAATTAGTGATATCGAGTTGTTTAAGTAAAGCAATAAGAACGTCAACAACAATACTGTTTCCAGCCTGCTGATACATTGAGGTGTCTGATACTACGATATTAAATGAGTCTTTGAAACCCATAAGGCGCAAACATTCGCGTGGAGTAAGTTTACGAATACGTCCTTTATGAGTAACATAATTATCAACTCCGGCACGGTGCATTTTGTGCATTGATTGAAGAAGTGGACGAGCGACATCTAAATCGGTTTCGGTAGAAGTTCGAAAATTTTTAGTGCCGGGGGTCAAGACATATTTTTTTACTTTCTCAGACAGATAGTATTTTTCTTCAACGTCTCGGACGTCGAAGATAAACTCGTCCCACCCTTCCTCATAAGGTTCATTTTCCAATGCAGGATGATAAACAAAATCACCATGCCAATTAAATTGTTGGTTGCGCTTCTGACAAAGAGCAACATCCCCATTTATTTGTGTATAGCACTTTGTACGGTTCTTTGTGGAAGTTACAAATTTTATACCCTTTTCACGAAGGAAATATTTAGTTTGAATATAGTCCTCCAAAAAGTCGTACATACGATATTCCAACGGGATTGTGCAAGGGAAACTAAAATTGGTTTCTTCCTTAAATCCGATGCAAAAGATACGTTCACGATGTTGCGGTATACCATAATCCTTACTATTGAGAACCTGAAAATGAATATGGTATCCGCAATAATCTTCAAAAGTATGTCTCATAACCTCCCAAGTATTACCCCCATCATGGTTGAGAAGTCCCTTAACATTTTCGAAGATAAACACTTTAGGCTGACATTCTTTTACAACACGGGCAAACTCACGGAATAAAGTACCTCTTGTATCTTCAAACCCCTTACGCTTACCGACCATTGAAAATGCTTGACAAGGTGCTCCGCCAACAAATAAATCAACCTTGCCGAGGTAGGGAGTAGCATCTAATTCGTGTATATCAGAGTGCCACTGTTCTTCTTTTATATGATAATTGGCAAAATATGATTTTTTGCATTTATCATCAATATCACCGGCAAAAACAATTTCACAATTTAGTCCTAAGCGTTGGAATGCATGCTCAATAGCACCTATGCCACTGAACGAGGTAGCAAGGCGGATTTTCCGTTCTGGATGGGAAAATTCAAGGTCTCTCCAATCAACAATGATCTCATCTTGAGTGAAAAAATCGCTCTCTATTGACTTAGTTTCCGTCATTACAAAAATGCAAAGAACTTCCAAGTAGGCAGACAGGCGACCAAACCTTTCACGACTACAAGGAAGTTCCTTAAATATGTTGAATATAAGTTTCTACTTACATTGATGGTCTATTTGTCTGCGCAAGCGCGTTTTTGTTTGCAAAGTTACGAAAATTTTTCGAGATTTCCTAATAATATGAATAGGTTAACATGGTTGTTAACATTCTGTGTCCGTTCCTGAAATTGGTTGACTCGGTTTTGGATGTTTACTGTTTGTTGTTTACTCTTTGCCTGTGTGGGGTTGACTGGTCGGGGACTATCCCTTGG
>JAAVCH010000038.1 GCA_014802425.1 Bacteroides sp.
ACATAGGACACTAACATAAAACGACATACACGTGAAGGAGCAGCGTAGAACAAATATTTCTACGTTGCTCTTTTTTGTAAAAATTAAATCATAATCCTGGTTTGACTGCTTTCTTTGTCACTTTGAATAGCTCATCGTAAAAAGTTGACAAGGTGCGCTGGGTATTGCTGATTGTTGGTAACAGTACTTGCGAGAGATAGGATTGTGTCAGCAAACCGGCAACCGCGGGTTCGGTGGCTCTCTTGACCGACTGATTGAGATTCCCGGAAATATGGGATATTTCATCCCGGTATTTTAAGTAATAGTCACCGAGGTCTTTCATCAAGTCGAGCCTTTGCCTTGTAGTTGAATGGAACACGCACCGTCCTCGGATTTCCGTCTTTGGTCTTATGAGGGATGTACTCGATGGCTCCGTTGACGATATTGCCCTTTTATGCAGTGGAGAATGTCGAACACTCCGTTTTCCGACAGCGGTTCGCTCGGGCGATGTTGTCCGTCCGGTCCCTTGTACAAAGAGGGATATTGACTTACAAGAAGATGCTCGGTCATACAGAACTAACGGAAATCATAGAGATTGTGCTCGGTCATTGTGTCGGCCTTAAGGAAGAATTCCCTACGGTGCATGACCTCTTTCTGATAGCGTTCAAAACGCTGTATGTTGTATATGATGTCGTCGTACTTGTAAACAGACCGTTTTACAAGCCCTCGTTTCTTCACATAGTCCCTGATGATTTCAATGAGCCGTGTATCCACAGGCATGCTGGATGAATCATATGCGCGTGGATGGTTGTATTCGTCAATTAGACATTGCAGCCAATCGCCTGTGACGCCCTTGCGGTATGATTCGGCTATGAGGTCGGAAATCTCCCTGACCTGACGGTTGAACTGGCGCTTCCTCGCCTCGGAGACGAGCGACACCCTCGGCTTGTAGCCCTGTAGTTCCTGACTCCAGTGATTGGGGTTGATTGCAAGCTCGCTTGCAGCCTTTATGTCGCAATTGGTGTCCCTGACACGGAAGAATACCCTCATCTTATCAGTGAGGTTGTTCTTTGCGGCTGTCTTTGTCCTTATTTGTCAGTCGGCTCACCATTTCGTCCCTATATCCTCGTATCTTGTCAAGATAAGTTGTAAGCGTTTGATATTCAGACCGACTCCCTCAGTAGGTGCCAACGATGCTTTAAGCAGCCCCCTTGATATAATCATTAATTCTTACCAGTTGCTGATTATCCCCTTTATAGCCCCACTCACATCACTTATAAACAGTGCTTTCTGAGTAGGGAAGAACGAGGCATTGCGATAAACCTTCGAATACATCTCATAATCCTTTTCATGATCGGCACTGAAAAAGGCGTATGTGTCCCTTATCGTCTCTGGTGTAACCCAATTAAGGTCATTGAGAGTAACGGTCGGGTTTATTAGTATTTTCTTCTGGCGTTTGTATGAAATAAGGATAGTGGCGGTGTTCTCTAAGCCGATTACCCATTTGGGGCGGTCGTTTCTTATTACCTCCCTGATAAATGCCTTTGGATCTTTCATGTAGAAGTCATGGCTTGAATAGACCTTATCGCCAATCTTCATACATTCGGTTTCCTCAAACATTTCAGCCAGCATAAAGCCGGTTTGATCTTCCAATGTGGGATTTTTCTTATCCCAGTATTGCAGGAAGAAGATTATGTCAGTCGTTTTCTTATCCATTGTTGGCCGTGTGCTTTAGATAATATAAAGTTAATGATAATTCCGCTGATGGCCAAAGGATATGTCATAAATAGTTGTGAATGCAAAGTAAGATTAAAGTGATATTATTTACTGAAGTGTTGATCCGATTGTTTGTATGTCGACGTAATGGAATAAGATTGTCTTTAACGGTAATAAACCTCACTAAAGCAGAATATTTATCACGTAAAATAAGAAAAAGATTAAGAATAATTATGTAAACCTAAATTGTTCAATAGTCATAACGACTCGGATTCAGGCATTTATGAGCCTTTCATCGGAGTCGTCATAACGGATGGGATGCTTACTTTTCACCTGCTCCGCAAGCCGAGCCACAGGCAACGGGCTTGGGTTCAGTTTTTTCGTCACCAGCGCCGCATGCTGATCCACATGCGCCGGAGGGGGTACCGTTTTCTGCTTCTGCACAGAGGTAGGCCTGTGCGGTGTGCTTTACAGCACTGTTGATGATACGTGTCATGGCTGTCTTGTTTTAATGGATTTAACAATGTCTGTCAAAGCAAAATTAGTAAATTCCATCATACCCGTCAAGAAGTTATATTTAGTAGTGATTGTTCTTGTCGCTTTCTGTGGGGTAACGGTCAATCAGATCTTTGAGCATTACGCGGTCGTCTATTCGATTGTCCATATTCGTATTGTTTTTGGTGGATTTATTATTATAACCCAAAATTACCATGTCCTGCTTTTGGAAGAGTTTCACTGATGCCGTTGAATCCTCATTTTTTCATGCTGTTGGAGGCCGGCCGACCAAAGACGCAAAGAGAGGTATCGCATTATGCCGAACAACTGAACGTAAGCCCGAAATACCTGTCGGACACCATAAAGCGTGTGACAGGCATAAGTGCCTCCACCCATATTAATAATACGGCTACAGCCATTGCCCTGGCTTACCTTAAAGACAGCGCCAAGTCGGTATCCCAGATCGCCGACGAGATGAATTTCTCATCATTGAGTTATTTCAGCCGTTTCTGCGTGAAACACATAGGCATGTCTCCGGTAAAATTCCGGACTGCAGGCGCGAAACGCTGACGCTGTGCAGACGCCTTTGATAAGGGAGGGTTGTGCAGAAGATTTAAGAAATCCTATAAATCAGTCATTTCGAGATCAGTGATTAGCGGTTTACAAGTTTACGGAATTTATCCTTATCATCGTTGCTGAGCGGAGTCTCACGTTCCTCTACGATCCTGCAATACTCCGACCCTGCTGCCGGAACATTCTCTTCGACCATGTATTTGACAACGAGGTTGCGTTCGGAATCATTATAGATCTTGAAGGCCTTGATGTCGTCGATAAGGGAATCCAGACGTGGAGTATCGACTTCACCCGTAAGGATTGTGGTCTGATAATATTTCTGAAAGGCCTTTTGCACGGAGTCGGCGTCATTGCGGAAATCTATCACCATAGTATCTTCCTTCTTCACGCCTCCCTTGTCATAGCAACGGTTGAGGCGCGAAAGGGTTTGTATGCACTGTATGCCTCCGAGCGTCTTATCCACGAACATAGTATGGAGAAGTTTCTGGTCAAAACCGGTCTGAAACTTATCAGCCATGATAAGGATGCGATATTCAGGAGTGTCGAATGCTTCGGCAATCTTGTTGTCCTTCAATCCCAGCCGTTCATTCTGTCCTCGGTGTATTTACTTCCGTCCGGCAGCTCCACCTCTCCGGAGAGGGCTACGAGAGTCTTGAAATCATCGCCGTATTCCTCACGGATAAGGTTGTCGAATATCTGTTTATAGCGTACTCCCGAAGCACGGCTGCCACTTACAAACATAACCTTGTCCTTTCCTCCGATTTTGTGACGGGTATGCTGCACAAAGTAATTCAAGGCGAGTCGGGCCTTAAGAGTCATGTTCTCGGGTTCGGAATTGAGTTTGCGCAGAATCAGCGAAACCGATTTCTTTTCGCCATATAGTTCCTCCTCCGGTTCGGAAGCAACCCCCTCGGTATTCATTGCCATAGTGGGATGAGCGCTGTTCTTCTCGATGTACTCGAACATTGTCTTGTAAGTGGTATAATTCCGGAGCACATCAAGAATGAATTACTCATCAATCGCCTGCTTCATCGTGTAGTAGTCGTGAACCATATATCCGGCCTCTGTCTTCTTTCCAAAGAGGGTATCCTTTGGCGTAGCAGTGAAAGCGAAATAGCTGATATGTGCCATCTGCTGACGTTGGGTCTGCATATATGCCATCAGTGCATCCATTTCCTCCTCAAATCCTTCGACATCGGTATTCACCATGGCTGCCTGAATGTCGGCATCGGTTGCCAGTGCGGCAACAATGTCTTTGGCACTCTCATTGCCGACAGCCGTATGCGCCTCGTCAATAATGACGGCATAGTTACGGTGCTTGTCACGCTTCAGTTCGCTTAGGGCGTAACTGAATTTCTGAACTGTGCTGACAATGATTCGTCCTCCTTCATTGATAGCTTTGGCGAGCTTTTTGGAGCCGTGGCGTAGATCTTTCACAACCCCGGCTTTCGTTGATGATAACGTGGGAAGATTGTGATGCTGTTGCCGTTCTCTTTATAGTTCTTTATGAAATGATCGATGATATTCAGCAGGGAGTCAGCTTGCCATATCTCACGCCAAAGGTAACTTGTGGCATAGTCGCCGGTTACCTGCGGATTGACCGAATCCACGTTGAACGGTAGAAATGAAGTATCCACTCCGTTGAGGAAAGTGGTCATGAAGGCGTAGTTATTGTCCACGACGAAATGCACCAATGCCGTTCGAAGCATCGGGTTCTTCGGGTCGCTGTCATGGCGGTACTGATAGATTCATACAATTGCCAGCCTATCAATATTGCAACTAGGACTCCTAAACTACCTACAATTATTCCAATATAGTCAAGACCGGAATCTGCACTTCTGGGATAGGTTACGTTTATAGCAACAATGCTAAGGGTTATTGCTATCAACGATAAGGTACTTTGTATATAACTTAAAAACTTCTTCATATGCCTTGGAGATTAGATAACTTTTCTTTTGCCTGTAACCACCCCGGAAATAATCGCTTGACGCAGTTCTTTCAAGGTTTCGCGCTTCTTCACTAACTTCTCTTTCAATTCGTCAATCTGAGCGCATTTCTTGTCAAGATAGTCAGCAATATCTTGCTGTTCCGGAAGGGGCGGTAGGGGAATTTTAAATGATTTGATTGTTTCTTGACTTATATTCGGTTGACCTCCTCCATAAGCAGAATTAATCAACGATTGTTTCCCAGCTTTAAACGCATAAAATGAATACTCCTGAGATATTATTGAACTTGAAGGTAATACACAACATGCTTGATTTGTGGTGGGTTCAATTCCTGATTTCCCAAGTTTACCTATTGTAGCCCCGTACATAGCAATGACAATAGAACCCTTAGGGTATATTCTTAGAGAACTAAACTCCTGAACAGCAGTTTCTGTAAGCTTTTTGTTGTCTCTTGGATAATACCACCGTTTTAATCTCCAGTTTGAAGCCAATTAACACCATCTTGAGAATAATATTTCATATTTCCTGATGTTGGTGTAGTTCCACTTCCAATTCCGTGAAAAAGTTGAGAGGTCTTCCTTATTTCCCAATGCTCCGGCACATCCCCAATCCAGTCAATGCCGGAGGCACGGAGAGCCACATCGGGGTTGAGTCCTCGTGTAACGACTCGTGAAATCTCATTCTGTTTCAACTCATCAACCTTCATATCCTTTCTGTCGGTCATCGACTGAAGATAACGTTTACCTTCGGTGAGCATACCGCCCGTACCGCAACAAGGGTCATAAATCTGGAAATGCTTTCCGACAGTGTTCACCTCCGTTTCACGACCGTGCATCACGAGCGACACAAGCAGACGCACCACCTCACGGGGAGTATAGAACTGACCAGCTTTGATATTGATGGTTTCCTTCGACTTGCGGATAATAATTTAAAAGATAGTGCCCATCATGGCATTATCCACCTTGTCGGGATGAAGGTCGGCATTGTTGACAAAACTCTCCGTAACCTGAAAGAGCAGGTCATTGCGGTCAAGACGGGAATATATCCGTGTGATGTCTCCATTCTCGCCATCCTCCTGCGTAAAGGCAAGGAGAATATCACGGACATTCTTCGTGAAGCCGTCAAGATAAGTCTTGAAGTTGTCCGAAAGCATCTTCGGCTGAGCCAAGAACTTGTTCAGAGACAGGCCTGAGGTGTTGAAGAATGTGAGTCCATTCCGTCTCATAAGGGCTTGAAGCATTATGTCCTTCTTTTCATCGGGAAAAGCACGGTATTGTTCATAAAGTTCGTCATAGCGATCCTGCAACACACAATCGAGACGACGTAGAAGTGTGAAAGGTAGAATTACGTTCTCAACTTCTGTATCATCATAGACACCACGGATAATCTCCTTGATGTTCCATATCATTCCTGCGAGCTCTTGTTCTGTCATATCAGAGTAGATGTCGTTTTTTACAGTGCGAATATATAAAAATAAGTGGCACTAAGCTAAAAAACCTCGGAACTGTTGATAGTCCGAGGTTTGTTTCGTTTTGTCCGAAGAAGTCCGGTAGCATATGGTGGAGATGGAGGGACTTGTTCCTTATACTCCAAATATCGCAGTATCAATTAGATACAAATTCTAATTTTGAAATAGTAACGAGTTAGTAACGAGTGTTTGATAGACCTTTGTCTACCATTTTACCACTACGAAATACGTTCGATCTATACTGCAAATTTACAAAATTTCCGTGGGCCTCACAAGTCCGAGGGTTCATTTTAACTATTTCTTGGTCAAGTGTTGACTATTGCAAGATTCAATTTCTGTATTGCTAATTCAGCGTGTAGCAAATGCCGGCTCAAGAATCTCAAGTTCAAGAGCTGACTCAATTTTCGAAATGGTTTCAATGGAAAGGTTCTCAGTTCCTTTCAAAACTCTTGAAACATATTGCTGAGAACAACCCATACGCTCAGCCAAGGATTTCTGAGTTAATCCAAGCTCCTCCATTTTGTCAAGCATCATCATAGCGATTCGCTGCGAATATCTAAGCCACGATTTATTCGCATTACGCCACTCAGCCTTCTCCCTCCACTTTGATGGGGTTTCACTTGAATGGGATTTTAACTTAGATATAATTTCTTCTCGTGTCCTCATTTCAGTCTCCTTTCTTATTTGATCTCTTTAAGATAATCATTAAATGAATCCAAATCTACAATATCATTATCAAGCAAGAAATTTCGAACTTTTTCCATCCGAGCCAGTTCAACTAATGTATGTTCACGTTCCTGCATGGTACGTGTCAGTTTTATAGCTCCCCCCGTGATTATATAGATACCCGGTTCTAACTTGATTGCATAAATACGTAGCCATGAGGCATGGCGATGTGTATTTCGCAGACGAGCCTTCTCTTTTCCAAGAAGCATCTCCGAAATCCTCTCATTTATCGAACTGCCCAGAGGTTTCCATTTTCTGTTATGAGATCAAAATTCATATTCAAGGATTAACGATAATGTTATAATTTCGTTATGGTCTAAAATATCTGTCAACCACGATGCAAAGATACTAATTATTTTTTATAAATACAACTTAACGGTTGTATTTGTTCGCGCAGTTTTGTTATGTTTATCCATTAAGAAAAAAATAATAACCTTTATTAAGTTTCAGAAGTTTTCATCGGAGCCATTTCAGCACCAAATAGAGCAAGAACCTGATTGACTTTATCCAGTCGGAGGGTTTCTTTTCCTTGTTCCATTTCACGCACGAAGCGAAGTCCTACCCCTGATTTCTGAGATAAGTCAACTTGTGTAAGCCCAAATTCCTTGCGCTTAGCCTTTATAAATTTTGCCAAATTAGTCATATTATACCTTTTAGGGTATAAAGATAATAAAAATATTTTATATTACACCTTAAAGGGTATAAAATATCAAAATTAATCTTGCTTGATACCCTAACGGGTATAACTAAGCCTGTTGTGGATACTCAAAACTTATCATTATGTCTCAGCTATCTGAAGAATAGGTTGCCCCAGCACGTTTTCTATTGATGAA
>JAAVCH010000039.1 GCA_014802425.1 Bacteroides sp.
GGTAAGGACATAAAAAAACCTCAGAACTTATTGAAAGTCTGAGGTTTGTCTTGATTAGTCTGACTCGTGTCTGACAAGGTTGCGGAAAGACAGGGATTCGAACCCTGGGTACCCGTAAGGGTACAACGGTTTTCGAGACCGTCCCGATCGACCACTCCGGCATCTTTCCTTTTGCGGGTACAAAGTTACTGTTTTTTTCTGAACCCTGCAAGAGATAATGGATTTTTTCGCTCCGGAACCTCGTTTTTTTGCTGCGTTGTCTCGTGGCGTCGGGATTTGGTCGGCGGATTAGAAGTCAATCGTGTCGGGGTCTTTTCCCGTGTAGCCTATAACGGGCAACGTATCAATGGAGTGCATCTCTTCATCCGATAGTTGGATGTCAAAGATGTCAAGATTCTGGAGAAGGCGCTGCTCGTTGACGGATTTAGGTATCGACACTATGCCGTGCTGGTATTCCCAACGGAGCGACACCTGCGCCACGGTCTTCGAATGTGCCTCCGCTATGCCGAGCATCGTGGGATTCTCGGCCAGCGCTCCACGCCCTAACGGCGCCCAGGCCATCACGCGGATACCATGGTCATGGCAGTACGAAATGTTTTCCTTCGGAAACCATCCGGGATGACATTCTATCTGGTTGACCGCCGGAGTCACCACCGCCGTTTCAAGAAGGGCTTCGAGATGTGAAGGCTTGAAGTTGCATACGCCTATCGACCTTACCCTACCCTCCGTCACAAGTCTTTCCATCGCGCGCCAAGTCTCGGCATTAAGCGATTTCCAGTCGGCGAACTGATGCATCGTCGCAGGCCAGTGGATCAGATAGAGATCAAGATAGTCAGTGCCCAGCTTCTGAAGGCTCTCCTCGAATGCCGTCAATGTCGAATCATATCCACGGTCGGTGTTCCATAGCTTCGATGTAAGGAACAGCTTATCCCGGGATACACCGCTAAGCCTTATTCCCTCCCCTATCTCAGCCTCATTGGCATAATAAGCCGCACAGTCCACCAGGGAGTAACCGTGGGTCAAGGCAAACTCCACGACCTTCGTGGCCGTATCATCGGCTGGAGTCTTCCAGGTGCCGAGACCCAGAGCCGGTATCTCACGGCCGTCGTTCAACTGAAATGTATTCATAAGGAAAGCTGATCATATAAGGTGAAAACCTGCTTTTGAGCACTGAGTCATTTCTTTTTCGGAGACGTGATGCTGGATACACCCGAGGAATTGACACTACTCTGCGTGACCTTCATTTTACCCACATCAATGCGTGACGCGCCGGAACTCTGGAATATGCCGGTCTCAGCCGTACCCCCCATCGTGGCTCCCGACGCTCCCGACACACTCAGCTTGACAGTCTTGAAATCTCCGTTCTCCACATTTATTCCACTGGCTCCGGAAGCTTCCAATTCACCGTAATCGGCAATCAGGCGCGTGCAGTTGAATCCACCTGCTCCGGATACCTCTACATCCACCTCCGCCGCGGTGAGCGAATCTATCTTGACGCTGCTTACGCCCGACAGGTCTATCTCCACATCCTGTCCGGTCATATCGAGCCAATCGGTTGTGAAGCAGCTTACTCCGGAGAGTTCAATATCAGTAATGCCGGCCGACTTGAGATTCAATGTCACCTTGGGATCGGTGTCGTTCCGGTTTTTGACACCGTCCTTAATATATACTTTGATTTTATTTCCACTCACATTCACTACAAGATTGTCGGAATACTCCTCCGGACAAGTCACGGTGTAGGATGCCGTACCGGCGTATTGGGTATAGATCACATCGACTACACCGGATGCCTCGACCTTACGGATGTCGGAGGCGGTGCCGCTCGTGGTTGTCGTTCGTACCGAGGTCTTTTCTGAGCCGGTCACTCCAAGCACTGTTTTCCCGCTGCAGGAAATCACCGGAAGCGTTAGAGCAAGTAATAAAGCCGTAACAGAGTGTTTCATGTCTTTATCGTTTTAATTATACCATATTGCAAAAATAACAAAATTTTCGCACCATGCAAAATTTAATCACACTCTCATGCCCGGCGCAGTGTAATGTTTGAAATCTTTTTTGTAACTTAGAGGCCGCAAACCTCCTCGGCTCACCGCCACCCGCCTCTTCCCTCCCTGACTGCATTCCCCGTAATAACCTGATAAAGTGGACCAGATAATAAAGTATTTTACCGACGACGACCTCTATAAGTTTACTATGTGCTGTGCCGTCATCGACAATTTCCCCCGCGCTATTGTAAAATACCGCTTCACCGACCGCAGCCATACGGTTTATCCCCAAGGATTCGCCGACCTCGTCATGGAGCAGATACGTATGCTTGAGAACCTTCGGATCACTCCGGAGGAAATCGACTTCATGTCACGCCGGTGCTCTTACATTCCGGGATGGTTTCTCACGTATCTGCGCGGCTACAGGTACGATTCTCGCAACGTGAAAGTGAGTCAGGATCCGGAGGGACACCTTGAAATCGAGTTTGAGGGCCTGTGGTCGGATACCATCCTTTTCGAGGTCAAGGTCCTCGCGATAGTTTCCGAGCTTTACTATATCGTCACAGGCGAGAACTCCCGCTTTGACTACTACGATTACTACGACCG
The DNA here is from genome assembly GCA_014802425.1 of Bacteroides sp. Classification (GTDB taxonomy): domain Bacteria; phylum Bacteroidota; class Bacteroidia; order Bacteroidales; family Muribaculaceae; genus Lepagella. The sequence goes on from JAAVCH010000039.1 coordinate 2,589, forward strand.
CACCTATGCCAAGGGTGAGCGTCTTTTCGGGGCCGGATGCATGGTGAGTGAGTTCGGCACCCGCCGCCGCGCCTCATTCAAGGCTCAGGACACAGTGGTGCGCGCCTTGGCCGACTGCCACCGCTCGGGTCGCTATCCGGGGCGTCTGGCCGGAACAAGCAACGTGTATCTCGCCATGAAGCACGACCTTATCCCTAACGGCACGATGGCCCACGAGTTCGTATGCGCCATCGCGGGAATGTACGGGCCCCTCATGGCCAACCATATAGCCATGAACCACTGGGCCAAGACTTACCGGGGAGCTCTCGGCACTTTCCTTTACGACACTTATGGATGGCAGATATTCTCGCTTAATTTCTCGGAGGATTTCGCCAATGAGTTCAAGGGTCTCCGAATCGACAGCGGCGACAATCTCACGCAGCTGCACCTTATTCTTGATAAATACCGGTCTCTCGGCATTGACCCCAGTGTAAAGCAGATTATCTTCAGCAATGCCCTTGACGTGGACAGCGCCATAAGCCTGCACGCCCATGCCGCCCCCCACTGTCTGCCGTCATTCGGCATAGGTACCCACTTCACCTGCGATTTCCCCGGAGTAAAGCCGCGCAACATCGTGATTAAGCTCACCGATGTCAAAATCACCGAATCGTGGCCCCACTTCTGTCCCACCTGCAAGCTTAGCGAGGACTACGGGAAATACACAGGCGACCCCGTGGTAGTGCGCCGGTTTCTGGAAGTGCTCCACCTTCCCGTGCCCGAATCCCTGAAAGAGGAAACCGAAAGGAAAGAGGAAACCGAAAGAAAGGAGGCGGAGAAATGAAGGTAGGTTTCGACGGCAAGCGTGCGGTCAGCAATATGACCGGACTGGGCAACTATTCCCGACTGGTCATAGAGCGGATGGCCGAGACGTTCCCCGACGACACTTTCTATGTCTATACCCCCGCACTGAAAGCCAATCCGCGCCTTGCCGGAATAAAGTCGCTTTCCAATGTGGAGTTCCACACGCCTCCCCCCATGGGCTTCTCCGGTTCGCTATGGCGCACCTTCGGCATTTCCAATCACCTTCGGCCCGACGGAATAGACATCTACCATGGCCTGAGCAATGAGCTTCCCCTTAATATAAGGAATGCCGGGGTGGCCTCGGTCGTCACCGTCCATGACGTGATCTACCGCCGCGTCCCGGAGTGCTACAATCCCCTCGACCGCAAGATTTACGATTACAAGTACGGCCGTTCCTGCCGTAACGCCACACGCATCATAGCCATCAGCGAACGTACCCGGCAGGATATCATCGAGCTTTACGGCATATTCCCTGAAAAGATTGATGTCATCTATCAGGGATGCGATGAGTCGTTCAAGTGCAAATGTTCCCCCGCCGAGTTCCGGGAGGTAAGACAACGCCTCGGACTGCCCGAACGCTATCTGCTGCAGGTGGGCACGATCGAATCCCGCAAGAATCTGGAGCTGTCAGTACGTGCCCTTGCATCGGTCCCGGCCGACATCACTCTGGTGGCCGTGGGGCGCGACCGGAAAGGATATAAGAAGCATGTGGAAGGGATCGCCCGTGAATGCGGAGTGAGCGGGAGGGTGGTTTTCCTTAATGAGGTGGCGTTCCGCGACCTTCCGGCCCTCAACCAGATGGCCGAGGTCATACTCTATCCTTCACGCTACGAAGGATTCGGCATTCCCGTCATCGAAGGATTGGAGAGCGGGCGTCCGGTAGTGGCCGCGTCAGGCTCATGCCTTGAGGAGGCCGGAGGAAATGCGGCCCGCTACGTGGCTCCCGACGATCCTCGGGCACTCGCCGAGATAATCAATGCCATACTGTCTGATTCCGGACTGGCCGCCGACATGGTGGAGAAAGGATTCCGACAGGCAAAACGATTCGATACGTCGGCCATGGCGGACTCAATCATGGAGGTCTACCGCAAGGCTATCGGAGAATACAACTTGACCAATAATCCGAAGCCGAAAAATTTCTCACTCCCGGACCTCCCCGTATGACCAACGGTATCCGGCATGACAGTACCTCCCCCCGCCGTCGCTTCCTCAAAAACCCTCATAAACCCTTGTTATCCTTTCAAAGAATCTTTCGAAACTGAATCTTTCGGAGAAAGTGCGTCGGGCGTTATCCCCGATACGCTTACGGAGTTCCGGATTTTCGGTCAGTTCCCTGATTGTCTCCGCAAGTCGGTCGGGCCGGTGAGGAGGAATCAAGAACCCGTCGCTACGGTCAGTGATGATTTCGGGCTGCGCGCCACTGTCGGTGGCAATCACCGGACGCCCCTGCGACATGAATTCAAGCAGCGTCAGGCCGAATGACTCCCTGGCCACCGACGGAGCCACACAGATGTCGGCCTGCCCGATCTCGGCGAATACATCCGATGTGAATCCGAGCCAATCCACTCTGTCGGCCACCCCGCAGGATTCGGTCAATCTATGCAGCCCGTCAACATAGTCGGTTTTACCTGTACCGGCAATCCTCACCCTGAAATCAAGGTTGTCGAGAAGCGACAGCGCCGTTATCAGATCCTCTATCCCCTTTTCTTCTGAAAGACGTCCGGTGAAAAGTATTGTAGCCCCCGCGTTGCCGGGGTTGTCGGCGTGGCTTGCTGCCCGAGGCTCAATCTTCGGCGGCACAATGCTGTTGGGGATTACCCTTATCTTTTCCGGGCTCACGTCAGGCGAGCCTTTCAGAAATTCCCTTTCAGCCAGTTCCGACACAAATATCAGGGCATCCGTCTGTCGGAAAATATAACTCCATCTCGGAGAGCGTTTGCCCATCTTTACAAGATGGCGCGTACACACTATACGCACCCTCTTGCTCTTTCCTACGAGCGTCTTTGCCCGGGCTGCTATCTCCGCATCCTTGAACGTGTGTACATGCACCACCGCTTCGTCGCCGTCCATTTTCCTTATCATTCCGGCAAGCCTCAGCGGCGACACGAAGTCGAATACTCCGCCGAGGGGCATACGCACGAGTCGTGCTCCGCACTCGGCCATTTTACCGTCTACCGCCGGCGAGCCCTTGGTCACGACAATCACGTCATGTCCCGCCTGCACGGAGGCCCTTACAAGGTCATAGGCATACCGTTCTCCCCCGCCCCATGTCGTGGCCCTTACAAGATGGATGATGTTCATTTCTATATAAGTGTATCTTAAAAGATCAAAAGAGATTTGCGGCTTTTATTCCTTTACCAGTCCGTTGGCTATCCAAGTGGCGTTCTCCTCCTCGTGCCGCTTAAGGATTCTCTTGTTTTCCGGAGAGTCAAGCGGCAGTCGCTTATGGCATCGGTGCAGCATCAAGGCGTAACGTGGCACAGCCATGCACTCCCATCCCTTATTGTGCCATCTCAGCTCAAGGTCGGTATCCTCTCCCGTGCCGGGATTCACATAGTCCTCGTCAAAACCGTTCAGTGCCTCCAGGTCCCCCTTATACATTCCCATGTTGCAGCCCAGAAAACCCTGCGGACGGGTGCCGACGGGCTTGCCGAACACGAACGGCATCCTCATCGTACGCCGCAACTGAGATAACACTTTCCCGAACGCCATCTTTCCGATGCCGCTCAGCACCTTTTTCCGTACAATCCTGAAATATCCTTCCGGCAATCCGTCCCAGCTCTCCACCATCGCGCTGACATCCTCCGACATATCCACCCGCCGGCCCCCCACCACACAATGACGGCGGCGGAGCCTCATGTGGTCCTCCACAAATTTCGGATGCGGCACACAGTCGCCGTCCACGAATATCAGATACTCCGATCTCGAAGTCCTGACGGCTTTGTTGAGCGATTCATTCTTACGCCATCCCATGTCTTCCTGCCAGGAGTGGCGGATATCCATTTCGGGATGCCGGGCCATGTACGTCTTTATGCTCTCCACCGTCTCGGGATTGGATCCGTCGTCGGCGATGATTATCTCGAAGTCCTTGCGTGTCTGCATCCGGAGGGCGTCAAGAATGAGGCGCAGCCATTCAAAGTGATTGTAGACAGCGATGATTACTGTTGCGTCGGGAGTCGTAGGTTTCATAGTCGGGATTCTTTTAAGGGAGTCGGCAGGATTATCAGGAGAGACCGACATGCAAAATTAGTCAAATTTCTCCATATGCCGCAAAAGGATATGGGTAAATAAACGACAGGCGGGTGAATCCTTCATCGGACCTTTCAGCCCCGGATTCACCCGCCATTCAGGTTATATGTCGATTAAAAAACGGATTCTGTTAAGTCAGATCACTTCACCAGTACCTTGACCGATTTTCCGGCCACATTGACTACGTACACACCGGGAGCCACGCCCTCGGCCGTCCAGTTGCCATCGAAGTCAGTCACTCCACTGGCTGCCATGCGTCCGTCCATGCCGAATACATTCACTGCCTCATCTGCGCCGGCTGCCACACGGATGGTGCCTTCGCCGCTGATGATGCTGAAGAGGCTGGCTGCGGTCTCGTCGACTCCACTCGGTTTCACATTGAGGAAGTAAGTGTAGTAGATGAGGTTGGGGAATGCGGTGTTAAGCATCACGCACATCACGTTGTCTTTTTCGACAAGGAATGTCGTCACGCCATTCTCAATCGTGTAGTCTTCACCTTCGATCAGTTTGTCGCCCTGAATCTCATTGTTCTCATCCACATAGGGGGTGTCGTGGAACCACTGGTAAGACGTGATGTAGCTGCCCACCTCAAGCTGGCTGCTGAGATCCACCTTTCCATCAACGCACTCGGCCTTCATGGGAGTCTGCACTGCGTAGTCATATATCACCCAGGTCGATTTCTGACGCGGGAGAGTGACGAGGCTGAAGTCATTGCCTGTCAGCACGAGCACCTTGAGGTTTCTCATATAGTCCACGTCGATCGACGACAGGTGGTTGTAGCCGAGCCAGAGCTGCTGCATGGCGGGCAGACCCGTGAGCTCTACCGAGTAGAGCTCGTTGGAGGTAAGGTCGAGTTCCCACATCGAGGGGTTGTCGAACTTCATGTCGGTGATGTTGTTGCCGCCGCCGACAAAACGTTCGAGATTCGGATAGATCGAGCCATCGAATGAAGTGAGGAGGTTCGATGACATTGTGAGGTTCGTAAGTCCGGGATACTGCGGGAAAGAGGCTGTGGTGAACTGGCCGTCCACAATCGAAAGGGACTTAAGATTGGGAGATTCGGGAAGCTTGATCTTATCCTCGCTGAGCTGGCTGTCATAGACCATGAATGCCATAAGGTCTTTAAGCTTGCTTGCATCGAGCTCCTTAAGCGCGCCGGCAGAGAGGCTGAATACCGAGATTTCCTCACCGCCCTGATAGGAATATACCTTGGCCTCCTTGTTAGACTTGACTTCACCGGAGAATTGGGTATACGTACGGTCAATGATGTGAAGCTGCTCGATGACGCCGCTGTCGGCCCAGTCAACGTACACGAATGCGTCAGTCACTCCGGGAGCGGCTGTCATGGTGAGCAGGCCGTCGCCGTCAGCCTGGGGAACGAAGGTGGCCACGACGTTGGTGGGGGCGTCGGTCGGGATGACGTTCTGCGTGCGGTAGGCGTTCTCACCTGAGAAATCGGGGAACGCGCCATTGGTGAATACGGCATAGAGGGCTCCTACGGACGTATCGGTAAACTGATACTGGCCCGGAGCGACTTCCTTGACCATACCTTCACCCACGGGCTTGTCGTCGGCTGCGGTGTACCAGGTGTAGCTTGTGGTGTTGCCGTCAATCTCAACATTCTGGATGCTGAGGTTCACGACGGGAGCCTTCTCGGCCATCACCCATTCCTTCTGCGGAGCATATGTGTAGGTCGGGATTCCCTCACCTGTCGGGAGAGTGCTGAGGGGCATGCGGTTGAGCGATACGTTGAGGTTCTGAAGCGGAGTGAACACGGGAATCGGCAGCGACGACATCTCGTTTCCTTCAAGGTTGAGGGTTTCCAGGCATTCTGTCGATTCAAGATTCAGGTCGGTGAGCTGGTTGTAGCTGAGGTCAAGTTCCAGAATCATCTTCTGCTGCTTCATCGGGAACTCGGTGAGGTTGTTGTGAGAGAGGTCGATGTAGCGGATCACGCCGTTGGCGTTGCCGTTGAAGGTCTCGATCTGGTTGTTGCGTGCATGTACCTCGTTGAGGAGGTTTTTCTCCTTATTGAATTCGGATCCTCCGAGGTCAAGCTCCTTAAGGGCGTTGTCGTTAAGGTTGATATAGCAGAGATAGCAGTTGTTGAGGAGGCTGATGGCGGGAAGCGCGCAGTCGGTCACGCTCAGATACTGAAGCTGGGGCGCTGAGTCGATGTTGAACGTGCTCATGCGCACGCCGTTGACGCTGAGTGCCGTCAGGTCGTCACCCTCCGGCACGTAGATCGTGATGTTGCCCATCTTCTTTTTGGAGCCCGACACATTGTTGGTCTCAGGCATCGCCTCTGTCTGGGCTGAGAAGGCCACGAGTTCGCCGTCGCCGAAATCCACGAAGAATTCCTTGGGCTCGGCGGGAGTGGCGCCCTTTATGCCGATTCCCAACTCGATGGCGCCGGAATATGTGGGAGCCACACGGAATGTGGCCGCCGGATTGGGCTTGCCGAAGTCTTCCTCGCTCTTCACCATGAACTTGGTGGTGTTTATATCCCATGAGCTGAGGTAATTGTTATGGAATGTCACGTAAACCGAGTCAGTGACCTCCTTCTTAAGGGTGAGAAGGCCCTTTTCGATATCGTAGTCATAGTATTCCTCACCCAGATCGATCATCTCAGCCGGGTCATAGGGATTCGGTGTCATAATGGCCGCATATGTCTCGGTACCCTCGCGGAGCATCGTGGTGCTGAAATCGAGCACTGTGCCCACCTTGTATGAGCGGTCAATCTGATAGGGACGCTGCTGGTAGCTGTAGTCGAGGAATGTGGAGCGTTCGTCGGGAAGGGTGGCGAACGTCATGTTGTTCTTGTAGATGTACAAGTTGAGCAGGTTGTAGTTCTGGGTCACGTCCAGGGAAGTCAGATAGTTCTGGTTGAGACTCAGATGATACAGGTCGGGACACATCGACACGTCAATGTCGCGCAGGAGGTTGCCGCTGGCGAAAAGCACCTGGAGCTCGGTATTGTTGCTCAGGTCGAGCGATGTGAACTTGTAGGCTGCATCAGTATTGACGCTTCCCGTATGGTCGCAGTAAAGCTGTTGGAGCTTCTTGTTGTTGCTCAGGTCAAGGGTGTTGATTTTTGTCTCTGCCACGTTGAGCACGAGGAGCTCCGGATTCTTGCTTACGTCAAGAGTCTCTACGTTGGTCACGTCCATCGATATCATCTGGAGCTTCGGGCATCCCGTAGGATCAAGGTGCCGGAGGTCCTTACAGGCGTAGGCCTGGAATATCTGGAGATTGGGATAATCCGAGATTGTCATTGTCTGGTCGATGGCCCCTACGCTCTGGATGTCGAGAAGCAAAAGGTTCGGATGCTTCGGACCGATCACCAGCGGACTCTTGGCAAACGGATTGTCCTGCATGTAGAGGATCTGGAGTTTGGAGAAGTCGCTCAGGTCAAGCTCATCTATCAAGTTATGGCGCAGGTCGAGAATCTCCACATTCTTCATGGCGGAGATGTCGAGTTCGTCGATGTAGACCCCTTCAAGGTCGAGATAGTCGATCACAGAGGCATCGCCGTAGACCTTTACAATTCCCTCCTGACTTACTGTGCCGGAAATACGGGTGCCGCTGATGGCGCTTGTCTCGCTGTCGAACACCGCCATACCGACTTTCTCTTCGATAGGTCCGTACCCGTAATCGATTTCGATGTAGGTGTCTTTTGTAGCCCCGAATCCCATGGAGAAGACATTGCTCGCTCCCTGGTTTTCATATACCTGTGTGTGGAAGGTAATGATCGGGTTCTGCATCTGGGCCATGGCCGGCTGGCTGACCGCACCCGCAAAGACCGCAAGTGCAAGTCCGGTTAGCCCGGTTTTCAGAAATTTGATCATAGTTCTAAAAGTATTAGTGAATGTATGGATTAAAGAATTTCCTTATATACCCGTCGGTGAAAACGATACAGAAGTCCCCGGGCTTAAAGCCGGAAGACTTCTGTAAGGTTTCCATTTATTTTATACGGATCTTAGTGGCGCTGATGCCGTTGACCGTCACTACATAAATGCCGGGCATAAGGTGACCCGCATCGAATGTGCCTGAACACCCGGGGGAATCGAAATGAGCCACCTTCGCTCCAGATATGGAGTAGATGTCGATTGAGAGTGAGTCGGCGCCTGCAAGGAATACCTCGTATATATTGCCGTCACCGTGGATGAGCGAGGGGATGGTGCCGTCGGCGGTCACGGCATCGATGCCTGCGTTGAACACCTCAAGCACGTATTTGAGTCCTGCGTAGGCGTCAAACTTTCCGGCTCCCCACTTGGCGGGAATCCCGGCCTCGACATCGGCGTCCCTTATCGACGATGCCTGAATCGCCTCTACAGCCTGGTCGGCGGTAAGCCAGGGGAAAGCCTGCATCCAGAGGGCTATCGCTCCTGACACTACCGGAGTGGCCATTGAGGTTCCCACGCACTGATACCACGAGTAGGTGCGTCCGTTTGCCTCAAGGTCACCCTGAAGGTCCTCGGCCGTCTGCCCTGCGGCGTCGACGTAATACTGATTGGTCGACGATATCACCGTGGCACCGGGTGCGCATACATGCGGCAGTGTGCGTCCGTCGAGAAGAGTGGCGTAGGAAGAGAATGACGACACTTCATTACCTTTGAAGAGGTCGTAGGAGTAGATCTCGCCGTCAAGCGAACCCCAGTAGTCGCGGGAGTTGTACGATCCCACCACCACCGAGTGCTTTCCGCAGGCCACGTCGGAAAGTGTTCCGTCCGTGTCGCCGGGCATATAACCGAGATGGGCGAGGCCGCCGTCGGAGAGCACGAATGTTTCGGCGTTGCAGTAGACGTCGAGCTTGCGGCCGTCCTTACCGGTGGCTTCAAAGCCTATGATGTAGGTGCCGTCGTTGGAGGGAGTGTTCCAGAGGAGGAAATCCACCACTCCGAGAAATCTTCCGCTTTCATCGGTGTCCTTCATGGCCGTCACTCCGATGTAGCCCTCGAAATTGGCTGCCAGCTGCGGTGAGACAACATCGGTGTCCGAGTACTGGAAGGCCGATGACGATGCGTAGTACAGCTGGGCGGGTTCATCCACATTTCCCTTGACTCCGATACGCAGATTGGCGGAGCCGCGCTCCTTATTGATGATGAGGGCCTGCAGGTCGAAAGGCTCGTCGGTGTCGCAGTAGACGTAGACCTGACCAGAGAGGGCCGAGGGGTACATGTCGGGAAGGGGATCCGTGCTGAGCAGAGTCGACTTCATCGTGTTGTCGTCGGCCGTCAGCGTCTTGTGAAGCGAGATCGGGAGGTCACCCTCGTTGCCGGCCGCGATTGTCACGATGGCGGGCAATTCCGGATCGGTCGAAATCTCGTCGATATACTGACAGATGGTAGACGAGCCGTCGTGCGGACCTACGTTGGAGCCCATCGAAAGGTTGATGCTGACAGGATACTTCTTTCCTGGATGGGCCTTATAGTAATCCCACGCATAGTCGAGTATCTCCTCCATGCCGAGCGCGATGTGGTAGTCGGATTGGATTCCCGAGGCTGTGGCGATATTGGAATCATAGGCTATGCCGTAGTAGGGATTGTCCATTTCCTCTACATATGCACGCGCGAATTCCTCGCCCTTCTCCTCGCCTTCGACCCGTACGCCCCGCATCTTGCCCCGATAGCCGCCGGCCATGATGCCGAGCGTATGGGTGCCGTGGAAGGTCTCCTCGGAGTCTGTGGTGACTTGCGGAATGAGATCGGAGGTGTAGGTGCGGCAGTAGAGCTGGCCCGTGGTCTCCGAAGTGTAGAAGTACACGTGCTGTTGGATGCGTGTATTGCCGTAGGCATCCTGGAAGTTGACGTGGTTGAGGTCAAATCCGCCGTCCACAATTCCGCAAAGCACACCCTTGCCGGTGTACCGTTGCGGAAGGTCCTCGCCCGCATGGATGCGGTCGATACCGGTCAGTGGACGCACGCGGTCCATCTTGGCCTTGACTTCACGCTGGAGGCGGAAGCTGCCCACTGCGGGAAGCTGCGCTACGTACTCCGCGTCATCGGGAGCCACTTCACAAAGGATTAGCTTGCCGCGTACGGAAGTGATTTTGATGGGCTCGTCGGCGAGTTCATCGATGGAGTGTCCTTTCGCAAGCGTAAGGAATGCTCCGAGATGGGGTGTCTCCGCGCCGGCGGCACGGGTCACTGCCTTTCCGGGGGTAAATGTGATTCCGGAACGAAGGCTGCGCAGCAGTGCCCGGCTCCCCGGGTCAAGGCCTACTCCCGCCGCTGCTGTCACAGCGAGCGAAAGGGCCGATAAAGCGATTATAGGTTTACGCATAAGTTTTAATGAGTCGTATTATGGAGAATGAGTTTCTTGATTTATTTTACAGCCACTTTCTTTCCGCCCACGATATATATGCCGGCGGGAAGCGAGCGCACCTGCGACATGTCGGCCTGACGGAGGATCCGTACGCCCTGGAGATTGAATACGTCAACCTTCTCGGCGTCACTTCCTACGGAGGCGACTCCCGAACGGTTCCCCTTCTCTACAGTGACCACTGTGTCTTCGCTGACAGTAAAGCTATAGTCGTCATCTTCGTCCGCATTCAGTGTCTCGCCGTTTACCTTTACGGAAATACCGTCGGTGTTCGCGGGAGTCAGGCGGAAAAGGGAGCCAGGGAGCACACTGAGTGTCTCGGAAAAGTCCACCACAGGAGTCACCACATCACGGAAGGCGTTGAATTCGGCATCATCGGCCACTTCGAAGGTCACAGCGTGGAAATCGGGTCGGCTTGCAAAAAGCTTGAGCACTGAATTGTCGGGCATGTTCTTGTTGATGTCGGGATATTCGCTATAAGAGCCCTCGATACGGTTATCGTTGAGATAGACGAAGGCTGCTACGGGATATGATTCAACCGTAAACGGAAAATCCTCCGGATGATACTTTATGAAGTTGTATCCCTTTTCACAGATGATGTCATTACGGGCGTATGAGCTGTTGGAGGCGATGCTGACGGATGCGCGGGTCCAGTCCGTTTCGGAATCCAGATATGCCACCATCACGAGGTCGCGCACATGCTCTTCGGTATAGACATAGAAATGTCTGTCACTCTCCACCATCAGCGATGCCTTGCATTCATTGTCTGCGTCATCATATATACCGATGATGGCATAGCCTTCACGTGCCTCGAACTTTATGTTGCCGTTGCTTCTCTTCACGTTGATCACGGATATCTCTCCGTCGAGCTCATAGGGAATTCCTGTGGAAAGCGAAATGATGGAGAAGGTGTTGGGGTCACCCTCTACAGTCACCTGATACGGAGGGAGCATCTCGGAATTGATTTCAAACACGTATCCCTGCGGATTATCGGCCACCCATGCGTAGTAGCTGCTTACGGGGACTCCGTTGCAGTATACGTCCTTGACCCTATAGTCCTTATTGTTGAGCTTGAGGTCAACAGCCGACCCCAGTTTTACAGTGAATCCCTCGGCAAGCACCTCGGCTGCCGGAACGACGACGTTGGAGACGCCCAGACCTATAAGTACTCCATTAGTGTCGGCAGGATTGAAATGGAAAGTGACGGGTACGTCCACGTCCGGATAGTCGGTCTCCACCACTATGTGGTCGCCGGATACCAGATTATCGAATCTGTATGTGCCGCTACCCGAGACTTTTTCTCCGTTAAGGGTCACGCTGTAGAAATCTTTGTTGTAGACTGCGTGCTGAATCGTGATGGGAAGCTCGGTATCGGGATTGAACGAAATGGCCTCATAACTGTCGTAAGGCACCGGTGTCGAATATCCGTTGCGTATCACTTCCACGAGCGACGGGTCGCCGATCACTTCTACGGAGAATACTGACGTGCGGAGTTCCTCACGGCTCACACACTCGATCTCGAAGACATTGTCGCCCTCCTTAAGGCCGGAGACCGAGATGGGATAGTAGCCCGCGGGCTTCAGAAGGAGTTCGCTGTCATTGCTTCGAACCGACTTAAGCATGTAGTCGGCAGTGGCGTTGATGGTGACACTGCCGTAGGTGTTGCCGGTGACGTCGATCGATACTTCGCCATTGGTCGGGATGAACTGCATGTAGTTGTAGTCGGTCACCGTGAACTCTCCGTCCCTACCCTTTATAATCACTCTGGTCTTCGGAGTCTCGGCCCCCACGATCTCTATCGTGTCGCCGTCTGAAAAATCCGAAGAGGAAATCATATAGGAAAGGTTTGAACCTGTCATCAGGTCTGTCCCGTTGCAGGAAATCGACTGGAGGCAATAGCCTGTGTTGGCGTTCACCTGGATGTTGGTGTTGTCATTCAGGCTGAGCTCGACCTTGCCCTTACTCCACTGCGAGGGATAGAAGCTTCCCTCAAGCGGAATGATGTATGCCATGTTGGCATCATTGATCGTCACTGTCACATTCTTCTTGGCCAGTACACTTAAGGCCGACACTCCTATGCAAATCCATAAAAGTAAAACACGGTAGAATTTTGTCATAATATAGTATGAGTTAGTTGAAGTACAACGGAGCGTTGTTGGCAAACGCAGGGGTTTTAATGGTCAAACTGACCCCAATCCTAAGAGGGAATAATAATATGCAAAGATAATGTAATAACTTAAAAATCCAAAATATCAGGAAATAAATTAAGCCGAATTAACTAAATCAGTTTAACCTCCGTTGAAATAATAGACAGTGAAAGCTGAAAAACTCCCGTATGGATTAGACTTCAGCCCGTACTGTAGATAACTTCACATATCACATATGACCTTACATAAAACGATACCGGTCACCGGCATGATGTGTGCCGTCTGCGCCGGAACGGTGCAGAAAGTTGCCTCTTCCCTACCCGGAGTAAAATCAGCCGAGGTAAATCTCGCATCCAACACCCTTAGCATCGACTATGACCCCAAGGTGCTGAAGCTCCAGTCGCTCGCCTCCGCACTCGACGCCGAAGGCTATGGCGTAATTCTTGCCGATGACCAGGCTGATGCTATCGAGGCGGCGGAGGAAGCGGAGCTGCGCCACTACCGCAGTTTGAAATGGAAGACATTGGCGGCGTGGATACTAACCGTGCCTGTGTTCGTGGTCTGCATGTGGCATATCCATTTCCCAGGCGTCAACTGGGTACTGGCCGCGCTCACCGCGCTCGTAATGGGCATTTGCGGCAACCGATTCTATACCCGTGGGTTCAAAGGCCTTTTCAGAGGACATCCGGGCATGGACGCCCTCGTGGCGGTATCGACACTGGCCGCTTATCTCTTCTCACTGTTCAACACCATCTGGCCCGAATACTGGACATCACGAGGCGTTCCGGCCGACGTGTATTATGAAGGAGCGGCCATGATCATCTCTTTTGTTCTGATTGGCAAGCTCCTTGAGGCACGCGCCAAGCGGGCTACAGGCTCCGCCATCAAGGCCCTTATGGCTCTCCAGCCGGATGAGGCGATGGTGATCGATGCCGACGGCAAGACACGGAGCGTGAAGATCGAGTCCATCCTTCCCGGCGACTTGCTGCTGCTCCGTCCGGGCGAACGTGTGGCTGTCGACGGCGTGGTGGAGTCAGGTGAGTCTTCGGTCGATGAGAGCATGCTCACCGGAGAGTCCCTTCCGGTCGTGAAGTCGCGCGGCGACAAGGTGTTCGCCGGCACGGTCAACGGTCAGGGTACCATGCGGGTGAAGGCCGTGAATGTCGGCGCCTCTACCGAACTGCAGCGTATCATAGGCCGTGTCCGTGAGGCACAGGGTTCGAAGGCTCCGGTGCAGAAGCTCGTCGACAGGATTGCCTCCCATTTCGTCCCCACGGTCATCGGCATCGCGCTACTCACACTGGTCCTCTGGCTTGTTTTGGCTCCCGGACAGGTGCATCTCGCTGTACTGACCTCCGTTTCCGTTCTGGTCATCGCGTGCCCGTGCGCCCTCGGACTCGCCACTCCCACGGCTATTATGGTCGGCATCGGGCGTGGAGCCCGAAAGGGAATCCTGATCAAGGACGCGGAAGCGCTGGAGCTGATGCGCCGCGTCAATGTCCTGGCCATCGACAAGACAGGTACCCTGACCCAGGGACATCCGGAAGCCACCCTCTCCTGGACTTCAGGAAAGGAATTGCCGGGTTTCAGGAAAGCCGTGGTCGACATGGAGTCATCGAGTACCCACCCCCTTGCCGAGGCGGTAGCAAATATGGAGTGGAATGAGGAGGCCGAGGCCGACAGGCATAAAGCCGACGTAGCCGATATCGTCAATCTTCCCGGCCTCGGAATCACGGCTTCATGGGATGGCCACAAGGTGTGGGCCGGAAATCCACGCCTTGCCGAAAGCATGGGTTGCGAGTTTCCGGAGAATCTGATGAATCTCATGAACTCCCTATCGGAACAAGGCCACACCTGCGTCATCACCGGCTACGATGCCATCGTCGTCGACATCCTTTCGGTGCATGACCCGCTTCGTCCTGACGCAGTGGCGACCGTCTCCGACTTAAAGGCTCATGGTATAGAGGTAGTGCTGCTCACCGGCGACCGCAGGCCTACCGCCGACAGCATCGCCCGTAAAGCCGGAATCTCGGAGGTCTACGCGGAGGTTCTTCCCGGCGACAAGCAGGAGATTGTGGCACGGATCAGAAAGGAAGGGAAGACCGTGGCCATGGCCGGCGACGGCATAAACGATGCCGCCGCCCTTGCCGAAGCCGATGTGTCGATAGCCATGGGCGGAGGCTCGGATGTGGCTATAGAGGCGGCCCAGCTGACGATTGTGGGTGGCAGGCTCGCCTCCATTCCCGACGCGCTGAAGCTGTCCGGCGCAACGGTTAAGGTTATCCGGGAGAATCTCTTTTGGGCCTTCATCTACAACATTATCGGCATCCCCGTGGCGGCCGGCGCGCTCTACCCCGCATTCGGCTGGCTCCTCTCCCCAATGATTGCATCAGCCGCCATGGCGTTCTCCAGCGTGTGTGTCGTAAGCAATTCACTGCGTCTGCGCAGGATGAAACTTAAATGACCACGGACGTTTATGAATTCTGCTCATTCCTCTCCCCCTCTCATAGAATACTTCACCAGAAACAATCACGTACTAAATCCTGAAGAAATGAAATTCAAGACAAATGCCAAGTGCATCGGATGCTCCACGACCATCCTCAACAAAATGCGTTCTCAGTTCCCCGACCAGGAATGGTCGCTCGACCTCGAATCAGCCGATAAGGTACTCGAAGCCCACGGTATGCCTGATGATCCCGCCAAGGCCGCCGAGATAGAGGCCGCCATCGCCTCCACAGGTTTCAACGGCTCCTGGCTCCGTCCCGCAGCCGAGTATTAAACCCCGGCTGCCGGCATTTCCTATGTGGCCGAAATTCGGCCACATAGGAAAAAAACCGGACTTCGGCATTCACTTTTTTGACAAAAAATTTGGTCAATCCGGAATAAATACCTAACTTTGCATTGTCAAAACGAAACGACATCAACATTGCCTTGTGGTGTAATGGTAGCACGCAGGTTTCTGGCACCTTTAGTGAGGGTTCGAGTCCTTCCAAGGCAACTGAAGAGGAGCATCTTGATTAAGATGCTCCTCTTTATTCATTCGGGTCAGCGGATTTTTTAGGTGCATAGCATTATTAGGCAAATATTTTAGATAACCTAAAGATGAAAAACAAAGGGTCGGAAAC
>JAAVCH010000040.1 GCA_014802425.1 Bacteroides sp.
GTGGGCGATTACGGATTCGAACCGCAGACCCTCTGTTTGTAAGACAGACGCTCTAAACCAGCTGAGCTAATCGCCCGATTGCGAGTGCAAAGTTACGACAATCTTTTTATTCCACCAAATATTTCAGCGTCTTTTTTTTGAAATATTTTTCTATTTTGGGGCAAGTCTTTATTAGTCAGTGAAATAATTATTGATGAAAAATTACACTTTTTACCTTCTCGGCGCGGCGCGTGGAGGTCAGGAGCCGGGGGTAAGGCTGTCGTTGAGGATGCGGTGCATGTAGCTTTGGATCATGGCCTTCAGGCGGAGCTCCATTTCCTGCTGGCGGTCGGCGTATTCGGGGCGCCCCAGGAGGTTGTCGGTCATAGTCCAGTCGGTGAGGCTGTAGAGGGCCGTTGGGCGCTCGCCGTCAAACTGGAGCACCAGTCCTCGGTAGGCGTACTGGTAGGTGCCGTTGAGGAAATTGAAGGCCCAGGTATCCTCGTCGGGGGTGGAGAGGAGGTCGAAGCCGTAGCCTATGTAGGGATTGGAGGCTCCTGTAAGATTGAGGACCGTGGGCATGATGTCGATCTGCTGCGCTATGGCATCGCGCATTCCCGGAGCCACCGCGCCCGACGGATCGTAGATGATGAGCGGGGCCAGCGCCGAGCCGAGTGCGCTCTTGTACTCCTCGTGGTCCGACATGTTGGTGTGGTCGGAGGTTATTATGAAAATCGTGTTGTCGAACCACGGCTGTTTCCTGGCGGTATTGAAAAATTCCCGCAGGGCATTGTCGGTGTAGCCGATGCACTTGTGGATGGGCAGCGTTCCTTCGGGATACCTGCCCCGGTCCTCCTCCGGTATCTGGAACGGATGGTGGGAGGTAGCCGTGAAGATGGCCGTCATGAACGGCTGCTTCATCTCGCTCATCTTCAGGGCATAGTACTGCATGAACGGCTTGTCCCAGATGGCCCAGTAGCCGTCGAAGTCCTTTTCTCCCCCCATGCGGGGATCGGCCTGATAGTCCTCGCGGCCGTAATATTCCTGGAATCCTATGGAGCGGGCGAAACTGTCGAATCCCATGCTGCCGGTGCGCGCGCCGTGGAAAAAGGCCGTGGAGTAGCCTTCGCGTCCGAGCTGTGCGGGAAGTCCCTCCACGCGGTTGAGGCTCTGGGCCGTAAGGATGAATGGCTTCACCATCATGGGCACCGAGGCGAGCACGCTCGGCATTCCGTCGATGCTCTTGCGGCCGTTGGCATAGGAGAAGCGCCATGTGGCGGAGGCACGCATCAGGGAGTCGGTGAAGGGGGTGTACCCCTTATAGTCCTCCCCCAATATCTCTTTCGAGAATCCGCCGATGTATTCACGTCCGAAACTCTCGATGATTATCACCACCACATTGTGGCCGCGCAGTCTGGCGGAATCGGGAGCGACCGGCGTATGAAGCGGCGAGAACACCTTCTCGGCCTCCTCGGCCGAGGCGAAGTAGGCGGGCTCCACGAACACCTGGCTTCCGAGCGTGCGGCACACGGAGAAAGGCGTGTTGAGCACCAGGGCGGCCTCCACGGGGCGGCTTATGTACTTGTTGGCGTTCGACAGTGTCACAGGGCGGATGTCGCGGTGGCGCCACCCCCCTATCGGAGCGCAGGCCACCATTATGAGGGCTCCGGCGCACAGGACCCAGCCCCCCGCACGCGTCTCCCGGCGCAGCCCCGGCAACGTCAGGCACTTCCATCCGGCGTAGGCCATAGGGGCGGCGATGAGATAGTACCACCAGTGATTGAGCAATCCTCCGCGTATGCCGCTGACCACTGTCACGGCCGCCGCCGCGAGGGCAACGGTGCCGACAATGTAGTACTTCACCTTGTTGAGACGCCGCCGGTCGGGGCGCGGGCTCACGTAGAGCTTCCACATACCCCATATCAGCCCCGCCCCCACGATGAGCAGGTACCACTTCGAGATTATCGACTTGCCGACGATGCTCCCCAGATTGTTCTCATTGGCGAACTCGCTGAAGATCTCGGCCGAAGTGCGCCTGAGCGTAAACGGGAAATATACCGAATCCGCCAGAGAGGCCGTCACCGCTACGGAGTTGATCACGATGAACACCCACTTGCACATCCTGTAGTACCCCTCCCGCTCCTTGACGTGCAGGGGCAGGAGCATCAGGAGAATGTAGAGCGCGTTGGTGTAGAAGATGCCGGGAGTGTCGAGCACTATCCCGCCCCGGAAAATATCCACCCATGTGCCTTCGGAGAAGATATGGCTGAAATAACTGTAGTTCTCGGCCAGGAACTCCACCCGGCACAGGGTGTAGACGACGAAAACTATGAGTATATTCAATGATGTCGCGATAAGAGGCGCGGCGGTGTCGGACATAAGTTTTTTCATATCGCGAATTTAGTCATATTTACTTAAGAATTTATTAACTTTGGGGTGTAAATTAGAATTTGATGATGAAACAGTATAAAAAGTGTGTGGCCGCTGTCGACATCGGCGGCACGAACATCGTTGTCGGCATTGTCGACGGTGAGGGAAAGGTGTGCGGCCGCCTCTGCGCCCCGACGCGCTCCTTCGCCACGCCCGACGCCCTCGTCGGGGGGATAGCCGACATGACATCGCGTCTGGCCGCCGACACAGGACTCGCTCCCGCCGCCTGCGGCGTGGGAGCGCCGTGCCTCAACGCCTGCACCGGATGCATCGAGAATGCCACCGACCTCCCCTGGCACGGCGTGATACCCCTGCGCGAGATGCTTGAGAAGGGACTCGAAGTGCCGGTGGTGGCCGTCAACGACGCCAACGCCGCGGCGGCCGGCGAGGGCCTTGCCGGAGCCGCCCGGGGCCTTGCCGACTACATAGTGCTCACACTCGGCACCGGCGTCGGAGCCGGCATAGTGGCCGACGGCCATCTGTTGCGCGGCAGCCGTGGATTCGCGGGCGAACTCGGCCATGTTCGCGTCTACGACGGCGAAGGGCGCCCCTGCTCCTGCGGCCGGCCCGACTGCCTCCAGACCTATGCCTCCTCCCATGGAGTGGTGGAGACCGCCCTGCGCCTGCTGGGCGCCTCACCCGACACTCCGTCGGCATTGCGCGACACACCCGCCGACCGGCTCACCGCCCGCCATATCGGATTCGCCGCCGCCGACGGCGACCCCGTCGCGCTTGAGACCTGGCGGCTGACCGGCGAACGCATCGGTGCCTCCTGCGCCGCCTTCGCCGCCGCCTTCGACCCCGACCTGATAGTGCTCTTCGGCGGTGTGGCCGCCGCCTTCCCCTTTATGGAGAAGAGCATCAACGACTCCTTCCTGCGCCATGCGCTGTTCCTCAACGCCGGCCACATACGCTTCTGCCGATCCGCACTCTCCGACGCCGACGCGCCCATCATCGGAGCGGCCGCAATGGCCCTCGACACTCTTGACGCCTGAATCTGAACCTGAATCCCAAACCGACCCTACACCATGAAAACAATGAAAAAGACCCTCCTCCCCGGCCTGACGGCCATGATGCTGCTCCCGGCGGCATCGTTCGTATCGGCCGCTCCGGACTCCGCTCCGGCTCCTTACATGCCGTCGGCCGAGATACGCCGGAGCCAGCAGGACTTCGCCTCCGACCGCTTCGGGATATTCATCCACTGGGGCATATACAGCATGTTCGCCCAGGGGGAATGGTACCTCAACTACGGACCCACGCAGGAGGAATACTCCAAAGCCGCCGCCGGCTTCTATCCCGCCAACTTCGACGCCGGAAAATGGGCCGACGCCATCAAGGCCTCGGGTGCGAAATACGTGTGCTTCACCTCCAGGCACCACGACGGATTCTCCATGTGGCATACCGCGCAGTCACCCTACAACATAGTGGACGCCACGCCGTTCGGGCGCGACATACTCCGCGAACTCGCCGACAGCCTCGCCTCCCGCGACATAGCCCTCCATCTCTATTACTCCCATATCGACTGGGGGCGTCCCGACTATCCGCGGGGCCGCACCGGAAAGACCACCGGAGTCGACCTCTCCCATCCCGACTGGCCCTCCTACTACGACTTCATGAACGCGCAGCTCAAGGAGCTCCTCACCGGCTACGGGCCGATACGCTGCATATGGTTTGACGGAAAATGGGACCATGACGAGGACACAACCCCCTTCGACTGGCAGCTCGACGACCAGTACGCCATGATCCACGCCCTCCAGCCCGGCTGCCTCATAGGCAACAACCATCACGAAGACGTCATCCCCGGCGAGGACATCCAGATATTCGAGCGCGACATCCCGGGGCAGAACACGGCCGGATACTCCGAGCAGGAAATCAGCCGCCTCCCGCTGGAGACCTGCAACACGATGAACGGCATGTGGGGCTACAAGCTCCTCGACCAGAACTACAAGGACCCACGCACGCTCATCCACTATCTCGTGCGCACGGCCGGCATGGGGGCCAACCTCCTGCTTAACGTCGGCCCTCAGCCCGATGGCTCGCTTCCAGCCGCCGCGCTCGACCGCCTCGCCTCAATGGGCGCATGGATGGACGCCAACGGCGAGACCGTCTACGCCACTGCGGCATCCCCCTTCGAGGCCCGGCCCTGGGGCACTGCCACCCGCAAGGACGACATGCTTTACGTGCATCTCCTTGAGCCCGACTCGCTCGCCGACCGGCGGACGCTCCCCCTTCCGGCCCTCCCCGCCGCTCCGGTGGAGGCGAGGGAATACCGCTCCGGCCGCCCCCTCCCGCTCCATAAGGAAGGGAAGGACTACTCCGTGGCCCTCCCCGACTCCCTCGACGCCATCGACTACATCATTTCTCTTAAATTGAAATGACGGCATGGCATACGATCTGAAAAAAACAGAGGTGGAGGTCTGCTGCGCCGACATCCAGAGCCTGCGCGAAGCCGAGGGACTGGTGGAGCGCGTCGAACTCTGCGCCGAGATCTCCGGCGGTGGCATCACCCCTTCGGCCGGAGTCGTGGACCTTGCCCGGCGGCTCGGATTCAGGAGCATCAACGTCCTCCTGCGGCCGCGCAGCGGCGATTTCATCTTCGATTCATCCGAAATAAGCGTGATGGAGCACGACATAGAGCTTTACGCGTCGCTCGGCGCGACAGGGGCCGTGATCGGCGCCCTCGGTTTCGACGGGCGTCTTGACGCCGATGTCATGCCCCGTCTCCTGCGCCGCGCCCATGAATGCGGCCTGGAGGCTGTGTGCAACCGTGCCGTCGACCTTACTCCCGACCCGCTCGCCGAGCTGCGCCGCCTTATCGACTGGGGCTATGACCGCGTGCTCACTTCCGGCGGGGCTCCGT
Source organism: Bacteroides sp. (assembly GCA_014802425.1). Classification (GTDB taxonomy): domain Bacteria; phylum Bacteroidota; class Bacteroidia; order Bacteroidales; family Muribaculaceae; genus Lepagella. The sequence goes on from JAAVCH010000040.1 coordinate 5,270, forward strand.
CGGCTCCGGAAGGTGCCTCGGTGCTGGCCCGTATGGAAAGCCTGGCGGCAGGCCGCATCGTCATCATGGCCGGGAGCGGCGTGCGCCCCGGCAACGTCCGCGCCCTGGTGGAGTACACCGGCGTCCGTGCCGTACATTCCACCTGCCACGCCTCCTGCGAGCCTTCATCGGCTCCCGGCTTCGGCCCGATGACGTCCCCTTTCACCTCACGTGACGTGGTGGTCCGTCTCCTCGACGCCCTGCGCTGACCCCGCCCCCATCTTTCCCTTAACCCACATAAACCTCAACACATGATACAGAGACTATTGCCGGTGGGATGCCTGCTCCTGCTCCCCTTGGCGCTCAATACCCCCGCCCGGGCCTTCACACCGAAGGAGGGGACACGCCTTGACAGGGTCAAGGACTACGTGGCGACTCCCGAGCAGATCCGCACCCTCGAATGGCTTTACGACAACATGCCGCCCTCGGATGCCGCCGGTTATCCGGAGGAATTCTTCGCCGACAACGTGCGGCTCGCCTTCGAGACCCGCGACCTCGTGCCCTGGGGCCACAAAGTGCCCGAACGGGAATTCCTGCATTTCGTGGTGCCTCCGCGCGTCAACAACGAGTCGCTTGACTCGGCGCGCCGGGTTTTCCGCGAAGAGCTGCTGCCGCGCATCCAGGGGATGTCGATGGCCGACGCCATCCTGGAGGTCAACCACTGGTGTCACGAAAAAGTCACATACCAGCCGAGCGACGGCCGCACGTCGTCGCCCCTGAGCGCCGTGAGCCAAGCCATAGGGCGGTGCGGAGAGGAGTCCACGTTCACCGTCGCCGCGCTGCGCAGCGTCGGTATTCCGGCCCGTCAGGTATATACTCCCCGCTGGGCGCATACCGACGACAATCACGCCTGGGTCGAGGCCTGGGCCGACGGCGAATGGCACTTCCTCGGAGCCTGCGAGCCCGCTCCGGTGCTGGACATGGCCTGGTTCAATGCTCCGGCATCCCGGGGAATGCTTATGACCACCCGGGTCTCCGGCAGCTATGACGGCCCGGAAGAGGTCGTAAGCCGCGACCCGGCTGTCACAGTGATCAACGTCACCTCCAACTATGCCCCCACGTCGCCTGCCACGGTGCGCGTCGTGGATGAGGCCGGTGTCCCCGTGGAGGGAGCCCGCGTTGACTTCCGCCTCTACAACTACGCTGAATATTATCCCCTCTCCACACGCACGTCGGATGTCTCGGGACATGCCTCCCTCGACGCCGGACTCGGCAATCTCGTGGTCAGCGCCACCGACGGCGTCCGCTTCGGAATGGCTCACCTGAAGGCCGGGGAGCCGGCCGACGTGGTGCTCCACACCCCTGCCTCGCTTCCCCGGCGTTACGAATGGACCATCACGCCCCCTCCGCAGTCGGCCACCCTCCCCTCTCCCGCGCCCGAGGCGGTGGCGCTCAATGACGCCCGTCTTGCCCGCGAGGATTCAGTGCGCGCCGCCTACGTAGCCACGTTCGCCTCCCCCAGGCAGTATGACGTGCTGGCCGCACGCCTCGGAATCGACCCTGACCGCCTCGGCCGCCTGATGGTGCTCTCGCGTGGCAATCACCGGGCGCTCGCGTCGATGCTCTCCGCAATCACTCTCGATGAGGCCGAGCCGATGATGGGGATGCTGGAGTCGGTGAGCGAGAAAGACCTCCGCGACGCGGACTCAGTGGTGCTCCTCGACCATCTCCGCAATACGCCGGCGGATGATTCGCTCTCTCCCGAGGTATGGACGAAATACGTGCTCAATCCGCGTCTGGCCTCGGAGCCGCTTGTGGCCTGGCGCAGCGCTCTGGGAGCCATGCTCTCGCCTGAGGAGAAGGCGGCCCTCCGCTCCGCTCCCGACGGCGTGGGCGCTATGGTGGGCGCCCGCATCTCGCGTGTCGACGGACGCGGCGCGCGCGGCACCACATTCCGTCCCGACTCCGCCTGGAGGCTCGGCAAGGCCGACAACGCCTCCCTTCCCATCCTGGCGGCCGCATTGCTGCGCACCGCAGGGGTGCCCGCCCGGGTCAATCCCGTGGACGGCGCTCCGCAATGGCTCTCTCCGGAAGGGGGCTGGAGCAATATCGTCATTCCGGGCGGCGCGGCGGATGACGCCGACTCGGCCGACAGTTTCGTACTGAAGATAAGATACGAGGACAACGGCCTCGTACACGAACCCAAGTATTACCGCCATTTCTCGCTTTCCCGCCTCGACGGAGGCGTGCCTCAGCTCATGGAACTGGATGACTTCATCACACCCGAAGGCATCAACGGCGGAGAGTTCGTGCTTGAGTCCGGGCGCTATCTCCTCACCTCCGGCCAGCGTCTGGCCGACGGAAGCGTGCTGGCCCGCACCGAGGTGCTCGACCTCTCGGCGGCCAGCCCTGAAATAACCCTCACGATTCCCTGCAATGAGTCGGAGATACAGGTCATCGGCAGCTTCGACAGCGAGTCGCTCTATCGTCCGCTCGACGAGAAGGAGCCCCGCAACATACTCTCCACCACGGGGCGTGGCTACTATACCCTGATAGTGGCCGCTCCGAGCCATGAACCCACCGCCCATGTGCTCAACGACCTCATTGAAGTCCGCGAAGCCCTTGAGGCCGACGGCCGGGCAATACTCGTGGTCTTCCCCGACGAGGAAGCCGCGGCCCGCTTCGACCGCTCCGCCTATACCGCCCTCCCCTCCAATGTAAGCTGGGGTGTGGACACCACCGGAGCCATCACCGGCGCCCTTCGCGACGAACTCCGCCTCGATCCCTCGCAGCTTCCGCTGCTCATCGTGGCCGACACGTTCAACCGTGTGGTGCATGCCGCTCAGGGCTACACAATCGGCACCGGCGAGACCCTGCTGCACCTTCTCTCCCGCCTCCGCTGACCACCGTGCCCTTCACGAAGGGTGCATAAACGGGCCGGCCGTCAGTAAAGAGCTGACAGCCGGCCCGGTTTTTCTGCCGTAATCAATGCTTCCCGGTGAGTCCGTACAGATGGTCTGCGACGGGCCGGAAGAGCTGGTTATAGGTGGTGAGGGACACGAGTATGACCGTCCCGGCTATGACGCACCATGCCGTCACCATGATGATGGACGGGTCGGGGACAGTGGCCGTCATATCTTTCAGTATTGCTCCTGCGGCCGCGCAAAGCCGCAGAATCCACGGAAACAGCAGCGTCATTACGACGCCCGTGAGAAAACCGGCCCCGGCGGCCATGATAAGGGCCCGGCGGGCGGTGCGCCGGAGTCGGAGATGGTATTCCCGTATCTCTTCGAGGGCCGCTCCCTTCTCGGCGAGCCGGCGCATGAATTCGCCCGAGTCCGGAAGAATCGGGTCATAGGCGCTGAAAAGCGCTTTCAGGGCGGTGTCGTCATCGTGTCCCATAGTCTGTTGGTTGACCGGGAATGTCACCCGGATTATGAGTCATACGTTAGCTTATAAGTTCTTTCAGGTGGCGTCGGCCTCGTGAGAGATGCTGCCTTACGGCCGACTCCGAAGTATTCTCGATTTCCGCGATCTCCCTGACTGAAAAATCCTCCATGTAGTAAAGCGCAATCGACGTGCGTTCGGCGGCCGACAGCGCCCGGAGGGCCCGGTGAAGCGACTGGTATCTGAAGGCGTCATCGGCCCGGTCGGAGGATGTCATTGCGTCGGCCTCGTCATAGGAGGCGGTGGGACGCTGGCTGCGGCGGTGGTTGAGGAAGGTATTGTAGGCTATGCGGCGTAGCCATGCGTCGGCGCGCCCTGCGTCATGCAGGTCATCGACCGCCAGCCATGCCTTCAGCAGGGCTTCCTGGGCGATGTCGTCGGCCGTGGCGGTATCTCCGCAGCAGAGGGCCGTCAGGAAACGCCGCAGAGCCTCCTGACGTCTCTCCACAAATAATATAAACTCCTTCAGGTCCATTGTCGGTCACGTGCGGGCTTATTGCTTCGGGGTCGGCATATACTGAGCGTCGGTGTCCTTGCGGCTTACGAAATAGGTAGCCAGCCGGCTTACTCCTATCGCAAGGCATACACTGCCCCCCATCATCGGAAAAAGCACACTGTCGTCGCCGAAATCATACTCACCCAGCGAGCAGAGGCCGCATACGATTAAGAGCACCCCGAGCAGGGAAAACAGGCACCCCTTCTGCAGGCGTCCCAGAAGAATCTGGCGCGGAGTCTTCGGAGGACGTCCGAGCGACTCGGCGAGCCTGTTGATGTCCAGTTCGCGGTTAGATTCGATGGCCTTGAGGATTATTTCGGTCTGAAGCCTGTAGGTGCGCGTCTTTCCGAGGACTACAATGAGAACGATTGCCACGGGCAGGATGCAGCAGAGGAAGATCGGTACGAGGATGTGTTGAAGTTCCATATGTGTATGTGTTTAGGTTGATGTTCGTATTATAGACACACTCCTCCTCCGTAATGTGACATACGCACGCGAAAAATTTCCTATCCACCCCTTCGGCCGGGATGAAAAAGAGAAAAGCATATCCCCTGCCTTGCGGGGGCATTCCGTTTTTCTGCCTCCTCTGCCGGCCGATATGGAAAAGAAAAAAGGGTATATGCTGCCTTAAGGCAGAGCATATACCCTTGGAATAGAGCTTTTCTATATCGGATAGAGGTTTCGGTCTTTAGCCCCGGTGAGATTCAGGGCCGTTCATCCGGCACTGAAGAGGTATCGGAATACGTGCCGTACTTAGACCTCGAAAGCCGTGCTCCGGCTTACTTGCACTGGCAGCCGCAGCCGACTTTTGACTTTACCTGCTGCTTGAAAGCCTCAAACTGAGATGCGAACTCAGCGAACAGGGGATTGTCGGCGTTTTTCTTGATCACATGATGCATGAAACGCATTGCAAGGACAAACTCCTTGGTGTGTTTGTCCTTGGCAAACCCAAGTTGCTTTGCATTCTCCACCATTGCGGCAAGGTCATGATGACCGCCGAAATTGAAATTGAGGACCTCAGCGATTTTACCCTCGTCATTGGCCTCGACCATATTGACGTAGTAATGTCTTTTCTGCTTTTCCATATTATCTAAGTTTAATAAATCCTTGAACTCCGCCATCCGGCATACTGTCAGTCTCCGGGCAGTACCTTGCGGGCCTGCTGTCAGCTTCCGCAGGTACCTTGCGGACCTCGGCGCCTGAGATGCTGTCGCTGACATCCTGCCATCCTGCGGCGTTCATGAGTATAACAATACTGAATGAAAGCCGGATTATGAAATAAACTTAAAGAATATTGTTAAATCTAATCCGTAGACTGCGACTCAAGGTTAAGCAGAAAAAACTTGGCTTCGATACCCCCACGATACCCCGTGATGCTTCCGTCGCTCCCTACCACCCTATGGCATGGCAGAAAAATGGAAATAGGATTCCCGGCGATGGCATTGGCCACGGCCCGGACAGCCGCGGGATGCCCTGCGCGCTTTGCGATTTCCGCATACGATGCCGTCTTTCCATACCCGATTTCCCTCAACGCCTCCCTGACCTGAATCTGAAAATCCGTGCCCGTCAGAAGCAAAGGCGTCTCAAACCGCACACATTTCCCTGCGAAATACCGGTCAAGCTCCTGTGCCGCCTGCTCCAGTATTTCCGCCTCAGCTCCGGCACACCCCTCTTCGGTTGCTTCCGTTTCTACGATTTCCGCGTCTAAAGCCCGTGCGAGCCTCTCCGCCTCCCTCCGATACCGTTCCGAAGCCTTCCAGTCGCAAAGACAAAGCCTTCCCCGGAAGGCGCCCAAAACCAGCACTCCGCACTCCGACGGATATTTTCGGATTGATATTCGGTTCATATGAGAGAAGCATCTTATTTAAAATGAATCATGATATTGAGGGCTAAATCCCGTACCCGCCGTGGGCGCCCCGTTGTCATCCATAAGCGGGATTTGGCCGATTCGTGGCTATCCGCTTGATTCTCCCTCCTGATTGCAAGTCTTGTGGACGCCGGCAGGGTGGAGAGCTATTGGGCGTGCGTTTTATTGCCGGGTATGGCTTAAGCCATATTGCAAAGTTAGTAAATTAATGCTAAAGAGAGGAGCAATCAAGGGATTACCTTCTTTCTATGGGGGAAATCTGGATGAGGGGCTTTTAAAAAGGTAGAAATTAGATGGGAGCTGATATGGGGTGCTTCTATGGGCGGTTGTATTCGGGTGGCGCCGTATGGCGTAGGGAAGCGGGCTGGAAGCGGGAGATAAAAGCGGGAGGGGGAAGGTGGCGAGGGAAAAGAGGGTGATGGAAGCGGGAGGGGTAAAAGAAAAGCCTCTGAAATCCATGGATTTCAGAGGCTTTCCGCTTTTGAAGTGACCCCGGAGAGGTCTTATATCTTCGATTTATTCGCTTTCGAATCAAATACTTAACGACGATGAGATTCCGATAATTCCCGATTCTTACACCGTCAGATATCAATGTTCTTCGCCATACAGTATGACACTGCAAAGATAATAACTTTTGCTTGATCAAACAAGATTTCGCTCTCGTCTAACAAGCAAGAACCTTATGGGATAAGATAATAACTTATCCAGTGTTCATTTTGGTGATATTTTCCAACTTCCTTTTTTGTCGGAGCCGGATCTTTCAATGTTGATTATTTTCCTCAACTTTTTCAACTGATAATTCACAGCATTGCGATCCAGTCCGGTTACAGTTGAAAGTTCAGCTATCGTAATGTTTGGATTGTCTGTCATTTCCTTAAGTAAAGCCTGCTGAATATCAGTAATTTCAGGGTTGTCAAGGATATTGCTAGGTAATTTTATAGTTGAATTTACAGTTGAATGTACAGTTGAATTTACAGTTGCATTTACAGTTGAATCCGTTTTGCTTGTCCCTTCGTCTATTTTACTTGTTCTAACAAGAGGCAATGAAAGCCATACCTCCTTGACATCGTCAAGTTCCTTGAGTTCGGGGCGCAAGTATCCGAGCGTATTCCATGCAGCCAGTATTTTCTGGAATCCGGAGCCGATATTGTCACCGTAACCAATCATACGGAACATCTTCTGAATATTTCGGTTTCGGGCATGAGTAAAGTCACCGTTATATATACGGTCAGCTGATATTCTTAGCAATCCCGGATTTCTAAGAACAATTTCATTGTCGCGGCGGTCAATCCGCAACACTCCCTCAGTCTGAAAGTCTGAATAAGTTGCTGAATTTATAATTGCTTCTCTGATACCGTCGTATAATGGACCACCATCACGGCGAGCTTCACCAAATATGCGCCCTTCTGAAGGAAGGGTGAAGAGTAATTTACGCATTGCCATTGTGACGAAATTATAGAGATTGTTCTCCCAACGTCCATCGTAGGTCAGACGGTCATTCCATTTAAGATCTCCCCCCGGCTTTACACCAATCAAGTCAAGATAGTCCATTCGGAATAATGGAAAACGCTTTTCAATAGGCGTGCCCTTACCGAACATCATTAGTCCGGCAATAGTCAACCCTTCTATTTCTCTATGGCGGTCATAGTCATAACCGCCCATTCGATAGAGAAACTCCCTATTGTCAAGATTCTTATAAGCATGGCCGGGATTGGCAGTGTCAAAAACCTGACGGTATCCACGTAGAGTTTCCTCATCTATATCTTCCATCCCGTAATGCTCCAAAATCTGACTGTCAATGTCATCGGTGCTATCACGAAGCATCATTGCCAGTTCCTCACGATTGAGTCGCCGATCGCCTTCATGACTACGTCTATAAGAACCATCTACAATGTCATCATTGATGTAGATTGGCTTCTTATGATAATCAGCTTCCGGGACGGAAATATAAATCATAACCTTTCCTTCAATTTCTATTGGACGGAAATCGCTGTCAAATAGAATATTCCGGCTTACCTTCTGACGGTTATTCAAAATATTGAAA
>JAAVCH010000041.1 GCA_014802425.1 Bacteroides sp.
CCACCCGTAGCGATGCCGACAACACTGTTGGCAATGTGGAGTTACTCACAAGACTCCGCCCCGGTGAATCGGTACCCGACACACTCCTCTACCTCATCAACTATGCCGGCGACCGAGGCTTCGCAATTGTCGGCGCACCGATGGCACTGGATTGGGACGCTATAGTTAAAGGAGATGACATAGAAATGACTGCATTTATGCTTGAAGAACTGGCTTCAAATAAGTATTTCCGATCTTCATATGAGAAGAAATTACCGGATGGAACTGTCATACTTGATTCCAATGTACGTAATTCCGAAACTATATACTTCAACTGGGCTTTCAATGACCTCGGTTTCAAATTAGGCAGATCATTTATGCCAAAATTCTTAAAGGACAGTGATGCAAGAGAAGATATACTGAATTTCATGGATGGTACAGTATCGGAATCAGGTTATAAACAGGCTCCTGTAATAATTATAGCAGACTTATATGCAACGGGAGCTACTGACAAAGCGGGCGGCCACGCTTTTTTGGCTGATGGGTATAAAGAGTTCGGAGTATATTCAAACATAATGGAAGGGAAACCACTGCTATCTAAAACACTTTATCTGCACTGCATCTGGGGAGATACAAGAGGTGGAGCAAATGGTTATTATAAATATTTTCCTGAGAATGATGAAATCGATAAAGAGAGCAGTAATTTCTTCGATTACAAGTATTTTTGCCGAAATTCTTGGATATATGGTAAATTTGGTACTCCAAATTAAATTATGCAAAACATGAGAATAATAAAATTCATATGGATTCTTGTCCTATTGGCATTTCCTCTTTTAGGAAATGCAACCGAACCCTTCACTAACATCAGGGGAGGGTTACACTATTACGTCGAAAGGTCCTATCTTTTCCACACATCTTCATTCTATGAATATGAGATTGGAGAAAAGATCTCTATCAACGGTAAGGAAGCACATCAAATATTTGGAATCAATCCTGACACCAACGAACGATATGAAACCCCTGTATTTCTTCATATCGAAGGGACAAAGGTATACCAGTTAGGAACCTATTGGCCTGAATACGAAAACACCTGGTTCCTTATATATGACTTCGGTCTTCAAGTCGGAGAAACTATGGAGGGATACTTACTGAATGGTCCTCAACCCGAGAAATACATCTATAGATGCTTGCAAGTAGAAAACGACCCTATTTACAACCGACTAAAAACACTTTCTCTTCAGGTAGCTTACTCTGATATGCCTGATACGTGGACAAGCGACGTAAATCCAAGTGAAAAGTGGATAGTAGGAATCGGAAGCATTCATGGTTTACTGAACCCACATCACTCTTTCTGCGTGTGTGATTCCAACACCATTCTTTTGGAAGTTACTGATGGAGATGATAAACTATTCTCACTTCTTGATAAAAATGAAGTGATAGAGATAAGCGACTCCTCGATAGCGTCTTCAATGGTATTCGATATTAAAGGCCAAAGGGTCAATGCTGATATAGAGCACCTTCCCACCGGACTCTACATTGTAATGGAGAATTCCAAGCCACGCAAGATAATGGTAAAGTAAACAGTTATGAAGTTGTCATTAATTGCTGAATAAATTATCCCGAAAGATTCACAAGTTTACAGAAGATTAAAGACGAGGATTAATGGTGAAAGACGGTCTTGTAATTTACACTTATCTTCATATTGATGGTCTTAAAGTCTCAATGTCAGGGAGGGATAAGAGACATCGGAATACTTGGCTTCCGTTGTACGATTTTGGACTTCAACCCGGAGAAATAATGGTGGGCTACAGCTATTTTGTTGCGTCTGAACCAACCAAATTCTTTTATAGATGCATTTCTATCGAAGATAATAAAAAGTACAACGGTCTCAAATTGATGACCCCGGAATGGTCTGATTCACCTGATTTCCCAAACCATGATAATCGGAGCAACTCAACAACCTGGATTATGAACTATGGTGGTCCCAGAAATCTCCTGGGACCGACGATAGGGTATTGGGCAGGATTATCGGGTGAAGCAGTCAGAGAAATCAGAATAGGTAAGGTGAAAATCTTCTCTCTGTTTTAGGTTGGCAAGTTCTTTTATAAGGATCTGCCGTGGATGCGTTGAGAGGGGCTTGATGGACAATAAAACCCGAAACTATTTTTCAGTTTCGGGTTTTTTGATTAAATTCGCGCCGTATTTCCTTAAGGGATGTCCTACATCATGACCAACGACCGCCAACATACACATGAACGTATACTCGAGGCTGTGCATCAGTGCATTCTTGAGAACGGCTTCAAGGCCACGACCATGGAGCTCGTGGCCAAGCGTCTCGGTATGTCAAAACGGACGCTTTACGAGATTTTCGAGAGTAAGACCGATATGATCGACCGCGCCATGGAGCACCACAAGCAGCGGCATGAAGAGCTGTTTGACAGGATTCTCCGGGAGTCGCCAAATGTGATTGTAGCATTGCTCGAAATTTTCAGGATTCATCAGGACGAACTGCGCAATATCAATATCAGTGTCTTCCGGGATATGGACCGCCTGTATCCCGAATTGCGTGAGAAATATGAGGAACGCCACCGCGCCAACCATCAGGGACTTGCCAAGCTGTACCGCCTCGGGGTGAGCCAGGGGATGTTCCGCCCGGACATTGACATCGAACTCCTCATCACCATGATGGAGATTCACGGTGAAGCCGTTAAGCGTATGGAGGAACACCTGCCCGATAACGTATCCCTGCTCGACATATTCAGCGCCTTCAGCCTCGGCTTCCTGCGGGGAATCGCTTCGCGGAAAGGACTCGATGTACTCGATTCCCTCATGGAGAAGGAGAATGCCGCCTCCTCAACGGGTGCCCCCTCCTCAACGGCAACTGACGCCCACCCGGACCGCACCTCCTCAACTACCGAATAATCAATCCACTTCCAAAACAATACACAACCTTGAAACGTACACTTCTTCTGATCATCGCCCTGACCGGCCTCATCGCTTCGGTCCGGGCGCAGGAAGCCCCGCAGAGCGTGACGCTCTCGCGGAAGCAATGCATCGACATCGCGCTCGACTCCAGCCCGACCGTGAAGGTCGCTGACCTGGAGGTGAAGCGTATGGAGTATGCACGTCGCGAGACTCTCGGCGGACTCATGCCGACCATCGACTTTCAGGCCGCCTATCAACGGTCGATCGAACTCCAGACCATCCGCATGAACATGGGCGGTCAGAGCCAGAGCCTCAAGATGGGCTCCGACAACAACTGGAATCTCGGGCTCTCCGCCTCGATGCCCCTCGTGGCTCCGACTCTCTGGAAAGCCATCTCCATCAGCAAGACCCAGATTCTCGCCAGCCTCGAATCGGCCCGCTCCTCGCGCCTCGACCTCATACACCAGGTCAACAGCGCCTACTACAGCCTGTTGCTCGCGATAGCCTCGAAGGAGGTGGTGCAGAAAAACTACGACCGCGCCGTCTTCAACGCCGGACTGTACGAGAAGCAGTTCCAGGCAGGCACAGCCTCGGAGTACGATGTGCTGCGCTCGTCGGTGCAGGTCACCAACATCGAGCCCGAGCTTCTGCAGGCCGACATCGCCGTGAAGCAGTGCAAGCTCCAGCTGGTGGTGCTCATGGGCGTGGACTATGAGCTCGACGTAAATCCCGACGTCACGCTCCAGCAGATGCAGCGCGACATGTACGACTATCCCCTCGCCGCCGCCTCCGACCTCAGCGGCAACACCTCCCTGCGCTCGCTGGACATCCAGACCGACATCGCCCGCAAGAACGTGGACCTCAAGAAATTCGCCTACATTCCCACGCTCGGCGTCAGCTACAACCTCGCCTGGCTCTCGCTGAGCAACGGCAATCCCTTCCGCAATCAGGAATTCAACCCCTACTCCAATGTGAGCTTCGCCATCAATGTGCCCATATTCTCAGGCCTGAGCCGCTACAACGCCCTGCGCCAGGCGAAGGTGCAGGTGACCGAGCTGCAGCTTCAGCGCGAGAATCTGCTGCACTCCCTGTCGATGCAGCGTGACCTGGCCCTCGACAACATCTCGCGCGAAATCAAGCAGATCTCATCAAGCGCCGAGGGCATGCGCCAGGCCCGGAAGGCCTACGACATCATGCAGAAGAGCTTCGAGATAGGCGCCGCTTCCTACCTCGATCTGCGCGACAGCGAACTGGCCCACACCTCGGCGGAACTCTCCTACCTGCAGTGCATCTACAATTACCTCCTGTCCACTTCGGAACTCGACCTCCTGCTCGGGCGTGAGGAAGAACTGACCTCAAAATGAAAACCAAACCCAAGATGAAACTCCATACATCCCCCATCTCCATGCGCGCGCTTCTTCCCGCCGCGCTCCTGCTGACGCTCGCCTCCTGCGGCAGCAAAGAATCCAAGACCGCCGACGCGGAGGAAAAAGAGGTGATTCACGTAAAAGTGGCCCAGGTCATGGAACAGGACGTGGCCGACATCGTGACGCTCACCGCCTCAGTCGAGGCCGATAAGGTCAACAACATCACGTCGAACTCCCCGAACCGCATCAAGCAGATCCTAGTCGACGAAGGAATGCGTGTGGCCAAGGGACAGAAACTAGTGGTGCTCGACGACGTGAACACCACCTCCTATCAGCTCCAGGTGGACAACGCCCGCGCCAACCTCCGCAATGTGGAGGCCGACTACAAGCGCGCCGAGGAACTCTTCAACATCGGCGGCGGCACACGCCAGCAGGTGGACCAGATGGAGCTCCGGCTCGTCAACGCCCGCAACTCCCTGGCCTCGGCCGAGCGCGCCCTGCGCAACGTGCAGGAGAACACGGTGCTCGTATCCCCCGTCAGCGGCATCGTCACCGCCCGCAACTATGACCCGGGCGACATGACCGGCACCCTTCCGATACTGACCATCGGCACCGTCAATCCGGTGAAGGCAGTAATCAACGTCAACGAATCCGACTTCGCGAAGGTACACCAGGGCATGGCCGCCGACCTGACCCTCGAAGCCTACCCCGACCGCACGTTCACAGGCAAGGTGACGATGGTGGCCCCGACGGTGGATGCGCAGTCGCGCTCGTTCGGAGTGGAGGTGACGGTGGCCAATCCCGACTCCTCGATACTGCCCGGCATGTTCGGCCGCGTGAGCCTCAATCTGGGCGAGGCGCGCCGCGCCGTAGTGCCCGACAAGGCCGTTGAGAAACAGCGTGGATCAGGCAACTACTTCGTCTACATCTATAACGCCGGCAAGATCTCCTACTCGCAGGTGGAGCTCGGACGCCGCCTCGGCAGCGAATACGAAATCATCTCCGGCGTGGAGCCGGGCGCGATGGTGGTGGTATCCGAAAAATCACGCCTCACCGACGGCGCCGAAGTGCAGCTTATGAAGTAAAAGAAGACGAGGATGCGTCCTCGCCCCGACAAAACGTTCCCATCTAATCCCGAAAAGATATGAGCTTATACGGCGCGGCCGTGAAACGCCCCATCATGACCACCCTCTGCTTCGTGGCCGTGATAATCCTGGGCCTTTTCTCCCTGGCCAAACTCCCCATAGACCTTTATCCGGACATCGACACCAACACGATAATGGTCATCACGATGTATCCCGGAGCCAGCGCGGAAGACATAGAGCAGAATGTCACCAAGCCCCTTGAGAACTCCCTCAACTCCGTGGAGCACCTCAAGCACATCACCTCCGAATCACGCGAGAACACCTCGGTGATCACCCTCGAATTCGAGTACGGCTACGACATCGACGTACTGACCAATGACGTGCGCGACAAGCTCGACATGGTGAAGTCGATGCTCCCCGACGACTCCGAGACCCCGATCATCTTCAAGTTCTCGACCGACATGATTCCCATCTGCCTCCTCTCAGTGGAGGCCAAGGAGAGCATGGCGGGCCTGTACAAGATACTCGATGACGCCGTGGTCAATCCCCTGGCGCGCATCGACGGCGTGGGCACCGTGAGCATCTCCGGCGCCCCGAAGCGTGAGATCCACGTCTATGTCGACCCCCACAAGCTGGAGGCCTACCATCTTACGGTGGAAAGTATCTCGCAGGTCGTGGCGGCCGAGAACCGCAACATCCCCGGCGGCTCCTTCGACATCGGCTCCAATACCTACGCGCTCCGCGTGCAGGGCGAGTTCGACGCCTCGGAGGAGATGCGTGACCTCGTGGTGGGCACCTTCAACGGCCGTCCGGTCTACCTACACGACGTGGCGCGCATCGACGACTCACTCGAAGAGCGCACCCAGCAGACCTACATCAACGGTCAGAAAGGCGCCATGATCATCATCCAGAAGCAGAGCGGCGCCAACTCAGTGCAGATTTCCGAGAAGGTGATGCAGATGCTTCCGCGCCTGCAGAAGAACCTCCCCTCCGACGTCAAGCTCGGCGTCGTGATCGACACCTCCGACAACATCCGCAACACCATCGCCTCGCTTGAGGAGACGGTGCTCTACGCCCTGCTGTTCGTGATGGTGGTGGTATTCGTCTTCCTGGGCCGCTGGCGCGCCACGATGATCATCGTCATCACTATCCCGGTGTCGCTCATCGCGTCGTTCATCTACCTCTTCATCACCGGCAACACCCTCAACATCATCTCCCTCTCGGCCCTCTCGATTTCGATCGGCATGGTGGTCGACGACGCCATCGTGGTGCTTGAGAACGTCACGACCCACATCGAGCGCGGAGCCGACCCGAAACAGGCCGCCGTACACGGCACCAACGAGGTGGCCATCTCCGTAATCGCCTCGACGCTGACGCTGATCGCGGTGTTCTTCCCGCTGACGCTCGTCACGGGCATGACCGGCGTGCTCTTCCGCCAGCTCGGCTGGATGGTGACCATCATGATGATCATCTCCACCACCTGCGCCCTCTCGCTCACCCCGATGCTCTGCAGCCAGTGGCTCCGCCTCAACAATAAGCATTCGAAGATGTACACCGTATTCTTCACGCCCATCGAGCGCGCGCTCGACAAGTTTGACGACGGCTATGCCTCGCTGCTTCGCAAGGTGGTGTCCCACCGGGGAATGACGATAATCATCTGTCTGGGCATATTCGTAGGCTCGGTGTTCCTGATGAAATTCGTGGGCACGGAGTTCTTCCCCACGCAGGACAACGCCCGCATCGGCGTAAACCTCGAGCTCCCGATCGGGGCCCGCGTGGAGCAGGCCGAGGAGGTGATGGCGCGCCTCGACTCGCTGTGGCGCAAGAAATATCCCGAAATCAAGGTGCAGACCTACACCGTGGGTCCGGCATCGTCGGACAACACCTTCGCCTCCCTTTCCGACAACGGCGCCCACATCATCTCCATGAACATCTCGCTGCTTGACCCGGGCGACCGCAAACGGGGCATCCAGGAGATAGCCGACGGAATGCGCCGCGACCTCAAGGAGCAGTTCCCCGACTTCAAGAAGATGCAGGTCAACGTGGGCGGCGGCCGAGGCGCAGGCATGGGAGGCCAGTCGACCCTCGACTTCGAGGTCTACGGCTACGACTTCGAACGCACCGATACAGTGGCCATGCAGCTGCGCCGCATCCTTGAAGGGATTCCCGGCACCGCCGACATCACCATCTCCCGCTCCGACTACCAGCCCGAATACCAGGTGGACTTCGACCGCGAGAAGCTTGCCCTCTACGGGCTCAACCTCCAGACGGCGGCCTATTACCTGCGCAACCGCATCAACGGCTCGACGGCGTCGCAGTTCCGCGAGGACGGCGAGGAGTACGACATCAAGGTCATGTACGACCCGGCCAACCGCACGCAGATCTCCGACATCGAGAACATCAGCATCATGACCCCAACGGGCGCCTCAGTAAAAGTCAAGGAACTGGGCAAGGTGGTGGAGCGCTTCACTCCCCCGACCATCCAGCGAAAGGACCGCGAGCGCCTGATCACGGTATCGGCCGTGGTCGACGGCGTGCCGATGGACCAGGTGGTGACTATGGCGCAGCTCAAGATTGACGAGATGCACCTGCCGGCAGGCATATCCATAGGTCTGGCCGGTTCGTACGAAGACCAGCAGGACTCCTTCCGCGACCTCCTCATGCTCGGCGTGCTGATCATCATCCTCGTCTATATCGTGATGGCCGCCCAGTTTGAGTCGCTCACCTATCCCGGCATCATCATGACGTCGCTGCTATTCGCCTTCTCGGGAGTGTTCCTCATCCTCTGGATGACGGGCCACACGCTCAACGTCATGTCGATGATCGGCGCCATCATGCTCATCGGCATCGTGGTGAAGAACGGCATCGTGCTCATCGACTACATCATCCTCAACCGCGAGCGCGGCATGTCGATCCGCCTGGCCGTGATCGACGCGGGCCGTTCTCGTCTGCGTCCGGTGGTCATGACCACGCTCACCACCATCCTCGGCATGGTGCCGATGGCAGTGGGCTCGGGCCAGGGCGCCGAGATGTGGCGGCCGATGGGTGTGGCCGTGATCGGCGGCCTTACCTTCTCCACCATCCTCACGCTGCTCTTCGTGCCGGTGCTCTACTGCGTCTTCGCGGGCAGGGGCGTGAAGAATGTGCGCCGTTCGCTCCGCAAGGGCGCGGTCCGGCTGAAATAATCCACACACATATCCAACCATCTGTAAATATATAATCATCCCATTTCCGACATGAAGACCATCTTCATCGCTTACGACCAGGCCCACCACGAGGCCATCATCGAGATACTCGACCGCATGTCGTGCCGAGGCTTCACGGCCCTGGGCACCGTGCAGGGGCGCGGCTCCCGCAAGGGGGATCCTCACTACGGTACCCATGCCTGGCCGGCCCTGGCTTCGGCCATCATAACCATCGTGGAGGACTCGCGTGTGGAGGGAGTGCTCTCCCGTCTGCGCGCCCTCGACGAGGCGAAGCCCCTGCTGGGCCTCCGTGCATTCGTATGGAATGTAGAGGAATGCATATAGGAGAATCCGCCGGCGTCCTGACGCCGGGCGCGCACACCCGCACATCATATTCTCCACCCTTAATTTTTCCACTATAAACACAATCAAGCATTCCTCCCCCGGGGGGGGGCGCGGCCTGCAAAGCCGCGCCCCCCTTCTTTTCCTCACGCGCGGAGCTGTCCACGCCAGGCGCCCCGCGCCGTCCGTCAGCCCTCCGTCAGCCGCCCCGCGCCCCCATACGGCGCCCGTCCGCCGTCGGGCCCGCATTTTAATATTCCATTCATTTTTATTACCTTTGCGAAAATAAATCTTTCGCCTGATGTTAGACAAAATAAATAGCCTGATGGCGGATATCCAGGCGCTCGCCGCCTCCACACCGGAGGAGGTGGAAGCCATCCGCATCAAATATCTCAGCAAGAAAGGCGCCATATCGGCGCTCATGAATGATTTCCGCTCCGTGGCGGCGGATCAGAAGCGCGAGATGGGACAGCGTCTCAACGAGCTCAAGACTGCGGCCAACGAGAAACTCGCCGCCCTCCGCGAAGCCATCGCCCAGGGAGCCGAAGCCGCAGCCGCCGACATCGACCTCACCCGCACCGCCACCCCGATGCCCCTCGGCACACGCCATCCCCTGTCGCTCGTGAAGAACGAAATCTTCCAGATCTTCGGCGCCATGGGATTCACCATCGCAGAGGGACCTGAAATCGAGGACGACTGGCACGTGTTCTCCTCGCTCAATTTCCCGCCCGACCATCCGGCCCGCGACATGCAGGACACCTTCTTCATCTCCCGCTCGCCGCAGGACATCCTGCTGCGCACACACACGTCAAGCGTGCAGACCCGCACGATGGAGAGCCAGAAGCCTCCGGTCCGCATCATATGCCCGGGCCGCGTCTACCGCAATGAAGCCATCTCCGCACGCGCCCACTGCTTCTTCCATCAGGTGGAGGGCCTGTACATCGACCGCAACGTCTCCTTCGCCGACCTCAAGCAGTGCCTGCTCTACTTTGCCCGCGAGATGTTCGGACCCGAGACCAAGATACGTCTGCGCCCCTCCTACTTCCCCTTCACCGAGCCCTCGGCCGAGATGGACATCTCCTGCCACATCTGCGGCGGCAAAGGATGCGCGTTCTGCAAGGGAACAGGCTGGGTGGAAATACTCGGATGCGGCATGGTGGACCCCAACGTGCTTGAGGCCTGCGGCATCGACTCCAAGGAATTCACGGGCTACGCCTTCGGAATGGGAATCGAGCGCATCACCAACCTCAAATACCGCGTCAAGGACCTGCGCCTCTTCTCGGAGAACGACGTGCGCTTCCTCCACGAATTCGACGCGGCGAAGTAGGCTCCCCGTCATCTCCGAGGCTGCCCCCTTACCTATGCCCCAAATCACCGCAACATGACACTGAAGCAACGCTACGAGACAGTACTCACGCGCTTCGCCGAGGTGATGCCCGACCCGAAGACCGAACTGGACTACGACACTCCATTCCATCTGCTGCTCGCGGTAATCCTCTCGGCGCAATGCACCGACAGACGCGTCAACATCGTCACCCCTCCCCTCTTCGAGGCATTTCCCGATCCGGCTTCGCTGGCGGCTTCGGATGAGGAGACAGTCTACGGGTACATCAAAAGCGTCACTTTCCCCAATAACAAGACGCGCCACCTTCTGAGGGCGGCGCGTCTGCTTATGGAGGAATTCGGGGGCGAGATGCCCTCCGACATCGACAGTCTGATGAAGCTCCCGGGAGTGGGACGCAAGACGGCCAACGTGATGCTGAGCGTGGTATGGAACCGCGCGGCGATGGCGGTGGATACCCACGTGTTCCGCGTGTCGAACCGCATCGGTCTCACCCGCGACTCAAAGACTCCGCTCGCCACCGAGAAGACCCTCGTGCGCCACATCCCCGCCGAGCTTCTGCCCAAGGCCCATCACTGGCTCATACTCCACGGCCGCTACGTCTGCAAGGCCCGCAAGCCCGACTGCCTCAACTGCATAGTGGCCGACGTCTGCCGCCACTATACCGGAAAATAGCAGGTCCCATCCCCCCGGCGCCGAACCGACACACACACCCCGACATGAAAAAGACAGACCACGACATAAAGAAGACAAACGCGGCCAGAATCCTCGACCGCGCCGGAATAAGCTACGAACTGATTCCCTACACCGTAGACCCCGACAACCTGGCCGCCGACCATGTGGCCGAGGAGCTCGGCGAGCCGATCGAGCAGGTGTACAAGACACTCGTGCTCCACGGCGACAAGACCGGATACTTCGTCTGCGTGCTCGCCGGCGACCGTGAGGTCGACCTCAAGAAAGCCGCCAGAATCTCGGGCAACAAAAAGGCCGAGATGATACCGATGAAGGACCTTCTGGATGTCACCGGCTATATCCGGGGAGGCTGCACGGCAATTGGCATGAAGAAGAAATTTCCGACCTTCGTATCGCACGAGATAACGGAATTCCCCCACATCTACGTAAGCGCCGGGCAGCGCGGACTGCAACTGAAGCTCTCTCCGCATGACTACCTGCGCGCGGCCGACGCCACACCGGCCGACTTCACCGTCACCTCCGGCGATGCCGGCGACTCCAGCCCCCGCACCCAGGAATGAACACCTTCGGCCGACACCTCCGACTCACTACCTTCGGCGAGAGCCACGGCCCGGCCATGGGGGGCGTGCTCGACGGCATGCCGCCCCGGATAAGGGTGGACATGGACATGGTCGAGGCCATGCTCCGACGCCGGCGCACCGGCACGTCGCACCTCGTCAGCCAACGCCGCGAAAGCGACATCCCCGAAATACTCTCAGGCGTGAGTCCCGACGGGCTCACCCTCGGCACCCCTATAGGCTTCATCTTCCGCAATACCGACGCCCGTTCCTCCGACTACGACGCGCTGAAGGACCACTACCGCCCCAACCACGCCGACATGGCCTACGACCTGCGCTACGGCATCCGCGACCACCGCGGCGGCGGACGTGCCTCGGCACGCGAGACCGTCAGCTGGGTGATGGGGGGCGCCCTGGCCATGCTCGTGCTCCGTGAATACGGCATTACGGTCAGGGCCAAAGTGACGCGCATAGGCCCTGCGGAGTATTCCGATCCCCTTGCCGCCGCCATCACGGACCCCGCCCACGCCGCCCTGCCTGACGATCCGGAGGTGGAGAAGAGCATGCTGGCCGAAGTGGAGAAAGCGCGTGCCGACAGGGATTCGGTGGGAGGACGTGTGTCGTGCCTTGTCACCGGTGTGCCCGCCGGCCTCGGCTCCCCGGTGTTCGGCAAGCTGCAGAGCCGGCTGGCGCAGGCGATGATGGGCATCAACGCCGCCAAGGGATTTGAATACGGCATCGGCGAAGCGGCGTCGCGAAGCCGTGGCTCCGAAACCCTCGATCCATTCAATCCGGGATTCTTCCCCCTCCCCACCGCCACCGGATTCTCCGGCGGCATATCGGGAGGGATCACCACCGGAATGCCGGTGTGCTTCAACGTATGGTTCAAGCCCACCCCTTCTATTCCCCGCGAACTGGAGATGGCCACTCCCGGAGGTGAGATTGAGAGAGTGACCCTCGGCGGGCGGCATGACCCCTGCGTGGCCCTCCGCGCGCCGGTGATAGTGGAAGCCATGACCGCCCTGACCCTTGCCGACGTCCTGCTGGAGTCAGGGATGACACTTGACCGTGCCCTTAAGCGCTGAATACCCGTCCACATACCATGACACAACCCTACTACAAGGATTACTCCGCCTACCTTGCGGAGCGCTTCCCCGGCGGGAAGGTGCAGAAACTATCGGTCGACGCCGGATTCACCTGCCCCAACCGCGACGGCACCATAGCCCGGGGAGGCTGCATCTATTGCGACAACCGCTCGTTTACGCCACGCTACTGCCGCCCGGCCATGAGCGTGGCCGCGCAACTGGCGGAAGGCCGGAGGTTTTTCGCACGGAAATATCCGGACATGAGATACCTGGCCTACTTCCAGAGCTTCACCGGCACCCATGCCTCGGCGCCCGGGACACTGCGGGCCCTCTACGAGGAAGCCGCCTCCCAGCCCGGAGTGGTGGGCATCATAGTCGGCACCCGGCCCGACTCCCTCCCCCCAGCCATCCAGAATATGATGGAGGAGATAAACCGAACGATACCTATGATTGTTGAGATTGGTGCGGAGACATCCCACGACGCCACCCTCGGCCTCATCAACCGCCATCACACTTGGCGCCAGGTGGAAGAGGCCGTGGAGAGCCTTCACGCCCGTGGCATCGAGACGGGGCTGCACCTCATAGCGGGCCTCCCGGGAGAGACCGACGACGATGTGCTCCTGACCGTGGAGCGCGCCTGCGCCCTCCCGGTCTCCACCCTCAAGCTCCATCAGCTCCAGGTGATACGCGGCACCACGCTCCACCGCATGGTCGAGGCGGGCGAACTGGAGTATTCGCCGTATTCCCTGGAGGAATACCTTGACCTGTGCGTGAAGGTGGTGCGCAAGGTGGGACACCGGGTGGCCATAGAGCGGTTCCTGGCCTCGGCTCCCCCGGAAATGGTGGCGGCTCCCCGGTGGGGCCTCCGGAATTACGAATTCACCCACCTGCTGCTGAAAAGGCTTGCCGCCACGGACGGCACATGAAACCTACCGCTTCCCATGACTACATTACCCAAAACAACACAATACCGATAAAATGAAGAAACTGATCATTGCGGCCGCCTGCGGGCTGGTGCTGACATCCTGTGCGGCCGAATCGAATGAAATCAAGGTCAACATGCCGGCTGACGGCGCCCCGAAAGAAATCATCGTGGCACGCGACCTCATCTCCGACATGGCAGCCGCACGCCAGCGCACCGACCTGAAGACCGTCTACGACACCATCGCCGTCAAGGACGGAAAGGCCGTCATCCCGATCGACCAGAGCGGTCCGGCCAGCTATATGGTGACTTACGGAGGGGAAGGCCTCGTGACGCTGTATGCGGCTCCGGGCGAGAAGCTCACTATCGACATCACTTCCTACGATCCCCCGGCATACACTGTGAGCGGCACCCGGCTCATGGACGACATCACGGCCATCACGGCTGTCACTGAGCCCCTCGACTCCGCCATCATAGCCAAGATGCAGGCAGGCACCGTCACCGAAGCCGACCAGATGGAGTACATGCGCGCCTACGACGCCGCCCTCAGGGACTTCGTGAAGAAGAACCCCGACTCCCCCGCAGTAGTCTACGCCCTCTTCAATCTCCAGGGTGAATCATTCAAGAATGTCTACGACAGCATCTCGCCCGCTGCCAAAGAGTCGATCCTCATGCCCATCGTGCAGGCTCAGGTCGACCGTCAGGGAGAAGTCGACAGGGAGATGAAGGCCGCCGACGCGCGCCGTGCCGAGATGACCAAGGGTGACAAGGACGCACCCGCATTCACCCTCAAGAACCTCCAGGGGAAGGACGTGAGCCTTTCCGACTTCCGTGGCAAATGGGTGGTGCTCGATTTCTGGGGTTCATGGTGCGGCTGGTGCGTACGCGGCATCCCCGCCCTTAAGGACGCCTACAAGCAGTATGCCGGCAAACTTGAGGTAATCGGCATCGACTGCAACGAATCCGAAGCCGACTGGCGCGCCGGAGTAGCCAAGTACGAACTCCCCTGGGTCAACGTCTACAACAATCAGAAGGACGGCGCCCTCCTCAACGCCTACGGCGTGCAGGGCTTCCCGACCAAGGCCATCGTAAATCCGCAGGGTAAGCTCGTGGACATCACCATCGGCGAAGACCCCTCATTCTACGATAAACTCGCCTCATTCATCAACGGCAAGTAAGCGCCCGCATCTGCCATAACCTACGGCCGGCCCGTACCGACTCTCCCAAAAGAGCCGATACGGGCCGGTTTCGTAATAGGGTGCCACTACCGGACAAGGGCCATGCCATAGGCTGGTGCCACATGTTGCCTCAGGTCAGCGTCTCCGGGGAATTCCCCGCACTCCTATGGACTTCACTTCCAGACGGAGGAGACGAGTATTACGGCTATGAGGATCGGGGCAATATAGCGGATGATGAACCGTATGGCCGGATAGAGGCGCGTGGCCACGCTGCCGTCGTTGGTGAGCTCGCCGCGGAGCACTCCGCGCGGGGCGAACCATCCCATGAAGACCACTCCGCAGAGGGCGCAGAGCGGGAGAATCCAGTTGGTGGTGAAGGTATCGAGGAAATTGAAGATGGTCAGGCCGAATATCTTGATGTCGGAAAGGCTGCCGAAGGAAAGGCTGCAGAGGGCCGAGATTACGAAAAGCGGACACATCATTATCAGCGTGGCCGCGAGCCTCGACTTCTTGAAGCGTTTCTGCACGAACAGAATCGACACTTCAGAGATGGAGATGGTGCTCGTCAGCGCTGCCACAAGCAGGAGCACGAAGAAGAGTATCGACCACCACTGTCCGCCCGGCATCTGGGCGAACACCTCCGGAAGGGTGACGAACACCAGTGTGGTGCCTCGGAGCTGATTGAGGTCAAGGCCGAAACTGAACACCGTCGGGAAAATGATCACCCCCATCATGATGGCCACAACGGTGGTGAGCAACGAAACGGTGACGGAAGTCGACACGAGATTCGTGCCCTTGGGATAGTAAGAGGCATAGGTGATGAGTATTCCGGTGCCGAGGCTAAGCGAGAAGAATGTCTGGCCCAGGGCATTGGCGGCCACGCTCCAGTCAAGCTTCGAGAAATCGGGCTTGAAGAAGAACGCCAGCCCGTCGGCCGCTCCGGGCATCGTCAGCGAATAACCGCAGAATACGAGCAGCAGCACGAAGAGGAGGGGCATCATGATGTTGGAGGCACGTTCGATGCCCTTCTGCACTCCCATCATCAGCACCAGGATGTTAAGTCCGATCACTATATATGTGGACACGAGCGGATTGACATCGGAGCTTATGTAATGCTCCATACGGTGGTGGAAAGTGTTCTCCATCGCCGCGAGCGACTCGCCGGAAGTGCCGGCGTACAGGGCTCCGGTGATGGAGTCCCACAGATATTCGAAGGTCCAGCCGGCCACCACCATGTAGAAGCTGATGATCATGTACGATGACAGCACTCCCAGCCCTCCGGCGATCCACCACCTTGTCTTCGGGGCCAGCTTGAGGTAGGACCCTACGGAGTCACTGCGTCCGGCACGCCCCAAGGCAAGCTCCGAGAGCATCACCGGTATGCCGAGCAGAAGCACGCAGATTAAGTACATGAGCAGGAACGCGCCTCCTCCGTTCTGTTGCGCCTCGGCGGGGAAACGCCATATGCTGCCGAGCCCTACGGCTGATCCGAGAGTGGCCGCGACCACTCCCAATTTTGTCTTGAACTGCGTGTCGCCTCCTCCGGAGGCCGGTGTGTTCGCCATAAAAATCAATTCGGGGGGTTAAACTATTTCCGGGAGTCAATGTTCTAACCTTTAGATTCTATTCTCCATTTATTGCCTTTTTCGCATAAAAGCGATAAATTTGCATGGAAATAAACCGGTCAGCATCCTCCACATATTCCAGAAACGCCGCCGATTTGCACTTTGATATGCGAAGGGTGTAAAAAAACGTTATCAGCCGCCTATGCCAACTCCCGAATCCCCCGATACGCTCACGCGGACCGAGCGCCGCGAATTCCTCTCCCTTTGCCGCGGACTTGAGGCCAAGATGGCCTCCGTCATGGATCAAGGTGAAATCGACCGCGTGCGCAGCCAATGCCTCCGGGCCATGGACTCAGGCACCCCGGCGCACGATGCCCACGGCCTCCCCAAAAGCGTCATGAGCCTGCGCACGGCCCATCTCTTCGCCGACTCGATCGACCGCGACCGCAACATCGTCATAGCCATACTCCTCTACCCCCTGCTTGAGGACGAAATCACCGATATCTCGACCCTGCGCCACGAATGGGGCGAGGACATAGCCTCGCTGCTCGTGGGGCTTTCGGCCGTGGAGAAATTCTCAAGCAACAACACCGCCATACATTCCGACAACTTCCGCGGACTCCTCCTCTCGCTGGCCGACGACATCCGCGTCATAATCATGATGATCGTGCGTAACCTTACGGTGATGCGCGCCATCAACCTGCACCCCGACACGCAATGGGTGCGCGACGTGGCGTTCGAGGCCAACTTCCTCTACGCCCAGCTCGCCCACCGCCTCGGCCTCTACAAACTGAAAAGCGAGCTGGAGGACCTTTCGCTCAAATACTCCAACCGCGAGATATACACCCAGATAGCCCACAAGCTCAACGAGACAAAACGCTCCCGCGAGGCCTATATAAAGGCATTCATCGACCCCGTCAGGAAAAAGCTCGAAGAGGCCGGCCTCAAGTTCGACATCAAGGGGCGCACCAAGTCGATTTCCTCCATATGGGGGAAGATGCGCAAGCAGAAAGTGGATGTCTCCGGCATCTACGACCTCTTCGCCATCCGCGTCATCATCGACACGCCGCCCGAAAAGGAAAAGAGCGACTGCTGGATGGCCTACTCCATACTGACCGACATGTACACCCCCAACCCGGCCCGTATGCGCGACTGGATCTCAATCCCGAAAAGCAACGGCTACGAGTCGCTGCACGCCACCGTCATGGGGCCGCAGTCGAAATGGGTCGAGGTGCAGTTCCGCACGCGCCGCATGGACCTCGTGGCCGAGAAGGGCCTCGCGGCCCACTGGCGCTACAAGGGCGTGAAGTCGGACTCCACCGACCAATGGATGAACAACATACGCGACATCCTCGAAAGCGCCGATGCCGGCCCCATGGAGATGATGAAGAACCTCAAGATGGACGACTACGAAAAGGAAGTCTACGTCTTCACCCCCAAGGGGGACCTATTCAAGCTGCCGGCCGGCGCCACGGTGCTCGACTTCGCCTTCCGCATCCACACCAATGTGGGGGCCCACTGCACCGGAGCCGTGGTCAACGGCCAGCACCGTAAGATAACCTACAAGCTCGCCAACGGCGACACCGTGGAGATCCTGACCTCCACCACCCAGACCCCGAAGATCGACTGGCTCAACATAGTGGCCAGCCCGAAGGCGCGCAACAAAATCAAACAGGCCCTCAACGAAGAGGCCCAGAAGCGGGCCGACCTCGGAAAGGAACTGCTTGAACGCCGCGCCAAGAACCGTAAGATCGACATCGATGACGCCGTGATGATGCGCATCATCAAGAAAGCCGGCTACAAGTTTGTCAATGAGTTCTATTCCGACATGGCGCTCGAGAAGCTCGACGTGCAGAAGGTGCTCCAGCAATATGTGGAGGAAGCGAATCCGGAAAGCGTCGGCGAGCGGGTCTCGGCCGAGGAGTTCGAGCTCCGGCCCGAGGAGGACGGGAAGACTCCCGGAAAGGATGTGCTCGTGATCGGCGGCAAGTCAATCAACGGCCTCAGCTACTCGTTCGCCAAGTGCTGCACGCCCATCTACGGCGACAAGGTGTTCGGCTTCATATCATCCGAGGGAGTGGTGAAGATACACCGCGACGACTGCCCCAACGCCCGCAACATCCGCAGCCGCTACCCTTACCGCGTGGTGGATGTGGAATGGAGCGGCAAGACCGGCGACACGCTGATGGCCACCCTCCGGGTCGTCGGCAACGACGACCTCGGCATCCTCGCCAACATCACCTCCATCATATCGAAAGAGATGGGCGTGAACCTGCGCAACGTGTCCATCGACTCGCACGACGGCATGTTCCAGGGTGTGCTCACCGTGGGGGTGACCGACCTCCAGCAGCTCACCATGCTGATAAAGAAGATACGCACCGTCAAGGGCGTGAAGGATGTGGCCCGCCTCTGAGCTCCGGGCGCCTCCCACATTTGTTGCATAATGTAGCGCTTATGTTGTAAGACACCTTTCCCGGCCTCCGAAGCCGGGAAATTTATTTTAAATTTGCATACCCGAAATTCACAGACACATGAAAAGACCCAGCATATATCCCCTGATGCTCCTGCTCCTGCTCCCGGCCGCAGGATGCAGGAAATACTCCGGTGAGAAAGCCGCCGCAGAGCGCGCCGCGTGGCACGACGCCATCCGCGACTCCATAACGGAAATATCGGCCCGCCGCCATTCCGACTCCCTGCGCCTGGCCGGACTCCACGCCTCGCTTGCCGAAGAGCTGCCGCGCTTCACGCAGATAGGGAATCCGCGCGAAGTGGAGCCCTACTACATCCTGTCATCCTTCAAGGCATCCTATCCGCTGACCTCCACCGGCATCGCCGCGAGAATGACAGCCTCGGAACAGTATGAGCTCATAGCCGCGCTCTCCGGCTCACGCTTCGACGCCATACGTGTGACGGCCGGCGGCGCCTCGGCGGAATCGGATGTGGTGCCTGCCGACCAGGCCCTCAACTACACGGCGGCCGGACTGACGACCGTGGCCTTCTCCGGAGCCCGCGCCGACTCCATCGGCGAGCTCGTGAAGGCCAATGCCGCCGGCCCCGTGACACTGGAATACCTTTCCGCCGGACGGCGCGTGGGGAGCGTCACCCTTTCCGGAGCGCAGAAAGACTGGCTCTCCACCACATGGAGCGTATGCGGCGCCCACTCCGAGGCCCAGCGGCTCGAACGGAGCCTGATGGTGGACGCCCGCAAGATCCAGCTCATGGAGATGCGCCTGCGGCAGGAAGGGGAAAAAGCCGCAGGGAGCGAGTGAACACCTCCGCGGATTGGACGTTAAAGGTATATGGAGGGACGGTCCCGGAGCTGCCGGGAGCCCGAACCGCGACGCCTCATCCGGCCACCGCCGCCACCGTGGAAATCCACGGCCCCCTGTCGCTTCCATGGATGCGACGCCTGACCGACTGAATTACAAACCTTACATATTCTCACATTATGGACCTGCAGTTATCCGATATCCGACTCCTCGAGGAAAAAGGGATCAAGCCCGAACAGTTGGAAGCCCAGCTCAAGATGCTCGCCGACGGCTTCCCCTACCTGAAAATCGAATCTCCCGCCACAGTGGGCCACGGCATCACCCGCCCCACCGATGAACTCATAGCCCAGAGCGTGGACATCTGGGAGAAATACCTGCACACGGGTGCCAAGGTCATGAAGATGACTCCCGCTTCCGGCGCCGCCTCACGCATGTTCAAGGACCTTTACGGATTCCTCAATTCCGAAGCGAAGACCCCGGCCGACGACTTCATGAAGAAATTCTTCGACAATATCGAGAGCTTCGCCTTCTACCACCGCCTCAACCGCGAGATGCTCACCCTCTACGGCCGCAGCATCGACACGATGGTGAAGGAGGGACAGTACCGCGAAATCATCGACCATCTCCTCAACACCCCCGGAATGGGCTACGGCCACCTGCCCAAGGCCCTGCTGATGTTCCACCGCGTGCCCGGCACCTCCCGCACCCCGCTTGAGGAGCACATCGCCGAAGGGGCGCAGTATGCCTCCGGCTCCGACGGAGAGGTCAACCTCCACTTCACCGTAAGCCAGGACCATGTGCCCCTCGTAAAGGCCAAGCTCGAAGAGGTGAAGGCATTCATGGAGCACCAGTACGGCATCAGGCTCAACGTCACCCTGAGCGTGCAGAAGCCCTCGACCGACACTGTGGCGGCCACTCCCGACGGAGAGCCCTACCGCGAGAACGGCACGCTCTTCTTCCGCCCCGGCGGCCACGGCGCCCTCATCGAGAACCTCAACGATCTCGACGCCGATGTGATTTTCATCAAGAACATCGACAATGTGGTGCCCGACAAGCTGCGCGAGTCCACTATACGCTTCAAGAAGGTGATAGGCGGCATCCTCGTGGCCACGAAGATGAAGATCGACCGCTATTGCCGTATGCTCAAGAAGGGGGTTCCCCCGGAAGAGGAGCGCGAGGAGATGCTGGAGTTCCTGCGCACGGTGCTCTGCATCACCCACGACAAAGCCGACTCCATGTCTCCCGAGGCCGAAGCGGAATACATCTTCGGCAAGCTCAACCGTCCGCTCCGCGTCTGCGGCATGGTGAAGAACGAGGGTGAGCCCGGAGGAGGTCCGTTCCTCTGCTATAATCCCGACGGCACAGTGAGTCCGCAGATTCTTGAATCCTCACAGATCGACCCGGCCGTAGCCGCCGAGATGATGCGCGACGCCTCCCACTTCAATCCCGTCGACCTCGTGGTGAGCACCAAGGACTTCGAGGGAAAGAAATTCAATCTCCCCGACTACGTCGACCCGGCCACCGGCTTTATCTCCGAGAAGAGCCGCGAGGGAGTGGTGATCAAGGCCCTGGAGCTTCCCGGTCTCTGGAACGGAGCCATGTCCGACTGGAACACCATCTTCGTAGAGGTACCCGCCGACACCTTCAACCCCGTCAAGACGGTCAACGACCTGCTGCGTCCATACCACCAGTAATCCACCGCATCCCCGTCCCGCATACCGGGATTACATATCAGACCCGCACCGAAGACCCGCACCCCGGCCGCTTCAGTGCGGGCTTGTCGTACCATTCCATAATCAAAATCCCATGATACGGGACTTTGATACGGGGTTAAACATATCCCCGCTATGCGGGGACGCCTTCGGCCAGCCAATAATCAGTGTCGGATAGCGAATGTGAGGAAACTAAACTCCATCAACGGGATTATCCAACTCCGTCAACACGGCGTCAACATCCCGCGTAGCGGGATTATATGTCTCTGAATGGAGGTTTCTGAATTATTTTGATTATTTTTGTAGTTTGAATCAGACCTCCACCGATGAAACGCCACCTTATCTTTA
Organism: Bacteroides sp.; assembly: GCA_014802425.1. Classification (GTDB taxonomy): domain Bacteria; phylum Bacteroidota; class Bacteroidia; order Bacteroidales; family Muribaculaceae; genus Lepagella. Next base: position 21,555 of record JAAVCH010000041.1, read on the forward strand.
TCCTGATATTCATAGCGGTGACCGCCGCCGACGCCTTCGGCCAGCAGACATCAATGCGCTCGCAGCAACCGGGCGGACGTATCGGCGACTCGACACCGACCGATACCACCGCCTCGAAACCACGTCCGAAACCTTCGGCATGGACTGTCAGCTCACCTCTCGGCGACCATTCCAAATCCACCGTCGATACGATGCTCTACAACATCCAGCGTCGCGCCGTAGCCTCCATGGCCTCCGACGCCTACGCCACCACCGGCACGCTCGGAGCCGAGGGCATCAACATGATTTTCCTCAACCGTCCGTCATACGGTACCTTCATATTCGACCACTCGCTGGCCCACTCACTGCCGTCGCTGGCGAAATTCAAGTTCTATAACGTCTACACTCCGATGACCTTGCTATCCTACGACTTCGGAGGCAGCAAGGAGAACCATCTCGACCGACTCCACGCCATATTCGCCGGCAACGTGAACCGCAACATCGGCATCGGCGCCATTCTGGATTACAATTACGCCAAGGGAGCCTATACATCGCAGGCCGTGAAGGACTTCACCTTCGGCTTCAGCTTCTACTTCAACTCCCACCGCTACGACGCGCAGGCCCTGTATTATCACTACAACTGCCTCAACAAGGAGAACGGCGGCATCACCGACGACCTCTACATCACCGACCCGGCCGAGGTGCAGGGAGGTGTGGAGAAAGTGGAGCCGAAGTCAATCCCGACACGCCTTACGGCAGCCCACACGCGCCTCAACGGAGACCGCCTATTCACCACCCACGCCTTCAAGCTCGGCTACTGGACGGAGGAGCAGGTCAACGATACTCTGGTAAGGGATGTATATGTGCCGGTGACAAAATTCATCTATTCTCTCGACTACGACGGCCATCACCATCACTTCATCAACACCAACACCGCACAGGGGAGCGAATTCTGGGCCAATACCTACCTTAACCCCAACGGCACGGACGACAACACGCGCTACTGGCTCGTCACCAACACGCTCGGCGTCGAGCTCCTGGAGGGTTTCCGGAAATGGGCGCGCTTCGGCATCTCGGCCTACGCGCAGCTGCAGAACCGCCAGTTCACCTTCGCCAACTATTATCCGGTGCCCGACCTGACCGAGGAGCAGGCGGCCGCACTGACGCCTCTCCCGGAGGGCTTCTCCATAACCCCGAGGGTGAACCACACCCGTCTGGCCGTCGGCGGTGAGATTTCAAAGCGGCAGGGAGAGGCCATCAAGTATTCGGCACGGGCCAAGTTCGGACTCACCGGAGGCATCAAGGGGGACGTAAACCTCGACGGCGATGTATCGACCCGCTTCCGCCTCTTCGGCGACACAGTGGCCATCTCGGCCTACGGCGGCTTCGCCAATACCTCCAACTCCTTCCTCTTCTCGCACTACATATCGAATCATTTCGCATGGAGCAACTCCTTTTCCAAGACCACCGAGATAAAGGCCGGCGGCACGCTTACCATACCCTGGACCAGAACACAGGTGACGATAGGATTCCGCGACTACGCCAACTACATCTATTTCAACGACAAGGCTCTCCCGGCACAGTACGCTCCCCACATCCAGATATTCTCGGCCACGCTCGACCAGAAGCTGCGCTTCGGCATCTGGAACTGGAACAACACCGTCACCTACCAGGCGTCGTCGGAGCAGTCGGTGATACCGCTTCCGGCCTTGGCCATCTACTCCAACATGTTTCTTGACTTCACAGCCTTCCGGGTGCTGCGCCTGAACATAGGAGTGGACTGCGACTACTATACGCGCTATTACGGGCTGGCCTACCAGCCGGCCACGATGAGCTTCCACACCCAGCATGAGGCTCAGGTGGGCAACTTCGCGTTCTGCAACGCCTACGTCTCGGCACACCTCTACAAGGTGCGCTTCTACGTGCTCTGGAGCCATGTCAATCAGGGATGGTTCTCAAAGAACTACTTCTCCGTGCCCCACTATCCCGTAAATCCCCGCTGCCTCCTGTTCGGCCTCACCATCGATTTCGCCAACTGATCCGGACTCCCTCTCCGTATCATCGCTTCGCCCGGCCAGACCCGGTCCTCCACCCCATCACCTATAAATCAGACCCATATGGCGCCTTGTGATTATTTCAGAAACGTTGATTTACGTAAATACCTGACCTACTGGGGGAGTGCGGTGACGCTGACGGCCGTCGGCCTGTGGATGGCCTACGCGGCGGTGGCCTCGGAAAGCATGAGCGCGGGCATGCGCGCGCTCTATGCCGTGGCCGACGCGATGGTATGGTTGCTGCCACTGGTGTGGGTAAGCCGGAAATGGCTCTACGCCGTACCGGCATGGGGCACGCTCCTTGCAGTGGTCATCGAGGCCAACCTGCTGTATGCGCGCAACTTCAACGACTGCATAGCCGGAATATCCTACTTCGCCTCCGGCACGGTGAACCCTTTCGTAATCTCCGCCTCGCTCAGCAGCCTGCGTGCCGCCGACATGACGCTCCTCTTGAGCATCGGGGCGCTGTGGATGCTGACAGCGCGGATGCGGCGCTCCTACAGCCGGTCGAATCCCGGGATGGCGGTCTACGCCGCACTGGCCGTCATGCTCTTCGCCGCGCAGTGCGGGGCCTCGGTGCGCCGTCAGGCCATATATTCCGGCACCTCCATCCCGGAGGCCTTCGATGACTACCGCGATGGTTTCCGCCAGCAGACGGCATGGAAGGGGTATGTGGCCCAGTACGGCTTTCCGGGCTATCTGGTACGCGCCATGAAGGATAACTTCCGGACACCCGTCCGGCTGTCGGCTCGCGACATCACGCTCATCGACGACTTCCGCCGCAATTACCGCCCGTCGGCCCCCCTGCCGGTCGGAGCCGACTCCATGCTTTCGCTCAACAGCGGCAAGAACCTTATCCTCATCATAGTCGAATCCCTCAACGCCAAGGCGATCACACTGCCGGAAGCCCCCCTTGTGGCTCCCAACCTGACACGCCTTGCCGCCGATACGGCCGTGCTACACTTCCCCCGCATCGAGGCCATGACCGGACACGGCCGCTCATCGGACGGACAATTCCTCTACAATACCGGCATGCTCCCATTGCGCGAAGAGGCCCTCATCAACCGCTACGCCTCCGCGCCCTATCCCTCGCTGGCCAAAATCCTCGGTCGCGAGTCGACTGAGATAATCGGCGAGGACCGCTCGGTATGGAACCACGGGCAGACATCGCTCAGCTACGGCTTCTCGCGCCTGATCGACAATACCGTCCCCTCCGGCACGCCCATAGCCGAAATGGACTCCCTCATCTTCGCACGCGCCCTCCGGGAACTACCCCGGCTGCAACGCCCCTTCTATCTTGAAGTGACCACAATCGGGATGCACAAGCCCTACGGACGCGACACAGGCGTGGACCTACCGCTGCCACCCGACTCCTACACAGCCGAAGACCGCCACTACCTTGAGGCGCTCCATGCCTTCGACCGTGCCCTCGGAGATTTCCTCGACTCCATCAGCCGGTCCGGACAGGCCGGCGAGTCGGTAATAGTCATAGCGGCCGACCACGAAGAGATGTATCCGATGCTCAGCGAGCGATTCACTGAAAAGACCATTCCGGCCTTCATCCTCGGCTCCGGCATGCCACGGGCACCGCGCCATTCGGCCCCCCACATTCAGGCCGACCTCTTTCCCACCGTGCTTGACGCCATAGGGCGCACCTCCACCGAGGAGTACCGTGGGATGGGGCGCAGCATGCTGCGCGACACCGTGGCCACCACCTTCACTCTGCCCCGGCTTTGGGAAATCTCCGAAATACAGATAAAATCGAGGCAGTTTCCATGCTTTATCCCGGCCAACGGAGTGAACCATTAAGCAATCCCGAATGTAATAAAGGAAAACCTCTCCGGATTTTTCACACAATCTAATCCTACCCGCCATGCGAAAGACCCGATACCTCCTTTATTTCTCCGGCATCCTCCTTGCCGTCTCCCTGCTGCTCGGCATGGGAAGCTGCGGCACGACCCGCGCCCACATCGGCATAGACCACGACATAGCCTACAACTGGGACCAGGGGCGCTACGACTCCGCACCCCGCCACGGCCACCACAAGCCCCCCAAACCGCCGAAGCCCCCGAAACATAAAAAGGCAAAAAAACCGAAACCGCCGAAACACGACAAACACAAGCACGACAAACACAAACACCACAAACACAAGCACGACAAACACGACAGGCACCACAGATGAGCCGGCGTACTGCCGTAAGAAGCTTTCTGCAAAACCTCTATTCACAGCACCCTTATTATCTTAAATATATAAAATACAGCAGGCCCGGAAGGAATATTTCCTCCGGGCCTGCCTTATTTTTCAGAGAAGAGACAGAGGGGCGTTATGCAGAGGCGGATTTACTTGATTACGCCGAGCTTTTTGCCGACTTTGATGAAGGCGGCTATGGCGCGGTCGAGGTGCTCGCGCTCGTGGGCGGCGGAGAGCTGCACACGGATACGGGCCTGTCCCTTAGGCACTACGGGATAGTAGAAGCCGGTGACGTAGATGCCTTCCTTCTGCATCTCGGCGGCGAATTCCTGCGAGAGCTTGGCGTCGTAGAGCATCACGGCGCAGATGGCGCTTTGGGTGGGCTTGATGTCGAAGCCGGCCTCAAGCATCTTGTCGCGGAAGTAGGCTACGTTCTCCTTGAGTTTCTTGTTGAGGTCGTCGTTCTCCTTGAGCATCTTGAACATCTCCAGGCTCGCGCCCACGATGGAGGGGGCCACGGAATTGGAGAAGAGATAGGGGCGTGAACGCTGACGGAGCATGTCGATCACTTCCTTCGGACCGGTGGTGAAACCGCCCATTGCGCCGCCGAAGGCCTTGCCGAGGGTGCCGGTGAAGATGTCGATCTTGCCGTAGCAGTCGAACTGCTCCGCCACGCCGTGGCCCGTGGGGCCTACGACTCCGGCCGAGTGACTTTCGTCGACCATTACGAGGGCGCCGTATTTGTCGGCGAGGGCGCAGATCTTATCCATGGGAGCCACGTTGCCGTCCATTGAGAATACGCCGTCGGTGGCGATGATCATATGGCGGGCGCCGGCTTCCTTGGCCTCCTTGAGGCAACGTTCGAGGTCGGCCATGTCGGCGTTGGCGTAGCGGTAGCGTTTGGCCTTGCAGAGGCGCACGCCGTCGATGATGGAGGCGTGGTTGAGGGAGTCGGAGATGATGGCGTCCTCTTCGGTGAAGAGGGGCTCGAAGAGACCGCCGTTGGCGTCGAAGCAGGCGGCGTATAGTATGGTGTCTTCGGTCTTGAAGTAGTCGGAGATGGCGCGTTCGAGTTCCTTATGGAGGTCCTGTGTGCCGCAGATGAAGCGGACGGACGACATACCGTAGCCTCTTTCGTCCATGGCCTTTTTGGCGGCTTCGATGAGGCGGGTGTGGTCGGCGAGGCCGAGATAGTTGTTGGCGCAGAAGTTGAGCACATCGCCCTGAGTGCCCTCGACCTTGATGTCGGCGCTCTGGGGAGTGGTGATTACGCGTTCGTTCTTGTAGAGGCCGGCCTCGCGGATGCCGTCGAGTTCACGGGTGAGGTGTTGTTTGAATTCGGTATACATTTCAGAAGATTTAAGGGTAGCCGACCCGCGCGGCGGCATAAAAAATGCCGATGAGCGAGTCATCGGCAAATTTAATAAAAACCCCTCAGTCGGGGAAATAATATGAGATATATTTTCGCGCCATACCATGTCAAGGGATTTCTTTGATTCGGCATCGTTCAACAGGCGTCCTACTTCTTCCTTGAGCAACGGGAGATGGTTGACGACGATTCCCCATATCATATCAGGACGAACCGCATCGTAAGCGTGAATCACCAGATTACGGATTACTGTATGCCTGCAGCTGCCCGGGAGGGTCAGCGCTGATAGAGGAAGCGCTTGATGGAGCGCTTGGGAGTCTTCTCGAATTCCTCGGTCTGGAGCTCTATGTGCTTGACTTTGCTGTAGGAGGGGAGCTCGCGGTTGAGGGAGACGAGGTTTTCGTCCATGATTTCGGAGACACGCCTGTCGTCGAGGCGTTCAAGGGCGATGTTCTCGAAATCGGGCACGACGAGGGCCACGAGCTCACCATGGTCGTCGATGACGATTGATTCGGCAACGTAGGGGAGGTTGTTGAGTTTCTGCTCGATTTCCTCGGGATAGATGTTCTGGCCCGAAGGACCGAGGATCATCGTCTTCGAACGGCCCGAGATGGTGAGGAATCCGTCGGCGTCGATCGTACACATGTCGCCGGTGTTCATCCACCCCTCCCCCATCATCACCTCTTCGGTGGCCTCGGGATTGTTGTAGTAGCCCTGCATGACGTTCATGCCGCGCACCCAGAGGTCGCCGGGGATATTCCGGGGATCGGGGGAATCGACCTTCATCTCCATGCGGCTGACGCAGCGGCCGCAGGTGCCGAGGCGGGTCTGTGAGGCGGGGGAATATGTGATAAGGGGTCCGCACTCGGTCATGCCGTAGCCTACGGTGACGGGGAAGCCGATGCGGTTGAGGAATGTGCCCACTTCCTTGTTGAGGGCGGCGCCTCCGATGATTATCTCGCGGACCTGCCCGCCGAAGACGTTGATGAGGCCGGAGCGCACGCGGTCGTATACCTTGTCGTCGACGAACGGCACATGCACCATAAGGCGCATCAGAGGCTTCTCAAGCATGGGGAACACCTTGCTCTTTACGATTTTCTCGACGATGAGGGGCACGGTGATGATGAGCTTGGGCTTCACTTCCTCGAAAGCCTTGATTATGACCTTCGGCGAGGGAAGACGGGTGAGGAAATGGCAGTGCATGCCACGGCAGAAGGGATGGAGGGTCTCCACGACGAGGCCGTAGAGATGGGCCAGGGGGAGCATGTTGACCATTCCGTCGCCGGGCCCGAGATAGTCGATATTGTCGAGGCAGTAGCGTACGTTGCTCCATATGGAGGAGTAGGGAAGCATCACTCCTTTCGACATGCCGGTGGAGCCGGAGGTATAGTTGATCACGGCCAGTTCTTCGGGTGAATCCTCGTAGACCTGGAAATCCTTCTTGTCGTAGGCGTAGGGGAAGCGGGCGCCGAAACGCTCGTTGATGTTGTTGCGGGTGTCGGTGAGTTCCTTCTTGCGCGAGAGGGGCATGCCGTACTCGGCGATGTAGAGCGCACCCACGAGGCCGGGCAATTCCTTTTCGTCGAGTTTTTCCCAGATGCTCTGGTCCACGAAGAGGAGCTTGGCGCCGCTGTGGTTGATGAGGTGGTGCACCGTCTCGGGCTTGAATTCATGAAGGATGGGCACGGCCACTATTCCGGAGGATATGGCGGCGAGGAAGGTAACGGCCCAGTTGGATGAATTCTTTCCGCATAGAGCGATCTTGTCGCCGGGCTTTACGCCGGCGGCCTCGAACATGAGGCGCAGTTTCTCTATGGCTTCGGCCACATCGCGGAATCGGTAGTTGTGCCCTCCCATGTCGGAGAAAGCCATAAGGTCCCAGGAGTCGCGGACACGCTTGGCGATGATGGCGTTGAGGGATTCGTAGTTCTTTACGGTGCCTTTGTTTGAGTTGACCTCTATGTTTTTGTCTGTTTCGCTCATAGTCTGATAGTGGAAAGTAGGGGATTATTGTCTGAGTTTTTCAATATCTTACTTTTCTATAACATATTTTCGCATATAAAGGTTGAAGGGTGCTTTGCCGACCCCTACCCTGCCTTTCATCAAACCGTAGTATCGCAGTATCGCAGCCGGCGCTCCCTGTATATACCGTTTACAAGGAACGCCGGACGAACGGGACGCATACCCCCACCCGTATCACTCCTTGACCAACAGTCTGTACAGAGCCGTAATGAAGCTTACCGCAGTCTTAATACGGTCTTCCCGCGTTTGCAGCAGACAGTTTCCATCGAAAATGAATTCACCATTCATATCCTCCCAACCCGCATCGGATATATCGAAACGTGCCGACCAGTTCCTAAGCCATTGCACGGACTTCGTTTCATTTCGCCAAAGCCATCCCTCATCAGTACACTCCAACGAATATTTCCCATTAAGATAAATACGCCCATGAGACATACCGAATCCCCAATCCGCAACCTTCAATCGTTCACATACCTCTTCTGACAATAAGGATATTACTGTGGCCGCATAAGGACATCTGTTATATCCATTCATCGGACGGGCGCTATAGCGTCCGGTCATCATGGTCATTTCAAAGGGAAAGCGATTGGCGTACAGATAGTAACCCGGATCATTTCCGAAGACCTGAGTGTCCATAAACTGTGGATAGGTGCGGATATAGTATTCCAATGTCTTATCCGAAGACTTACGGGATGGAGCGACCCGGCGCATCCAGGCGGTAAAAGCTTTATGGAAATCGGTGTCGGTCGAAGAGAATACGAAGTCCCAATGCCCCGGGCTCCCATAGAAAGTATATTTATCCGTGTGGGGATAGGTCTTTATTCCCTTGAAACCATGCTTCACCAGCTCAGTAATCTTCTCCGTAGTCTCAAGCTTTACAAATTCATGGAATCGAGTCAGGTAATCAGCCGCGGCGTCCTCACCTACATAGCCATCAAGAGACTCATAAATATTGGAAAAGTCGCCCTTAAGATAGGGAGAATTACCCAGAACGGCCAGGGCTTTTCCATAACCCTTGTTCCTATATTCCCGTTTCCTATCCTCTGCAGTGAGCTTTAACGATTTCAATTCATCCGCGGACAAATGCTCCAAGGCAGAGTCAACGTAAGGATTCGTGGTCAGTGCCTCAACCACGTCCCGGAACAAAGGATAGTCTTCAAGACGGATATTAAAGCGCACGCCCATTCCCTTCACGACACGTTGCCGCTGAGCCTGTTCCCACCCCCAGACAGTACGTGCATACGACTGAAGCTGCACTGTATCGGCATCAGTATACCTTACGACATAGCGCAGTATGGCCCACAAGAGCATCTTAAGCTGGCGTGTCCACGATTCCGAGTAACGAGAGTTCAGACACATCATGACGAGATTGACGGAGAATTTTTCAGAGGATTCCTCATCCGATATACGCACCTTTTCAGAGGTGGGATTCCATCTGCCATGAGTCAGGAAGGCATCGAAGAACGGGGTCAGTCCCTTAATTCCGGTTCCACCGGAAAGCATCACCAAAGAATCAAGCATCCGGAATAAAGTCTCGACATTCCGTTTTTTCCGATATGTCTCTATGCGTCTTTCTCCGATCCACTGGTTTTTATCTCCGGCAAAGATTTCGGATAATTCGAGGTTGCTGTTTATCTTTTTAAGCTTCTCATACTCACTTCTGACTTCATCCTCATTCTGAAACTCTTCCAGATACATGGCCTCCGTACAAAAATCCAACAAAGCCATGAAATGCTCATCTATGCGTGGATAAAGCCTTTCCTTACGCTTTTCTTCCGACAGATTCTCCCAGGTGTCCCTGGCCAACGCCCAAAGCAGATCAGTCCACTGATGTTCGATAGCGTAAGAGAAGTACTCCGGAATAGACATTTCCTTCCCGTCAACCGATGCATACGCATAAGGTTCATCCTTATACACGGTCTCAAGCATCCCGGTAAACTGCGCTTTCCAGTTTTCAAACTGTGTAAGAAGTTTTCCACGGGCATTCATCTTGACATAAAGATCCTCAGTCAGCTTAAAATCCTTCTCCTTACCGGCCGACTTTCCAAGACCGGGAGCCTGTTCCATCGGATGATTCATATCCAAAAGATAGAACGATATGGGATTCTTCGTAAAGAATCTCTCGGCCATTTCCGCGATGTTATTCCTGTACTTTGGCTCGGCCAGCATTTTATCCACAGATTCCAACAAATCAACCATGGCGCTGACTGAGGGATCGGCCAGCCATCGCTCAGCCATCCATATTGGTTCAGTCATCAGGTGCTGACGTAGACTGCCGCACATATTCTCAGGCAAACGATAATGGCTCAGGCATCTACAAAACTGCTCGGTGGTATGGCGTGTCCTATATCTGAGCTCGGGCATCCTATACTTCTCAGGCTCTGACTTCTGGGCAAGAAGCCATCCGATCAATGCCAGTGTAGTAAGACGTTGTTGCCCGTCAATAGGGATGAACGCTTTGTGGCCACTGTAGACATACGCGGTTCCATAGATAAAGTCAAGGCTCATGCCGCCCGCTACCGTAGATTCCATCAAGCCATCGAGAATCATCCTTAAGAATTCATCACGTTTTTCCGCCTTAGCATCAGAGCCTTGTACATAATCACGCTGGATAATCGGAATATCTGTAGCATATTCGCCGATATACGCATTATAGGTTGTCATTTCCATATTTCTACTTTGAGTAGGAGGTAAAATAATCGTATGCTTCCTGAAGTTCTACCATGTAGGCCTTCCTGTCCTCCGGGGTCCAGAACTTCATGTTTCCCGGGTTGCCGGGCCGAAAACCCTTAGAGAATACCTTGTGTGTGGCCATGGGCGTAAACGGAAATCTCTCCGTATCTGAAAGGATTTCCCGCTTTTTGTCAAGATAGTTGTTGCTTAATGCCGAATTCGCCTCTTTGGTCACCAATGCCATGTTACTTATTGAATGAAGCTCTTCTTTATCTATACCGGCCATATCACCGAACAATAGATCAAGCGTCCTAAAATGCACAAACACCGCTTCCCTATGATTATCATATGATTCCTCGGTCTGCATCAGATTTTCCGTAGCGGATATAGCGGAGGATATATGACGCTTCACTAATCCGATATCGTCATCCTCAATGCCAGTAAAAGGGAGACTGGAGTCTTCCAGTGACTTCATGACCCGCAACCATACTGTCCGGTCAGCGATCTCAGCATCTTCCTTCCTGTCCTCAAACCAACTACGGGCCGTCTCGTAATCCATATTCTCAGTGATATTCTGGGGATGTATGTGTTCAAGACTTGTGGCAGTGTATTTCCTCAGAAGATGAAATGGGAAGCGAAGAGTCGGGTTCGGATCTTTCATGTACATTCTGACGTTCAGACCTATGAGTATGTTGATCATCTTCTTCTGCTCCTTCTGATCGTATCGCAGTTCCGGAGAATTCAGTCCCTGTCGGGAATCAGGCAGAATCACCCCGTCTTTTTTCGCAACAGACACTCTAAGACTGTTTCCGATCATTTTCAACAACGCTGTCCGGAACTGCGATTTCGTCTTCATCCGCAGAGTCTGCCTGTCACGTGTGGCGGAGACTCCCCTATCGATATCAGAAATATCAAAATAAAGATTCGATATCTCGGTTATGAATTCCCGGGCAGGTTTCGACGACATCTGGCGAAGGAAGCCTATAAGATGGTACCATTCGCGGTTCTCAAACCAGTCAGCCAGATTATTGAAAACCTCCTGAAACATACTCCATATCCTTGACACACTCTCACTTCTCGAGAGTTGATGGCACTTTCTGGTGGCAGCCTCACTATTATCCGTACCCTTTACCACTCCCTGGAGGTCTTCCCTTATTTTCTGATAGACTACATGAAAGGCAAACAGATCCTGTACATCCTTACCTATATTTTTCCTGTTCTGAGGTTTTTCAAGCGTATTGTTGATTCTTTCCGCCACTATATCAAGGACTATTTCTATACCTTTCAAGTCTTCGTTGTCTTTCGAAACCATAGCGGCAAACAAGGAATCAGCCAACCTATGCTCCATTTCATCCCATTCCATGGAACGTCTTTGAGTAATCGATTTCTGTAGGTCAAGCTCCTCATCCGGATATATGTCGGACTGAAGAAGGAGGGCCTTTACCAATTCAGCGGATGTCAGTGGAATCTTTCCGAAATTAAGACGCCTGAATGCCGCCATAGCTGCCATTCTCGATTCCTCGGCGGTCATGTCCGTCCTATCCTCCGTGAGGTCATACCATATCACTCCTACATAATTGTTTTCAGTATCGGGATCCGACAGAAGGAACTCAAATTCACTTTTGAAAACCCTCTTATTCGCAACATCGGATACTTTCCAGGCTTCAATGGTTTCATATGCCTTACGCAGATAGAAGTTATCGATATTGTCCTTATAACTCACATCACTAAAATCGGCAAACAGATTAGAATTAAGGAATTCATTCTGCTTTTCTCTACCTGGAAGCGTGAGGGTATAAGTCTTATCCACACCCAGACTGTGCAGCAATAGATAGAGGGTTGTCAATCGTTGCTGACCATCCACTACTATATATTTTTTCTCTGACACCTTTACCACCACTATAGGCTGCAGGCAATAAAATCCATCGTTTTTCCCGTTTTTTCTGCTTCTGTCCACAAAATCCTTCAAGTCTTCAAGCAGATCCTCTACCTGATCATTGTCCCATCGATACCCCCTTTGGTAGTTTGGTATCTCGAATGTGTATTTAAGCAAGCTGGCTATTGACCGTATCTCAAGTTTCATTGCAAATGATTAATTGAATAGCCAAAGATAAGTATATTTTCTCGGTTTTGCAATTATTGTATGTGACTCCTATTTGGAATTTATTTTCTGAGTCATTCCGGTCACGGGCATTGAGTGAACAAAACCGGAGCATATGAATGAAAGAGGCCCTGGACCTTCTCAAGGTCCGGGGCCTCTTATGGGGATATTCACTGGAATTATTCTACGACTTCGACGGCCTCGACGTCGACGATGTTGTCTTTCATGTCGGCGAAGGCGGCGTCGCCGTCAGTGACCTGGAGTTCGGCGATTTCGTCCTTATTGGCCACGACAAGGCGGTTGTACTCACGCAGGCCGGTGCCGGCCGGGATGAGGTGACCGCAGATGACGTTCTCCTTCATGCCCTCGAGATAGTCGGTCTTGCCGTTGATGGCGGCCTCGTTGAGCACCTTTGTGGTCTCCTGGAAGGATGCGGCCGACATGAAGCTCGATGTCTGGAGCGCGGCGCGGGTGATGCCCTGGAGAATCTGCTCGGAGGTGGCAGGCATGGCGTCGCGCACTTCCATCGGACGGAGGTCCTTGCGCTTCAGGGCCGAGTTCTCGTCACGGAGCTTGCGCTGGGTGATGATCTGGCCGGCCTTGTAGATCTCGGAGTCACCGGCGTTGGTGATGTACTTCTTGCCCCAGATGTTGTCGTTCTCTTCCATGAACTCGCGCTTGTCGACCACCTGCTGCTCAAGGAAGCGGGTGTCGCCCGGGTCGAGGATGTTGACCTTGCGCATCATCTGGCGCACGATTACCTCGAAGTGTTTGTCGTTGATCTTCACGCCCTGCATGCGGTAGACGTCCTGCACCTCATTGACGATGTATTCCTGCACGGCCGTGGGGCCCTTGATGTTGAGGATGTCGGAGGGAGTGACGGCGCCGTCGGAGAGCGGTGTGCCGGCACGCACGTAGTCGTCCTGCTGAACGAGGAGCTGGCGCGTGAGGGGCACGAGGTACTTCTTCTCCTCGCCGAGCTTGGAGGTGACGATCACTTCCTTGTTGCCTCGCTTCACCTTGCCGAATGTCACCACGCCGTCGATTTCGCTGACCACGGCGGGGTTGCTCGGGTTGCGGGCCTCGAAGAGCTCCGTCACTCGGGGCAGACCGCCAGTGATGTCACCGGCGTTGTTGCTTGCGCGCGGAATCTTCACGAACACCTTACCGGGAGTGAGCTCGTCGCCCTCGTTGACGAGGAGGTGTGCGCCCACAGGGAGGGAGTAAGTGCGGATGAGCTGTCCCTTCTTGTCGAGAAGCTTGATTTCGGGGAGCTTGGTGCGGTCCTTGCTCTCGATGATGATCTTCTCGCGGAGCGAGGTGCCTTCGGCGGATTCCACACGGTAGGTGACACCCTCGATGACATTCTCGAATTCCACCTTACCGCCGTCCTCAGCCACAATCACGGCGTTGAAGGGGTCCCATTCGCAGATCATGTCGCCGTTCTTCACCTCGTCGCCGTCGGCGAAGTAGATCTTCGAGCCGTAGGGGATGTTGGCCGTGGTGAGCACCATGTTGGAGTTGGGCTCCACGATGCGCATTTCAGCCATGCGGCCTACGACGATGTTGTTGCCGTCGGCGTCCTTGACGGTGCGGAGCTCGTCGATTTCGAGGCGTCCGTTGTAGCGGGAAGTGACATCCTTGACGGCGGCCGCGTTGCTGGCCACACCACCGACGTGGAATGTACGGAGTGTGAGCTGTGTACCCGGCTCACCGATGGACTGGGCGGCGATCACGCCGACAGCCTCGCCCTTCTGCACCATGCGGTGGGTGGAGAGGTTGCGGCCGTAGCACTTGGCGCAGACACCCTTCTTGGATTCGCATGTGAGCACCGAGCGGATCTCGACGGCCTCGATGGGGCTCTTCTCGATCTTCTCGCAGGCGGCCTCGGTGATTTCCTCGCCGGAGCGGACGATGATCTCGTTGGTCAGCGGGTCTATGACATCGTGGACCGACACGCGACCCAGGATGCGCTCGCTGAGGGAGGCCACGACTTCCTCGTTGTTCTTGATTTCCTTGCAGACAAGGCCGCGGAGAGTGCCGCAGTCCTCCTCGTTGATGATGACGTCGTGGGCCACGTCGACGAGACGGCGCGTAAGGTAACCGGCGTCGGCTGTCTTAAGGGCGGTATCGGCAAGACCCTTACGGGCACCGTGGGTGGAGATGAAGTACTCCAGCACGGAGAGGCCTTCCTTGAAGTTGGCGAGAATCGGGTTCTCGATGATCTGGCCACCTTCGGCGCCGGCCTTCTGCGGCTTGGCCATAAGGCCACGCATGCCGGAGAGCTGACGGATCTGGTCTTTCGAACCACGGGCACCCGAGTCAAGCATCATGTAGACTGAGTTGAAGCCCTGCTGGTCGGCCTCCATCTGCTTCATCAGGGTGTCGGCGAGTTTCTTGTTGACCTCCGTCCAGACCTCGATGACCTGGTTGTAGCGGTCCTGGCCGGTGATGAAGCCCATCTGGAAGTTGTTCATGATCTCCTCGACCTGGGCATGGCCCTGGCGTACGTATTCCTCCTTCTCCTCGGGGATGATGACGTCGCCGAGGTTGAAGCTGAGGCCTCCGCGGAACGCCATGCGGTAACCGAGGTTCTTGATGTCGTCGAGGAACTGGGCGGAGCGGGTCACACCGCAGGCCTTGATGACGTTGGAGATGATGGTGCGCAGCGATTTCTTGGAGATGATCTCGTTGACGTATCCGATCTCCTTGGGCACGTACTGGTTGAAGAGCACGCGGCCAACGGAGGTGTTCTTCTTGAGCACCTTGACGGGGTTGCCGTTCTCGTCGATGTCGTCGACGTATACGCTTACGGGGGCATGGAGCGTCACGCGGCCCTCATTGTAGGCGATCTCAGCCTCTTCGGGACCGTAGAACACGGTGCCCTCCCCTTTCGTGCCGGGACGGAGCTTGGTGATGTAGTAAAGTCCGAGTACCATGTCCTGCGAGGGGACGGTGATCGGGGCGCCGTTGGCGGGGTTGAGGATGTTGTGGGCGCCGAGCATGAGCATCTGCGCCTCAAGGATGGCCTCGTTGCCGAGCGGGAGGTGGACGGCCATCTGGTCACCGTCGAAGTCGGCGTTGAATGCCGTACATGCGAGCGGGTGGAGCTGGATGGCCTTGCCCTCGATCATCTTGGGCTGGAAAGCCTGGATACCGAGACGGTGCAGAGTCGGGGCACGGTTGAGGAGCACCGGATGGCCCTTCATGACGTGCTCAAGGATATCCCATACGACGGGCTCCTTGCGGTCGACGATTTTCTTGGCGCTCTTCACGGTCTTCACGATTCCGCGCTCGATGAGCTTACGGATCACGAAGGGCTTGTAGAGCTCGGCGGCCATGAGCTTGGGGATGCCGCACTCGTGCATCTTGAGCTCGGGACCGACGACGATGACCGAACGCGCCGAATAGTCGACACGCTTACCGAGAAGGTTCTGACGGAAGCGGCCCTGCTTACCCTTGAGAGAGTCGGAGAGCGACTTGAGGGGACGGTTGACGTCGCTCTTGACGGCCGAAGACTTACGGCTGTTGTCGAGGAGCGAGTCGACGGCCTCCTGAAGGAGGCGCTTCTCGTTGCGCAGAATCACCTCGGGAGCCTGGATGTCGATGAGGCGCTTGAGGCGGTTGTTGCGTATGATCACACGACGGTAGAGGTCGTTGAGGTCGGAAGTGGCGAAGCGGCCGCCGTCGAGGGGCACGAGCGGACGGAGCTCCGGGGGAATGACGGGGACAGCCTTGAGGATCATCCACTCGGGCTTGTTGCGGTCGGCGGATGCGATGAAGCTGTTCACGACCTGGAGTCGCTTCAGGGCCTCGGTCTTACGCTGCTGTGAGCCGTCGTTGTTGGCGGTCTCGCGGAGCTCGGCGGCAAGGCTGGTAAGGTCGATGTCCTTCAGGAGGTCATAGATGGCCTCCGCGCCCATCTTGGCCACGAACTTGTTGGGGTCGTTGTCGTCGAGGTACCTGTTCTCCTCCGGGAGGCTGTCCATTATCTCCATGTACTCCTCTTCGGAAAGGAGGTCGAGCTTCTGGAGGGGCACTTCCTTGCCTTTGGCGTCCTTGACCTTGACGTTGCCGGGATTGAGCACCACGTAGCGCTCGTAATAGATCACCGCGTCGAGCTTCTTGGAGGGGAGGCCGAGCAGATAGCCGATTTTGTTGGGGAGGGAGCGGAAGTACCAGATGTGGGCCACCTGCACCACAAGCTCGATATGGCCCATGCGCTCGCGGCGCACTTTCTTCTCGGTCACTTCCACACCGCAGCGGTCGCAGACGATACCCTTGTAGCGGATACGCTTGTACTTACCGCAGTGGCACTCGAAATCCTTTACCGGACCGAAAATCTTCTCGCAGAACAGGCCGTCGCGCTCGGGCTTGTAGGTGCGGTAGTTGATGGTCTCGGGCTTGAGCACCTCTCCGCTCGACTTCTCCTTGATTTCCTCGGGGGATGCAAGGCCGATAGTGATTTTTGAGAAATTGCTCTTTATCTTGTTGTCTCTTCTAAAAGCCATTATTCTTCTAAAGATTGAATTTTGAAGTAGGTTGTGGGGGCCGCGGCGCCTTCCGGCGCGTCATTACGGTGTGCGCCGGAGCGCGCCGCGGTATATAGCGGATTTCAATCGACTCGCGGGAATCAATCGAGAGTTATGCTGAGCCCGAGGCCGCGCAGCTCGTGGAGCAGCACGTTGAGCGACTCGGGGATGCCGGGCTGCGGCATGGGGTCGCCCTTGACGATGGCCTCGTAAGCCTTGGAGCGGCCGGTGACGTCGTCGGACTTGATGGTCAGGATCTCCTGAAGGATGTGGCTGGCGCCGAATGCCTCGAGCGCCCACACCTCCATCTCACCGAAACGCTGTCCGCCGAACTGGGCCTTACCGCCGAGCGGCTGCTGGGTGATGAGCGAGTAGGGACCGATGGAGCGGGCGTGCATCTTGTCCTCGACCATGTGGCCGAGCTTAAGCATGTAGATGACTCCCACGGTGGCGGGCTGGTCGAAGCGGTCGCCGGTGCCTCCGTCGTAGAGGTAGGTCTTGCCGTAGCGCGGCAGGCCGGCCTTGTCGGTCCATGCGTTGAGGTCGTCGAGGGTGGCGCCGTCGAAAATCGGAGTGGCGAACTTCTCGCCGAGCTCGCGGCCGGCCCATCCGAGCACGGTCTCGAAGATCTGTCCGAGGTTCATTCGCGAAGGCACACCCAGCGGGTTGAGCACGATGTCGACCGGAGTGCCGTCCTCAAGGAAGGGCATGTCCTCCTGGCGCACGACGCGGGATACGATACCCTTGTTGCCGTGACGGCCTGCCATCTTGTCGCCTACGCCGATCTTACGCTTCTTGGCGATGTAGACCTTGGCCATCTGCATGATGCCGGAGGGGAGCTCGTCGCCGATCGTGATGTCGAATTTCTTGCGGCGCAGCTCGGAGTCGATTTCCTTCGACTTGCGCAGATAGTTGGTGATTAGTTTCGACACCATGTTGTTGAGGCGCTCGTCGGAAGTCCAGCCGGAAAGGTTGACGGTCTCGTAGTCGATGGTACCGAAAGCCACATCGTCGAACTTCTGGCCCTTCGGCACGATGTCGGCCCCGATGAAGTCGCGCACGCCTTCGGAAGTCACTCCCTTGAGGAGGGTCGAGATTTTCTCGATGAGTATCTTCTTGAGTTCCTCCTGCCTTTCCTCATACTCTTCGTCGAGCATGGGGAGCTGGGCGTTGGCGCTCTTCTTGGTGGTCTTTTTCTTTACGGCGCGCGAGAAGAGGCTGGTGCCGATCACCACTCCCTTCAGCGAGGGGCTTGCCTTGAGGGATGCGTCCTTCACGTCGCCGGCCTTGTCGCCGAAGATGGCGCGGAGGAGCTTCTCCTCCGGAGTGGGGTCGCTCTCACCCTTCGGGGTGATCTTACCGATCATGATGTCGCCGGGCACCACATGGGCGCCTACGCGGATGATGCCGCGCTCGTCGAGGTCCTTGGTGGCGTCTTCGCTGACGTTGGGGATGTCGGAAGTGAGTTCCTCCATGCCGCGCTTTGTCTCGCGCACCTCAAGGGTGTATTCGTCTACGTGGACGGAAGTGAGGATGTCCTCCTTCACCATGCGCTCGTTGAGCACGATGGCGTCCTCGTAGTTGTAGCCCTTCCAGGGCATGAAGGCCACCTTGAGGTTGCGGCCCAGTGCGAGCTCGCCCTTTTCGGTGGAGTATCCCTCGGTGAGGATGTCGCCCTTCTCCACACGCTGGCCGGCGTTGCAGATCGGACGGAGGTCGATCGTAGTGCCCTGGTTGGTGCGGCGGAACTTGGGGATGCGGTATTCCTTGACGGCCGGCTCGAAGCTTACGTATTCCTCGTCTTCGGTGCGGTCGTAGCGGATGCGGATGACTGTGGCGTCGACAAACTCGATCACGCCGGCGCCTTCCGCCATGATCTGGGTGCGGCTGTCGCGTATGAGCTGGCCCTCGATGCCTGTGCCGACGATGGGAGCCTCGCTGCGGAGCAGGGGCACGGCCTGGCGCATCATGTTCGATCCCATGAGGGCGCGGTTGGCGTCGTCGTGCTCAAGGAAGGGGATGAGCGAAGCGGCGATCGAGGCGATCTGGATCGGAGCCACGTCCATGAGCTCGATGTCCTTCGGGGGCACGATCGGGAAGTCGGCGTCGAGACGGGCCTTGACACGGGGGTTGATGAATGTGCCGTCGTCGTTGAGGGGGGCGTTGCCCTGGGCGATCATCTTGCCCTCCTCCATCTCGGCGGTGAGATATGTCACCTCGTTGTTGTTGAGGTTGGCCTTTCCGTCGGTCACGACACGATAGGGAGTCTCGATGAAACCGAGGGAATTGATTTTGGCGTAGACGCAGAGCGACGAGATAAGGCCGATATTGGGTCCTTCAGGGGTCTCGATCGGACAGAGACGGCCGTAATGGGTGTAGTGTACGTCGCGCACCTCGAAGCCGGCGCGCTCACGCGACAGACCGCCGGGGCCGAGGGCCGACATACGGCGCTTGTGCGTGATTTCGGCCAGAGGGTTGGTCTGGTCCATGAACTGCGAGAGGGCGTTGGTGCCGAAGAACGTGTTGATGACCGAAGAGATGGTCTTGGCGTTGATCAGGTCGATCGGGGTGAAGACCTCGTTGTCGCGCACGTTCATTCGCTCGCGGATGGTGCGGGCCATACGGGCGAGGCCCACGCCGAACTGATTGTAGAGCTGTTCGCCGACGGTGCGTACGCGGCGGTTGCTGAGGTGGTCGATGTCGTCGACCTCGCTCTTGGAGTTGATCAGCTCGATGAGGTATTTGATGATGGAGATGATGTCCTCGCGGGTGAGCACCTTCACGTCCATCGGAGTGTCGAGGTTGAGTTTCTTGTTGATACGGTAGCGGCCCACTTCTCCGAGGTCGTAGCGCTTGTCGGAGAAGAAGAGGTTCTGTATCACTTCGCGCGCGCTCTGCTCATCGGGTGCGTCGGCATTGCGGAGCTGACGGTAGATGTACATGATGGCGTCGCGTTCATTGTTGGAGGGGTCCTTGCCGAGGGTGTTGAAGATGATGCTGTAGTCGGTGGCCGACACATTCTCCTTTTCGAGAAGCACAGTCTTGACGCCGCTTTCGATGATGGCGTCGATATGGTCCTCGGTGAGTTCGCTGCCGCGTTCCACCACCACTTCCTGGCGTGTGATGGACTCCACCTCACCGGTGTCGGAGTCGACGAGGTCCTCCTGCCAGGTGTGGAGCACACGGGCCGCGATCTTGCGGCCTACGGCAGCCTTAAGGGCAGTCTTGTTAGCCTTTACCTCCTCGGCCAGATCGAAGATCTGAAGGATATCCTTGTCGGTCTCAAGGCCGATGGCGCGCAGAAGAGTCGTCACGGGGAGCTTCTTCTTGCGGTCGATGTAGGCGTACATGACATTGTTGATGTCTGTGGCGAACTCGATCCAGCTTCCGCGGAAGGGGATGATACGGGCCGAGTAGAGCTTGGAGCCGTTGGCATGGACGCTCTGACCG
Source organism: Bacteroides sp. (assembly GCA_014802425.1). Classification (GTDB taxonomy): domain Bacteria; phylum Bacteroidota; class Bacteroidia; order Bacteroidales; family Muribaculaceae; genus Lepagella. The sequence goes on from JAAVCH010000041.1 coordinate 41,926, forward strand.
AAAAACACACCGGGGGATCTGTGGAGCTGCGACACGACGACACGCTCCGCACCGTTGATGATGAAAGTGCCCTGCTCGGTCATGTAAGGGATTGTGCCGAGATAGACATCCTGGATGGTGGTGTCGAAGTCCTCGTGGTCGGGGTCGGTGCAATAGAGCTTCAGCTTGGCCTTGAGGGGCACGCTGTAGGTCTGGCCGCGCTCAAGACACTCGTCGATGGAATAGCGCGGGGGATCCACATAGTAATCAAGAAACTCCAGCACAAAATTGTTGCGCGTGTCGGCGATCGGGAAGTTTTCGGCGAATACCTTATATAGGCCTTCGTTCTTGCGCTGCTCCGGGGGAGTGTCGAGCTGGAGGAAGTCGCGGAAGGACTTCAGCTGGACATCCAGGAAATCCGGGAAGGGCAAGGGGTTTTTGATCGACGCGAAATTTACGCGCGGTTTTTCGGTTAAGTTTACAGACATTTCCTTAAGGATTATGATAAGGTTGCGGTTTCCGGTCAGTGATGCTCGACTATGACTCAATTCCGTCTGTCTTCACCCGTCTGAGACGTCACGACCGGTCTGTATTAATACACAATATCTATGCCCGTTTCAGTTACAGATTGTTAAATGAAACGAGCGTAGACAGTATGATATGAGAAAAAAAGGTTAAGAACACGGGTTCTCGGTCCGAAAGGAGAGACACGCCGGTTCTTAACCTAATATGATGGATCAGGCGATCTTATTTGAGCTCAACTTCAGCGCCAGCCTCTTCGAGCTGCTTCTTAAGACCTTCGGCCTCAGCCTTGGGAAGACCTTCCTTGATGTTGCTGGGAGCGTTGTCAACGAGTTCCTTAGCCTCCTTGAGGCCAAGACCTGTGAGCTCCTTCACGAGCTTCACGACAGCGAGCTTGCTTGCGCCGGCAGCCTTGAGGACCACGTCGAATTCAGTCTTCTCCTCGGCAGCGGCTGCGCCTGCTGCGGGACCTGCGGCTACAGCCACAGCAGCAGCTGCGGGCTCAATGCCGTATTCTTCCTTCAAAATCTGAGCGAGTTCGTTTACTTCCTTTACGGTAAGGTTCACAAGCTGTTCTGCAAATGCTTTCAAATCTGCCATTTCTGTATATGTATTTTTTATTTTTTAAACTTGAATGATTACTTGTTGGAGAGAGTCTCGAGGATGCCGTGAAGCTTGTGGGCACCGCTCTGAAGACCGGAGATGACGTTCTTCGCCGGGCTCTGGAGAAGAGCGACAACGTCGGCGATGAGTTCGTTCTTGCTCTTGATGTTCGCAAGGGTCTCCAACTGGTCCTCGCCAACATAACATGTTTCCTCTACGTAAGCGCCCTTGAGCATCGGCAGGGTCTCCTTCTTATCGCGGAAAGCCTTGATGAGTTTCGCGGGTGCGTTGCCTACATTGCTCAGGAGGAGCGTAGTCTCGCCGTGAAGCAAGTCGTAAAGTCCGGAATAATCGGCCTCGGATGCTTCGAAAGCCTTCTTGAGAAGGGTATTCTTCACGCAGAGCATCTTGACGTCGCCCTTGAAGCAGGCGCGACGGAGCGCGCTTGTCTTCTCGGCGTCGAGGCCGGCAGTCTGTACCAGGTAGACGCAGGCGTATTCGCCGAGCGCGTTCCCGATCTGGTCTATGATAAGTGCTTTATCTTCCTTTTTCATCTTGTTGCTTGGGGTTTAAGGGTTACTCCGCCACTGATTTGGCGTCGACTTTCACGCCCGGGCTCATGGTGCTTGAAAGATAAATGCTCTTGATATATGTGCCTTTGGCAGTGGCAGGCTTGAGCTTGATCAGAGTGTTGATGAACTCCTTGGCATTGTCGCGCATCTGCTCGGGAGTGAAGCTCACCTTACCGATCGAAGCGTGGACGATACCGGTCTTATCGACCTTGAAGTCAATCTTACCCTGCTTTACCTCCTTGACAGCCTTGGCGACATCCATAGTCACTGTGCCGCTCTTGGGGTTAGGCATCAGTCCGCGGGGACCGAGGATACGGCCGAGGGGGCCGAGCTTACCCATTACGGAGGGCTGAGTGATGATGACGTCGACGTCTGTCCAGCCTCCCTTGATCTTCTCAAGGTACTCGTCGAGACCTACATAATCCGCACCGGCTTCCTTGGCGGCAGCCTCGGCGTCAGGATTGCAGAGCACGAGGACGCGCACCTGTTTGCCTGTGCCGTGAGGGAGGGACACCACGCCGCGGACCATCTGGTCAGCCTTGCGGGGGTCGACACCCAGACGCACGTCGATATCGAGCGAAGAGTCGAATTTGGTGAAGGTGATTTCTTTTACCTTCTCCGCAGCCTCACCGAGCGAGTATGCCTTCCCAGCTTCAATCTTCGACAAAGCCAACTTTTGATTTTTTGTCAGTTTTCCCATTTTAATTGAAGTTTATTAGTTAAGTTCAGGGAACGCCCCTTTTACGGTGATACCCATGCTTCTCGCTGTACCGGCAACCATGCGCATAGCCGAGTCTAAAGTAAAACAGTTCAAATCAGGCATCTTGTCTTCTGCAATAGCTTTTACCTGCTCCCATGTGATTTCGGCTACCTTGTTACGGTTAGGCTGCGCGGAACCACTCTTAAGCTTGGCTACCTCCTTGAGCTGTACGGCCACAGGGGGAGTCTTAACGACAAAGTCGAAGCTCTTGTCCGAGTAATACGTGATTACTACGGGAAGTACCTTACCGGCCTTGTCCTGGGTGCGGGCATTGAATTGCTTGCAAAATTCCATGATGTTGATACCCTTCGAACCCAAAGCAGGTCCTACCGGAGGCGAGGGATTGGCCGCACCGCCTTTAATCTGCAATTTGATCTGTCCAGC
>JAAVCH010000042.1 GCA_014802425.1 Bacteroides sp.
ATTCCGAACAGAGAAGTTAAACCTTATCACGCCGATGGTACTGCGAAAGCGGGAGAGTAGGTAATCGCCCCCTTAGACCGGAAGGCCCGAGCGCAACGCTCGGGCCTTTCTTTTTTCATGCCCCTCTGCCATCCTGCCATCCTGCTATCCGCTATCCGCTACCCGTCCGCACGTGATTCATCCATCGCACCGCTGACCCGCTACGCGGGCGCATGGATAGGTATCTAATTATAGACACGCTATGTGGGGTGGTATAATATGGTTGGGCTTTGGGGTGTTATCATATATGAGGTAGCCATAATCTCATATACACGTGGTAGCCGTAATTATATGGAATATCATATATAGGTGAATGACTATAATGTGACAATATTGAATAATCAGGATTATAAATTATATGAGCAAACAGGATTATATCAAGAAGAATCAGGAGTGGCTCGCCGATAAGGCCGGTGAGGACGGAGTCGAGCCGCTGGGGAAAGGTGTGTTCTTTAAGGTCGTAAAGAAGGGGGCGGGGATTGTGTCGCCGAATGTGAACAGCGTCGTTACCGCGCACTATACGGGGCGCCTGATCAATGGCAAAAAGTTTGACAGTAGTCTGGGCGGCATAGCGCCGGCTTTCCGCGTCCGGGAACTTATTCCGGCGTGGATCGATGCGTTGCAACATATGCATATCGGCGATAAGTGGGAATTATATGTCCCGGCTGAGCAGGGGTACGGTAAGCGCGGAGTGCCCGGTATTCCCGGAGGGTCGACTCTTGTGTTTGAAATCGAACTCCTGGGAATAGCATAGTAGTATAAGAAAAAGGTGTAGCAGCTAAGTAAATATCTTTCTACAGCAGTCCATTAAACCGTCGGTATGTGAAATAATCCATATCCCTTCAGACAGCAAAATATTAAACCGCCGATACGGCACCATAATCATATCGTCTCACGACAGCAGTACGTTAAACTGCCGTTGTGGGAGCTAACGTCTATCTCCATATCTAAAAGCGCGTTAAATTACCGTAGTATAAGGTGACCTCGAAGAAGCCGGTTACTCCCGCCGCAGTGTTAGTTGCCTCATATCTCTATCGCCAGACGGACGTTGAACTGGCGGCGTGTAAGGTAATTCGGCACCGCGTACTGGATGTCGTTGACGTCGGTCACCCAATAATAGGAGCTTACATTCGTCATGTCGAAAAGATTGAAACAGTCAAGCCCGATGATGATGCTCTTGAAATGGCGCCAGAAATTGTATGGGCGCACGCCGTCCGACGGAGCGCCGACAAGCTGGTACGACAGCCCGATGTCTACACGCTTATAGGCCGGTGCGCGGAAATAACTCCTGTCGCGGGTGACATGAGGAGCCGTCATCGTCAGCCCGTCGGACACCACGCCGCGAAGACTGAACCGCAACTTCGGAAACTTGGGAAAATAATCGGTGAAGAACAGGCCCACGGAATAGCGCTGGTCGGAGGGGAGGGGCACCTTCTTGCCGTTGAGTGTCTGCTGCGTCTTCATGAGCGAAAACGTGATCCATGAATCAGACCCCGGCACAAACTGCCCGAACAGCTTGAAATCAAGACCGGCTATGAAACCCTTCGAGTCGTTGACACCCGTATAGTTGATCTTCAGGTTGTCGTACTCGTAGGAAATCAACCGCGAAAGATTCTTGTAATACGCCTCGCCGGTGAGCTTGAACGGGCGTCCCATCATGCGGAACGTGAAATCGGTGGCCAACACGAACTGCAGGCTCATCGGCGACTTGATGTCGCGGTTGAGCGTGATGTAGGTGTTGCCGAGAGCATCCGTCTCGGCCAGACGGTATTCCTTGTAGAAAGGTGACTGATAATAGAGGCCCACGGCGGCGCGGTAGTTCCAGTGATTGTTGTTGAGCGGCACGATGTTCAGGTTCACACGCGGCGACACAAGGAACTCCTTGTTGAAATCCCAGTAAGAGAAACGCACACCCGCGTTAAGGGTCAGATATGCCTTGGAAGTCTCGAAGTAGAGCGCGTCCTCGGCATAGAAAGCCATACGGTTGGTGCTCAGGTCCTGACGCGATGAAAGATTGTAGACCAGATGCACTCCGGGAGGAAGCGTCGGCAGGGAATATCCGGCCGAGTCCCTCCATTCCCATTCCTTGGTGCGGTCGTGGAAGCGCTCGTTCTGGTAGATGATTCCGTAGGAGATATTGTTGCGACCCACCACCGTGGTGCCCTTCAGGGCGCCCTGGAATACGGACGCCTTCAGACGGTTGCGCGAGTGCTCCATATACTTGCCCACACCCAGCTCCCCGCCGACGGCATCGGCGCCTCCGGTACCCGCCTGATTGAGCCAGTACTCGCCGGAGATGTCGTAGCTCACCAGCTCGTTGGACTGGAAGCCCGACAGGCCCAGTGAGAGCGTGGTGGCGCGGTTTACGCGGTAGACGGTACTGAACGATGCCAGATATGTCTCGAACCGGTCCCGCTCCTCGCCGTCGAAATAGACCTTAAACTGCTTCACGTCCATCGACGTGCCGAACGATGTCTCGCGGTCGGCCGGGCGGAAATTGTAGTGGTTGAGCGAGATATTGCCCAGCAGGTTGAAGGAGAGCCTGTCGGTGGGCTTATACGTGATGTTGGTCTGATAGTCGAAGTAAAGCGGGTCGTACTCTCCCCGGGTCTCAAGAGAGGAGAGCAGCGAATTGTTCTTCTTCAGGCGCAGGCCGTGCAGCTGCGAGAACTTGCTCGAACTCTGGCCGAACGCCAGCGACCCTCCCATCAGCGACAGCGAGAGCGCCCCCTCGATGGCCTCCGGCTCGCGGTAGGTGATGTCGAGGGCCGACGACATCTTGTCGGAATACCGGGCCGGGAACCCGCCGGTGGAGAACTTGATGTTGCCCACCATATCGGGATTTATTATCGACAGCCCCTCCTGCTGGCCGCTGCGCACAAGCTGCGGACGGTAGATCTCCACACCGTTGATGTATACCGAATTCTCGTCAAACGACCCGCCGCGCACCGAATACTGCGAACTCATCTCATTCGATGAATTCACGCCCGCCATCGTGGAAAGCATGGCCTCCACCGAACCGCCCGACACGTCGGGCGACGTCTTGAAGCTATCCTTGTCGAATGTCTGCATCCCGTTGATGTTCTGGCGGAACCCCGTCACCTCCACCTCGGCCAGCTCGGTGGCCTCGGCCGGGAGCGTCACGTTCACCGTCAGCGTCCCTTTCGGATCGATGAGCTTACGGGTCACATTCTTGAAGCCGATACACGAATACACAACCTCAAGCGTGTCGCGCTGCGCCACGGTCAGCGAGTAGTTGCCCTCAAGGTCGGAATTGGTGCCGATCGAGGTGCCGGCTATGCGGATCGTGGCGAACTCCACCGGCTTCTCCTCCTTGTCGGTGACCTTTCCCTGGATGCGGACATTCTCCGCCTGTCCGGCCAACGCCAAGGCGGTGAGTATGGTGGAAAAAATGATAAATCGAATATATTTCATCTAAAAGCAATGTATCCTTAAATAAGAAAACGCCAAAACCACTGTATTATTGAATACATGGCACCTTGCAGGCCCCCAGCGGCGCATATCGGCTCTTTGCCACCTCGTAAATTTTACGTAAATTTGTGGAAAACTATACTTTTATGGCTCAGAAACCTTCAATCCCAAAAGGAACACGTGACTTTTCGCCGGTGGAAATGGCCAGGCGCAACTATATATTCGACACCATCCGCGAGGCCTTCCGCCTCTTCGGCTACAAGCAGATAGAGACTCCCGCCATGGAGAACCTCTCCAGCCTCATGGGAAAATACGGTGAGGAAGGGGACAAGCTCCTCTTCAAGATCCTCAACTCGGGCGACTTCCTGAAGGACGTGGCCCCCGCAGAGCTCGAAGAGCGCAATCCGGCGCGCCTTACCTGCAGGATATGCGAGAAGGGGCTGCGCTACGACCTGACGGTGCCTTTCGCCCGCTTCGTGGTGCAGCACCGCAACGACCTCCAGCTCCCCTTCAAGCGCTTCCAGATCCAGCCCGTGTGGCGGGCCGACCGTCCGCAGAAGGGGCGTTACCGCGAGTTCTACCAGTGCGACGCCGACGTCGTAGGCTCCGACTCGCTCAATAACGAAATCGAACTCCTCTCGCTCATCGACCTCGTGATGGACCGCCTCGGAATACGCACCACCATCAAGATCAACAACCGCAAGGTGCTCGCCGGCATCGCGCAGGTGATCGGCGCGGAGGACAAGATAGTCGACATCACCGTGGCCATCGATAAAATCGACAAGATCGGCCTCGAAAGCGTCAACGCCGAACTCCGCGACAAAGGCCTGTCCGAGGAAGCAGTCAGCGCCCTCGAACCGCTGCTGACCCTCTCCGGCACCAACGACGAGAAACTCGCGCGCCTCGCCACCCTCCTCGCCGCCTCGCCCGAAGGCATGAAGGGACTCGACGAACTCCGCGAGGTGCTTGACGGCATCGCGGCCCTCGACCCGAAGGCGGAGGTGGAACTCGACGTCTCGCTCGCCCGCGGGCTCAACTACTACACCGGCACCATCATCGAGGTTAAGGCACGCGATGTAGAGATCGGCAGCATCACCGGCGGCGGCCGCTACGACAACCTCACGGGAGTGTTCGGCATGCCCGGACTCTCCGGAGTGGGCATATCCTTCGGCGCCGACCGCATCTACGACGTCCTCAACCAGCTCGACCTCTATCCGGCCGAAATCTCGGCGGCCGTCAAGGTGCTCTTCATCAACTTCGGCGAGAAGGAAGCCGCCTCGGCCCGGCGGGTCATCGCGGCCCTGCGCCGCGCCGGAATAAGCGCCCAGCTTTACCCAGACGCCGCCAAGATGAAAAAGCAGATGAACTACGCCAACGCCGAAGGGGTGCCTTACGTGGCCCTGATAGGGGAGGAGGAACTCGCCTCCGGCACCGTCACCCTCAAGGACATGGCCACCGGCACCCAGACGCGGCTCACCACCGCACAGCTCGTTGAAACCCTCAAAGCCTGAACAGAATGAAGCATCTGATCAACCGCCGGCAGTTCCTGCTGCGCCAGCCCGCCTTCCCGGAGGTCAGCCCCACGGATCCGTTCTACTATGACATGGCGCTCCGCCTCTCCTCGGCCATCATCTCCGGAAGGCTGCTCGAAGGATGGCCCGAGGTGGTGCTCGGACGCCTCGTCATCGGACTCACCGGCTACCTCCAGGACCTCCTGACGGATGCCGGACTATGGCGCACGTTCCTCGAGAAGCACCGCGCCATGTACGGCCGCTGGCTCCCTTTCTACGCCACCTCCGACGACTACATCCCCCACGAGCTCAACCGTGAGGACGTGCGCTTCCTCGTATGGTACACCCTCGCTATGAACTTCGAGGAGCGGCGCGTGTGGAATCCGCTTGACCCCGAGATACACCGTGCGGCCGACGCGCTCTACGACGTGCTCGACGCCGTCTACGACGACCCCGACGCTCCCATGCCCGAGGAATACCACTTCTGGAAGGGGCTCGAACCTGGCCTGCGCGAGGAGGCCGATGAGGTGTTCCGCTTCGGCCACTGGCTCTTCATGCACTCCTATCTCATGACCCCCGCCTACGCCATGACCCTCGCCGAGCTCATGCAGGATCCCCGGCTGAAGGGGGGAGAGGACCTTGAACTCCTGCGCGAGACACTGGAGAACTCCATGATGGAGGACCCCACAGGCCCCCTGGCCCTGTATCTCCACGAATGGGTCTACCTCATACTTGAAGGGAAGATGCCCCCCGAGCCCAGGAAGCGCGCTTCAGGGGAGGAGGGCGCAGAGGAGGCCGACCATAAGTACTACTCCCTCTTCGTCAAGGCCACCGGCGGCTCCCCTATAGCCTTCTTCCGCACCTATGAGGAGCTCAACCGCTTCTTCATCACCGCCCTCGGATGGGGAGAAGGGGAGAATCTGCCCGCGCTCAAGGACGCCTCTGACTTCGTGCTTCTCGTCAACCGTAAGAAAGGAATGCTCTGCGCCAAGTACGTGGGCCGGATGCTCCGCTTCCCCGACAATCCCTGCTACGACCCCGACTTCGCCCGCGCCCACGGCATCGACCTGCTGACCATGCGCGGCCTCTGTCCCGGCGACCTCCTGCAGTACGCCATGGACCACGGCGCCATTCCCGAATGCGCCTTCCCGGGCTCCGACGACACACGCCTCGTGGCCGACAACGCCGACTTCATAGCCCGCTGCTACCTCCAGAAATACTATCGCGGCGACTGACGCCGCCTCAGCGTCCCTGCGCGGGCGTCGCCTCCCCCCTCCGTCATGGCCCGGGGGAAGCGCCCCGCGGCGGGCGCCGAAACTCAAACCATCACTGCCTCATGAACACTTTCAGATACCTGCTGCCTATAGCGGCGGGCGCCACATTCATCTTCTCCGCCCCGGCGCAGTCCACAAAGGAAGAGACCCTCGCCGACCTCAACCGCACCGGCGCCGTCTATTACGCATATCCCGTCACCGAGAGCCGCAACACAAAGGCTCCGAAAGGCTACGAACCCTTCTACATATCCCACTACGGACGCCACGGATCGCGCTACCTCATCTCCGACAACGACTACCGCCAGGTGGCCGACAAGCTCCACGAAGCCGACCGCGCCGGAGCCCTCACTCCGCTGGGACGCGACGTGATGCAGCGCGTCGACTCGCTCATGGCGGAGGCCGACCGGCGCGGAGGCGACCTCTCGCCGCTCGGCGCGCGCCAGCACGCCGACATCGCCCGGCGCATGTACCGGGCCTATCCGGAGGTGTTCCGCGACGGCACCGACATCTCCGCCCGCAGTACCCTCGTGGTGCGCTGCGTGCTCTCCATGGCCGCCTTCTGCGAAAGCCTCAAGGAGCAGAACCCCGCGCTCCGGATCACCCGCGAATCCTCGCAGCGCTACATGGACTACCTCTGCCATCACTCCGAAGAGAGCCACAGATGGCGCGACGACCCGGCCAACTACAAGGAGGAATACCGCAAGTTCAAGAACTCCCACACCAACCCCGACCGTCTCGTGGCCTCGCTCTTCTCCGACCCGAAGTTCGTCACCAAATCCGTCGACCCCGACGAAATGATGTGGGGCCTCTACTGGATAGCATCCGACATGCAGAACATGGAGACCGACCTCAGCTTCTACGACCTCTTCACCCCGGACGAGCTCTATGACCTCTACCAGTGCTTCAACTATGTCTTCTACGCCGGCGACGGCAACTACGCCGGAAGCGACGGCCTGATAATCCGCAACGCCGCCCCGCTAGTGGAGAACATAATCGAATCGGCCGATGCCGCCATAGCCTCCGGCCGCCCCTCGGCCGACCTCCGCTTCGGCCATGACGGCAACCTCATCTCCCTCGTAGGCCTTCTCCACCTCGACGGCTGCGACAACTCCGTGGCCGACCCCGCCGACTTCGACTCCGCCTTCTCCACCTGGAAGATAGCGCCCATGGCCGCCAACCTCCAGCTCGTCTTCTTCCGCGACCCGAAGCATCCTGACCATCCCGTGCTCGTGAAATTCATGCTCAATGAAGAGGAGAAGTCCATCCCCGTAAATACCGACACCTTTCCCTTCTACCGTTGGGAAGATGTCCGCTCCTACTATCTCGACCGGGTGTTACCTGACTGACGGATGCCTGACCGCGGAGCCCTCCGCCCGCACACCCGCGGTACATCCGCTTTCATACCTACACACTGACACACCTTCGACGCGGAGGGCCGCGCCGAAGGCCGTGAGGAGGCATATCCGGATGTGTGTCAGTGAAGTGTGCCTGTGAGGGAACGGATCCGGAGCTTGATGACGCCGAAAACGGCTTCGCCGAAGATGCCGGAGTTCATTTTTGAGGTGCCGAGCTGGCGGTTGACGAAGATTATAGGGTACTCCACGATTCTGAAGCCCATCCTGTAGGCCTTGAACTTCATCTCGATCTGGAAGGCATAACCCTTGAACTCGATCTTGTCGAGGTTCATTCCCTCCAGCACCCGGCGCCGGTAGCATACGAAACCAGCCGTGCTGTCACGAAGTTTCATGCGCGTCACTCCGCGCACGTAGGCCGATGCGAAGTATGACATCAGTACGCGCCCCATCGGCCAGTTGACCACGTTCACTCCCGATATGTAGCGGGAGCCGACGCAGACATCGGCTCCATCGTCCTTGCAGGTATGGTAGAGGTGGGTCAGGTCGGCGGGATTGTGAGAGAAGTCGGCGTCCATCTCGATGACGTACTGATAGTCGCGCCGGAGGGCCCATTTAAAGCCGTGGATATAGGCTGTGCCGAGCCCCATCTTGCCGCTGCGGCACTCCAGATTGACCCTGCCTGGGTATTGCTCCATCTTGCGGCGCACGGCGTCGGCTGTGCCGTCGGGCGAACCGTCGTCGATTACGAGCAGGTCGAAGCCGTCGGGAAGCGCCATTACGGTGTCGACCATTCGCTCGATGTTCTCTATCTCGTTGTAGGTGGGTATGATAACAAGTACGTCGCTCATAGTTGATGGATTTGACCTACAAAATTAGCAAATTTTTTCGTTCGATACAAAAGTAATCTGAAAGTCGGCGCCGGAGGAGGGAGGGATTGTCAGGCAGCCATGGAGGATGCGGGCGGAATACCGTATTTCATGGTTATGCCCGTACCGCCGGACGGCCGTGCGGCCGAGGTGATACGGGCTTGTCACGCATTCCCGCCATCCATGTGCGTGGACATGGGATAGGTATGCGGCGGAGGGGTAGGTGAATCCGCCGTAAGAGTTGGGGGTTCAGAATACGATGTTGTATTTGCGGAGGAGTGCGGAGGGATGGTATGACTGCTTGGCGTAGCGCAGGCCCGGGTCGCCGGCATCGTCCTCCCGGTTGATATGGGCTATCTCCGGATGTAGGGTGCAGATGCGTTCGGCAAAGCTCTTGTTGATCATCTCAAAGCCGCCCGGCACCTCGCGCAGGGCCTTCTCGATGTGTACGAAGAGGGTGTCACCCTTGATGTCGCCGAGAGTGAAGGCGAGTACACGTCCGTCGGCATCGCGGAGCACGCCGCCGAGTATCTCGGAATCGCCGCCGGCCACGTAGCCGAGCATCTCACGGTTGAGGGCGCGCTCCGTCACTGCCATTTCGTTCTGATCCCCTTCGGCATCGATCGAGTCCATGAAGCGGAGCAGTTCGGGCACGTCGGCGGGAGTGACATCGGCGTAGGCGTAGCCCGGATAGGTGGCGAGGAACTGATTGACATGGTTACGCTTCTTGCTCATCTTCTTTCCCCGGAGGGTGGCGAGGGGAGCGGCGTCGTAGAGATAGTCGGCCCAGTCGGTGAGTTCTTCAAAGGCGGTGGGGGAGAGGGCGCGGAAATCGTCGAGCGCGTATTCCGGTACGGCGCTGAATACGAGCTGCAGGTCGTTAAGCCGGCAGTACTCCTTGAGGACGGCCACACTGTCGGCGAGGGGCATCTTGCCGACGGGGAGGGAGAATGCCACGCGGCTGACGTCGCTTTCCACACGTCCCTTGATAAAGAGTGTGTCATCGGCCACGGCATATTCATAATGGAAGTAATCGACCCACATAAGAAGGCCGCCGTAGGAGAAGTCGGTGGTGCGTCCCGGTTCCCGCCGGAGCAGGCTCCATACCTCGGGCATGTTTTCGGATGTGATTTTCCGGAATTTAAGGCGGGATGCGAGTAGGCGTATCCTGGAGTTTTCATCGAGGGGATTTCGCAGGAACGATGAATAGGCAGGGGCAGCCGATGCGAGGGCGGGGGAGTAAAGGGTAATATGCGTGTTCATAGTGGGATTAAGATTGTGTTTGCAAGTATAACAAATGTCCGCGCACGCGGGTTCAGGCTAAGTGACGGTGAGGATGCAGAGCGAATGTCCGGGGGAAAGGTCTGGGGAGTGAGCGGTTGGTGGAGAGAAGGGTTGGCCTGGTGAAGGGTTATCGTTGTGATGGGGCAGCGTAGTGAAAGGTGGGTGGAAAGTGGAATCGGGGTAGAAGTCTTTGGATAAGGGGATAAAGCAAAAAGGTCGTCCTTCACAGGACGGCCTTCTTGGTGATTCGTGCAGGATTCAAACCTGCAACCTTCTGATCCGTAGTCAGATGCTCTATTCAGTTGAGCTAACGAACCGATTCTGTCATAAATCTGTGCTAAATTGGAGTTTTGTCA
>JAAVCH010000043.1 GCA_014802425.1 Bacteroides sp.
ATAGCATTATTAGGCAAATATTTTAGATAACCTAAAGATGAAAAACAAAGGGTCGGAAACCCCTTTCAATTGAGTTCTGAACATCTTGATTTTTGCATTAAAGGATTCAGCCGAAGCATTGGTAGCACGCGTACGGAAATAGTTTATGATAGTCTTATAGTTGTTTTTAAAAGTCCTCGTCACTGTATTGAAATGTTCACGGCCCAGTTGTTCAACCTCCTTAAACCACTTCATCAGCAGGACTCCTCCTTTCAGATAGCTGACTTTCTGATTGAAGATGTCTCTCAACTTCTGCATGACACCGTAAGCCTGTTCCATCTGCGGATAATTCTCAAAAAGAATCTCCATGCGCTCTTTCTGGCCAACGCTCCATTTATCGGGTGATACCATCAGTGCCCTCTTGGTTCTGACCAGTATCTGCGGCCATGTCTCGCCGTTGCGTGCCTTAAGCGCGCTGTAAGGCTGTCCGGCCTCACGGCACATCTCCTGAACCGTGGCCTCATCCTTGCGGACCTGATGACGTATCTCAATACGGAGACCATCCATTGCCTCGTTGAAGATTTGCTGCACATGGAAACGGTCATTTGTGACAAGCGCCTGAGGAAATGAAATCCTGACAGACTCCATCATGGCAGATGACAGGTCGCACGTGACTTCCTTTACCTTGATACGGCGCCACGCCGGTATGGATTCCTCTAGAACAGCCACTATCTCAGTCACTTTGACTCCATACAGCATGGCGACAAGAGTGCCCGGCCCTCCGTGCGCGTCCTTGTTGGTCACTATGGTGAAGAGCTCGTCCTTGCTCAGGGAGGTCTCATCTATGCTTAGGTTGGGTCCACAGTTTTCGGGGAAGGCGATGTAAGGAGTCCTTGAATACCGGGTCCTCCTCATGCCCTCCCAGTCCGGATAGCCGCTGACCTTATATTTGTATATCTTGCGCAGCGTATCCCCGTTTACCCCGAACATCCTTCCTATGGTTTTTATAGGAAGTGTCTCAGTCTCTATCTTCTCCTTTTAAAAAAGCCACAAGCTCACGGGTGAGTGTGGTGCCGTCCTCATTGGGATAATCCATATCGTAGGAGAAAATTTCTCCGGTGGACTTGTCAAGCCATTTGCATTTCCTCAGATGAAGAAAGGTCCTGCGACCGCGGGTAAGATGATCCTGTATCGTGGTGTAATCAGTAAATCCCTTGCCGACGACCGTCCCCCTGATTTCATCCTCCTCCGTGATCTCCCTTTTCTCATCGAGCCATATATGAAACTCGGTATCCGTCTTCTTGACATTTACAATGTCGAATACATCCCTCAGTCCGGGTGGAAGGAACTCCCACATGAAGTCTTCTGCACTTATGCTCTTGCCTAACTTTGTTCTCATGATACAAAATTACGCATTTACTTTTTTTAACACAAATCATGCACCTAAAAAATCCGCTGACCCATTCAACCCACCCATTTGCTCAAAGAAGGGTAAATTTTAACAGACTTTAACTATAATTGTAGAGTGAAAATGTGGTGACCTCAGCCAAAATCGCTCTTGGGTCACCACGCAAAATCGTTAAAAACTCAAAAATTTTTCGTACCTTTGTAGTTGGATTGGTGTACGCCATTCCGTGACATTTTTAAAATAAGAAGCGTTATGCTTATCTTGAACTTGAAAACGTAGGAAATTTTCAACAGTACTCAAAGATGGCATGATGGCTTCCCTCGCATAGCGTGGGCTGCTGTCAACCACATCTGAGTACAACGGGTTTCCTACGACCTTCAAGTTAAGAAGTGGCATAGTTAGCTCACGTTTTCTCATATATAAAACTCTTAAATTTCATTTAATATGAAGCAAGAAAAGTATTATTGGTCATATTTCTTCCCTATGCGGAAAGGCATCTTAGATGATGACTATTATTTTTATGAGGATGGTCGTATCCTGCACTCATATGACAAAACACAATCAAAATTGAATATTGAGGAGTATGTTACTCCGGAAGCAATTGATTTATGCAAGAAACAGACAATGCTTGCAGCCTGTCCAAAGGATAAGGTGGAAACTATAAAAAGAATTTTGAAGCTGTGATATTATGAAAAGATTACTCGGCTACACCCTCGCATTATTCATATGTGCGATTATCGTTTCTTGTGATTCGGATATTAGGAGAATGGGAAAAAAGATGAATGAGGATAGAATGAGTTCGTTTTTGAAAAATCAGGAAAGTGAACGTATTCACACCTCAGATTCGGTAAGAAAATCCGTTGCCGAATATGCACATAGCTTACCAAAATCATTTGACAAAGGTATATCTTTATCAAGCATTGATACTGTTTCGGTGAAGGGGAATGTGTGGTGTAAATTGTATTTCAAAAACGAATCTCTAATGGATTCAGTTAGTTTTGTGTCCAACGTTGATTCAATACTAAACAATATCCAACCGTATAAGGGATGGATTAAATATGGAAGATACAGTATGAACGTCGAACTATGGTGTTATGAAATAACTCATACGGGAGACACTGTAAGATTTACTACGATTCCTCATCGAAACTATTAATTCGTTTTATATAAACTTAGTTTCTCTATTCTAAGATTGAGTTTTCAAGGATGAATATTAAAAAATACTATGCGAAATCAAATGTTATTAATCATAGTTGGTTTACTCATAATTCCTTTTTTTCTTTCAGATGGCTAAGAATAAGAAAAACTAAATCAGCTACTCGTAATCTTATAATCTCGTTAGGTGGTATAGAAATAATCTTTGCTCCACTTGTCGACGAAATTAAAAGAGTGTTTGTATGCGATAATGTTTCTCATTCTTGGAATAGAGTTATAGTGTGTGATGCTCCCGTAGGAGCTTCGATTCTGAAATCTGATATATCATTTAGACTTAGTCGGACGCTATTCTCCTACGTAATTACGTATATATCCTCTGGTAGATCATTACCCCAATGTAATAAAACTTGGACATTCCCCGATAAAACTAGCTTTGATCAAATTTGGTATACCATTTGTAAAGATATCGGTATTAGCACCGAAATTCAACTAAATAACTTAAGTGAAGCGGATAACAATTATAAGGCTAAGACGAATTCAGGCTCGGAATTACCTGATATAACAAACCGTACTGTGAAATTTAATTTTCTCTACTCTTTTAAAATTTTACCCCAGAGTATTGAGGAGTATGTAAATGGCAAAAAAGAGTATATTGATGTAATGAGTCCGTCAAGTATTCCCCATGAATTGGAGGAACAGTTTTATAAAATAGATGTGTTCACATCCACCTTGCAATCAAACCCAGAGATAGAGATAAACGCTCTTAAAATGCCATCAAACGGTGGGATTGGAGAAGTTCACACTCTTCTTTTCATTCGTGATAGAAGAACTCGGTTTTCGAAATTATATTCTTTAGAATTTAGTTTAAAAGGGGATTTCTGTATTTGCGGAATATCTTCTAAGGAGCATAGGAATTATGGCATTTATAGCAAATCACAATTTATGGATTTTTGTGTATCCAATTTTACCCAGGCTCAAGGAAACTCATTAGTCCAGATTGTATCAGTGACTCCTCTATTAGAATTTGCAAAACGTCATGGAAGAATGAAAGTGACAAAGGAACTTACGAATCCTCATACTGGTGAAAAGTTTAAGTCTTGTGCTTTCATTGATGTTAATGGGAAAGTGACTTTGGTTGGCTTCAGCACAACGATTGGTGAATTAACTCCATCTCAGATTTCAGAACAAAAGAATCTTTTGCAAGTTGTGGAGTTATCCAATGGAGTATTCAAATTGACTCGTAAACCAGATAATATTTAATATTTTTTTGCATTACTTGTATGGAATATATCAATGTAAATAATTCAAATAGCATCAGAGAAATCGTTGAACGACTAAATGCTCAATCTTTCTATACTGCTTCATATGATTTCCTACTATCGGATGATTTAATTATTTATGGTTATTTTATTGATGAATCTTTAGAGTATGGGGCAACGGAGCTTTTTGTATTTGGGAAAACAATTAGGCCTAATGAAATAGGCCGCTCACCATCAAATTCAATATTTGCTAGACTTAAGCAGTATGGTTCAAGCGGTAAATACAAAGGATTATTAAACTTAAAAGGAGAAATCATCCTTCCTAATATATACGATGAAATAACCCTGTTTGCTTATAACCGATTATTGGTTAAGAAGAGTGGCAAATACGGTATAGTTGATACAGATGGTAAAGTTCTTGCAGAACCAAAGTACGATCAAATTGTAGACGCATGGGAATATACTATAGGATTCGCCTTAAACAATAGAGTTGGTTTTATGAACACCAACTGCAATATTATCATAGAACCGAAATATTGCATAGACTCCATAAATAATACATTCCATGACGGTCTCATTGTGGTTTCTGAAATGATAGACGACTCCAAATATCAATTTTGCATAGACCATTACGGACTTATTCATGGGAATATGGAAAACATATCTCCAGAGGAAGAATATGATCCCTCATATGAGAACTTTATCAACGATGAATATTCAGACCCACTGGATGCTTATGATGGGGATCCAGACGCTCGTTGGAATACCGACTAATAGTGAACTATCATATTCCTTTGTGATAAAAATTCCGTTTTGCTACTACGAAATATGGATTTCAAAAAAATATTATCTAATGCTGTAATTGAGAAAAGAAGAGACATTCATCTTCGCGGGTTGTTTTATGCTCGTACATTTGAAATAGAAGAATTTAAACGTATCTTTAAATTACCAAGAATCAAGATATATAAGCATAGCTCGGGCTTTCTATATTTCTACATTCGGGAGAATATGGGTCTTTTAATTGGTAATCTAATTCCAAAGAATCATGCGGCTATTTCAATTGTTGTTGATCAGTTTGGAGGGATAGTTTTCCTAATGCATCCATTACATTATATGCCGGAGAATTGCAAGATATCTATTTTCAAAGAGAATAGTGTTCCAGTCTCTGATTTGAGATATGAGCGGGAATATTTAAGAACTTCCTATGAAGATACTTTTGAAGGAGACTCTGATGCTTACTGGAATATCGATTGATAATACTCTTTAGTTACGTATACTAAACAAATCTGGGATATGGATTTCTATGGATTAACTTTCACATTCATACAAAATTATCCTTTTTTATCTGATTAAAAGAATTATATGCCACCGAAGAAGGCTTTTGCTTCCCTCGGAGGCATTGGATTTAGTGTAGTTTAGGTCCTTTGCGTAGTTGCTTGGCTTTTTGTTCGTCGCGGTAACGGTGAAGGGCTTCGTCTATGCTGAGACCGGGATGACGGCTCAACCACAATTTGAAATCATCGGGAAGTGCAGAACCATGAGCAAAACCTTCGCCCGGAATAGGGTTACCACTGAAAGAAGACGATGACAAATTTATTCCGGCTCCTTGTGTATGCGAGGACGATACATTGCCTGATGATTGACTTTGCTTAAATGCGTCCGGGATATAACGG
>JAAVCH010000044.1 GCA_014802425.1 Bacteroides sp.
GCTAAATTGGAGTTTTGTCATCACGACAAAGGATGGTTACTTGGTGATTCGTGCAGGATTCAAACCTGCAACCTTCTGATCCGTAGTCAGATGCTCTATTCAGTTGAGCTAACGAACCAACTTGCTTTGTTTCTCTTTTGCGAGTGCAAAGTTACGGTTTTTTTCTGATTCCGCCAAATTTTTTTTGATGTTTTTTTATGAGAAATTTTCAGTTTGTTTGTAAAGTATGGTAAGTCAGGCGATTAAATTTTCGAGAATTTGATGTATAGCCCCGCTATGCGGGGCGTCGGCGGGATGGATGGCATCGGAATACCCGCACCGTCGACCCGCTGTGCGGGCGCGCCGATACGGGCATATATATTAGGCCCGATTTGCGGGCGACAATAGGGTTTGGGTATGGGGGGAGGAGATAGGGAGAAGGGATTGGGGTCAGAGGCGCCAGGCGTAGGTCACTTCGGCTTCGCCGGTAAAGCCGGCGATGGGTGGGGTGGTCTTGATGATGGTTACGCTTAGGGCACTGACGAGCGGGAAGCGTCGGCGGATCTCTGAGCCGATGTCGAAGGCTACGGTCTCAAGAAGGGCGGAGGGACGCTCCATGCGGTGGCTGACTATCTCGTAAAGGTCGGCGTAGGAAACGGTGGATGAGAGTGTGTCCTCCCCGATAGGTCCTATCGGGGAGTAAACTACTTCTGCCGACACTTCAAATTCATTGCCGGCACGGCGTTCCTGTCCAAAGACACCGTGGCGTGCGAAAAATCGGCAACGGCGCAGCGAGACTGTAAACGTATGTGACATTTCGTGTGGGCCGGCCCTTCGCCGGGGGATTATTTTACGGGAATCTTGTCGATGCGGCGCTGATGGCGGCCTCCTTCGAAGGTGGCGGCAAGGTAGGCGTCGACGATGGCCACGGCTTCGTCATAGGAGATGAAGCGGGCGGGCATCACGAGGAAGTTGGCGTTGTTGTGCTCCTTGGCAAGAGTGGCCAGCTCGGGTTTCCAGCACAGGGCGGCGCGGATGCCCTGGTGCTTGTTGAGGGTCATCTGGATACCGTTGCCGGTGCCGCACATGGCGATGCCGAAGGCTGCGGAGCCGTTCTCCACGGCGTCGGCTGCCTTATGGGCGAAGTCGGGATAGTCGCATGAGTCTTCGGAGTCGGTGCCGAAGTCAAGTACGCTGTAGCCTTTGGAATTGACATACTCGATGAGCGACTGCTTGAGGGTGTAGCCTGCGTGGTCGGAGGCGAAAGCGATTGTTTCCATGGGATTCAGGGGGTTAATTTGAGGGATTGGGATTATTTGAGGCGCAGCCGTCGGAATCATCGGATGGCTCGGATGATATCTCGTCGGCCGGATCTGCGCCGGTGTTTTCTTCTTTTATTTCGGCGAGCTCGCGGTTGACGGAGTCGATGTAGTCGAGTATATCCTCGCGGCCCCGGGGCTTCTCGCTTGAGGTCACGAATACGGGGGGAAGCTCCTCCCATTTCCGGCGTAGCACATCGCAGTACTGGTCCACTTTCTGCTGTGCCGCGTTGACGCCGAGCTTGTCGGCCTTGGTGAAGACTATGGCGAACGGCACGGCGTTCTCTCCGAGCCAGTCGATGAACTCAAGGTCGATTTTCTGTGGTTCGTGGCGAATGTCGATGAGCACGAACAGCAGGGCCATCTGCCGGCGTCCGAGGATATAGGCGCGGATCATTTTGTCGAATTCCTCGCGTTGGGCCTTGCCGCGGGCAGCGTAGCCGTAGCCGGGGAGGTCGACCAGGTACCATTGGCCGTTGTTGATGTTGAAATGATTTATCAGCAGGGTCTTGCCGGGAGTCTGCGATGTCTTGGCGAGACGGGAGCGCACCAGCATGTTGATGAGCGACGACTTGCCGACGTTCGAACGGCCGATGAAGGCGTATTCCGGCACGTCGGTGTCGGGGCATTTGCGGACATCGGCGTTGCTGATTTCATATTTTGCGTTTTTGATTTCCATAGTCATCAAGGTTTTTGGATTCCGGGGAGGGAGGGGCGGCGGCAGTCAGTCGGAAGTGAGCTGCGGGCCGAAGACGGAGAGGGTGTAAATTGCGTCGTGGAGGAGATTGATGGCGTCGCCGACTCCGGCCTCGTCGATGACGAAGGTGAGGGATGTCTCGGAAGCCTTGTCGGAGTAGGCGGCCACGCGGATACCGGATTCCGCAAGCAGGCGGCGGATCTCCTCGGATGCGCCGGGGATGCGGCGTATGTCGTCGCCCACTACGGCCAGTGTGGCGAGATTCTCGATGACCTCAATCACCTCCAGCTGATTATCGACCAGCTCGGGAGCGAACTCTTCCTTAAGCAGGCGCACTGCGGCGGCCACATCGCCACGCCCGATGGCGAATACGAAAGAGTCGCGGGCCGACGAGCGTGCCACCAGATGGACCGAAAGGCCCTGGCGTGCCAGCGCGTTGAAGCATCGGGAGGAAATCTCCGTGGCGTCTCCGGCCATGGCCCCGCGCAGTGTCACGAGGGCTTCGTCCTTCAGGGCCGATATGCCGGCCACACGCCCGTACGGACGTTTCTCGCGGGTGTCGGAGATGAATGTGCCCGAAGCCTCGGGACGGTGGGTGTTGAGGATGCGTATCGGGATGTTCTTATGGAATACAGGGTAGATGGTGGGGGGATAGATGACCTTCGCGCCGAAAGTGCAGAGGTCCATTGACTCTACGAACGACATGCGGCCGACCACACGCGCATCCTTCACTACACGCGGGTCGGCGGTGAGGAACCCGTCGACATCGGTCCATATCTGGAGCACATCGGCATCGAGGGCGGCGGCCACAAGTGCGGCCGTATAATCGGATCCGCCGCGGCCGAGATTGGTTATCTCCCCCGTGTTGCGGTCGGTGGATATGAAGCCGCCCATAATGACGGGATATCCTCCGGCCTGGGGGATTTTCTCGCGGATAAGCCTGTCGGTGAGTTCGACGGCGGCTATGTCCCTGTTGTGCCATTTCTCGGTCTTCACCACCTGCAGCGAATCGACGTGGACGGCGCCGGGAATCATGTCGGTCACGATTATCGACGACATCCTCTCGCCGAGACTGACGATCTGGGCAAGAGTCTTGCCCGGGAGGTCGGCTATGAGTGAGATGCCGTCGTAGAGGCGCCGGAGCTCGCGGAGCAGAGGGCGGATGGCCTCCATCGTGGCCTCCTGCCGGTCGGCTCCGGGGATGACGGCCCTGACGACATTCTCATGCCGCGCCGCCATGGCCTCCCATTCGGCCGCATAGGAAGAATCGCCTCCGGCGGCCATGCGGGCGGTGGCTATAAGGCGGTCGGTGAGTCCGCCGAGGGCCGATACGACCACCACGGCATCCTCGCCGAGGCTTTCGACTATATTCTTGACATTCGCCAGGCTCTCGGGTGTGCCGACGGATGTACCTCCGAATTTCAATACAATCATTCTCTAACGTTCTTCTTTACCTAAGGAATGCAAAGTTAGTCAAGAAAATCCATACTATCACCCTAAACCCCGAAAAAGTTGGCTTCAGTTGAGGTTGGGATCGGAGGGTATCATCGACCAGTGGCGGTAGCGGCTGCCGAGGCGGCGCACAAGCGCATACCACATCTCCATGCCGCCGGTCTCGATGAGTTCGCGGGGGTCAAGCACATTCTCCACCACCCCCCAGGCCCCGGCCTCGATCTCGCGCTCAAGCTGGGCGGCTCCCCAACCGCTGTAGCCGAGGTAGAAGCGTATGATTCCGGGTAGGGAATGGCCTGAGGCGGATTCGTTGATAAGGGCGTTGTAGTCGCCTCCTACGTAAAGGCCGGGCAGGATCTCCATGGCGCCGGGGAGCACTTCGGGCCCCAGGTCGTGGAGCCAGAAAAGGCGTTGGAGGTCGACCGGGCCGCCGTTGAACACCTTCAGCTCGGCGCCCGGTCCGGGCATATCGCATATGTCTTTCAAAGTGAGGTCGAGCTCCCGGTTGAGCACCAAGCCGATATGGCCGTGGCTGGAGTCCTCTTCAAGCACTATCACCGCCGACCGCCGGAAATTCGGGTCGGTCAGCAGCGGGGAGGCCACGAGCACTTGTCCGTGGCGTATGGTGGGGCGTTGACGTTTTTCATTGTTTTCCATACTTCTATAACGCCTCAGACCCGGAAATTCCCTTAGTTGAGTGCGTCGGCCAGCGACTCGCAGGCGTCTTCGAGCATATCAAGCACCATTTCGAAGCCTTCGGCTCCTTCATAATAGGGGTCGGGCACGTAGGTGGCGCCGGGATGGCGGCGGCAGAGGTCGGTCATCCTCACGATCTTGTCCTGCGACTCCACATCGGGTGCCATTGCGTCGAGGCGCGAGAAATTCGAATCATCCATCGGGAAAATCAGGTCGAAGTCACGGAAATCGGAAGTCCTGACGGGGCGCGAACGGTGGGTGAGGTTATATCCGCGCTGGAAGGCATGGACGCGCATGCGCGAATCGGGGAGTTCTCCGGCGTGGCCGCCGTAAAGTCCGGCCGAGTCGATCTCAAAGTTGCCGGCGATGCCGCGGCTCTCGGTGATACTGCGGAAAATACCTTCGGCGGCCGGAGAGCGGCAGATATTGCCGAGGCATACGAAAAGCACTTTTACGGGGCGTCCGGAACGGGCGGCGGCCTCCTTGGCGCGGACTACGGGGGCGGGGATTGATTTCATTGCGTTTGTGGGGATTGGGATGAATTTCGGATAAACGAGGGGGAGTGGGGGAGTGGCGACGGCCGGGGGGCGTAGGGTCAGGAGAGCGGGAGCGTCAGGAGCTCCACGTCCTGCATCACGCCGTCGGCGAAGTACCAGCCGGTGAGCACGCCCCGGCTATCGTAGCCGGCGCGGCGGAACAGGGCGAGCGAGTCGGTCGACGAACGCAGTACCTTGGCGGCGAGCTGCTTGAGCTTAAGGCGCTTATGTGCGTAGGCCGCCGCGAACTTCAGGGCCGCCAGCGCAGCTCCCTGTCGGCGGAACTCAGGCCGGATGTAGATGCCGACCCATGCGTGGGCGTGCAGCAGGGAGATGTCGTAGAAATCCAGCAGGCCCACCGGATCGCTCCCGTCTGTCCCGGTGATGACCAGGCGCAGCTGTCCGCTGGCGAAAGGGTCGGCGTCGTAGGACTCGGCATATTTGCTCAGGGCATGAAGCGAATATGGAGCCACAGTGCCGGATACACCCCAGAGGGAGTGGTCGTTTTCAGCGTCATAGAGGTATTTCGCATCGGAGGGTTCGAGGGCGCGGATACGGATGTCCATATAAGTAAGGGATTAAACGGGAGTCAGAATCTGCCTGCGCAGCACGTAGGCGCCGGGCCATCAACGACCGGGAGGGAGGGTATTGGAGAACGGGACGCGGTTCACGATGGAGCGTCCGAGAGTGAGCTCGTCTGTAAACTCCAGCTCGTTGCCGATGCTGATGCCTCGGGCGAGCACCGACAGGCGCACCCCGGTGGGCTCCAGCTTACGGGAGATGTAGAAATTGGTGGTGTCGCCTTCGAGGGTTGGATTGAGGGCGAGTATCACCTCGCGGATATCCTCGGATCCGACGCGGCTTACGAGCGAATCGATCTCCAGGTCGGAAGGGGATACGCCGTCGAGCGGGGAGATCACTCCGCCGAGCACGTGGTAGAGGCCGTTGTATTCGCGGGTGGCCTCGATGGTCAGCACATCCTTGACGCTCTCCACCACGCAGACCAGTCCGGCGTCGCGGCGGGAGCTGGCGCAGATCTCGCAGAGATCGTCCTCGCTGATGTTGTGGCATTTGCGGCAATAGCGCACATTGCGGCGCATGGCGATGAGGGCCTCGCCGATGCCGACCGCCTCCTCCTCCTCGCGGCGCAGAAGATGCAGCGCCAGCCGGAGGGCCGTCTTGCGGCCTATGCCGGGGAGTTTGGCAAGCTGCTCCACGGCGTTGTCAAGCAATTGTGAATTATATGATTGGATCATTTCTTATTAAGGTTGTGTGTGAGAAGACATGGAGTGGCGTATAAGTAAGCGCCGGGCGATAAGGCCCCCGCATGAAAGGCGTCTGATGGAGCCTCTGGGGACCCGCATTCAATATCCATTCAATATTGAGGGGCACGGCTACGTTAAAGATAGGGCAGAGGGAAGATCGCCCGCCTGCTCCGGCAAAGGTCCAGAGAACGGCCGCGGGGCCGGCCGCACGGATCCGGGAAGCCCGGCAGCGCAGACACCACAACATAATACAACGACTGAATGATAGATTATATTGCAGGCCAGATCGCCGAACTGCAACCCACCTTCGCAGTGCTCGACACGGGAGGAATCGGCTATGAGGTCAACATTACGCTTATCGACTACACCAAGCTTGAGAAAGAGAAGCAGGCCAGGCTTTACGTACACGAATCAATACGCGAGGACGCCCATGTGCTCTACGGATTCCTCGATAAGGACTCCCGTGCGATATTCCGGAACCTGATCGGAGTGAGCGGGGTGGGGCCCAACACCGCGCGCCTCATCCTCTCCTCGCTCACCCCGGCCCAGCTCGGAGAAGCTATCTCCACCGGCAACGACAAGCTCCTCAAGGGGGTCAAGGGGATAGGGGGGAAGACGGCGCAGCGCATCATTGTCGACCTGCGGGATAAAATAAATGTGGATGCCATAGCGTTTAACAACCATACTCCGCTATCGGACGAAGCCTACAAGGATGCCCTCGCCGCCCTTGTGATGCTCGGATTCCAGCAGGGCCCGAGCCAGAAGACGCTCCAGAAACTGTTCGGCGAAAATCCAGACCTCACCACCGAGAAGGCTATAGCCATGGCACTGAAGATGCTCTGACCTGACACGCATGACGTCGAAACGACTGACCCACATCATAACCGGAACCATAAAACGCGGCTCGCTGCCGATGCTGCTGCTCGTGGCCATCTTCGCCGCGGGTCAGTACCGCCGCAGCGAGCTCGACCCCCCTCCGGCCGCTCCGCAAGGGGAGGGCAGGTATTTCCAGGGTACGCTTATCCCGGACTCTGACGCGATGCCCTCGCCTGTGAGCCCCACTCTGCCGCGCGGCTACGCCGACTATCTCGGCCGCGAATACGCGGCCGACCTCTCGACGCCGCAGAACGTGAAGACCGAGGCTGTGTTCGATCCGGAAATGGGGATGTATATGCTACATACGCGCCTGGGCGACTACGACATAGTCACCCCCTACATGATGACGCCGGAGCAATACAACAAGATGATCACGCGCCGCGAGATGTTCGGCTACTTCCACGACCGCAACTCCCTCGTGGCGCAGGAGGCTGAGAAACAGCCCTTCAACATATTCGACATGAACTTCGCCCTCGGCCCGCTGGAGAAAATCTTCGGCCCCGGGGGAGTGCGCCTCACCACCCAGGGCTCCATACAGCTCTCAATGGGCATCAAGAGCAACAAGACCGACAATCCGGCCCTCTCGCTCAAATCGCGCCGCAAGACATACTTCGACTTCGACCAGAAGATACAGGCCACGATCGCGGCCTCGGTGGGCGACAAGCTGAAGTTCAACATGACCTACAACACCGACGCCACATTCGACTTCGACTCCAAGAACCTCAAGCTGGCCTATGAGGGGAAAGAGGACGAAATCATCAAAAGCATCGAGGCCGGCAACGTCAGCATGACCACCGGCTCCTCGCTCATACGCGGCGGAACGGCCCTCTTCGGCGCGAAGGCCAAGCTGCAGTTCGGAAAGCTCACGCTCACGGGCCTCATGTCGCAGCAGAACTCCGAGTCGAAGACCATCAACACCCAGGGGGGAGTGCAGACCACCAAATTCAGTGTGCGCGCCGACGAATACGACGCCAACCGCCACTTCTTCCTCTCGCAGTACTTCTACGACAACTACGACACCTTCGCCGCCCGCCTGCCGCATGTGGCCTCGGGCATCACGATCACGCGCATCGAGGTGTGGGTCACCAACAAGAACTCCAACTTCCAGGAAAGCCGCAACTTCGTGGGTTTCATGGACCTTGGCGAGAACACGCGCCTGGCCAGCGACTACTGGATACCCAATATGTCGGAGTCGGTGCCCTCCAACAGCTCCAACAATCTCCTGCAGGTGCTCAAGAGCGAGTATCCGCAGGCGCGCTACATCAACTCGGTCACCCAGACACTCGACCCCCTCCGGGAATACGGAATCACCGGCGGCCGCGACTACGAGAAGGTGGAGAGCGCCCGCCTGCTCAAATCCACCGACTATACCCTCAACTCCCAGCTCGGCTACATCTCGCTCAAGCAGGCCCTCAACTCCGACGAGGTGCTGGCCGTGGCCTACGAATACACCTACAACGGCAAGGTCTACCAGGTCGGCGAGTTCTCAAGCGACATTACCCAGACCGACCAGAACCTCTACCTCAAGATGCTGCGCGGCACCACCATCTCCACGCGCCTCCCGATGTGGAAGCTGATGATGAAGAACGTCTACAACCTCGGCGCCTACCAGCTCCAGAAGAAAAACTTCAAGCTCAACATCAAATACCTCTCCGACACCACAGGCACGGAGATAACCTATCTCCCCGTGGGCGACATAGCCGCCCGCCCCCTCCTCCAGGTGATGAACCTCGACCGCCTCGACTCCAACCAGGAATCCAACTCCGACGGCATATTCGACTATCTGGAGGGCTACACCGTGCTCTCGCAGTCGGGCAAGGTGATCTTCCCCGTGGCCGAGCCTTTCGGCGCCCATCTTGAGCGCCGGATAGGTAACGCCGACCTGGCGGCTCCCTACGTGTTCAAGGAGCTGTACGACTCCACGCTCGTGGTGGCCAAGCAGTTCGCCGACAAGGATAAGTTCTCCCTCGTGGGCGAATACCAGGCCTCCAGCGGCGCGCAGATCCGCCTCAACGCCATGAATGTGCCGAGAGGCTCGGTGGTGGTGATGGCCGGCGGCGCCGTGCTGACCGAAAACTCCGACTACACTGTCGACTACTCGATGGGCATAGTCACCATCACCAACCAGAGCATCATCGACTCGGGCACCAACGTAAGCGTCACGCTTGAAAACCAGTCGATGTTCTCCATGCAGCGCAAGACCTTGCTGGGGCTTGACGCACAGTACCGGTTCTCTAACGAACTCACCTTCGGCGCCACCCTCCTCAACTTCTCCGAGAAATCCCTTACGGAGAAGGTGAACCTCGGCGACGAAGTTATCAACAACACCATGTGGGGCGTCAACCTCAGCTACAACAAGGACTTCATGTGGCTGACCAACCTCCTCAACAAAGTGCCGACCATCAATGCCTCGGCCCCCTCCTCGTTCAAGCTCGACGCGGAGTTCGCCCAGCTGGTGCCCCACAAGCAGAAAAGCGGCAGCAACAAGGGCTCCTCCTTCATCGACGACTTCGAGGCCACCCAGACGGGAGTCGACCTCCGATCGCCCTACAGCTGGTTCCTTGCCCCGACCCCCTACGACAGCGGCGACGACCCCCTCTTCCCCGAGGCGGCCCTCTCCGACAATGTGGACTACGGCAAGAACCGCGCCCTGCTCTCATGGTACTACGTGGACCGTCTCTTCACGCAGAAGAACTCCTCGCTCGTGCCGGGCTACCTTAAGAACGACCCGAAACAGATGGCAAGCCCTTATGTGCGCGAGGTGAAGGTGAACGAGATATTCCCCAACCGCGAGGTGGTCTACGGCGAGCAGAACCTCATACAGTGCCTCAACCTCTCATTCTATCCGCGTGAGCGCGGCCCCTACAACCTCGACTTCGAGAACATCGACTCCGAAGGCAACCTCCTCATGCCCGAACGCCGCTGGGGCGGCATCATGAGGAAGATGGACAATACCAACTTCGAGACCTCCAACGTGGAGTACATACAGTTCTGGCTGCTCGACCCCTTCCTCGACCCCGACAACCCCAACACCGAGGGGGGTGACCTCTACTTCAACTTCGGCGAGATTTCCGAGGATATCCTCAAGGACGGCATGAAGAGCTACGAGAACGGCATTCCGATCGACGGCGACGACCAGTTCATGACCGAGACCAACTGGGGGCGCGTGAGCCGCCAGACATCCCTGACCTACGCCTTCGAGAATGCCTCGGACGCACGTCCGCGGCAGGACGTGGGCCTTGACGGACTCCCCAACGACGATGAGTTCACCTTCCCGTCGTACCGCACTTACCTCGACGGACTGCGCTCCACCATCTCGGCCGAGCGCATCGCCGAGCTGCAGGACGTGCCCTGGTCGCCGTTCAACGACCCGGCTGGCGACAACTACCATTTCTTCCGCAGCCCTTACTACGACCAGGTGCAGGCCGGAGTGCTCGAACGCTACAAACACTACAACGGCGTCGAGGGTAACTCCCTTTCGCCCGACCAGAGCGACAATCCCTACTACCAGTCGTCGCGCTCAGTGCCCGACGTGGAGGACATCAACCAGGACAACACCCTCAACGAATACGAGCGCTATTTCCAGTACAAGGTGTCAATCCGCCCCGAAGACCTCGAAGTGGGACGCAACTACATCACCGACAAGCAGGTGAGCCGCGTCAATACCGTAGCAGGAGAGCAGACCGTCACCTGGTATCAGTTCAAGATACCCTTGGCCTCGCCCGACAAGGTGGTGGGGGGCATCAGCGACTTCACCACCGTGAGGTTCGCCCGTATGTTCATGACCGGATTCAAGGAGGTGACCCATCTCCGCTTCGCCAGCCTCGAACTCGTGCGCGGCGAATGGCGCGACTATAAATTCAACCTCAACAGCCGCAACGACTCTCCGGCAGAGGGAGAGCTCGACATGTCGGTCGTCAACATCGAGGAGAACGCCGGACGCACCCCCGTCAACTACGTGCTCCCTCCGGGCGTGGACCGCATTCAGGACCCCGGCCAGAGCCAGGCCACTCAGCTCAACGAGCAGTCGCTCTCGCTCAAGCTCACCGGCCTTCAGCCCGGCGACGCACGCGGCATATACAAGAACACGCAGCTCGACCTGCGCGTCTACCGCCGCCTCCAGATGTGGGTGCACGCCGAGGCGCTCATCGACGATCCCACCAACCTCAAGGACGACGACCTCGCCATCTTCATCCGCCTCGGATCCGACGTTAAGAACAACTACTACGAATATGAG
Organism: Bacteroides sp.; assembly: GCA_014802425.1. Taxonomy (GTDB): domain Bacteria; phylum Bacteroidota; class Bacteroidia; order Bacteroidales; family Muribaculaceae; genus Lepagella. The sequence goes on from JAAVCH010000044.1 coordinate 11,058, forward strand.
GTGCCCCTCGACATCACACCTCCGGGCTCCTACAACAACTTCAACTCAGCCGACCGTGCGAGAGTCTGGCCCCTTGACAACCGCCTTGACCTCAGCTTCGAATCCCTGACCGACCTCAAGACCGCGCGCAACCATGACCGCAGCGCCGGCCTGGAAGGGGTGGGCTACACGATACTCTATTCACGCCGCGACCCCGATAACGAACGCAACACCATCTCCGTGCTCGGTAATCCGTCGCTCTCCGACGTGAGGGTGATGCTGATCGGAGTGCGCAACCGCTCCAACTCCACCAAGGACGGCATAGTATGGGTCAACGAGCTGAAGGTGACCGACTTCAACGAAGACGGCGGCTGGGCCGTAAAGGCCAACGCCAACCTCGCCGTCAGCGACATCGCCTCCGTCAACTTCGCCTTCCACAAGGAGACCGAAGGATTCGGCGGCGTCGACCAGGGCCTTGCCGCACGCCGCATGGAGGACTATACGCAGTACAATGTGGCCGTGCAGGGTGACCTGGGTAAGCTCCTTCCGGAGAAGGCCAAGCTCACCGCCCCCATATATTACTCGAAATCCAACGAGACCACGACACCGAAGTACAATCCCCTCGACCAGGACATCCTGCTTAAGGACGCCCTGGCGGCCGCCACGTCGAAGCAGGAGCGCGACTCCATCAAAGGGTACGCCCAGACCCGCCAGGAGACAGAGTCGTTCTCCATCTCCAACCTGCGCTTCAACGTCACGGGCAAGACCCCCATGCCCTGGGACCCGGCCAACTTCACGCTGGCCTTCTCGTTCAACCGCCAGAAGCACTTCGACCCCACGACGGAGTACGAATACACCAACGACTACCGCGGATCGTTCCAGTACTCCTACTCTCCGGTCATCACGCCGCTCAAGCCGTTCAAATGGGTGAAGGGCAAGAGCAAGACCGCCAAGTTCCTGCGTGAATGGCAGATCAACTGGCTCTTCAACAACCTTACCTTCCTCACTTCGATGACGCGCTACTACTACGAGAACCAGACGCGCAGCGAAGTGGACATGGATTTCCAGCTTCCGGTGCAGGTGAGCAAGAACTTCTACTGGAACCGTCAGCTCTCCCTCTCCTGGAACCTCCTCCCGAGCCTCAACCTCTCCTTCAACAGCCAGACCTCCGCCCGAATCGAAGAAGCGATAGGCGCGGTCAACAAAAAACTGTTTCCCGACAAGTACCGCGACTGGAAAGACACGGTGCTCTCATCGCTGCGCGGACTCGGCACCCCCTGGAACTACAACCAGACCTTCACCGGCTCCTACAAGGCGCCCTTCAACAAAATCGGTTTCCTCGACTACCTTACCGCCAACGTCTCCTATACCTCCACCTACCAGTGGGACCGCGGAGCCACGGTCGACGACTTCACCCTCGGCAACACCATCCGCAACCAGAGTTCATGGAACGGCGACGCACGCCTCAACTTCGAGACCCTCTACAACAAATCGAAGTACCTGCAGGACATCAACAAGCGCTTCGCATCGTCGAAGAGCAGCACGTCGCGCCGGGGCACCGACAGGTCATCGTCCATGCGCAAGCCAGCTCCCAAGAAATTCGAGCGCGCCATCGCCCTGGCGGAGGACACCACCACAACCGTGACCCACAATCTCAAGACCAAGAAGGTACGCATACGCGCCACCGAGAACGGGCGCCCGTTCACGTTGAAGACCCGGGTCGTGGACGAGAACAGCATAGAAATCCTCAACAAGGGCACCAACAACCTCCGCCTCGTGATTTCGGAAGACAAAAAGGCCGATAAGAAAAACATCGGCGGGGAGTTCGCCCAGTACGCACTCCGCTTCCTCATGATGCCGCGCAGCTTAAGCGCCCGCGTCAAGAGCAGCCATTCGCTCAATATCCCGCAGTTCGGTCCCAACATCGGCGACATATTCGGTCAGTCCACGAAGTATGGCCCGATGTCGCCGGGCCTTGACTTCGCCTTCGGTTTCTTTGGCGAGGACTATGTCGACAAAGCACTCGACCGCGGCTGGCTGATCACGGACAACAATCAGGTGTCGCCGGCCGTGTGGAACGAAAGCAAAGAATTCAGTTTCGAGCTTCAGCTGGAGCCGATACGCGGCCTGAAGGTGACGCTGACATCCAACCTCACTGACTCGCGTACGCGGCAGGTGCAGTTCATGTACGACGGTATGCCCACATCGCGCACCGGCTCGTACACACGCACCCATGTGGCGCTCCTCACGGCCCTGAAGGGCTCCAAGGCCGAGAACGGGTATCAGTCGGCCGCCTTCGACAATTTCCTGGCCAACATCCCGGTGGTGGCTGCCCGCTACGAAGCGGCATACCGCGGCATGGAGTATCCCACGGGAGGCTTCATGGAGGGGAATCCCCTCGGGGGCACCGTCTATAACCCGCAGATCGGCAGCGTGAGCGCCACAAGTTCCGACGTGCTCATTCCGGCATTCATCGCCGCATACACGGGTGTGGACGTCAACAAAGTGACTCTCCAGCTCTTCCCGGGCCTGAGCTCGATGCTTCCCAACTGGAAGGTGACCTACGACGGATTCCTGCAGATGGGCAACATGAAGAAGCTCTTCAAGAGCTTCACCGTCACCCACGCCTACCAGTGTACATACTCCGTCGGGGGATATAACTCCTATCTCAACTGGCAGGGAGTGTCGGGCGAGCTCGGCTTCACCTATGATGAAATCAGCGGTCAGCCGATACCTTCGTCGCCGTACAACATATCGAGTGTGGCCATAACCGAGAAGTTCGCTCCCCTGGCGGGACTCAACGTCACCTTCAACAACGATCTATCGGTCAACGCCGAGTACCGCGACTCGCGTACGCTCAACCTGAATCCCTCCGCCGGACAGGTGGTGGAGACCACGAGCAAGCAGTTCACCATCGGAGCCGGCTACAAAATAGCCAACTTCAACAAAATCATCAAGATGGGAAGCTCTCAGGGAAATGTGAGCAACGACCTGTCGTTGAACCTCGACCTGTCGTATGCCGACAATTCGAGCCTCATACGCCGTATCGAGACAGCCTACACGCAGGCTACCCAGGGCACACGCACATTCTCCGTCAACTTCATGGCCTCCTATGTGCTGAGCCGCCGCATCACCCTCAACGCCTTCTTCGACCATCAGGTCAATACGCCGCTGGTGAGCAACAATTCCTATCCCACCTCCAACTCCAATTACGGCGTCAGCATCAATGTATCCCTCGCCCGATAACTCCGGGCCTGTCGATACATCAACATTCCCAACGTAATTGTTTAAATCAATTATCATTAGGAGTATGATAAAAAACTTTTCGCTAATCGTATGCTGTCTTCTACTGATGACAGCATGTTCTAATGACGATTCATTCGCCATTGACTCAGACATCAACTCTGAGTTCGTCAATCCTATGGCGTATATCGGTGACATCCATAATCAAGGGTTAGAGTCCATATCCGTTAATGATATTTCGGTTGATAGTGTCTGTTCATATTCTTTTACATTCGTAGAAGATAGGTTTCCTGAGATCGCTGCTCCCAATCCCCGGATGTCACAGCTGAAGGTGTGGTAAAAGCAGATGTTGTGAGTGCATTAGGTGGTTTTTTATGTTGGAAGTTTTGGGGTAAGACGGCAACTGGTCTAATGTTTGGGCCTGAGGAAGCTGTTATTGCCGCGACAAAGGAAATCGTAAGGAATGCTATTGTAGGAAGTGCCTATCCATATTGTTTCAGGTGGTAATCTATGATGTTAATTAATATCATTCTTGTAGGAGTATGTTCAATATTGCTTATTGTCTCTCCTCTATTAAAACTCCAACCTTCAATCCAATATAATATACGATGTCTATCCTGTATATTTATTGCGATTTGCGGATGTAACGTTATAAGCCAAGTCTTTAGGACCTTATGGTTTAATTCTGTTATGGTTGCTGTAATTTACTTAATGATAGTAATTGCAATCACAAAGATTATTGAATACTCCAAAAGAAAATATAAAAAGCATTCTCAAGACGACCATTTTTAGAGTTTCCAGCCACAGGTTTTGAACAATCTAAAAGAATCATCAATTTCTAATTCAAGTTGTCTTTTGGAGGATGACTTAGTGGTGTGATATTATTATGAACTCATTGTAACGAGTGTAATCAAGAACACTCTTTGCAATGAGTTTTAACTTGTCGACTATTAATTGAAGTTTTATTAAGTACTTCAGAAAAATAAATGAACATATCAAGCTCTTTTGGAGAAGTTGATAAAGTGGGTACAACCAAGCCCGGCAAGCCCTCGATTGACAGCATAGAAAAGATTGTCAGTCGAGACATAATCTGCAGGTTGTATCCATTGCCCTTTAAGCATTCTCCAAAGAGTCTCCGCAATGTTGAGATGAGGGGAATAAGGAGGCAGGAAGAAAAGGTAAAGTCCCCGTTTCTCCCATATCTTTCTCATTTCCTTCATATGCTTGCTTCTGTGCACTTTGGCATTGTCAAGCACGATGAACGTGTTCTTCCTTATTGTAAGGGAGAACCTGTCAAGGAAATCCGCGATGCGTTCGGATGTCATGCTTTCGGTGGAACAGAAGCCATGGTACCGGCTGTCGTAATCAATCATGCCCCAGATATTGAGCCTTGCGCACCTGTCAGATGGAATGGTGATGTTTTCATCGGGAAACTGCCAGCCATACGGCACATACCCTTCGGTACATGTGAAGCTCCCGTCTCCGAAATAGAGATCAATAAGACCTTCACGGTACTGTTGTTCAAGCTCTTGCAACTTCTCCTTCTTATAAGCGTAGAGTTGCGGCGAGGGTGTCCCTTTGGTCGTTTTCCTTATACGTCCAAATCTTGCGCCAAGGCTGATAAAAAAGCCCGGTACGTGTCCCGGCACGCCTCCTTGCCTGTTGTGTCCTGCCATCTTTCCTTGGCCTTCATGACACTGAGCCTGTCCTTTTCGATAGCTTGTCTTACGGCTTCCTCGTCCGAGGTATCCATTATAGGCTTGGCTCCCTGTCCCGGCTTGTTCCGCAGGCCGTCTACACCATGTTCGAGATACCGTTTGACCCAACGGTTGACCTTGTGTTCCGAACACGACAGTTTCTCCGCGATCTCCCTTGAGGGCAGCCCATCGGCTTTGTCCAATATTATGCGGCTGCGTTTCTGCATAAACGACCTGGGGTCGAAGTGCTCTATGTACTCCAACTCCACTCGCTGTTTCTTGGTAAGTTTTACTTCTGTGATTCTCATAGCTGTATCTTACCTTGATGTCATGCAAAAAACGTGCCAACATATGTACATTAATTTTTATTGACTACTTA
>JAAVCH010000045.1 GCA_014802425.1 Bacteroides sp.
ATTCCGAACAGAGAAGTTAAACCTTATCACGCCGATGGTACTGCGAAAGCGGGAGAGTAGGTAATCGCCCCCTTAGACCGGAAGGCCCGAGCGCAACGCTCGGGCCTTTCTTTTTTCATACTCCTATGTCACCCCTATGTCACCCCTATGTCACCCCTCTGCCACCCCTTTGCCATCCGCTCTCCGGCCGCACGTAATCCATCCATCGCCCCGTCTGTCACGCATACATGCATGAGGTATACCCATGGGTCGCGGTGTGACGTGTGGATTGGGAGTAATTGACGGGTGATGAAGACGGTTTTATTTGGCCTTCCTCTGAATATACGGATGGGGTAGGGGACGTTTTATGGGGTTTTTTAGTATCTTTGCAATTATGATGAATCCGCTTTTTTCTATTGTGACGATTACTTGGAATGCCGGTAAGGTCATTCGGCCGACTATGAATTCGGTGTGCGAACAGACATTCCGCAATTTTGAACATATTCTTGTCGATGGCGCCTCTACGGATGATACGCTGGCTGTGGCACGCGAAGTGGGAGGGGAGGAGGTGCGTATCATCAGCGAACGGGACAAGGGGTTGTATGATGCGATGAACAAGGGACTTCGTATGGCTAAAGGGGAATATGTGGTTTTCTTGAACGCAGGCGATGCGTTCTCCTCGCCTGATACTCTCCGGCTTTATGCCGATTCCGCAGGTGAGGATGTGGATATAATATACGGCGACACCGTGATAGTGAATCCGGCTCGCGAAATCGTCGGTCCGCGTCATCTTAGCGTACCGGAAAAACTGACATTAGATTCCTTCTCCCATGGCATGCTGATATGTCACCAAGCGTTTATGGTCCGCCGGGCCATTGCCCCGGAATATGATCTATCGTATCGTTTTTCGGCCGATTATGACTGGACGGTGCGTTGCATTGGCGCTACCATTCCCGAACGCTGCCGTAACCTCCATGCCGTGACCATACATTATCTTGATGAAGGGCTTACAGAGCGGCATAAGAAAGCCTCGCTGCGTGAACGTTTCGACATCATGGCCAAGCACTACGGCCGGGGAAAAGCCGTGATGCGTCACCTTTCTTTTGTGCCCCGTGCATTGATGCGCAGGTTTAAGAAATGACCCCACGTTAAAATGCCTCGTTTCGTTATGGAAGATTTAGCAAGAGATTCAGGTATCACTCCACGCGCCACGATCATTATTCTCACCTATAATCAGGAACACACGATACGGCGTGCCATAGAGAGCGTATTACGCCAGGAGTGCCGCTTCCCTTATGAAATACTTATAGCTGATGACGCTTCGACTGACGGTACACGACGGATATGTGAGGAATACGCTTCGCGGTACCCACGGCTCATACGGCTGATGCCCGAGGCTCCGAATAAAGGTCTTGTCGGAAATTATTTTGACGCAGTGGCGACTGCCCGGGGAGAATACATCGGGGATTGTGCGGGAGATGACGAATGGCTTGGCCGCATGCGGCTCCAGATGGCCATCGAGGTGCTTGACCGGGAGACGGATGTATCGGTGGTGTTCACTGATGTCGAAGTGGTCACTCCTACGGGAAGACAGCTCCGGTCCGCCGATCCGCGTACCTCCCGATGGTATGCATCCGCCCGTCACTCCGGGCGGGTGGTGCTTGAGAGCGTGCTCAATCATACCGACAGTATTCCCTACATACTGTCATCGGCACTTTATCGACGCAGTGCCGTGATATCGCCTCAATGGCCGTCGGGTGCGCCCCCGTATGATTTCTACAGCGGCAATGTCGAGGATCTTCCGGTGATAGCGGCGTGCGCGCTGGCCGGCGACGCAGTGATGATTTCCGAAAGGGGCTACCGTTATTATGCCGACGGCGTTTCCATTTCCAATAATCTCAGCCATGAGAAAGAATACCGCTTCCTGGCCCCCGTCACCTCCCTGATGCGGCGCCTCGGCAAGGCATGCGGTTATACACCGGAGACCCAGATGAGATTCTTCCGTGCAAAATTCCCCTACATGGCTGCCCAGATACGGCATTCCGGCCTCGGAAAAGAACTACGGACTGATTTCAGGAATCGTCTGCGCGAATGGGGCCTCCCGCTCCCTTTACGTGGAAAAGCGCATCTATGGCTGTCTTATTTTAAATGATTCCAAATAGTATTTGTATAATTTCCAAATAGTATTTGTAATCCTTACAAATTAAGTCGAAAATGAGGTAAAAATTTGGTGCAGGCGTAAAGTTGGCATAAATTTGTAACGCCGAATGACGCCGGGGGTGTTCCGATGAGCATCCGCGGATGAGGCGAAACAGAAAATAATTACAAACTTATAAAATTTTTACAACTATGGCTTACGTAATCGGTGACAACTGCGTAGCATGCGGCACTTGCCAGCCCGTATGCCCCGTAGAGGCTATCTCTGAGGGCGATATCTACAAGATCGATCCCGACACTTGCATCAGCTGCGGCAGCTGCGCAGCCGTTTGCCCCAGCGACGCTATCTCCGAGGGCTAATCCGAGGAATACGCCTGCTGAAACTATCGCAGATAGCAATCGCAGACAAAAATAAGATGAAATATCCCTTGACTCGGGATATTTCATCTTATTTTTGTTTAATTTTGTAGTCGGTAATGTCCCGCGCATCTTCCGGAGGTGGAATACGAATCCCTTCATATGCGGCAAATGCGCGGAATCGACCCGACCAATACCTCCGATGTTATGGAAAGACTTAAAGTGAAAATAATCAACCGCAGTCATCACCCGTTGCCTGACTACGGCACAAACGAGGCCGCCGGAATGGATGTGCGGGCCTATCTCCCCGCCGGCAGCGTGACTTTGCGGCCTGGTCAGCGGGCGCTTATTCCCACCGGACTGTACATGCAGCTCCCCGCAGGTTACGAATGCCAGATACGTCCGCGTTCGGGACTGGCACTGAAACACGGGCTGACCATACTTAACTCACCCGGCACCGTCGATGCCGACTACAGGGGAGAAATAGGAATAATACTCATCAATCTCGGTGAGTACGACTATGAGGTGAAGGATGGTGAGCGCATATGCCAGATGGTGGTCAAGACCTATACGAAAGTGGACTGGGAGCCGGTGGAGCGCCTTGACCGCACCGCCCGTGAGGACGGCGCTTTCGGCCACACTGGCACCGACTGAAAAATCATTTTCTTCCACACACATACGCGAACAGACCCACGAAAAAGTGAAGCAATTCCATAAAGAAAAGAACAATACCTTCTCCTGCCGGACTCGGCGTGGGGCAGGACTGTTATGGCCTATGGCCATTGTGGCCCTCCTGGGGGTCATCGTCATATTCGGAACCCCCGTTTCGGCCGGAGGCAGGAATGCCGCCGGACGGGCGCAGAAAGCGGCACGTGCCAAGGCACGCCATTTTTATCTTCTCGGAGCGCAGCATATGGCTACCGGCGACAATGCCGAAGCCGCCGACCTTTTCCGGCGCGCCTATGAATCGGACAGCACTTATGCCGATGGCGCCCTGGAATTCGGACTGCGCCGATGGGGTGTGCCTTCCGATACGATGAAAACTCCCTCCGAGAGCGGAGAGTCAAAGCGTATCGCGCGGAAATTCCTGGCGCAGTATCCCGGCGACCTTTTCCCAAACCTCCTTTACTCTTCCATGATGGAGCAGGCCGGCGATATGGATGAGGCCATCACGGTGCTGGAGACACTCGACCGCCATAATCCGGGCAATACCTCCGTGCTCCAGAGCCTCGTCAGCGCCTATCTCGATAACCGGCGCTTCGAAGACGCCCTTGACGCCTATGCGCAGTACGAGCGCATCGAGGGTTCCGATTTCGAGACCCTCGTCAGAAAGGTGGGGATGCTTGTGGCCATCGGCGACACGGCACGAGCCTATGAGGAAAGCCGGAGTAAGATCCGGGAGTATCCGGTCGATCCGCAATACCGAATGTTTCTTGCCCAGCTCTACAATTTCGACGCCAAGCCCGACTCGGCCCTCAAATACATGGTGGAGGCTGAAAAACTTTATGAATCCGGTTTCGGGGGCCCTGTCAAGATCCAGATGGCCGACTACTACCGTCAGCAAGGTGATTCTGTCAACTATGACGCTAAGGTCTATGAGGCCCTCCTTACAGAGGACCTTGACTTTGACGCCAAACGTGAATTGCTGACGTACTATCTTGGCGACATGGTCAGGATGAAAAACGATCAGTCGCGCGGCGACAGGCTCTTTGAAGTGCTGCGCAACCAGTATCCTCACGAACCGGCCATGCTCGGACTTTCCGCCCGCTATTATGCGGCCAAAGGCGACTTCAAGTCGGCCCTTGAGGACATCGACTACGCCCTCGACCAGAACCATACCGACCTGGACCTTTGGGAGCAGGCGATGCTCTTCTGCCTTATGGAAGACGATTATGACCGGGCACGCGGATACATGGCCCGTGCGAAGGAACTGCTGCCTGAAGTGCCGATGCGCCTGTACTCGCTTGCGGCATCCGCCTGCATGATGGATGACAAGCCCGATGACGCCCTCGGCTACCTCCGTGAGAGCCTTGCCACCTATTTCCCGGGGCAGGACCTCGAAAAGCCGCTGGACCAGAAGGCTCTGCGCGACTACCTTACCACGCGCAACTTCCAGGACCTCACCTCGCTGTATTCCACGGCCGGCGACGCATACTACGCCATCGAGGATAGGAAACACGCATATGTCAACTATGACAACTCCCTGTTTCTCGACGACTCCAATCCCCTTACCCTCAACAACTACGCCTACTATCTCGTGAAGACCGACGACGATCCGGATCCGGAGACGCTCGCCAAGGCCGACGAGATGTCGGAGCGGGCGGTGGCCATAGCCCCCGACAATCCCACTTATCTCGATACCCGCGCATGGGTACTCTACCGGCTCGGACAGTACGAAGCCGCCCGCGATGTAATGATGCGGGCCCTCGAACTGGCGGCCGACAGGCTGACTGAACCCGAAGCCGCCGAATACTTCAATCATTACGGCGATATCCTCGAGAAACTGGGTGAGGCTCCTCAGGCACGCGAACAATGGCGCAAGGCCCTTGAACTTAATCCCGATGATAAAGAACTTCAGAAAAAACTGAAATGATAAGAAGAATATCCGCCATACTCCTCCTTCTTACAAGCCTCTTCACACCGCTCGCGCTCAGCGCGCAGAATGAAACACCGCTTGACCGCAAAGAGGCACGTAAGGTAGTGGAACAGCTGACCGCTGACTATAAAAACTGGAACAAGGCCGCGTGGAGCGGTAAACTGCGCGCAGCAATCCTCCCCGTAAGCGTCACTATGAAGACCTACATGGAGCGCGGGAAACTTACGCTTATTTCCCTGCGGGCACCTTTCGTAGGTGAGGCGGCGCGCATAGAGGTCGACAAGGATTCGGCCATCATCGTCAACAAGCTTTCAAAGAAATACGCTGTCGTAAAATTCGACCGCTTCGGAGCTTTGGCTCCCGACATACATTCGGCCCTGCAGGCGTTTCTGCTCGGCCGGGCTGTCGTGATGCCGGAAGGAGAGCTCTCCAAGAGCAACGCCGACCTAACCGATGTGTTTCCCCTTGAGCAGGGGGGATGGATGGTGGTGCCGAAGGTGCCCGACGGCTTCAACAATGGTGTATACGGCTACACGTTCAACACCGCCGCGCAGCTCGTCACCATCGCAGCGGCCATCGGACACTACGAACCTGCAATGGTCAGCACTCCCGATGGGATGCGTGATGAGGATGTCTTCGAGACCGAATACACGGCCCAGGCCATGATCAGTTACGGCGGCTCAGGGGGTGAGGCACGGGTCGCGGTCGACCTCGGCTCCAAAAAAATCGAGGCCACCATCGAGGCAGGGGAGATAGAATGGGGGGCCAAAGGATTTGAACGGATCAGCCTCGCAGGACTCCGTCAGGTCGGTGTCCGACAGGTCATCTCGATGTGATAAACGCCCAGCTTGCATCATGAAACATTTTTATTTTCCACTTATACATATGTCCGCACGTGAGCTGACCCGTAGGCTCCCGGCAGTGCTGTGTGTGCTGTCGCTTCTGCTGTCGCCTGCCGTGCCTGAGCTTCAAGCTCAGACTCGCCCGAAAGGAAAGCAAGGCACATCCAAGACATCAGGCTCCAAAACGAGCTCTTCAAAGGGTACGGCCTCAAAAGGCTCTTCTTCCAAGGGTGGAACTTCGAAAGGCTCGTCCTCCAAGGGCACGACTTCAAACGGCGTCTCCTCTAAGGGGGGAGCATCCGCCAAGGGACGCAATACATCTAAAGGAAGTGTATCCGCGAAACCAGCACAAAGCAAAGGAAAGCCGGAGACATCGGCTGAGGTGAAGCGCCGGGAGGAGGATGCACGTCAGGAGGTGAAGCGGACTCAGGAGGAACTGAAGCGTAATGAAGCTTCCATCAAGAAGGGACTTTCCGATCTGTCGCGCCTTGAGGGTGAGATAAGCGTGTCGCAGAAGGAGACCGACGCACTCGGCGCGGAGGTAAAGAAACTGAATGCCGGTATAACGGCTCTCCAGCAGCAGATCTCCACCAATACCGAAGCACTCGACAGGCTGCGGTCGGAGTATCTCAAGGCTGTAAAGAAAATGCGCGTGTCGCGTAAGAGCAACTCCGCCATCACCTATCTCTTCGCGGCCAAAAACCTTGCCCAGGCCGAACGCAGGATGCGTTACCTGAAAGAATTTTCGGAATGGAAGGCGAGCCGTACGGCTGAAATCGACGCTAAAGTGGCCCAGCTAAAACAGGAAAACGCCCAGTTGCAACAGGCTTTGGCCGATAAAGACGTGATGCTCGGCCGCGAGCTCAAAGCCCAGGCCCGACTGAAGAGCCAGAAAGCGGAGCAGGATGCCGTGGTGGCCGGACTGCGTGCCAACCAGTCGGCCCTGCAGACCCATCTGAGCAAGAAACAGGCGGAGGTCAATTCGCTGCATGCGCGGGTGGCGTCGCTCATAGCCGAAGAGCAGCGCCGTGCCGAGGCGGAGCGTCAGCGTAAAGCCGCCGAGGAGGCCGCACGTCAGGCTGAGGCGGAGCGTCGTGCCGAGGAGGAACGCCAGCGCAAGGCTGAGGCCGAGGCCGCACGTCAGGCTGAGGAAGCCGCCCGTAAAGCGGAAGAGGCCCGTAAGGCTGAGGAAGAGCGCAGGGCTGCCGCGGAAGAGGCCCGCATAGCTGAGGAACGTGCCAAGAAGGCGGCTGCCGAGGCTGCCAAGAAGGACGCCAAGGCCAAACAGGAAGCAGAGCGTGAGCGGCAGAAGGCGGAAAAAGCCCGCCAGAAGCAGAAGGAAGCCGAAGAAAAGGCCGCCAAGGCAAAGGCTGAGAAGGAAAAAGCCGAGAAAGAGAAGGTTGCCAAGGACAAAGCCGCCAAGGAAGCAAAAGACTATGCCTCGGCACGTAAGCGCGAACCCCGCAAGCAGGACGGGGCGTCTTCATCCGCACCGGCCTCTTCGTCCAGACCGGCTCCGGCTACAGGAGGTGAATTCGCCTCTAAGAGGGGCTCCCTGCCTCATCCGGTGAACGGCACCTTCCGCATCACGAGTCCATTCGGGCGTCATGCGCTTCCGGATCTTCCCGATGTCACTTACGATAATCCTGGTATAGATGCCGAAGTCTCAGCGGGCACGTCCGCACTGGCTGTCCATGACGGTACTGTCTCGGGTGTCTACATGATTCCCGGTTTCTCGACCGTGGTGATTGTGAACCATGGGGAGTATTACACCGTGTACGGCAATATCGCCTCGGCCTCCGTCAAGGTGGGCGACCGTGTGAAGACCGGACAGTCGCTCGGTAAACTGGCAGTCGATCCGGACAATCCCGGCCACAGCGAAATTCATTTCGAAGTGTGGAAAGGCAAGGAAAAACTCAATCCCGCGTCATGGTTGCGCTGAGGCGTTACACTCCGGATATGGCCGGAGTATGGGATGGATTTGTCGATGCCTCGCGCAACGGCACGTTCATTCTCCGCCGAGGATTCATGGACTATCATGCCGACCGTTTTGCCGACCGTTCCCTGTTGGCCATGAAGGGGGGTGCCGTCATGGCGCTTCTTCCTGCCAATCTGGTGCGTGAGGCTGACGGTCGGCTGAGGCTGTGCAGCCACGGAGGTCTTACTTACGGAGGCCTCGTGCTGCCGCCGCGCCATGTCGACGCCACAGATGTGCTTGATATTTTCCGCCTCATCACCGGGTATTGCCGTGAGGAAGGCATCTCCGTTCTCGACTATAAGCCGATACCTGACATCTATGCGGCGATGCCGAGTGAGGAAGACCGCTACGCGCTCTTCCGGCTGGGTGCCCGGATGGAGGTCTGCAATCTGTCATGCGCTATCGACCTTCGTCATAATCCCGGGTTCAACACCCGGCAGCGCCGGAATCTACGCCGTGCGCTCGGTTATGGACCGGTGTATGGTGAAGTGCGTGGTGGCGAGGTGCGTGGCGGGGGCGTGAACGATGAAATGTCCGGAGGTCGGCAGGATTCTACGCTGAATGAATTTTACGGCATGCTGTGCGCATGCCTCGCCGAGCGTCATGACGCCCGGCCCGTACATGCCCTTGAAGAATTAGAATTGTTGAAGCGGAGGTTTCCGCAACATATACGCATCCATACCTGTGCGGATTCCGACGGTATCCAGGCAGGGATATGTGTGTTCGATACCGGACGTGTGGCTCATTGCCAGTATATCGCCTCCACTGCGCAGGGACGTGACCGGGGCCTGCTGACCGCTCTTTTCCATCACCTCATCACCGAAGTCTACGCTTCCCGCGTCTACTTCGACTTCGGCACCTCCAACGAAGACTCCGGCCGGATTCTAAATCCCGGCCTTTACGCCCAGAAATCGGCTCTCGGCGGCTCAGGAGTACTTTATCCCCGTTTTATCCTTGATATAAAGTAGTTCCCGGCACGACGACGGTGCCGGGAACACTTCCATATGTCATATTATTACATTCAATCGAGGGCGGATATTTCCGAATCGCTAAGTCCGGTAATACGGCTTATTGCCTCAGTCGATATTCCCTGACGTTTCATATTGAGCGCCAGTTCTATGATGGCCTCTGCGCGTCCTTCGGCACGTCCTTCGGCACGTCCTTCGGCACGTCCTTCGGCACGACCTTCTGCGCGACCTTCTGCGCGACCTTCATCACGTGCGGTATCGAGGACGTCATTCTGGACCATGATATTGTCCATGTGTTCGTCATATGCCCTGCGCTCTTTCGGTGTCATGGCGAGTACGCGGAGTTTCTCCCTTACCTCCTGAAGGCCGGGAGTGCGTGTATCCTCTTTGATTTTACCCGTCTTAAGATAGGTCAGCCACTCGTCGAGCGGATTCTGAGGAATCTTGTCGTAGGCGTTCACTCTTACGAGATAGTACTCAGGGAATACCTTTCGTGGCAGGTGCTGCACGATGACACCCCGTTCCTTAAGGTTTACGAGAAGGTCATTGCCTGTATGTATTCCCTTGAAGACGGTCTCTCCGTGATATACATAGTCATCCCCCTGTCCGTAGTCGCAATAGAGGATGCTGATTGAGTACACTTTCTTTACCTGGTCATACTTATCGCCGATGTTGATGTGCTCCGTGATGGCTTTGCATGTGCCGAAGAGTATACGTTCAAGATAGTACAGCTGGCGTGTCAGCTGCACCTCGACGATGATGATGTTGCCATGGCTGTTCTTGGCCTTAATGTCGACACGGTTGAACTTGTCGTGGTCGTTTTCCTGATTCGACTCGCTCTCAAGCAACTCCTCGATCTTCACATCCTCTCCCAACAGCACTGAAATCAGTCCTTCAAGAATACCGAAGTTGGCTTTGTCACGCAGGATATGCTTGATCGCCCAGTCAAACCGGATATAGAGATCGTCGTCTTTCATAATGGTCCCGATTTATGATTTCTCTTTATTTCCACAAATATACTCAAAAATCCCGACTCTGCAAAAGCCATCCGA
The DNA here is from genome assembly GCA_014802425.1 of Bacteroides sp. Classification (GTDB taxonomy): domain Bacteria; phylum Bacteroidota; class Bacteroidia; order Bacteroidales; family Muribaculaceae; genus Lepagella. The sequence continues at coordinate 9,930 of JAAVCH010000045.1, forward strand.
TTCTTACGGGCTGTGCGGATTATAGTCCGTCTATAGCGAAGTCAAGGCCTTAAATGTCAAGCTGTCCGCTTAGTGAAGGAAGTAGGGCCGCTACAGGCCTGCGGCATCAATGACTACCGGGTTTCAGAAGTCATGGCGGGTGAACGGGCGTGACCCGACTTCGGCGGCGAAGCGTGGGAAGCCGGAAGGGTACATACGGTCGGTGCGGAGGAGCCACACATGGCGTGCGCGCATGAGGAGCTGCTGGTCGGTGAAGGTCTTGAGCCAGGCGTCCGGGGCGGGCGCCGTGCCGAGGTCGATGTTGCGGACTTCGCCGGGCACGATGTAGATGCGCGTGTCACGCCCGGCCATATAGTCGAGGAAACGCCGGCTGTCGCTCGTAAGGAGTATCCGGCAGTCGGCGGGAAGAGACGCCGCTATCCGGTCGAACTCGCGGGCCACCTTCTCCATCAGCGCTTCCGATTCTGCATGGGGCAGGGTAGTGGTGTCCCATTCTTTGAAGTCGCCGAGGAGTGAGAGGAAGCGGGTAGTAAAGGCGTAATATTCCTCGCCAAGTAGGTCAAGATGATGAGCCAGTTCCTTTTCGACTTGTGGCGATGGACGGAACAGTTCGGTGAAAAGTACTGCATAGTCGCCGCGTGCATAGTCGGCGTTGGTATAGAAATGATGCTGTGTGCAATGGTGCCGCAATGCCGCGCGTACACGCACGCGGCTCTCAGCCGGAGTAAGGTCGTCGACAATCACAGGAAATGCCCCCGGTCGCGTGTCAATGAGTTCTTCGGCAGTGATTCGCCAGTCGACCGATGCCGGAACGAGATAATCAGTCAAGGGGAACGGGGAAGTCCAGTATATATGGAACGGCATTCCGCGCCTCCGTGCCTCCGAATAAAGTGTAAGTATGCCGCGCAGACGGTCGGTCAGTCCTCCATGGAATATACGCCCGTCGCAGCGCACCACAATGCCTCTCGTCAGTTCAGGATCCTGGGGGGCGCCCTGCATGGGGTAATACTTATCCGCAAAACCGGCATCCGTGGTCCCGTTGCGCAGCTTTCCCCTGCATAGCCATAGTCCATCATATGATTGGCGTATAAGTCCGGCGATGTCCGCTATATGCAGCCTTACGCGCTCACGTACTTTAGCCGCAATAGATGAAATCCTCAATATTCCCATGTCAAGCATCCGCAGGACCTTGCCGACTTTCCCCGGCGGAGGCGTATCAGGATCCTCCTCTCTTTCCGACATGAACCAGGCGCGCAGACGAATCAGCGCCAGAAGCGTCATCGCAGCCACCGCTGCGGCCATCAGCGTCACACTCCACCACGAGGCGGGGAGAAACGACAGCATCATGACCGCCGTGCCCCCCACGACGGCTTCCTGCATACGGAGTCGCGCATTGCGGCCGAGCCGCACGCCGTAGAGACGACGGTTCACAATGTAGGTCACTGCAAGCCAGAAAACCTTGTCGACCAAAGATCCATAACCCAGCCCGACAAGGCCGAACAGCCTGTAACCCAAAGCCGAGCAGAGAAGAATCATCACGTTGCCGCCGACAACCTCCATCCAGAAATAGACCTTCTTGTTGTTCTTTGCAAACGTGACGTAAGCCATCGGAAACATAAGCGCCTGAAAAAGCAGCGCATAGGCCAACCAGCGCAAAAGGGGCACGACGTGCAGGAACTCCCGGGTGAGAAGCACCTCCACCACAAGCGGAGCTGCGAGAATCATCATTCCCGCCAGGGGGGCGATAAGGCAACTCACCACCTCCATCTGTCTGGCTATGACCTCCTGCATCCGTCGGTCATCGGCCACTACGGAACTCAGTCTCGGGAAATATTCCATCGAAAGGGCGGCGAATACGAGGCCGGAATACTGCATGGTCACCGAATTGGCGCCCTGAAAGAAACCGACATCATCCAGGTTTCCTGTCAGGCGCACGTAAGCCTGCAGCGCATAGACGGCAAGACTTCCCGCCAGATCGCTGGCCATCAACATCACGCCCAGTCCGAGCAGGCGGCACACGAGCGGCCAGTCGGATCGGCGCAGTATCAGGCCTCCGTTGCCCCCTACGGCTTTACGCGCCGAAAACAGATAGAATAGATACACGGCGAAGGCGAGCATTATCATAGCGGGTACAATGCCGTCGATGCCGTACAGCCAGTACAGGGGTACGCTTATGAGCAATCCTGCCGCAGAGCCGAAGAGTGTGGCCTTCGACAGACGGCGAACGTCATGAACCCCCTGTAGCAGTGACGACTCTCCTCCCGAGGCTATCGAGAAAAACACCATCAGTCCCAGCCCTATGAAGGCGAGCGTATGGGATGTATCGCCGAAGCTGGCCACGCTCAACCAGCGCGACAGGCCCATGCAGGCAAGCGCACCTAAGAGGGCTGTCAACAGGGTAAGCCGCCGGGCCACTCCGACCACATGCCGGAGCCGGGCCTCATCGGAGCGGGCCTCGCCGGTCTCCTTTACAAGTGCGAGATTGAGTCCCAGCGAAGCGAAGCGCTGTACCGTTGCCGTCGATGACACATAAAGTGCCGACACCCCCATCCCCGCAGGCCCCAGAAGCATTGCCACAAGTTTGCCCCGGATTATCGACACCAGCACATGGAACAGCTGGACACCCCCGAAAATCGAGGTACCCTTCAGAATCGATCGGTAGGAATTCTCATCCTGGGTGGATTTGGTGGATTTTGTGGATGTCTTGGCGTTCATTCAGGATTGCGGGCCATTCATTATACGTATATGCCGGTGGGCTCCTTTTATCCATAAGCGGCAATATCGCCAGCGTCCTCTTATTCCTGAGGCTTCACGCATGGAGTGGGTGAGCATGCGAAGAGGCCAGGTATGGGGGTGGATGTAGGCGTGTACGGCTCCTTTGGTCATTGCGAATGAATCCTTCCGGCTGTCGCGCATGGAGGTAGTGGTGCCTTCATGGCCCACTACCGTCTCCGGGATATAGAGTCCCTTGAGTCCGGCACGCAGGCAGTCGCAGAGAAAAAGATCTTCTTCGCCCGAAGGGAACTCGGCTCCTATTCCGAAACGGGTATTGAAGCGTATGCCCGCCTTTTCGATTGCCTCACGCCTGAAAGCGAGTAAGAAACTTATGGGATAATAGCCTGAAGGTGGATTGCCGAGGTCAGCCATTTCAGGCAGGAATTCTATCGGATTGACTTCTGAACGATAGCGGAATGAAAACACATCCGTGTCGGGATGCCGCTCCGCCGCTTCCATGACTTTACTTATCTCCTCCGGGCGGTAGTCATTATCGTCATCGCTAAGCAGCACCAGCGGAGCGGTGGCATGGCTCAGTCCCAGATTGCGGTTGATGGAAAGGCCGCGTGTCGCTGACCGGAAAATACGGAAATCATTCCGTGCGGCCAGAGCCGGAGGGATGGTGTCGTCGTCTCCTCCCGTCTGCCAGCTCACGATGTACTCCACTCCATCCATTGCCGGATGGGGCAGCGACGCGATGGATTCGATCCCGCGTCGTCCATAGGTCGCGATGACTATCTGGAGACGGCTCATAGATACAAAATTAACAAAAATAGTCAAGTCGGCCAAACGGAAGCTCATTGACATTGACCGATCCGGGATTTATAAATAATACCGTAGCCATGAACCATTAAGACAATACCATAGACTCCCGCAGGCTCTTGTGCCGGCGGGAGTCTATGGTATTGTGGAATAATGTATCGGTTTCAGCGGCGACGGCGTCGCACTGACTTGGTGGCATTGGAGTTGGGGGTGGAGGAAGAGGACGAGGAGGATGACGAGACTTTGGGCTTTTTGGCCGAGGTCTTCTTCTTGGTGGTGGTGCGCTTCGAGCGTGTCGAGCGCTTGGGCTCCGGAGTGTCCTCCACTACGTTGAGGGCCGCCTGGGTCGTGTCGCCGCGCTCTGCGGCGAGGCGGGCGGCCTCCTCTCGTTCCTGCTGCGCCAGATACTCTTCACGGGTGGGCACCCAGAGATGCTTGCCGTAGGACGCCAGACGGTTGTCGATGCTGTCCTGGGCGCGTTTCAGGTCGTCCGGGTCGGGGTACATCTGGTTCATCGAGAGATTGCGCAGGTTCTTGGTCTTGTAGATCTCGCCGTCGTACATGCCGAGGTTGAAATAGTCGTCGAGCGAGTACTGCGGGAGGTTGTTGTCGTCGGAAAGGAAGATATACTGTGCCGCAAGGTAGGGGCGCAGGGCGTCGAACTTCACCCAGAACATCGGATAGCGTGTGTCGCCTCCGAAGTCGCCGATACGGTTGAGCACCGGGCAGATGGCCTCGACACGGGTCTTCATCTGGTTGGAGCGGCGGTCGAACTCCCACTTCTCAAGGATGTAGTAGTTGAGCACCTGACCTGTGGGCACGTCGGCCTCTTCAATCGTGTAGACGGGATTGCGGTCAGATCCGGCCGATTGGTAATAGATGCCGTAACGGTCAAGCATGTCGGGCACGTTGATGCGGTACTGGTCGGTGAACACCTCGCGTCCGTCAAGATACTCATATGCCGGCACGGCTCCCTTCACCACCAGACCGAGGATGATGCGGAAGAGGTTCTCCTGGCCGTCCACCACGTCCTCGGGGAAGTAGAGGGGTGTGTTGGCGTCTTTCGTAAGGTCGATACGGCGGTAGATCTGGCGCATATACTCCAGGTCGGCGTCATGGGGCTCGCGGGTCTCGAAGAAGCCCTGCATACGGTCGGTCACCTGCGGGCCGGCGCCCTCGGCCTCCGTCCTGCGGCGGTCAGGGCGCTCGGTGCGCTTGCGTACTCCTGAGCCGGACTCGACCTGGCCGAAAGCGGCGGCGGTCATGGCGGCCATCGTCAGAAGCGGTATGAATTGCTTGTATATCTTCATGCTTGATAAATGTCGGGGGTTATTGGGGAAAGCCGTAGGCCTTAGTTCAGTGCCACCTCCATGGGACTGATGTCGCGGGTGATGCCGTCGGGGCCTTTGGCCTTCACATTGGATATGAAGAATGATTTGCCGGGCTTCAGACGCTTGAACTGCTCTTTCTGGCGCGATGAGAAGTGGGCTCCGTCGCTCACTTCAGGTATGGCGTTGCCCATCGAGTCGAAGAATACAGTGGAGAAGCTCAGCACCTGATAGGTGATGTTGAGGATTCCGTCGTCGACCGCGGCTCCAAGGCCGGGGGCGGCCATGAGCTGTGCCTTTGATATGCGTTTGGGCGAACCCTTGTACTGCGTCTGATTGCCTGAGGCATCGGCGATGGTGATGAAGGGGGTGGGGTCGGGCAGCTTGCGCACGCGGAACTTCATCGAGCCCACCTGCTGGCGCGAGCCCTCCATCTCGGCGCTGACGGAAATCTCCACCTCGGTGCCTACCTGCGATACGCGGGCCACGAACTGGTCCCCCTGACGGGTGAGCGTGCCGGCCGAGATAGTGGCGGAAATGGCACTCATGGGCACTCCCGGCACACCGATGGAGATAGGGTTGTCGATGCCGGCGTAAAGCACGTTCATCATCGTGGGGGAGATGGTGGCCATAGGTTCGATTACCGTGTAGGCCGACTTGAACGGGCGTCGGTCCGTCGTGCCGTCGCCCCTCATCACCTCGATATAGCCGGAGTATTCGTGTGTGCCCGTGGCTCCGGCCGTGAACTCATAGAGGCCGTTGGGGTTGGAGAGTCGGTTGCCTCCCACATAGATCGTGGGGCGCATCGTGGTGTCGATGGCGGCCAGCACGATATTGGCCGAATAGCGGCCTCCGCGCATGATGGTGGCCGATTTCGGGATGACGTAGGCGTTGAGTTCGTTGACACGGATATCGCCTATGTCGACGTTGGTGATGAGGTTGGCCATGGCCTCGGATTCGGCCTGGCGTATGTCGTTCTGGATTTTTGTGAGCAGCGTCACTGCGGCGATGGCCGGCATATTGTCGAACATCTTGGTCTCCCAGCTGACGGGGCCTACCGTGCCGGCCGGGGCCGATACCTTGGTCGATAGCATCCGTGTGACGGCCTCGCGTTTCATCGAATCAGGAATCAGCTCGGTGACATATTCGCGGTATTCGTCGATCTGCGTGCGCAGCTTGGTGCCGCGCATGGATGCCGGATTGAGCATGGTCACGGAGGCTGCCTCCAGGTTGTCGAGGTTGAGTATGTCGGAGTAATCGGCTCCGGGGCCGTCGGCCCCTTCGGCTATCATCGTCTTGAGCGAGTCGATGCCTGCGTAGAGGGCCTCGGAGCGCTCGTGGAGGTCGCGTCCCTTCTCATACCAGGGACCGACCTTTGCGGGGTTCTTTTCATAGAGGTCGGCGAGATAGGCGAACTGGGCCACATTACGCGACGACATGTTGAGGTTGGTGCTGTGCAGCCCCTCCTGCACCTGGCTGAAGCCATTGAGCACGTCGCTCGATACGTTGAGGGCCAGCATGGCTGTCAGCACGATGTACATGAGGTTGATCATCCTCTGACGCGGCGACATACGGGCCACATTATTACCACCTGCCATAGTTCGGGGGTTTAGTGATTAGGGGTTTGGATCGTTTTTAGGATTCCTCGCCACGGGCGAAGGGATTGATGTCGGTCGGTGAGGGTGCGTCGGGACGTGCGCCTCCCATCATGGGGTTGTACATATTGATGGTCATGGCGGTGATCATCTTTTCGTACACGCTGTTGAGCTGCTTCATGTAGCGGGCCATCTTTTCGGTCTCTTCGCAATAGTGAGCGCTTTCGGCGGCCGATTTCTCGTACATGTCGCGTATGTCCTTGAGGCCGCGGTTCACACGGTCGATTGACTCCAGCTGCGACGATATGCTCTTGAGCTGAATCTCATAGATGGTGTTGAGGCCGCCGATGTTGCGGTTCAGGTCCTCCATGCGGTCCACGTAGCCTTCGGCCGAGCGGGAAATGGAGTCGGAGTTGTCGGTGATTGCCTTGTAGGAGCTGAGAAGCACTCCGCTCACTTCATTGAGGGCAGTCGTGGTCTCGCGCAGCTGGGTCATCTGCTCGGATATGCCGGAGAGCTGTGAGAGGTAGTCCTGCGTGGCGGTGGCCAGTTCGGCCATCTGCGAGAGCTGTTCGGAAGCGGCCGAGAGGCGGGAGATGCTGTCGCGGAGAGATGTGGTGTCCTCTTCCGAGAGGGCGATGCCTCCGGGCAGTCCGGCCGCCGCGTAGGCCTGTCCGGCGCTTACGGTCGGGAATCCCGCACCTGCTTCGGCGCCCTCGCCGTGGTATTCAGCGCCGGCCGGGGCTGCGTAGCCGCCGGTCATGCCGCCACCGCCGCCGATAACTCCGCCACCACTGCCGATTATGCCGCCGCCGATAACTCCGCCACCGCCGCCGGTGATGATTACTCCGCCACCGCCACCGCTGCCGGAGCCGGCTGTGCCGCCGTCGACTATGTCGGTGCTGTCTGAGCCGTCGCCGCCGATCACGCCGCCGCCACGGCCGCCGGTGATGATTACACCGCCGCCGCCAGCGCCGCCGGTGAAGGTAGGACGGTCATCGGGGTTTTTTGAGTCGAGGATGGGGAACACCTCTTCCCAGGCGTATTCCTTCGGCGGCCGGTCGAAGGCCGTGATTATGAACATGGCGATTTCAGTGCCCATGCCGATGGTGAGCAGGGTGGAGCCTCCGGGAAGATGGAGGATTTTGAAGAGCGCGCCCCAGATGACGATTGCGGCGCCTATGGAGTAGGCGAAGTTGAAGAATCGCTGCCCCTTGGGGCTCGACATGAAGCGTTCGATGCCGTTGGTGTATTTCTTGATTTTGACCATAAGTCAATGTTTATGGATCTGATTGTTAGGCCTGGATGGCAGGCGAATGTGTATGCCTATGGGGGAGACGTGTTATTTCTTCTTTTTCTGGGTGCCCTTGGCGAATCCTATCTGCGAGCGGACGCACCGGAATCCGATGTAGCTGCGCTGTTCGTTCTGGTACTCCCACATGCGGAGGTCCGACCGCAGGTTCTGCGCCACGTCCTTCCATGAACCTCCGCGTACGATCTTGCGCTTCATCTTGTAGGGGTCTTCCTTGGCGGCGTCGTAGCGGTACTCGGGGTTAAGGTCGGAGGTCAGCTTGTTGAGCGACTCGGTATAGGCCGTGGAGGTCCATTCCGAGACATTGCCCGCCATGTCGTAGAGCCCGAAGTCGTTGGGGGCGAAAGTTCCCACTGCCGAAGTGATGACGTGGCCGTCGCGCACGAAGTCTCCGTCCATGGGCTTGAAGTTGGCGTAGAAGCATCCGCGTTCGTCGTAGGGGAGGGTCTCCTCCCAGGGGTACGACGACTCGGAGTTGCCTGCCCTGGCGGCGTATTCCCATTCGGCCTCTGTCGGCAGACGGTAGGGCTCGATATAGATTCCTTCCTTGCCGAGGGAGCGGCGCAGATAGTCGGTGCGCCAGTTGGCGAAGGCGTTGGCCTGCTCCCAGCTCACTCCCACCACCGGATAGTCGTTGTAGCCGGCGTGTGAGAAGTAAAGGCGTGTATAGGGTTCGTTATAGGCGTTGTCGAAGTCATTGATCCAGGCTGTGGTGTCGGGATAGACGTTGACGATATAGGTGTTGAGGAAGTCGTAGTTACCCGTGAGCGGACGTGTCACCGTCTCGCGCACGATCGTGCCCTCGTCGGTGAGGTAGGCGGTGTCCTTTGAGATCACGGGGAGCGTCTCGTCTACAGGGAGGTCGGTGTTGTATTCGCGCTGCGACGGGTCAAGACGGTTGCGGCGCTTTGCGGCGGCCGTGTGGTTGTATATCTCGTACCGGTAGTTGAGCTGTGTGGGGTCGAGCTCGCGGCGGCCGGTGATGGGGTTTGTGCGGTAGACTGATTCGATGGCCCTCATCTCGTCCTCGTTGGCGTTGCGCCAGGGGATGGGCTTGTTCCAGTTGAGATAGGGGGTGATGGGGTTTCCTTCCTTGTCTTCCTCGATTTTGAAGGCTTCGTTGCCTCCGAATGCGGGGTCGGCCAGACGCTCGCGGATTATGGAGTCGCGCACCCAGAACACAAACTGCTTGTACTTCGAGTTGGTCACCTCGGTCTCGTCCATCCAGAAGGAATCGATTGAGACTCCGCGGGGGTTGGCCTTGATGCCGCGCAGGGTGTCGTCGGTGACGGGGCCCATGGCGTAGGCGCCGCGGTCTACGAGCACCATGCCGTGGGGCGTGGGCTCGGCGAATGCGGAGCCGCCGACTCCGGTCACTTCGCCACCGGCTCCCGAGTTGCGCGAGGCCACGCAGGAGGCTAAGGTGAGCATAGTCAGGGCAGCCGGAATGAGGGCGGCCGGAAACAGGCGGGAGTATTTGTGCTGTATTGTTTTCATGCTGGTCATCTTGCTGCTGTTATGGCGGCGCCGCGCCTGAAGAGAGGGGGTGCGCGGCGGCGGTGGAGAGGGTTGTTTCGGGTTACATCAGACGTATCGAGCGGTGTTTGTTCTTGTTCTTGCCTGTGAAGTCGAGTTTCAGGCTGTAGCCGGCGACCAGCTCGTGGCTTCCGGAGGAGGCGCGGTTGATGGCCGAGAGGGGATAGTCGAAGGCATAACCTAAGAAGAAGTTCTTGAACTCGGCCCCCACCATCACGGATACGGCTTCTTTCCAGCGGTATCCTACGCCGAAGGAGAGGAATTTGTTGTAGCGTGCCCGGGCCGTCACGGCTCCTCCGAATGTGCTGAAATCGGAACGCACCATCAGTGCGGGTTGCAATTCAAATAACGTGTTTTTAAGGGGAATATTGCCGTCGGCAATGAAATAGAGCGTGCGCGGAAGGTCGGTCTCGTATTCCTGTGAGTCGGAGCTTTCATTGCCTTCGACACCGAACTGCACCGTCGGGCTCAGGGCGTGGAGCAGCGAGACTCCGGCCGAGAAGTACCTGTGGGTGTAATGCACTCCGACCGAGAGGTCGAACGCGCCTCCGGATAGGTCCTGTGTGGGCAGCGAGGCGTCGGAGGGCTGGTGATAGTCGTCCCCTTCGGGGATGTAGATTTCCGAGCCCTTGAACGCCGAGCTGTAGTAGCCCCCCTCGACGCCGATGCTGAGTGTGCCCTTGAGGAATTTCAGCTTGTAGGAGGCTGAAATGTCGGCCTGGATGTTGGAAAAGAGGCCGATGGATTCCTGCGTGAAATTGATGCCGAGGCCTATCCGCCGGGATCCTATCTTGAGGGGAGAGTCCGCCGAAGCGAGGAATGTGCGCGGGGCGTTGGTGATTCCTATCCACTGCAGGCGGGCGCCGCCGCGGATGCGCACGTAGTCGGAGGTGCCTGTGGCGGCTGGGTTGTAGTATGCCGGCACGGCCCAGTACTGCGTGAGTTCCGCGTCGCCCTGGGCCGAGGCCGTGAGTGAGGCTGCGGCTGTGGCGAGGAGCGTGAGTATGTGTCGGATGTATCGCATTTATTGGATTCGGAATCAGTTGAAAGGTTTAGCCCGGCAGGGGGCGTTTATTCAAAATAAAAGTTAATAACCACCATGTTTGATTTCACTTTTGCCAGCGACTGCGTCATCTTGAAGGTATTGGGGTCCTGGTCGAGGTCGGGGCGGTCGTGGCGCAGGAGGTCGGTGAGGCCGAAGCAGAACTTTATCTCCGGGTTGAGCTTGAAGAAAGGGAGGTAGAAGTCGCATCCCAGCCCTACGGTGAGGTAGAAATCGGTGGTGTTGAACATCAGGTAATCCGGGCGTTTCTTGCTGACGTCGAAGGCGCCCATCATTCCCGCCGTGACGTATGGGCGGGTGTTTCCCAGCCGGTCGCCCGAGATCTTGAGGTCGAGCGGCACGACGACGTAGGCGCTCTTCACATCCTGCTTGGCCGAATAGGGCATGAAGCTGTCGTCATCCGGATCGCCGGCTCCGGCGCCGGGAGGGGCGTCGTAGTCGATCATTCTTACGGTCTTCGAGCCGAAGTACATGCCCGGGGTGAGGCGCAGGTTGAGGTAGCGGTGCAGCCGGAGGTCGCCCAGCACGTTGACGCAGAAACCCGGCGAGAAGCCCGGCACCTCAGCCACCCACCGCTGCCCGTCGGGAGAGACATAGCCGTTATGGGTGAACTTTAGGTCCTGCACGTGCGCGCCGATGGAGAAGCCCAGGTGGAGGGGCTTCAGGTCGGCGTACGGACGGTTGAGCAGCTTGTCGCGCGGGCCCGCGAGGGCTGTGGAGCCGGCAAGCGCCAGGGCCGCTGTGAAAAGCACGGCAAGGAGCGTCCGGAAGGATATTTTAGGGATGTGTCGGGTCAATCTGGTCTGAAATTTTCTTATTAACGCCGTTTTGCGCGGCATTATTTCAATAATTGTATGGTGTTAATTCAAAATATTATTAAATTTACACTTTCCACGCGGGCGGGTGCGCTTACGGGCCTCTGCCGCATCCGCGACAATTCAGACTTTACTCCGCATGAATGAATCCAACGCTTCCGTATCGGTCACAGTGCAGACTCCCATGCACTGGAGCCGGCTAATCAGCGACAAGAGGCTCGGCATGGAGGAATACCATGACCCGCGCCGCCACATACGCAGCGATTTCCAGCGCGACTACGACAGGCTGATTTTCTCGTCGCCCTTCAGGCGGCTGCAGAACAAGACGCAGGTTTTCCCGCTACCGGGAAGTGTGTTCGTACACAACCGCCTTACCCACAGCCTGGAAGTGTCGAGCGTAGGGCGTTCGATGGCCAACGAGGCAGCCCTCATGCTTATGGAGCGCCATAAGGCGGAGGATTGGGCGGAACAGCTGCGCCATATCGGCGACATAACCGCCACAGCGTGCCTTGCCCACGACCTCGGCAATCCTCCCTTCGGCCATAGCGGCGAGAAGACCATCTCCACATTCTTTACCGAGGGAGCGGGGCGTCCGCTGCGCGAATTGCTGACCGAGAGGCAGTGGGCCGACGTGTGCCATTTCGAAGGAAACGCGAATTCCTTCCGGCAGCTGACCCATCAGTTCGAGGGGCGGCGTGAGGGGGGCTATGCGATGACATACAGCAGCCTGGCCGCTGTGGTGAAGTATCCCTATCCCTCCACCCGGGCCAATGCGAAAGGGAAGTTCGGCTTCTTCGGCACGGAGGAGGAGATTTACCGCCGTGTGGCCGCCGAGCTGGGCATCCCCGGGGATGGCGACGGGCGTTTCGCCCGCCATCCGCTGGTGTGGCTCGTGGAGGCGGCCGACGACATTTGCTATCAGGTGATGGACATAGAGGACGCCCACCGGCTGCGCATCCTCTCCACTCCCGAGGTGAAGGACCTGATGCTCGGATTCTTCGGTGAGGCCGACCGCGGCCGCATGACCCGCAGCATGGCGCGCCTCAACGACCCCAACGAACAGATAGGCTATCTGCGCAGCAACGTGATAGGGGCTCTCGTAAGGGCCTGCTCGAAGGCTTTCGTGGATAATGAGGACCGGATACTCGCCGGAACCGCCACAGGGTCGCTGATAGGCATGGCCGACGAGCGCCTGCGCGATGCCTATGCCGCCTGCAGCCGCGTGGCCTGCGACCGCATCTACCGGAGCGCCGAGGTCGTGGACATCGAAATCGCCGGCAACCGTATCCTCACTTATCTGCTCACCCATCTTGCCGAAGCCGCACGGTACCCCGAGCGTAATTTCTCCAGGCTCCTCTTCGAGAAGGTGCCCGCGCAATATGCCATCCGTAATGCCGATTTCTACGCCCGGCTCCAGGGTGTGCTCGACCATGTGGCGGGCATGACCGACGTCTACGCCCTCAACCTCTACCGCCAGCTCAACGGCCTTACACTCCCTGCGGTGTGATCGGCCACGGCGCATCAGCTCCCCGGCCCGGTTACATTAACCGCATGAAGTAAAACCACGATAATAAACCACAATAATACCGACATACACAATGAAACATCCCTCCTTCCGAAGCGCCGTCGCCGCCCTGATGCTTCTCATCATGGCCTGCGCCGCGTATGCCGTCTCACCCGATAATCTTCCCAGTCCCCAGACGAAGGGGGCCGACTGCTTCGTGGCCGACCCGGACGGCTATCTGTCCGGAGCAACGGTCAGTTATCTCAACCGACGCCTTACGGAGCTGCGCGACAGCACCACGTGCGAGGTGGCCGTGGCCGTGGTGGCGTCCACCGACGGAGAGTCGATCGAAGATTTCTGCTACGAGCTTTTCCGCAAATGGGGCCTCGGCAAGACTGACAAGAACAACGGAGTGCTCTTCGTGATATCGATGAATGACCGGCGCGCCCGCATCGAGACCGGATCCGGTGTGGAAGGGGAACTCCCCGACATCAGCTGCGCGAAAATCATCCGTAATAATGCAGTGCCCGCGCTAAAGGCCGGAAATGTCAACCAGGCCGTCACCACCACGGTGGAAAAGATTTTCCAGGTGCTCACGAATCCGAAAGTGGCCGAGGTGCTCCGGAGCGAGCAGGAGACGGGCACGATGCAGGCCGTCAACGCCCTGGGGCCACGGGTGATATGGACCTTCGTGAAGTTTCTGATCCTGTGCGTGTTCCTCTTCACGCTCGTACTGTTCATAATCGATCTGGTGCGTGCGCATAAGCGCGACAACTACCGTCGGGCGATGACCTACCATTCGCATATGTCGACCTACTGGTGGGGGGCGGCCCTGTCGCTCGGACTGGCGCTCCCGGTGGCCTTGCTGGCTTACTGGCGCTACCGTCATGCCCGCAATATGGCCGAGATATGCGATACATGCGGCGCCAAGATGAAGAAGCTGAGCGAGGACGACGACAACGCCTATCTCACTCCCTCGCAGGATTTCGAGGAAAAGATCGGCACGGTCGACTACGACGTCTGGCTGTGCCCCGAATGCGGCACCGTGGAGCGCTTCCCTTATGTGGAGAAGCAGCTGAAGTACCGCAAGTGTCCCGACTGCGGCACGATCGCCATGAATCTGGTGATGAACAAAGTGGTGGAGAAACCCACTACCCGCAAGACCGGTTACGGAGAGCGCATATATGAGTGCCAGTTCTGCCGCCACAGGCATCGCGAAGGGTACACCATGCCCAAGCTTGAGGATCCCTCTGCGGCCGCCGCCCTTGCAGCGGGTGCGCTGTTGGGAGGCAGCCGGCGCGGCGGAGGCGGCGGAGGCTTCGGCGGCGGGGGCGGTTTCGGCGGAGGCCACTCCAGCGGCGGAGGCGCGAGTGTGGGCTGGTGACGGAGGCGAACAAAATCCACCTGCCCGGCGTATTATCCTATGGCCGGAAGAAATCGCCATGCCGCGGCGCAGCCGTCGGTAGGGCCGACCGGCCGGATTAACGTACAAACTTAACGATATAGAAAAATGAAGACAACACTGGCCGCCACCGCCATTCTCCTCGCTGGAGTGATGGCATCCTGCGGCTCCGATTCAAAAGACTCAGGCACGTTCATGTTTGAGACCTATAAGTTCCACGAGACTGTCCGTGGCGCCGACAATGATTCTGTGGCGCAGGATATAGTGGATTTCGACGGCATATGGGACTGCGAGGGCGCAGGCGTGATGCCTATGGCGCTCGGCAAAGCCGACATCAAGGCGCTCCAGGACACTCTCGGCGCCCTGGCCAACGTCACTATACATGACCGTAAGGTCATTTTCTCGCTTCCGGATTACCTCCGCCCCATGGACGACGCCAAGGCCGACACCACGAAACGCGGTGGAAGCAGTCTGCGCAAGGAGCTGACGCTCGATTACATGTCGGGCGAAATGGCCGTCTTCCGCGCCTATACCTACGCCTATCCTCAGGGCGCGGCCCACGGCATATACTCCAACCGCTATGTCAACTATGACCTCCGCGACTCGCGTGTGCTCCATCTCAAGGATATTCTAACGCCGAATGCCGCCGAGGCTCTCCACGATATGGTGGTGGAGCGTCTGCGCGAGCATTATGACCTTATTGTGGCTCCTGAGGAGGTGAAGCTCCCCGACAACTTCAAGCTCTCGGCCGACGGAATAGATTTCGTGTTCCCGCTCTACAGCGTGGTGCCTTATTCCGAAGGGGAGGCTCAGGTAAGTTTCGCCGCTTACGAGATAGACTCATATCTCACACCCGTGGGGCGCTCGCTTCTGCTCCCCGACGCCGAGTGACGCCCGGAGCGGCATCGCGCCGCGCCGGCCGCAGGGCGCCATGCGCTGTGCGCGGCATGACCGTCATAGCCTTACAAACCTCAGTGACACATCCATCGCCGGAAACATCAGAGTGAGCGTCCCGGCCTCGGAGTCGTATTCGGCCCGCAGGCCGCGCTCCATCGGGGCTCCGTCGGCATCGCGCCAGCGGAGGTCGTAGATTCCCGGAATACCGGTGGGGAAGAGGGTGCCCTTCACCATCCCTTCGCGCCAGCGGCGTCCGTTGACCCTCGCGCCGTCAAGGTATATGATGTCGAGGCATCCGTCCTCCCGGGGCGCCACACCCAGCGTGTAGTCACCTCCGGTCGTGGCTTTCGATGTATCGACCGACCAATCCAGCAGTCGCCAGATTCCTTCTGGAGTTCCGGCGGCTGCTTTTTTGCGTCCGGAGATGTCGGCGCGTGTCAGTCCGCTCGTCTCGTCTTCCGGCCGGTGGGGAAAACTGATCCGCAGGTCGCGCATCTTTACCGTGGTCTTCGGAGGGAGCACGAGGTACAGCGAGTCGGCCCGCAGAGCCCCTTCCGGCTGCGCTTCGGCGATGAGGCGGGGGTCGGCGCGCCCTCCGAGCATGGCCACATAGTCGCCGTGGCGGAGTATGCGGTAATGGTTGAATCCACGCGGCAGGTCCATCCCTTCGTATAGAGGGGCGCTTCCCTCCGGGGTCATGGAGCGGTCACCTTTCGATGTGAAGGGGAGGCCTTCGGAGGAAACAAAAATACCCCCCTGCAGGGAGGCATCGCAAGTTATGGCCGGGCGTGACGAAAGCGGACCGTCGGGTGTTTCCGCTATGGTGTATGTGAGGGTGAGTGTGGTGTCGCCCGGCGAGCGGCCGCCGGCGGCGATGCACCATGCGGTGGGTCCGCCGGTGACGGCGAGCTTGAAATCGACCTCCCACTCCGGAGCCCCGTAGAGGGGGGCCAGCGGTATCACGGCGGGAAGCCTGCCGGCATCGGCGCGGAAGAGGGTGTCTTCCGTGGCAGGCAGGATGTAGGAGATGGCCGGGGGTATTGTACGCCGTGCCTGGGCGTCGGCCGAAGTGAGCCCCATGATGCTCGACACTATTCCCACGGCGGCGAAAATCAGTATCACGACACCGATTATGATGTTCAGGGCTTTCATCGAGCGCATCGTGAAGCGGCTCCTTACCTTATCGACACCATAGGTGATGACATACCACCATCCCAGCGCTCCGACTACAATCCCCAGGTAGCCTACGGCGTAATAGGCACCGTTGATTTCCGGCAAAGTGAAGTTGAATCGCGCGAACAGGCCTATTATCAGGAAGATTATCAGTGGATTGGAGAATGTAAACAGGAATCCGCCGAGGATGTTCTTGCGGGCCGAGACGTTTTCCGCCACCGAATGTCGGTGGGGCGAGGCGGGATCCTTCCGGAAGAGATAGATTGAGAAGGCTATCAGCACCACTGAGCCGATCAGCTGAATCACATTCTGGTTCGACTCTATGAAATCCTCTATGAAGGAGAGGCCGAAGCCGGTGAGCAGGCAGTAGAGCAGGTCGGAGATGGCGGCTCCGATGCCGGTGTAGAGTCCCGCATGGCGCCCTTTGTCGAGGGTACGCTGTATGCATAGGATTCCTACGGGTCCCATTGGCGCCGAAATGAGGACACCGATGGCGATGCCTCGCCATAACATGTAGACTATGCTCTCGATTGGACTCATCTGTGCTGTGAGGGAGGAGAGAATGGTTCTTTAGCGGTTAAAAAGAGGGGAGGGGAGATTACTGGTATTCGTTGACGATATAGCCGTTGAGGGACGTGGGGTGGGCGTAGTAGCGGCGCAGGCCGTATTTGCGCTCCCCCTGGGCCGCGGGTCCTGCTACGGGCGCTCCGGCACCTGTAGCCACGTTGTAGCGCGAAGTGCATATGGGGCACACGGCTTCAAGCGTCTCCGGGTCGACCGACACGCGTACCGTGCGCGACTTTTCCACCGGACAGCTGAGATCGTAGGCCAACGGCACTCCGGCTTCAAGCGTGAAGGGGTCCATGCCGTTGACGAGCAGCACTCCGCCGTAGCCGGTGGCTTCCGCGTCCTTATAGGGATAGCCGGGGGGAAGCAGCGGCGAGCCGGACTGGCGCACGAAATAGTCGAACGCCCCGAAGGCCGTGACGCCGTAGGTGTTCCACATCCCTTGATCGGACAGGTCGATGTAGACGGGCATCCTCGGTATCCTTGAGTCGTCGACTCCGTGGCATCCCGATGCGGCTGCGGCCATAGCCGCGGCCGCGAGGATGAGGCTCATCCGCCTAAGCCGCCACGATATTCCGCTTATCCGGCTCACGCGTTGTAGTTTAGCTGGCCGATTACGTCGGCGAACTGGTCGGCCATCTTCTGGAGCGTGCCTCCGATCATGGGCTTCAGCATGGGGGGAATGGCGATGTCGATGCTGACCGCCGCCTCGGAGGCGTCCGGACCCACCTCTCCGATCTCAAGGCTCATGTTGAGGGCTACCGGGGCTCCTTCGCCGTCGAGGCGTATGAGGATGGGGCGCTCTTTACGGGTCATGCGCATGGTGAGCTCACCCACCGGACCGGCCGGAAAGGTTATGGTGTCGTCGGTCACACTGACGGCCTCCAGCATCGAACGCTGTTCTTCCGGCACGGCCGAAGCGGGAATGTCGGCCATAAGGACTTTGAGGCTCGAAAGGTCGGAAAGTTTGTCGAAAACGGCTTCGGCCGGGGCGGCCACGGCCACTGTCTTGGATTTGAATATAGCCATTGCGGTAGGATTCTATAGGTTAAAGGGTGGTGGTGTATTCCGCCTCACCTTTGTCGGGTGCCCAGGAAGCGGGGTCTTCGCGCCACTGCTGGAGGGTCTGGAGTTCCGACGGGGCGAGGTAGTTGATGTCGGTGGCCACATCGAGCATTTCGCTGTAGGTGAGCAGCGGCACAAGCGTGAGGTTGGCGTCGGATACGCGCTTCACGGCCTCGGGGAATTCGAAGTTGAAGATGCACGTCATGCCCACGACGTCGCAACCGGCCATCTCCACGGCGTGTACGGCCTTGAGCGATGAAGTTGCCGTCGACACGATGTCTTCTAGCACCACCACCTTGGAGCCGGGCTTGAGGTTGCCCTCGATCATGTTTTCGAGTCCGTGGTCTTTCGGAGTGGAGCGCACGTATACGTAGGGGAGTCCGAGCACGTCGGCCACTATGGCGCCGATGGCGATGGCCCCTGTGGCCACTCCGGCGATGGCGTCGGCTTCGGGGAAATGTTCGAGTATTACGCGGGCCAGTTCCACTTTAAGGAAATTGCGTACGTCGGGATAGGAGAGAGCCACGCGGTTGTCAGTGTATATCGGTGAATTCCAGCCGGAGGCCCAGATGAAGGGTGATTCAGGCTGAAGCTTGATGGCGCTGATGTGCAGAAGTTTCTCGGCGAGAAGTTTGTGAGTTTTTTTCATAGGAGATCATTGATTTTGAGAAGACGCGGTCGTCAGCACGTCCGCGCACCGATATTGAGGAATTGCAAATTTACACCAATCTCCCCATATTTCCAAATTTGACGCCAAGTAAGGTGCCTCCCCGATGCCGTATTCCTATTTAACTACCCGGGAGAGATTTGCCGCCAAGTAAAGCGCCGCGTCGGTGCCGTATTCCTGCTCATCTACCCGGGAGAGGTTTGGCGCCAAGTAAACCGCTGTTCCGGTACCGTATCCCTGCTTACCTACTCGTTTACTCGGTTAGAGTATTTCGGTGACGTGCCGGATGATGGCGCGAGGCTGCCTGTCGTCACCGTCAGGCGTCACAGCCGGTCTTAGGCATCATGCCATTGATGACCCATAAAAGACCAATTCCGTCAGTCCCGCATCATCCTTCAATGTAAAAGAACATAATGCATCCCTTTCGATCGTGTTCGAGTTGTTATTGTGCTACTGGTTGATTCTAAAATTGAGTATTTTTAATTATATCGTCTAATTACTGTCTAAAATTTCTAACATTATTAGCCATTTCTGCTGTTTGTGTCATATCGGATACAACTCTCTAACCAGCATTATAAGTTTTTCCGGCAACATTTCCATAAAATGCAGGATCTAATAAATTAAATCCAAATTCAGCAGCATCTCGGAGATAAGGATTAGATATATTATTTCCTCCAATATAATTAAAAGCATCAGATATGTAACCATTCTAACTACCAGTAATATATTTATAAACTGAATTTGCAACTTCAGATACAGCACTACCTCCCGCTACTGTTCCTATAAGATTTCCACCAATAGTGCCAGGTGCTAGAAATGGTAAAGCAAAAACACCAGCAGTTATTCCTGTTACTGGTGTTGCTATATATTTACCTGTAAATTTAGTTGATTCTAGCAATGAAAACATATCTCTTTACTATTTATCAGCAGCTTCATTATTTATTGATGAGGTAGTTCGAGAATCATAAGTATTTGATAACTTACTACTCTTGATCATTTCATTATGAATATATGAGGCTGCTGAGTCCAGACTCATAGGTTCAGAGATAGAACCATCTGAAAGCTTCAGTTGACCCTATTCTCCAAATCCATTGTTTTGTAATGATGATTTTATATTATTATATACACTGTCTGCCATTATTGATATATTTATTAGTGCATATTTTTTTTGAAATAAACATAAAATTAAAATTATTGCAAAAGGAACAATATGATCCGCAATATTCATTACTTCATGAGTAGTTCCAAACGATTTTGCAGAATTCATAAGATTATGGTATACTTCATTAAATATATCTTTATTTGTTCGTCCACTATTATGTTGAATATTATATAAAAGGAGATTTATTCTTCCATATAGACTGTTCCATCACGTTGTAGGCTTCCTGCCATATTTCGTCAACCCGGGCTATGGCATCGATTACAGTATATTCAACCCCCATTGAATTTCCACCCGTAGAGACAGCCTCCATTGCGGAAAGAATACTTGTTATTATCGCAGGATCCACATTCTCCGCAAGAAACCTGCGACATGACCTGCGGTTGGTGACAACCCTTTCCATGTATTCACCCATTTGCTCCGGCACCGGTGGTAAAGCATCCTCCGGCTTTTTCCCGAAAATTGATATGGTACCCTGTGGGCATACTGCAATACAGTGCTGACATCTCCAGCACCCCCCTCCATCCGAGCCGTTCAAAAGGAATCATCTCGGGATAACTGTCATGACCCCATTTTAATACTAATCCTGAACATGTGTTGATGCACTTCCCGCATTTAATGCACTTGGTTTTATCTACCTTGAAATTAGTCTTTAATTACAACATATCATCTGATTAGATATTTACTAATAAATCGATATTTAACTTTAACAGCAAAATACCATGATTTTTACCTGCGCGTTATTATAGGTTTCGTGTCACACTATGTTTTCACCGCAGTGTTTTAATAACTTTCATCAGAAGACGGATAAGTAATATTCTTTACTTGCCCTACGTAGTCCGCCACAGAACCGGTGATGGTTTCCCCGATATGCCCGAAATAGCATGAACTTGGGCTTGAATCCTTCATTCATTCCAAGCATATCCTGAACAACCAGAACCTGTCCATCGGTATCAGAGCGAGCCCGATACCGATTGTAGGTATAGTGAGAGCTTGTGTAACATGGGCCGCCAATTTTGCCGGAATTTTTTCAAGCACAACAGCAAAGCATCCCAATTCCTGGAGCATACGAGCGTCGTTCATAAGCCTTTCCGCCTCTGTATCGCCCTTGCCTCGAACTCCATATCCTCCAAACTTATATAAATAAGATCCTGTGCAATATTTAATAGAAATCGCCCCGGTTACAGCTATATCATTGCCCGGGGCGATAAAAAACGTCAGTATTATAATATCATTCTGCCAGAAACGGAACGACGCAATCCCAGACAGCCTGGAAGTTGTCAATGAAAGCACCATGGCCTGCATTAGGGATAATGGCCAACTGACTATGCGGAAGCATGTAGTATGCTGCGATAACGGTTGCAAGTGGTGCATTGGGATCCAGTTCTCCAGCCATCACCAGAACAGGGCATTCGATGCTATTGAGAATTTCTTTGCTCACGGTGACAGTGTTATAGAACTCGTAGAAATTGTCCCAATAAGCCTGCTTTTTATCCGGCTGAGGGCAAATCTTCATCTGGAGCTTCATGAAATCAGGATCAAGAGCCGCCATGTCTTCAATCTTGCTTTTAATGAACTTTCGCGTATGCGGAAGTGCTTCTCCTGCTCCGATGGTAACGATACGGTCAACAACTTCCGGATGCAGATACGCGAGAAAGTAAGCCGAATAGCCACCATCGCTAAAACCGATAGCCTTTACCTTCTGGCCCGGCACACAGTCCTGTATGACTGAATAGACGTCGTTGGCACGCTGCTCGACGCTAACCGGTTTTGTACCTATTTCCGATTTGCCGTGACCTCGTGTCGAGATGGCGATTACCTTATTGGTTTTCGATAGGCTGTCAATGAATTGCCCCATCTCGTATGTACTGCCTACACCGCCACCATGAAGAATGACGATAGGATTTCCTTCGCCATAGACTTCATAATATATCTTAGCGTCGTCGGCCTGTGCATAGTGGCCTGCTTCGGGGTTATTGCCGTATTGAGTTTTACTGCCGATGTAGGAATCGGGCTGCATGAATACTTTCACACGTCCGGATGATTGAGCTGAGACTGTCGTAAAAGACAATATCATCGCAATGGTAAATGCGGACTTAAGAGCCTGTTGGAAAATCTTGTTCATTCTATCATTTTATTTGTTGGACTTATTTTCGATTGGGAAAGACAGAGGAGTGGTTCCATCTCCTGCATAAAACATGATTACTTCCACATCGGTGTCTCCACGATTCTCTCCATGATGAACAGTACCAATGGTTTCTACAATCGGCTCACCGGCGTGGAAATCCCTTGATGAACCATCCTCACTGACCACCGTCAATGTCCCATTTAGTACAACTCCACAGTTTATTATCTTATGATAATGCAGATTAGTCACGGATTTGGGTGGAAACGTGTATTTGTAAATCGAGACTACAGGTTGAGTACCTGGATACGAAGGCAGCAATGAACCATCCCAAGAATTGGATGTCTCTATGAGTTTTTCTATGGAGACGGTTTTATCCCCGCTGCTGTTTTTTTGCGGTACATTATTCTGATCCGGACTGTCGATGTAAGTCTCGGCTCCGGCGCTTGAAAATGCCACTCCCGCAATAAAAGCGAAGCTGATAATCGATTTTAAAAAAATATTCATTGTTATGTTTTAATTTTAAGCAGGAATTGATAGTGGAGTGTCACCGCCTCCGGCGTAGAACATAAGCACCACAGCATCCACGTCGCCACGGTTTTCTCCGTGGTGAATCTCTCCGTCGGTCTCAACCAAGGGCTCACCGGCATGGAAGTCGTGGAAACTTCCATCCTGACATACAATAGTGAGAGTTCCGCTAAGCACGACTCCACAGTTGATTATCTTATGATAATGCGGATTGGTCACCGTATGTGGTGGAAAAGTATATTTATATATGGAGATTACAGGAGTTGCCTGCGGATAATCAGGGAGTGCCGAACCATCCCATGCTGTTGATGTCTCGACTAATTTTTCCGACTTAATGCCGGTGTTTTCAAGTTCTGATTTCTGTGCCATAGTTTTAATAGTTTGGCTTGCGAGGTAAACGTGGTGCAAGTTATGTCATAGCTGGTTGTTGGCATTGATGATGTCCTGAAGCGTGACATGGCTGTTACGGTATCGAGCATGGGGATTGGCCTCGCCCGCTGTTAAGTATATAGCATTATGCGGACAGTTCTGGATGCAGGCGAAGCAGTGCTCACAGCCGCCCGATGTCTGCGCACGTCCATTGACCACAGTATAATTGCCGCAAGGACAGACACGTGTGCATATACCGCATCCAACACAGTCACCTGTGATGGTGAATTGGTAACGGGCCTCGACAGGGAATGTGGGACCATGCTCGAAATTGGGTACTGAGCGACGTATGTAACTGATATGACGCGCCACATCGTCAACCTGTTTGGCTATCTGTTCCTCGATGTGTTTTGAAGGTTCAAGTGCCTTTTGACGGTTCATATCAAAACCGGGCAACCAATTGTCGACCATTATGATGGCATTGACGTAATCGGGCGTGATTCCTGACTCGCTACAGAGTTTTGTAAAAATCGAAGGAGCGTTGTCGCAGTTGCAACCGTATGTAAGGATGCCGAAGAAGTAATCGCATGTGAAAGTTGACTTCCTGATGAACTCCTGCACCATCACGGGAGGCTTCTGCCAGTAGATGGGATAGACAATGCCTATCTCGTCGGCTTCCCAGTGCATCGACCCGTGGCCGTATCGCTTCATCACCTGCGGGATACTAAGTGGCTCACTGCTGAATTGACGTGCCACATAGAGGTCGTTGCCCGTGGCGGTGAAATAAAATACAAGTCGTCTGTGGTTCATATCGTCTGCGTCAGTTTTGTTTTATCAAAAAAAGATATCAGGGTTCCACTTCCTGTAAGGTAGATGGTAACTCTGATATGAAATCCATTTATTTAAAGGCCGGTTACCCGTTCACGATAGCTCCTGAGGGTATCTTCGCCCAGATCTATCAGGCTCTGGAGCTCCTGAATCATGCGGTCACGGTCTTCAGGCAGACGCCCTCTGATCGGCGACGGAATAGTGACATGCTCGGCTTTGAATACAGTGGGAATCGTCAGGCAACGCAGGAATTCCTGCATCTCCTCAAAGCGCTCCACTTCGGTTGCCTCCTCATACTTGCCGTCTTTCACATCCTGCATAAGAGGTGTGTCGGGGAAGAGTGTCAACTCAGAGGCATATATCATATCCGGGCGGATGATGTTGCTTACGCGGGCTGTCTCACGTGCATGGCTCATCCCATAGTTATGGCCTCCAAGACCACCGAGGAAGTTTCCAACAAATGGCATTCCTGCCTCACCGAGTTTCGACATCTGTTTCACGATATCTTCAGAGGTATAACCCTTATGCATACGGCGGAGCAGATTGTCATCGCCGGACTCTATACCAAAATAGAAACCACTGTAGCCAGCCTTTGTCAGATCTCGCAACTGTTCAACAGTCTTGTTCTTAAGGTTATCGATTCGTGCATAGCCGCCGATGGAGGTCACCCAAGGAAGATGCTCATGAATAAGATCGGCAACCTCCATGAGTCGTTTGTAAGGCAGTATGAACGGGTCAGCACCCTGTAGGAAAATTCTGTCGTATCTTGGTCCGTATTCTTTAAGTTCGAGGATATCCTCCTCCACCTCCTTTAATGGAGAGGCATGGAAACGGGCATCCTTATAAAATGTGCAGAAATCACACTTATCATGACTGCATCCGCTGGTCACCTGCAGATAGGCATCGTTCGCCTCGTAAGGAGGTCGGTTAATACCACTTGAAAAATGCATAAATATGTCCTTTCTTTAAGTTTATTTCTAAATTAATTGAAATGCAAATTCCGTACCATAGGTTGGCAAACGTATTGCTTCCAAATTTTTTCATTCGTATCTATAACATCTGGAACCATCGAAAGTTCTTAAAGTAGTTTTCTAAATATCAACATATTATGGTTTTGATTTTATAGTAATATCCGAAAACCCGTAAGCGGCATTCCGCAAGCCTTTGAAAATCATCAAAAGCGATAAAAAGGTTACTGACTAATAAAAAAATGAAGTTTGGTTAGAAAAAACATAAAGAATACATACATAATTTATGTGCTGTTTCCCAGCGCCACCTATCGATCTCTTAACCAACAAAGGATAGATCTATACGGCAACTACAATCTTTCCCATCTGGCCTCTACGTTCAGCAAGCAAATGTGCATCCACAAGTTGTTCAAGTGTAAATATGCGGGCTATTATCGGATGAATATCGCCTCGCTCTATAAGGTTCATCATGTCGGTAATCTGTGCCTGAGTGGGATCATTACTATAGAAGCCTGTAAGATATACTCCGGAAGGTATCTCCTTTATGGGATCGAAGTTTTTAAGGCCGTATACTCCGCCCAATAATCCCGTATGGCAAACGATGCCGTGCAACGCAGTCAATTTCAAGGATTCCCTCAGTGTCGATGCTCCGATAAGTTCAAGAACCTTGCAGGCACCATCAGGATACTTCTCAAGAAACCTCTCACGGAAACCGTCACCTTCCAACACAACATCATCTGCTCCATATTCTTTCAAAACGGCTGCCTTATCCCGGCTTCTTGTGGTAGCGACTACGGTGGCTCCGATGGCTTTACCAAGTTGAAGGGCTGCGAGTCCGACTGTAGATGTGCCGCCTCTTACAAGTAACAGGTCATCTTTTGAAAGTTGCAGCGATGTTACCAGTGAACCATATGCGGTGTAGAATGTCTCCGGAATAGCGGCAAGTTCCTCCCAGTCAAGGTTGCTATCCACTGCAAAGACAATTCTTGATGGGAGAAGTACATATTCGGCATAGCTGCCGTTGAAGCTCCTTCCCATTCCACCCATCAGTGCCATCACACGCTGTCCTTTCCTGAAACCGCTGTCTGACGGATCGATAACCTCTCCGACACATTCTATACCGGGTACTATAGGTTTGTTGATATATGTGTGAGCCACTTCAAACTCACGCAGGAGAACTTCCGAATGATTGATACCGAAGGCCTTTACTTTAATCAATACCCAGCCCGGCCTGACTTCCGGCATGGGAATCTCCGTAAGTTTCATTTCCTCAGCCTTGCATGGCTCCGTAAGGACTATTGCTTTCATGCTTGTTTCCAACATTGAGGGTCGGGTGAATAAAACGATTGATGGTAGCCATATGCCACAGCGGGACATCCGCGACAGAATCTCAGAAGTTCACACTTGGCGCATTTCTCAAACTTGTCGTATTGTCTGTAAGCATCCATTTCAGAGCCGGTCCATAACTCGTGGATCGGTTTCCGGAACAGGTTGCCAACCACACTTTCAAACCTTCGGCAAGCCATCACATTGCCATTGGGCTGAATTGTGAAATGGCAGTCGCCGCAATGACAGCCGTCATAAATCGCATCGGGATCGCTATCCTCCGGTATTTTGAAGAGACCTTTCTCATAAAGAAAAAGAGTCCATAGGTGGTCTTTCAGATTGAAGATGGTGCCTGAATCCTTGTGTTGCTCGAATTTCTTCCAGATACGGTCAAGAAAATCCCTGTATTCGGTCGGGGAAATATGTGTGGATTTTTCTTCCGAGGTCGGACAATACCTACCGAATGCAAATACCTCCACGCCTTTTTCCACCACAAGATCGATGATGTCGGGAATTTCATTGATGTTGGTTCCGGAAACAGTTGTCATCACGGCTACACGTATGCCGCTGCGTCTAAGCACATCTATCTTTTCAACAGTTGTGTCGAATGAACCGGGCTTTCTTATGGCGTCGTGTGTCTCCCTCATGCCGTCGATTGAGAGCTGGTATTTCTGACATCCCAATGCTTTTAGCCGCCTGCAGACATCATCTGTGATGTGGAATGGATTGCCGAGGATTGTGAATGGAATATTCCGTTCTTTCAGCAGCCCGAGGATTTCCCGGAAATTCCGGTGAAGAATAGGATCACCACCGGTGATATAGAAATATGGCAACCGATCAATGCGGCGACACATCTCAACGCATTGCTCGATTACTTTATGCGCTTTCTCAAAAGGCATTTCCACAATATGGGGATGTCCTTCGGAGAAGATATAACAGTGTTCACAACGCTGGTCGCAGCTGTCGGTGATATGCCATTGAAAAGCGAAATACTCCATAACGGTCTGACTGTCATTCGGTAGTTGACAGAGTTCTATCGTCAACTATTATGTAAACCTAAATTGTTCAATAATCAAAACGACTCCGATTCAGGCATTTATGAGCCTTTCATCGGAGTCGTTATAAGGGATAAGATTCTTACTTCTCACCAGCTCCGCAAGCCGAGCCGCATGCTGCGGGCTTGGGTTCAGGTTTTTCGTCACCTGCACCACATGCTGATCCACATGCGCCGGAGGGAGTGCCGTTTTCTTCTTCTGCACAGAGGTAGGCCTGTGCGGTGTGCTTTACAGCACTGTTGATGATACGTGTCATGGCTGTCCTTGTTTTTAATGGTTTAACAATGTCTGTCAAGGCAAAATTAATAAATTATATCTTATCTGCCAATAAGTTACATTTAATAGCGTTAGTAACCTTTTTATCTCTTTTGGTGGTTTTCAATCAGTTGTAGATTTACATTTACCCGAAAAAATCACTTACCTCCAAATACTTGTATATATGATATTAATATACTACATTTGCATATTAAAGTAATACTGAAAATGAGAAAGAAAGAACAGCTGAACTCAATCATAGAGATATGTCCAGTAAGGAATGTCGTTGCCCGTTTCGGAAACAAGTGGGCGCTGTTGGTAATACTTGTTCTCGGTGAGAACGAGCCGATACGCTATAACGAGCTTGGACGAAAAATCCCTGACATTTCCTCCCGTGTATTATCCAACACCCTTCGGACTCTGGAGGCAGACGGACTGGTACTCCGAACCTTCTATCAGGAAGTTCCACCCAGAGTGGAATACTCTCTTACCGATACAGGCCGTTCACTTGTGCCGATAATCATCAAACTCACAGAGTGGGCGCAAAAGAATATGAAAACCATAATAGAACATCGTAAAAAGACTCAACAGGCAGTGCAGGAATAAGATATATGAGAAAATTCAGGATAGAGTTTACTGAGTCTGATTTCAGCTTGCTGAAACAGCGTATTAATGAGACTCGGTTCCCAAATTTTCAACAAGCTGAAAGTTGGGAAATGGGCACACCTGTAAATGTATTGAAGAAGGTATTGAAAGCCTGGGCTGACTCATATGATATGTGGAAAGTACAGGAGAGTTATCTTAACCGATTTCCTCAGTTCATATGTAATATCGATGGTGTCGACATACATTTTTTCCATATCAAGTCATCAAAATCGGATGCAACCCCAATTCTAATGGCTCATGGATGGCCTGACAGTTTTTTACGGTATTCCAAAACCTTTCCATTGCTTAATGAATATGATCTGATTGTGCCATCCATACCCGGCTTCGGATTTGGATCTTTGCCTGAGAAAGGTTTTGTCAACAATGCTGAGTCGGCCGAAATATGGCATAAACTGATGACTGGTGTTCTGGGTTATGAAAGCTATGTAGCTACAGGTGGAGATATGGGACGCGGTATCTTGTCTTATATCGCAGCCGGATATCCGGATGAGATTGAAGGTTTGCTGCTTACCGATGTCGGTTTTGCCGGAGACATAGTAACGACACCGGATGAAAAGCTATCTCCCGAATGGTTGCATTATAAAAAGGCCGCAACAGAATGGATGAAGCATCAGGGGGCTTATATCTCAATTCAGGGGACGAAACCTTACTCATTAGGGTACGGACTCTGTGATTCTCCTTCAGGAATGGCA
Organism: Bacteroides sp.; assembly: GCA_014802425.1. Classification (GTDB taxonomy): domain Bacteria; phylum Bacteroidota; class Bacteroidia; order Bacteroidales; family Muribaculaceae; genus Lepagella. The sequence continues at coordinate 38,362 of JAAVCH010000045.1, forward strand.
GGATGGCTCATTGAGAAGTTTCATGATTGGAGTGATTGGGAAAGATTCTCACTTGATGATATATTACATAATCTGACACTATACTGGATGACCAGTTGCACACCCTCATCTATCTCAGCTTATTATGGGAATTACAACGCACTGCCACCCTTGAGCGAAATTCAGGTTCCGATAGGTGTTGCTCGCTTCCCTCATGATATCCTGCCGGTTCCGAAAGATTGGATTGAACAACATTATAATTTGATTCATTTTACGGAAATGCCGTATGGCGGACACTTTACGGCTATGGAAGCACCGGAGTCATTCTCGAAAGCACTTGAGAATTTTATCATGAAACTAAAATAAGAGTCTGTAAACAGTCTCATTAGACATGGCACAACAAAAGAAAAGCCGCAGAGTACGTGGATACTCTGCGGCTTTTCTCTATGAGAATCAAAGGATCGTGGATTATAAAATACTGAGAACGCATTGTTCCGCTGTAATACTACTAAGTAAGTCGTAAAAATTAATTTATACTAAGCCGCATGGGCAAAATTGATATAGAGTTCAGATCCAATCGTAGCCAACGCACGGTTGGTTGCAGAGAGCAGGGAATCTTTGGAGCAATAATCCGCAGGTCTGAGCCATTTGCCCTTGAGGATTCTCCAGAGGGTCTCGGCTATATTCAGATGTGGACTGTACGGTGGGAGGAAAAAGAGAAACAATCCACGTTTCTCCCATATCGGCGGGAGTTCACGCATGAGCTTGCATCTGTGAACGCTTGCATTGTCAAGGACAACAAACGTGTTTTTACGGATACGGAGGGAAAGGCGGTCAAGAAAGTCAGCAACCTTGTCAGCGGTCATATTCTCAGTTGTGGAGAATCCGTCATATCGATTGTTGCGGTCTATCATGCCGAAAATATTGAGTCTCGGCCTTCTTTCAGATGGAATACAGACATCCTCACCGCGGAACTGCCATCCGTATGGCATATATCCCTCGGTGCAGATGTGGCTTTCATCTCCATAATAAAGGTCAATGAGACCGTCTTTCTCCTGTTGTACGAGTTCATGCAGCTTCTCGGTCTTGTACGCATAGAGCTGAGGCGTGGGTTTCCCCTTTGGACATTTCCTTATACGTCTGTATCCCGCGCCAAGGCGGATAAAAAAGCCCTGAAGGTACTCTCGCTTGCTTCTTTTCCTGAAGCCTGCGGCCATGCCTCTTTCGCTTTCCTCACGCTCTGCCTGTCGTTCTCTATGACTTTGCGTACCGATTCTTCGTCCGAGCAGTTCATTATTGGCTTCCGACCCCGGCCGGGACGCGTTTGCAGCCCTTCGATACCTTCGGTCTCGAAGCGTTTCCCCCAGGAATTGACCGATATATGGGTCATGTCGGTCTGTTCTCCAACCTGTTCCGAGGTCAGACCGGTGGATTTCAGAAGTACTGTGCGACAGCGCATGCGGTATGCGTGGCTCTTGCCCTGGCGGAAGCATCTTCCAATTGCAGACGTTGCTGGGCTGTCAGTTGTATAACTTTGATTTTTGCGATAGTCGTAAGTGTTATGGTTCATATCCATAACGGACGAACGCTCACAAAAATTACGATATAAACTAATTTTCAACATCTACTTAATGAAATTTATGACTAACTTTGTGTTCCGAAAAAGTGTCACGAATGACATTTGTTCGGAATGCTATGAGAATAGAAAGAAAAATATATCTTGACAAGGTTTTAGAAGGCCGTCATAACGGAATGATATAGATTATTACCGGCGTACGCCGAAGTGGTAAATCGTTCCTTCTGTTCGATTTGTTTGCCGACTGACGTATGAATTTAGTTTAAGTTAGATCTAAGTATGGAAACCAAAAGAATAGCTCTCGGCTGCATGGGTATGAACCGCGGCAATAAGGAGCAAAGTATCCGCACTATTGATAC
>JAAVCH010000046.1 GCA_014802425.1 Bacteroides sp.
GAGCGAAAAACGGGACTCGAACCCGCGACCCCAACCTTGGCAAGGTTGTGCTCTACCAACTGAGCTATTTTCGCATTTGTTTTTTTGTTGTTTGGAAAACTCTCTCGTTTTTCCTTTTTGCGTTGCAAAGTTACTGCTAATTTTTGATTCCCGCAAGTGTTTTGCAATATTTTTTTGACTTTTTTCGTAAGTTATTGATGGATGGTGATTTATGTAATCATTTTTTTTGCTCTTTTTTTAGCTCCGCAATGAGGGTTGGATCGGCTCCGAGTCTCTGAGCAGTCTTGAAGTCTTCTTCCGCCTCCTGGATGAGGTATAGATTTCTTCGGAGAAGGGCTCTGGCAATATATAAGTCCGGCTCTCGGGGGTTAAGGGAAATCTGTTCATTGATGATGTCTGATGCCTCGGCAAGTCGATTTTTCTCCATGAGGCAAAGTATTAGGGTAAGCACCGTCTCGGGATCGTTTTCAAGTTCCATGCCTTTACGGAGCATCTGAAGGGCCTCATCGTAATTTCCCTGACTGAAGAGTATTCGACCGACACCAGAATATCCCCATGAATTCCGAGGGTCGGTACTACGAAGCTCGATGAAGTCGGCGGAGGCCAACTCGAGATTCCCATTAGTAAGATGAAGTCGTCCCCGAAGGCTAAGGGCGGGGGAATAGTTAGGGTCGGCGGCCAGTGCCGAATCAAGGTCTTTGATGGCTTCGCTGTAATCCTGCACTACGATGTATGCCGAGGCACGGGAGGTGAGTATTTCAGGTGAATCGGGATTCCTTACCAGAGCGATGTCGAAAGCCTCCAGAGCCTCCCGTATGGCGCCTGTGTGGGTGAGGCATATCCCGAGGTTGGAGAATATCTTGTCATTGAGAGGTGAGGAAGGTTTTTCCCGGAGTGCCTTACGGTACCATTCCGCCGCACCGTTGAAGTCATGGCGTGAAGCGCATGATTCAGCGGAGTCAAGGATTACCTCGTAGCGTGAGGCAGGTTGCAGGTCTTTCGCCTGAGTTTTTTTTATCAGTCCGTCGACAGCTCGCTGGAATCCGGATGTGCGGTGCGGATTTGTGAATTGAGCGTCACAATAGGTATATGACAGCCCGAATATACATAATAATATAAGATATAATATAAGATGATGGCGCATGCCTATATAACGGATAAATGGATATGTTTAGTGAAGGGGGTAGGAAAGTATATGGCGAATACTTTACAATTCCTGCTGAATGCCTCCAGCATCAAATTTGCTTCGGATTGCGTGTTGTGTGGCTCGCTCCTGCAGGGACACGCTTCGAGAATTGAATTCTTTGTGCGGTAGACCGGCCAGTCCATTGACGCATTCTCGGTTGGCGTGTCGCTCGAGAGTAAATTCCTGCGGAGTTTTCTTATTTCATCTGAAGAATTTTCTAACTTTGCATCGGCCTAGGTTCCGGTCATACTTTCTGGGAGGATAGAACTCCCCTAGAAAGGACGGCAAGGTGCTGATAGGTGAAAAAGAATGCGGCCATATTCCATGTCGGGAATATGGCCGCATATAGGTAGATTATATGGGGGCAGGGTGTTTATTTCCCTTTCTGATAGTTGTCCTTACCCATCTGGAGGAAGGCCTTGTAGCCGGGGATATCCTCCTTATATACGAATGCAGGGGCAAGCGGACGGGCGTTCTGGTCGACTATCACATGGAAAGGCTGTGCATTAGCGCCGAACTTGGAACGCTGGAGATAGCTCCATTTGTCGCCGTAGGTGCGGAGGGTGCGGACTGTGCCGTCCTTCTCTGTGATTTTGATGGGCTCGGGAAGTTCGCGTTTCTCATCCACCATAAGGGTCACAAGGATATAGTCATTGTCAATCGTTGACTTGACATCGGGGTCAGTCCATACGGCTGCTTCCATCTTGCGGCAGTTGACGCAGCCATAACCGGAGAAGTCAAGAAGGACCGGTTTGTTGAGCTGCTGTGCAAGACGCATGCCTTCTTCGAAATCATCGACTTCAGCATGGACATCCCCTTCATAGAGGGAGAAGTCCTGAGTGGAAATCGGGGGAGAGAAGGCCGAGATGCTCTTAAGGGGTGCGCCCCAGAGGCCGGGAAGCATGTAGACGGCGAAGGCAAACGATATGCAGGCGAGCATGAATCGGCCTACACCGCATTTCTCAACTTCATCGTCATGCGGGAATCGGAGCTTGCCGAGCAGATAAACGCCAAGCAGGAAGAAAATCACAATCCAGAGAGAGACGAACACCTCACGGTCGAGGATGCGCCAGCCGTAGGCGAGGTCGGCTACGGAAAGGAATTTCAGTGCGAGGGCGAGTTCAAGGAAGCCGAGTACGACCTTCACTGTATTCATCCAGCCGCCGCTCTTGGGCATTGCCTTGAGCATGGTGGGGAACATTGCGAAGAGCGTGAAGGGGAGCGCAAGTGCAAGAGAGAAGCCGAACATTCCCACTGCCGGAGAAACGAAGTTGCTTGTAGCGGCGGCCTCGACGAGAAGGGTGCCGATGATCGGTCCGGTGCAGGAGAACGATACCAGCACAAGCGTGAAGGCCATGAAGAATACGCTGAGCAGACCGGTGGTGGCATCGACTTTTGAGTCCATCTTGTTGGTCCACGATGAGGGAAGCGTAAGTTCGAAACCACCCATGAACGAGATGGCGAATACCACGAGCAGGAGGAAGAAGATGATGTTGAAGAGGGCCGATGTCGCCAGTTCATTCAAGGCCGAGGCTCCGAAGATGATTGTCACTGCCAGACCGAGTACTACGTAGATGACAATGATCGAGCCTCCGTAGATGGCGGCCGTACCTACTGATTTCGCACGGCTTTTGTTCTGCTTGAGGAAGAACGACACTGTCATCGGAATCATGGGCCACACGCACGGAGTGACGAGGGCGATGAGGCCTCCGAGGAAGCCGGCGATGAAGATGTACCATAATGAACGGTTCTGCTGTTCGGGTGCATCTTCAAAGACACGGAGTTCAGCTTCAACGTTATCCCACCATGATTTGTTGGCTTCTGTTCCGGAAAGATTGGCTTCGGGAGTCATGAAAGGTTCTGCTGCCTGCAGGGAGTCGGTCATTTCTACGAGTGCGGCCACCTCTTCATTCTCTTCCTTGACTTCGGCCTTTTCGTCGTCGGCCCCTTTGAAGCCCGGGAAAGAACCTTTGAGCATTTTTGCATCACCCACCTGCACGCATCCGGTGTCGTTGCAGGCCTGACCCTGGATCTCGACGTTCACGCTGTAATCCTTGGCTGTGGGCTGAAGCTTCTGGGTGAATACGACTGTACCTTCATAAAAGTGCTGGTCAACTTCGAAGATATCGTCGAACTCAGTGGTGTACTTCTTGTTGGCCTGGGGAGTCCCGACGGCTTTACATCCCTTTACATCGAAGTAGAATTTCAAGGGCATCGAGCCACCTGCGGGATTATCCACCGAGTAGAGGTGATAACCCGGATTTACCGTGGCCGTAATCTTGACCGAAGGATGGTCGGTCGCTTCATCCTGCAGGGCAATGCTCCAGTTTACGGCATCGGCCGCCAGAGCACATACCGCCACTATGATGAGCGATAGTGAAAGAAAGAATCTTTTCATGGAATCTTTTGATTGATTAGATGTGATATGGTAATGAAATAAGGGTCCTTGTAAAAGACACTTGGATTGAGTTCGCTTACTCTTCCGGAGTGGAGTCATCGGCTGACTTGATCACGGGAGCTTCTTCACACTGCTCCACAAGTCGGGCATCGTTCTGGATGAAGGCGACGATTGCGCAGTTCTCGGCCACATAGTCTTCGGAAAGTTTGATTGAGGCTGTGCCCGATACTGAGTCGTCGAGATGGAATGATGAGCCGAGCGATTCACCCCAGTCGCCTGTGAGACTTTCGCGAAGCACATGATTGTGGACATAGTCACGCACCCAGATGCTTCCGGATTTCTGCGGACCTACGATGCCGCTTTCCACAAGCCAGAGGTTCATCCGGAGATTCGAGGAATAGCCTGAATTGAATGTCACCTCATAATCTACGGTCAATGTGCGTGTGGAAGCGTCATAGACGTTCTCAAGGGAAATCTCAGCCGGAGCTGCCTGCGACAAAGCCGCGTTTACAAGACCTCCCCATGCCGAGATGTTGATTTCGGCGGACTGGCCGTCGACCACTGCGGCAGGGAAACCCATAGGCTTGTAGAAGGCGTAATAAATGTCGGCTTCGGCAGAGTTGAGGTCGAATTTACCGACCGGTCCGCTGTAGGGAGTGCCTGACGGGTGCATGCCCACCGCGATAATGGAGCCGGGGTATTGTTCCTGGAGCTCATGTACTGTCAGGGCACCCGTGGGACAGTTGACGCATTGTATGCCGGTGAATTCCTGAATGAGTACTTTACGGGCGATTTCGGGCCGGGGCACTTCGATATAGCGGTCGGCGGGCTCAACATTGTCACACGATGACATACCGGCGGCAAGAGCCAGTGCGGCGCCGAAGAGGGGAAGTTTTGAATAAGTATGGAGTATCATGACGGATAAATCAGAAAGTATAGTTATATGTCAGCGAGAAGCCCTTTGACGCGGGTACCCATCGGCATACGCCACCTGAGCAGTTCATGCCGGCGCGGTTGCGGGCGAAAGAAAGGCCGAAGCGGTTGGCGCGATAGTTGAAGGTGACCATTGCGGTATAGTAATGCTCTTTGGTCACGCCGATGTTATAGTTGTCGGAAAGGGTAAACATCCAGTGGGGGGCGAGTGAAAGCTCAAGAAGTCCGCAGAGCCAGTCTTTGTCGTCCTGGCGGGTGGTGAGGTATTGTACCTCCCAACGGAGCTGGGCGCGCTTGGCCATTTTCCATTGGCCTTCGAGAATGAAGGTGTTGGCTGTCACCATCACGTCGTTGCCGTGTTCGGTCGGATGACCGAAAATGCTGTTGTAGTTAAGGCGCTGGAAGAGGTAAAAAAGTGTCAGCTGAATCTTGCGGCTGAATTTTTTGCTGATTTCAAAGTTGACATCGGCGTAACGCAGACCTCCGGTCTTCCAGAAAGCCGAGCCAAGGCCGTCAGTGCCATAGAGGGCCGGATTTGTGGTGAGCTGGATTTCGCTGCCTGCGCCATCAGTGCCGGTGGCCGGAGGGCCGAGAGGTGCCTGACGCTGTAGGTCGGCGATATATGAACCGGAGAGCTTTACGTTGGTACCGTATTTTCCTCCGAGGGGAGTATTGCGCTTGAACAGATAACGCACCTCAGCCTGGTATGCCCATTCGCCGTTGTAGTCGGTGGCGTAGGGATAAAGGGCCGCAAGTGTGTAGGTCTGTGTATTGGTGAAGGCCGGGAGATAGTTGATGTAGGCGTTGGTCTGAAGGATCTGGTCAGACATGAACGCCATGTTCTCACTTCGTTTTGCCTGAACGTAGGCGCTGAATCCTTTGGCGGCATAGGCCACTGAGAGGAGTTCCACATGACCGCGGCTGTAGATATAGTTGTTGACAGCGTTAGGGTCGTTGTTCTTTGTGGCGAACTCTGCGAGAATATTGAAATCCTTCAGGCGTGCGTTGATGCGTCCGTCGAAAGCGGCCACTGTGGTCGGGAAATTAAGGCGGTAGGAGACGTCGTCAATGTTGGTTGTGATCAGTTCGCCGTTCCCCTTTTTGTTGTGCTTGCCTACATAGGAGAAGCCGAGGGTCAGACCGTAACGGGGATTGAACGATCCGGCAAAGGTGTCGTTAAGGCTCCATTCGGCGTCGCCTCCCCAGATGAGGTCGGGGGTATGCTCCCAGAAGCGGCGTTCCTTACCGACAAGTGCCGTAAAATAAAGACCCTTCACGGGGTTTACCTTGAGGCGGCCGCCACGTAGGGCTCCATCCACACCGAGTGCCCGCTCCTGATATGTGCGCAGGATAAGGCCGGAACCGAATTGCTCGTAGAAGTCGCCCGCAGTCAGCTGGAATCCTTTGTATTTACCGGTGACCCATACATATGGCACGCCCCAGCCTGCGAATCCAGGCATCTGTGCTTCCTGAAAACCGGGAAGAGGCCACTTGGTGAACTGGAAGCGGGCTCCGGCCGAGACGTAGGGCGCGTTGACTGTAAAGTCGAAATATGTATTGTTCAATACCTTGGCGGGGTAATCATCGATGTTTACTCCCAGGGCCGGGTCGTTCATCGGCACCATGAACTCAGTCTGGATACTTCCGGTGGCTCTTACGCCGCTCCACCAGCTCGGTTTGGTGTCATAGAGCGATTTGCTTTCCGGTACGAGGACTGTCTGTCCCATGTAAGTGCGGTCAGCAAAAGTGACTGAGGTCACTGAGTCCTGAGTCTCGGCTCCCTTGGCCGACATTGCCGCCGCAGCAAACAGCAACGGTAGGGCAAATCGAAAAGAGATGTTTTTCATTATTAGAGATAGTTTGATTTAAGTGTCATAGAATCAATGGGGTATTGGGTTTTGCTAAAAAAACCTCAATACCATGGAGAGGGGAAGGGTTATAAACGACACAATGTATGGTGCGGCTTCTACGGAGAGGAGTCGGACCATACATCTTCATTATCGTGCGGAATTTGAAACGGGCAGCCCGGAATGAGTCGGTCATTGTCCGGCAGGACTGTCTCTTACTTTTTCGCAGCTTTCTCCACTGCTTCGAGAATATCCTCCTCACCGCCGTCGACGTAACCCTGATGATTCCAGACGATGTTTCCTTCACCGTCGACTACGAAAACGTGGGGGATGTCGTTGACGCCGAGCTGACGCTTGAATTCTCCTGCGGGGTCGAGGAGCACCTGATAGTCGCTCCATCCTTTTCCTTCGATGAGGGGTTTTACCTTTTGGGCGTTCTGGCCTTCGTCGATGCTGACGGCTACGAGACGGACGCCGGTTTCGTCCTGCCATTCGGGATATACTTCGTGGATGGCCTTGAGCTCGCGCATGCAGGGCTTGCACCATGTGGCGAAGAAGGAGATGATGATGGGCTTGCCGTCATTGGAGAGGGTGGCGGTGTCAATCTGGGTGCCGTCGACGTCATTGAGCATAACGGAGGGAAGGGCTGCAGATGCTGTAAGAGCTGCAAAGGCCAGCGAAGCGGCCATAAAGAAACGTTTGATCATATCGTTGGAGATATTAAGTTATGTGTCTGATGCAGGGTGGATACGGGCGCAGGGAGAGATGCGTGGAATCCGTATTCCGGTGTGGTTCTCTCCATATAGAGATGGAAGACCAGCGGTTGTAATATTGGTTTATTCCGCTAAGTTAATAAAAATCTTAGGAGTATGGTAGGATATAGGGAATAAATTTTCAGGTTTTTATGATATTTTAGGGTCTTTCCATGGTCAGTCGGGGAAATGCGGTGGAAAGTGTGTTGTGTAACATAAAAATGAATGCTTGGTTGGCTTTTAGAAAACGCTGCATTTTATTATTTTTGCATATGTAATCCAAATGGTCCGGATAGCCGATGGCTCATGAGGAGGAGAGCTCCTCTCGGAGGCGTCCGGAGAATCTAATAGTTCATGAAAACGAAAAAGCTTTTATTGGGTGACGAGGCTCTTGCTCTCGGCGCCATCAATGCGGGGCTCTCGGGTGCGTATGCATATCCCGGTACGCCCTCGACAGAGATTCTGGAGTTTGTCCAGGCCAATGATGTAGCGAAAGCACGCAATCTGCATTCACATTGGAGTAGTAATGAGAAGACGGCGGTCGAGGAAGCGCTCGGCATGTCGTACTGCGGCAAGCGCGCCATGGTGTCGATGAAGCATGTGGGTATGAATGTGGCCGCGGATGCTTTTGTGAATTCCGCTATGACGGGTGCCAACGGCGGTCTGCTTGTAATCGCAGCCGATGACCCGTCCATGCATTCGTCACAAAACGAGCAGGACTCAAGATTTTATGCCGATTTCGCTCTGATGCCCGTCCTGGAGCCCTCCGACCAACAGGAGGCATACGATATGGCGCGTTATGGATTTGAACTTTCCGAGAAATTCGCCATTCCGGTTATGGTGCGTCTTGTGACGCGTCTGAGCCATAGCCGTGCCGTGGTCGAAGTGGAGAGTGAACCCTCGGCGGAGAATACGATCCATTATCCCAGGAATCCGCGTCAGTGGGTGCTCATGCCCGCCATATCCAAGGAAAGGTATAAGGTGCTGCTTGAAGACTACAGGAAGTTTGAAGAGGCTGCCGAGGAATCACCGTTCAATAAATATATGGACGGATCCGACAAGCGTCTCGGTATAGTCGTAAGTGGTCTGGGCTGGAATTACCTTAAGGAGGTATTCCCTGCCGGAATTCCTTTCCCGTGTGTGAAGATTTCTCAGTACCCCCTTCCTACTAAGATGCTCAACCGTCTGTTTGACGAGTGCGATGAAGTAGTGGTGATAGAAGAGGGTCAGCCTCTGATCGAGAGAAAACTGCGCGGTGTACTTGACCGTACCGGAAAGATATACGGAAAACTAACAGGCGAACTCAATCTGACGGGTGAACTTACCCCTGACCTCGTAAAGGCCGGCCTGAAGAAGATCCTGAATGATGTAGAGGGCCTGAGTGACGTGGAAGTGAATGCCGAGTCTAAGGTGACAAAGCCGCGTCCGCCGGCTTTGTGTCAGGGATGTGGTCACCGTGATGTCTATGCCGCCCTCAACGGTGTGCTTGAAGAGTATGAGCATCCCAAGGTGTTTGGCGATATAGGCTGCTATACGCTTGGCTTCCTTGCTCCGTTCAATGCTTTGGATACCTGTGTGGATATGGGTGCCTCCATAACCATGGCCAAGGGAGCGGCGGATGCAGGGCAGCACCCCGCTGTGGCGATTATCGGTGACTCTACGTTTACCCAC
>JAAVCH010000047.1 GCA_014802425.1 Bacteroides sp.
AGGGGATGCAGGATGTCCTGGATATTGAGGGGCACGATCGCTCCGGCGGCGGCATCGGCCACCATCATGAGGTCGCGCGTGAAGATGATCTCCGTCTGGCGCCCGGAGCGGTAGTTCTCGCGCATGAGGCGCTCGGCCTCGCGACGGCGGTCATCGGCCGAAATCTCGGCCGCCGGAGCCAGCGCCGCCTGCATGCGCATGCAGACGATCTGATCCTCGCGGATCAGCGCTTCGTACTCCTCGTTCTCGGCATCGTTGCGCGTGCGGTTCTCGCGCGCGCAGAGATCGGCGATCTCCTCGATGCGGGCGCAGATCTCCTGATGGCGGTCCATCTGCGCGCGCACGTTAATCTTGTTCTTGATAACCTTGGTCATTATATTTTAAATTTAATGATTGATCAGAAATAAATCTTCCGGCGGGCGGCCCGGCGCATCTCAGTCATCTGCTTCCGCACCTCACGTTCCTCCTGTGCTCCTGTCAAAAGCTCATCCTCCTGTCCTCCTGTCAGAAGATCCTGTCCTCCTGTCAGCAGCTCGCGGGCCGAGACCGAAGTCTCCGGATAAGCCGGGTCAGGCGTCAGAGTGAAGTCATAGATGCCCAGCATCCGCTTCACACGGTAAGTGAATACCGTCCGCCCCCCTTCCTTCTCCACCGTCCGCTCCACGCAGTCCGGATCCCCGTACCACGTCGAGAAGTAGAACGAGCACCCAGTGATGTCGCCACGGCGCACCATCTCAAGGGCCTCGTCGCCATTCGGCGACTCCGGAAGCGTAAGCTCGAAGCTCACACCCCGCTCATCGACATCATAGCTCAGCGTCCCCTTTCCCTGCCGGCTCCGCCCAAGAAGGATCTGATGGTCATGATACATCGTGAACTTGATATCCGACTCATCCAGCAGCTCACGGCTGACGGCCCCGCGGTCGATCACCTCGCGCACCTCTTCCGTGCCGTCATCGACAAACGGCGCCGACGGCGAATCAAACAGTATGGCATACCCGGTGATCGTGCGGCCCGGAGCCTCACCCTCCGCTACCTCGCGGAGACGTATCCCCGCGTCGGCGGTCATTATCTGGCGGCGTACTATTCTCGATTGAGTCTTCATTGTTGGTTTCCTTATTGGTTTCCGATTAATCCCGATTAATCCGGTGAGTCCGGTGAGTCCGGATTATTGCCGGCTCCGGAGCTCTCCTCGATTCCCCGCAGATTGGCCGAGACGAGCGGCTTGTCGCCACCCTTGACCGGAGGAAGGTCCCCCATCAGGCGCACCTCGTTGACCGTGGCTCCCGTCTGAAGCATCTTCGCCCTGAAATCGGCCATGCCTGCAAGGTCGCAGGCATGAAGGCTCCGAGGGTCGAAACGGAACCGGCGCTTCCTCGCCAGCCGCGGCGAGACGAGCTTCCGCAGAAGCTCCGTCTCGATACCGCGCAGCATCGGAGTCAGCGTATGCGACAGAAAAGCAATGTTGGCCTGTTCGGCGGATTTGTAGTTATTGCTCGTGTCTCTCCGCAGAGGATTATCTGATCATCGATTCGGACAATCCCGATTATCAGAATGAGGAAATTGTAAGCCGCGCGGAGATCCGGTGTATCTTCGAGGCGCGTCAGGTGCTTTCTTATCCCATAATGTGATCTGCCGCGTATCCCCGATGTGGCTCCTGACCCATTCTTGACCATGTGAAAAAAATAAAGCGAAGGTCATTCGCTGACTTCCGCTTCACTGTCATTCGCATCCCCTCATTCCTTTTTTCCGACCGGCAGGATCGGGGGAATCAGCATTACTGCTTCCTGCTTCTTCTTGTCCATCATTTTGGCGTAGATCTGGGTCGTCTGAATCTCCTTATGCCCGAGGAGCTTCTGCACCGTATATATGTCCGCTCCAAGATCCAGCATCATCACGGCGAAAGTGTGCCGTCCGCTGTGGAAGGTTATGTTTTTCGTTATCCCTGCCCGGACTGCCCATCGCTTCAACTCCATGAGGTAGTAGGTGGAATAGGAGAAGTTCGGGAAGACGTGCGCGTCCGGCTCTCCTCGCTCTCCCATGAAGGCGACCGCCTGGGGGTTGATGTCGATGTACTCCTGTCCGCCTGTCTTCTTCTGCTTGAAGACTATTCGCGTGAATCCTCCCTCCTGTCGCACCTCGCTCCATTTCATCTTCTCGATGTCGCTCTTGCGGAGTCCTGTCAAGCAGAAAAAGAGGAAAGCCCGGCGTAGGATTGGGTATTTGCACTCCGCCGCTGCCATTGCCCTGACTTCCTCAAGCGTGAGGCACACTCGCTCTCGCTCCATATCCTCGGCAGGGAGGTCATTCCTTCTTAAATCTGTGACGCGTGCGGACTTATCAAGAAATTCCTTGAAGCCCTGCACAAATTTTGGAGTCAAGTCCCTGAATGTCATATTCGGCTGACAATATCTTTCGAGATAATTGAGCGTACTGTTCCAGATGCCCCAACTACCGAGGCTTCTGGCGTTTTGACGTCGCTTCTCGCACAGAGCCCTGAAATATTCGAGGAAATTGGTGTCCTGTTTAAATTCCCCCTCGAAACCGAATCGCCCGTTCTGCAAGTCTACGATCCTTGTCGCGCGGATTGCTTCAGCGAGACGCAGAGTCTCCTTATTCTTGTCTTTGTCTGCACGTCCTTTCTCCGGCACCAGATAGAGATTCAGGAACTCGTAGCTCCTCTTACCGTCAATGTAGATATCGAGATAAAGTGAGGTATTGCCGTTCCGCAACTGCCGCTTCCTCAATCTGATTGGATCTTTGGATTTTCCCATATTCACGCTCTTGCATTTGCTACTCATATTCTTTTGAGTAACAAAGTAACAACAAAAACGGGAAATCAAAAGAAATAAAAAGAAATCTCAATAAATCACCTTCCTGTTATCCTCCAATATTTCACCTCATTAAATTCTATTCATTCTCCCTACAATACTCTGTATTTCCCGACTCTTTTTCTACTTCACTTTCGAATTACAAAATTAATACATTTTCGCGAGTCGGCAAAGAGGAGGGTGGCGGCATGGAAAATAATAGTGGCCGGTAGGAATACGGTTGGCCTATAAAGCCGATAAAATGGCTGAAACGAGCTGACGGGATGTGATGGACATGGGATTGCAGGCTCATAATCGAGGACCGGGTCAGCACGGGATGGCTTTTGAACAATTTGAGGGTCAAAGCGTATAGAGTATAGTAACTAATGTGAACAGATGTGAAAAAATCGGTATTTATTATAGCGCTGACAGCTCTGGCGTTGGGGGGATGCAAGGATGACGCGTCCGACTGTCTGGCGTGTCTTCCTGATATAAAAGGAAAGGAGTACTCAAGCTCGGCTCTTGAGGTATATTACATGGGTGAGCTTATGCCGGCTAAACAGGCGGTAGTGAGCATCGACAAGGATGAGGCCGAGGCCACGATGACGTTCAGCTCCGTTCTTGACCTCAGTTCGATTCCGGGGGCCGGACTTAGCGGCAGCCTGCAGGGACCCGGAATCACTCCTGGCCAGCGGACCATTACGTTGACTTCGCCTGTCAAGGCATCCGGAGGGGCTTATGTGTTTTCCGGTGCCGGCTCCACTGAGACTCTGACTTTCAACTACGAGGGGAGAATCGAGGAAGGAAAAATGACCGTCTATCTGACAGACTGTCTGCTCCGCAATCAGACGGCTGCGGGCGTCTATGCGCCGGCGCCCATCAGAAAGGAGGGGCTGGAGTATGTATCGCTTCCCCTGCATCTTGTGTGGGAGCTTGATCCGGCTGCCGGGATAGAGCTGCCTCTTTCGGATGTGCTGAAGCTTGTGGCTACGGCTCCGGTGATACCGGTGTACGGGGGGACCGCATACATGTCGTTCGCGCAGGGACTGGAAAGTGTGGTGAAGACCATTGCCTTTAATCCTACGGGGAATGTGCCGGTGATGTATGTGTCCACACTCGGCGGCGCGGCGCATCTCGCCACCACATCGGGCAATATGCTGCAGTATGCTCCCGCTCCCGGCGGCGTGACCCTATATGTCAATCCAATGAGTGTGTTCGGTGAATTCCTCCTGGTCACTTCCGACAATAAGAATGACGACAAGTTTGATTTCAAAGCCATGCTCGGCAGGGCTGATGAAGGGGGTGCAGACAGTTCGCAGGAGTCCGCCGACATGACGATGGCGTTGCTGAGCGTGTTGATAAAGACTCTGGCGCCCCAGATCGCCGATGGTGTACCTCTGGCGGTGACGCCCACAGAGTCCGGAATCGATGCTTATCTCGACACAAAGACCAGCGTGACATTCCTTGCCAACCTACTGGAAAATGCGTTGCAGAATCCTACCGTCATGGTGGAGCTCATGAAGTATATCGGGAGCGCACAGCTGCCGGAGGGTGTGACTGCGGCCGATATTCAGGAAGTCATCGTCAATGTGGGAGAGTATCTGCAGAAGACCACACGACTTGAAGTAGGATTATCCCTGGTAAAGTATCAGCAGGCACAGTAGAGTCGATTAATGAATTAAGTCCGGGACATCCTGTGGAAGACCGTATGGAGGTTTCCCCGTAAAGGCGGGCGCCGGAGTTTCCACATATAGAAAGCTACCCACAGTATAAGAAGCCCGTCCCCTGTGTGATTTCCACACAGGGGACGGGCTTTCTGTATCATTCGGACAGTACCGATTATTTTGCCGGGACGTCTACATTATGACTGTCGAAAATGCGTCTCGCCGAGGATTCGAACATCTGCCAGTGTCTGAGTTCGCCTGACGGAATGAGTGAGGCTTTCGAAGATGGGTAGACGCAGAAATTGGAGCCTCTGCCAGTGGGTTTGGCACTGTAAAGCAGGTCATAGCAGGCGTTGCGTATACGTGGCGTGCCGTCATCGTCGCGCTCTATGCGTACCTCCACCAAGGCGCCTCCCCGGGTGTCGGTGGTCTTCATGTTGGAAATGAAATTACCGAGAGAGTAGACAATCAGCACATCCTTGCCGGTAGTGGGGTTGTGGCGTATCTGCATAGGCTGAATCACATGGGGATGCCCTCCGATGATCATGTCCACACCCTGATCCACAAGGAAGTCGGCAAGCTCACGCTGCGAGGCATTCTCGCGAAGCACGTACTCAATGCCCCAGTGTACGGTGACGCATATGACCTCGGCGCCGGCCTCGCGGGTTTTCCGTATTTCCTCGGCCATCTTCGGGCGGTCGATCATCGCCACTTCCATCCCTTCGCGTGGGGATATTCCGTTGGTACCGTAAGTATAGTTGAGAAAACCGAACCTGATTCCCTTGATATCCTTCACGAAAGGCACGAGTGAATCACGCTGTGCCGCGTCGCGGTAGGTGCCGATGTGGTCCACTCCGAGCCGGTCAAGGGCTGTCAGAGTCCGGCGGGCCGCTTTGTCGCCGGAGTCAAGGCAATGGTTGTTGGATGTGAGGAACATATCGAATCCGGCGTCGCGCAGGGCCTCTGCATATGAGTCGGGAGCCGAGAAGCAGGGATAGCCGCTATACCGTGGGCCTCCGCCGAGAGGCACCTCCAGATTGCATACGGCGTAATCGGCCTTGATGATGTCAGGAGCGATATGGGTGAAGCATCCGGAATAGTCATAACGCCTGCCTCCTCCTTCTGAAAGGGCCTGGTCGAGCTGGGCCTGATGCTGCATGGCGTCCCCTACAAAGAGCATATCGACTCCGGGGCGCCGGCCAACGGAGTCGATACTCAGGATAAAGTTAAGAAGAGAGAATAGAAGTATGCCGAGGGTCGTCATTTCGGGAGTTGCCCTTTGCGGGCTGCAAGAGTGTTGAGCATGAGCATACAGTTGGTGACAGGCCCTACGCCTCCGGGTACGGGAGTGATCCACGAGCAGATCTCGCTTACATTGTCGAAGTCGACGTCACCGCGCAGGCGGGTCCCGCTCTTGGCTGTGGGGTCCGGCACACGTGTGGTGCCGACGTCGATTACCACGGCACCTTCACGCACCATATCCTTAGTGACGAAGCCGGGTGAACCCAGGGCGGCGACTATTATGTCGGCCTCACGGCATTTTTCCTTTATGTCAGGTGTGGAGGAATGGCATACCGTCACCGTGCAGTCGCCGGGATAAGTCTTCTGCATAAGCATCGTGGCGGCTGGTTTGCCCACTATGTTGCTTCGGCCGAGCACCACGGCATGCTTCCCTTTCGTCGGAATGCCGTAGCGCTTAAGAAGCTCCATCACAGCCGAGGGTGTGGCGGGGCGGAATGCCGGGAGACCTATCGCCATACGGCCGACATTGACGGGATGGAATCCGTCCACATCCTTATGCCAGTCGATGGCTTCAGTCACCTTCTGGGAGTCGATGTGGCGGGGAAGGGGGAGCTGTATGATTATGCCGTCGACCTCGGAATCGTTGTTTAGGCGCGAAATGCAGTCGAGAAGCTCCTCTTCGGTGACATCCTCTTCGAAGGGGATGTTGGTGGATTTGAAGCCCACGGCGTTGCAGTTGCGTTCCTTGTTGGCTACATAGGCTTCGGAGCCGCCGTCGTGACCTACGATGACGGCCACGAGGTGAGGGGGCCGTTCGCCACGGTCGGTCATTTCCTTTACTTCGGCGGCAATTTCCTCCTTGAGGCGCGCCGCGGTTGCTTTTCCGTCGATGATCTGCATGGTCAGGATGTTGAGGGTATGTGCTATGGGGTATCTGGGTTGGAAGGAGGAGAGGGATGGATTTACTTGATCAACTGTTGCGTGAACGTGAAGACCACGCCCGCATGATCGGTGTCGATTATGGCTACGGCAGGCTTTTCGAGATAGGGGGTGCAGGCGGTGACGTAGGTGGTCGTGGTGCCGTAATAGCTTGAGGTGTTGCTCTCGGTTTCGAAAGTCACCGGCACAAGCGTGAAATCGGTAGCCTCGGGGCCATTGTCGGGATAATTGTCTTTCAGGTCCACGATATACTGGCGCATCGAGGTGAATTCATACCGGCCGCGAGAAGCGGAATATGTACCGCGGAAGGATGTCCTGTTGTCGGGCACCTTCCCTTGGGCAAAGAAGTCCTCAAGGTCGGAAGTGCGCACCATCAGCACCTCCGCGGGGGGGAGCAGTCCGTAGTCATTGGTGATGCTCTCCACGGGGAGGGTGAATGTGAGGTTGTTGATTACGGAGAGGTTGTGGTCAGACGCCCAGTACTGTTCCAGCAGTTCGGCGGCGGGGAATGTGAATCTCAGTCTGTAGCCGAGAGGCGCGGAGAGAAGTTTCTTGCCGGAGGCCACAAGCGCGTTAAGCTGTGCGGCGGCTTCGAAATCCAGAATGGAGGAGGAAATGACCTCCGGAGCCGAGCGGAAAAGGCATACTGAATCCTTCATTGTGACCCGGCGTGTCACCACCTCATTGTTCTCCACTACGTTGCGTGTGGCGTAATAATGGTAATATGTATAAAGCTTGGTGGCTGAGATGTTGGCCATTGCGCCCTTGCCGAAAGTCTGTCTGACATAAAGGCCGGGGAAAGCCTGATTGAATGAAGCAGGCCAGTCGAAAACTTCAGACCCGGCGCGGTAGGCGTTGAAAGCGTCCACCGCCCAGCGTTTGGGAAGGGGAAAGGACACCTGAAGGGTAGTGGTGTTCCTGAAGGCGGAGTCCGAGAGGGCGAGGCCGGAAAGGGTGTAGTTGCGTGTGGCCACTACATCCGAGGGGTCATAGTAACCGGATGGGTCGAAATCGCTCTGGATGCCTGAGGGGAGCTGGCGGATGAGCCGGTAGACGTTCAGTTGCTGCGGTGCGAGCGAATCGCCTATGATCAGGTCACGCGGGATGTCGAGAAACATCTTCATTGAATCCACCCTCTCCACCCCGATGGAATCGGGCACCGACATCCTGGATGCCGAAAGAAGCTGGCATACATAAGAGGCCGACATACGTCCATAGACCGGAATGTTGAACTGTCCGAGGAGATTGGTGGTGGACCGAGCGTCCATTTTATCGATTTTCACAGACTCAGCTGCGACCTTCATGGTGAGGGAGTCGACATTGATGTTGACTTCGCCGTTGAAGATGGAGCTTCCGATCGGGCTGACGTCATTCTGGCAGCCGGTGAGAAGGATGGCGGTCAAGGCGGCCATAGAGCCGGCTCCCGCGAAGAACTGATGCTTCATGATGGAGGCGTGATCAGAGGGTTTCGTAGAAGGTGGGGAATGCTGCGGTGCCTTCCTCGGATATTTTGTCGCGGGTCATGTATGGAATCCCGAGGCTTTCCACGTATTCCAGCAGCTGGGGATCAGGTGTTTCGGTGAGGAACACCACTCCGTCGGCGTTGTCGATGGCAATACGGTGAAGGTCGTTGACATCCATGGCTACGGCTTCCCCTTTTTCGTATTTATCCACGAGTTCGGGGCTGACGCCGTCCTCCCTGAGCTTACGTATGATCTGAGGGTCGATGGATGCCATTTCTTCATTGTGAGGCTCCACGCAGTAGACGATCTTGATGGGTGAGGCGCCTTCTTCCGGTTCGTACATATGGCGCATGTAGAGCGGAGTGAGGGCCGACATCCATCCGGAGCACTGCACGATGGCCGGGTCCCACTGCAGTTTCTTGACAGTCTCCATTGTGCCGCGGGCGAAGTAAAGCGCGCGTTCGTCATTATCAGGGCGATTTGAACCGAAAGCGTCGATGTCGGAATCCTCTTTCTGAAAATAGTCGTCGTTGTCGATGAAGTATACCTGGATTCTTACCGGCGACATGCTCGCCACCTTGAGAATCAGGGGGTGGTCATTGTCGTCGATTTCGATGTTGAGTCCGCTTAGACGAATTACTTCGTGCAGCTGATTGCGGCGTTCGTTGACATTACCGAATTTGGGCATGAATGTCCTGACCTCGAACTTCTTTCCGTGAAGGGCCTGAGGAAGGTCCTTGCCAAGCTTGGAAATGTTGTTGGAGGGGAGATAAGGAGAGATTTCCTGAGAGACGAAAAGGATTTTGGTAGCTGCCATTACAAAAACTGTTTTAGTATGTAGGAGGCGACGCCCGTCGACGGCGTTGCATCTTTTGATTTTCCGTCATGCGGGCCTCCTGTCTGGCGATGCCCGGCCGGACCGGGTGGCAAGAGGGTGCAGGATAGATAATCAAGTGCAAAATTAGCATTTTTTTGCGACATTTCAGGCATGATCGAGTCGCTGAATTGTGAATAATAGCTAAATCGGAGTCGGCATGGTGGAATTTAAAGATAAGCAGATGGTTTTTTCAGCTTTTAATGGGCTTCATGGAGTAGTTAAGTGTGGTTTGGTTTGTGAGATTGGATGGAATTTTCTAAATTTGTACTCTAATTCCGCCTACGCGCGCAGCGTATGCGCGAGGAGGAAGAGATAAGCGGACGTGTTTCCCTGCGGGGATTCCGCCTCCGCCAGATATTGATAAAATCAAGCAGTGACATGCAGATTATCCGAAGTGTCGGCGAATTGACCGACTATGTGGCGAAGCAGAAGAACAATCGTCACTCCATAGGGTTTGTTCCCACGATGGGAGCGTTGCACGCCGGGCACATATCGCTTGTGGAGCGTGCGGTGAAGGAAAATGCGGTGACAGTGGTCAGTGTGTTTGTCAACCCTACTCAGTTTAACAATCCAGAAGACTTGGCTACATATCCGCGTACCGAAGAAGCCGACATCAGGCTCCTCGCAAAGGCGGGAGTATCGGCCGTATTCGTGCCGACGGTGAAGGAAATCTATCCCGATGGCGCCCATACCGTAAAGACCTATGACCTCGGCAGTGTGGCGGAGGTGATGGAGGGAAAGCACCGCCCCGGACACTTTCAGGGAGTTGCGCAGGTGGTACACCGTCTTTTTGAGCTCGTGAATCCCGACAGGGCTTATTTCGGCGAGAAGGATTTTCAGCAGATCGCTGTCATCAGAAGCATGGTGGCATCGGAGCATCTTGACGTAGAGATCGTGCCGTGTCCCATCAGGAGGGCAGATGACGGCCTGGCGCTTTCTTCCCGCAATACGTTGCTGACCCCTGACCAGCGCATGCGCGCTCCCGGAATTTACGAGGCCCTGAAGGACAGTGTGGAATATTCGCTCAATCACAGCGTGCGTGCCACTCACGACACTGTCGTGGAGCGTATAGACGCCATTCCCGAGATGAAAGTGGAGTATTTCGAAATAGTCGACGCGCGCACGCTGATGCCCGTAGAGGAATGGGATGAGGCCTCCGAAGTGCAGGGATGCATTACTGTATTCAATGGAAAGGTGCGTCTGATCGACAATATACGTTATCGATGAATCAAGTCTAACTGTAACTATTGATGCCATGTTGATAGAAATGATGCAGTCAAAGATCCACCGCGTCACAGTGACCCAGGCGGATCTCAACTATATAGGAAGCATTACGATTGACTCTCTGCTACTCGATGCCGCAGGGATTCTGCCGGGTCAGAGGGTATGGATCGTGAACAACAACAACGGTGAGCGTCTTGACACGTATGTCATAGCGGGCGAGCCGGGCAGCGGAGTCATCTGCCTAAACGGGGCTGCCGCGCGCAAGGCGCAGCCCGGGGATGTGATAATCATCATGTCGTATGTGCAGCTCACTCCCGAAGAGGCCCGCACGTTCAAGCCTACGGTGATATTCCCTGACACCGCCACCAACCGTCTCTAATGAAATATAAAGAAGACAGAATACATGTTTGATAGATTATCAGAAAAATTAGAAGCAGCCTTTAAGAATCTCAAGGGTGAAGGTAAGATTACTGAAATCAACGTGTCGGAGACACTGAAGCAGGTGCGCCGTGTGCTTACCGACGCCGATGTCAACTACAAGATCGCCAAGGACTTCGTCAATACCGTCAAGCAGAAGGCACTGGGCCAGAAAGTGCTCACAGCCGTCAAGCCTAAGGAGATGATTATCAAGATCGTGCATGACGAGCTTGCCGAGCTGATGGGTGGCACAAGGGCGCCCCTTAATGTCGACGGACGTCCGGCCGTGATCCTTATGTCGGGTCTGCAGGGTTCGGGTAAGACCACTTTCTCGGGCAAACTGGCGAAGTATCTTTCCACGAAGGGCAAGAAGCCCCTTCTGGTGGCCGACGACGTGTACCGTCCGGCCGCCATCGAGCAGCTCCGGGTGCTTGCCGATTCAATCAACATACCGGTATATTCCGAGCCTGACAGCAAGGATGTGGTCAGCATCGCCAGAAATGCGATAGCCCACGCCAAGGCCAACAATCATGACCTCGTGATCATCGATACGGCCGGCCGCCTCGCGGTTGACGAACAGATGATGAACGAGATCGCAGCCATCAAGGATGCGGTCAAGCCTCAGGAAATCCTTTTCGTGGTCGACGCCATGACCGGTCAGGACGCCGTGAACACTGCCAAGGCATTTAATGACCGCCTTGACTTCGACGGCGTGATCCTTACAAAGCTCGACGGCGACACCAAGGGCGGTGCCGCCATCTCGATCCGTTCGGTGGTTGACAAGCCCATCAAGTTCATCGGTTCGGGCGAGAAGCTGGAGGATATCCAGGAATTCAATCCCGAAGGCATGGCCGACCGTATCCTCGGCATGGGTGATATCGTGGAGCTCGTAAACCGCGCCCAGAACATCTATGACGAGCAGGAGGCCAAGAAGCTCGCCGATAAGCTCGCTAAGAATAAATTCGATTTTGAGGATTTCCAGAATCAAATCAATCAGATCAAGAAGATGGGTAACCTCAAGGATATCATCGGTATGATTCCGGGACTCGGAAAGGCCGTGAAGGATATAGAGATCGGCGATGACGCATTCAAGAGTATCGAGGCCATCATCGGGTCAATGACACCCTATGAGAGGCATAACCCCGATGTGATCAATCAGAGCCGGCGCCAGCGTATAGCGAAGGGTAGCGGTACGTCGCTTCAGGAAGTCAACAAGCTGCTCAAGCAATTCCAGGATACGCGCAAGATGATGCGTGCGGCTACGAAAATGAATCCCGCGAAGATGATGTCGCAGATGAATCAGATGCGTAAGCTTCAGAAAAGCATGGGCGGAGGAATGCCCCGCTGATCATTCAGTCCATAATGAATTAGCACCCCGGCATCATGACAATGATGCCGGGGTGTGTCTTTTTTCTCACCGGAACTACCGGATATATGATGAAGGGACGCCTCGATCAATCCGAGGCGTCCCTTCATCATATATAGGAGGCTGGTTCAGATCAGAAGGGGAAGTTGATGCCCATATTGAACTCGCCGTTGCTGTTGAGGGGGAGTCCCTGCTTGGCAAGCTTTCCGAATGTGCGGTCCATGCCGATGAAGAAGTTGAAGCCGGTCACATTTACGTTTACGAGCCATCCGAAGCCTACGCCGTAGGTGCCGGCGGCAAAGTTGGCGGAAGCCGAAAAGCACTTCACGGGCTGTACGTTGGCGGAGAAGCGGAAGTCGGTAGTGGTGAACGGTCCGTTGAAGCGTGTGGAGTTGACCATGCCGAAGTGGAGCGGACGATAGTAGGGGAACTCATAATCCACACCCCAGTTGAGAGTGGCGCGGAGAGCGCGGGTACGTCCCCCGATGTCACCCTTGTCCTCAAGCTGGTAGAGCTTGAAGAGCTCCGACTTCATTGCATCGAGGGTATCGTCGGACTCGCCGTCCTTGAAACCGAAGGTGTAGGCGTCGGTATTGAACTTCTTCACGCCATTGGTCGTGGCATACTGTGTGTTGCCCCAGGAAATGAATCCGAGGTCGAGAAGGGCAAGCGAGAACTGGAAGTCGTTCCAGTCATATGTGGCGCCGAGGTCGAAGCCGATGCCGAAGCCGGTCAGGCCGAAGCCGTCGACGTCAACGTCGTTCACGTAATACTGCTGGGTGTCATCGCTGAAATCCTGCTTGTACTTAAGTCCTCTGACATTGGCGTAGATTTCGGCGTCTGTGTAGGCTGTCCAGTCGTTTTCTCCAAGTGTCAGGTTGGCCGAGTTAAGGTAGGCGTCGACATTAGCGAGACCGAAGAGGAACTTCACGGCCGCACCTGCCTTAAGACCGGGTACCCATGGGATGTCGCGCTGGTGGTTGAACTGGAGTTTTGCGTAGCCGGTGGCGTTGACCCGTGTATCCTTGATGTCGTAGGTCTTGTTTTCCGCGCCCTCTTTGGCGAGACGGAGCAGAGCGCCGGGAACCATTACGTTGGCGTCGGCTACAGCGCTGAGAGTCACTACGTTCTTGCCTCCGAATGCCGTGAATCCAGCTGCAAGAATATCCATCTCCACATTGGCGCCGAGTTTATTCTTGTCGTGGAATTTATCGAGCGCCTGTGCGGCGGACACCCCGGGATTTGTGAAAAGCACCGTCTTGCCGTCGACATTGTACAGGATCGCGTTCGCACCGAGATTGCCCTGCATGCCTACATTAAGGTTGCCGAGAGCGGGGAGTGCCACAAATGACTTGCGGCCAGAGTTGTCGGTAAGGGCCGGGTTGAGCTGATAGCGGTGGGTGTAGTTCTCAAGGAAATAACCCGAATATGAAGCCTGGGCCATGACGCCTGCCGCAGTGCCGGCGGTAAGCAGGGAGGCCAAGATGAATTTATTAGCGTTCATGTGATTAGTGTAAGTTTAATAGTTGACCTTGAGATGTATTAATCCTCCTGATATAGATAGTAGCCGGTCAGTTTGGCACGGATGTTCTCAAGCACGATGCTCTGTTCGGGATAAAGGGGCTTGTCCGAGCCGTTCTTCACGATGCAGGATGCGATGTACTTGATGCCGCCGATGTTGACGATCTCATCCTTGCCGCTGATGGGAAGGACCTTTATGTCGAGTGCGGTGACAACACCTGCGGGGACAAGTATGGAGCCCTTGCCTATGACGTTGCCATCGGGGTCAAGCACGTCAAGGTAGAGGTCTACGTCGAACGGAATGTTGGAAGTGGCCGTAGCGGTCACGATCATCTCGTTAACGTGAATATCCTTAAGGTCCTCGGCGTTCCAGTCGTTTTTCGTTTCCCTGTAATATATCTCGGTTCCGGCTCCAAGGGTAAGGGGAGCGAAGAAAGTGTATTTGCCGTCGACCTTGTTTATGTTGGTGGGAAGCGGCAGGTCTTCGGCGGGATAACCGTATGCCTGGGGAGCGGGGCTGTCAAGGTTCACCTTGAGGGCCTGCGGCATGCCGTCGCCGGCAAGTATGTAGGAAAGGCCGGGCATTGAGTAGCCTGTGGGGTTGGGGTAGGTGCTGAGCGGTGTGATCTTGGACGGATCGGGAGCCACAAGGAAATTGTACGGGCCCGAACCGTTGTCATGACCCATTGTGATGGGGGTGGCGGGGTCAAGGGAGATGACGTCGCCGTCGATGTCATTGCGTACCGGAGTCAAGGAGAGGCCCGTCTTGGCCGACATTCCGTAGGTGGCCGCGGGGTTGGTCATCTGAAGGTAGAGCTGAGGGTCGGCGAGCACGATGCTGGTGCCCTCTCCGGAAAGGAAGTCGGGCAGATCATTCATGCTGACATCCTCAAGGTCGAATCCGTCGAGGTCATATTCGATGTTGCCGGAGAAATTCGTCACATCAAACTGGCCGAGGTCGTATTGGGAGTCGGCGAAGAACTCTGAGGGGAAATCAGTATCGGATTTGGGTTCGAGCACAAGTATGCCGTCCTCGACAGTCATCTCGCCTTCGTACTTGAAGGTGTTGTCCACTACTGGCGTATCGGTGGTAAGAAGCTGAGCTTCGAGCTGGAGGTCAAGGCGCCCATTCACGAGCTCATGGTCGGAGACGGTGAGGATACCTGTGGCGGGGTCGTAGACACCGAGATTGTCCTTGACCTTGGCGGGAGTGCCGTCGGCCATATAGAGTTCCTTAGGGAAGGAAATCCGGAGGTTCTGCACGAGAATCCTGGATGCGTCGGCCACGATGTCGGAGGGAAACAGCAGCTGGATGGAGAATGTCACCGAGGGAGTGCGGAGCTTGACAATGCTCTTGACCGACTCGTCGACATTATTTATATCGTAATTGAAGACATTGGGCGTACGGTGGATTTCATAGGCTATGCCGGAGGATGCCGCGCGCATTCCGGCCTGGGAGGCGGGAGCCGTAAGTGAAATCCTTACCTTTGAGTCATCCATCCGGGAGGGCACGACTTCGAAACTGTCGATGGTGATGTTCTCGGACTCGAAGGTGCCGTCGTAGATATAGGCATAGAACTGAGAGTCGCCCGTGCCGTACTTTACGAGTTTTCCCGATGTGCCGGCAGTGTAGTCCTCTGCATCCATCACGTCATCAAGTGTGAGGGGGTTGGCATTGACGGGTACGATAAGACCGTTGACATTCAGTTTCGACGTAGTGTCGATGTTGGCAAGGTCATAATTGTTGTCCATGCAACCTGTGAGCAGCAACATCGCGGCCAAAGGGGTGGCCGGAATAAGGTAGCGTTTCATCATGTTGTTTTGAATGTTAAATTATTGTTAGTGGAAAATACTTTTCCTTTAAAGAATGGAAAGGTCCGGAATGGAGGCACGTGTCATGATTGAGGGATATTTTCATGACACATGCCTTCGATATCGGTCAGAAAAGCTTGGGCGGATATACTCCTTTATCGACGAGGTCTTTGAACTGGGCTACTGTGGCGTCATGGTCGGCTGCGAAAGTCACGCCGAACCACTTTGAAGGAGTCTCCATGACGGCTAAGGTCGCTTCGCCGGAGTTGATGAGGTTATTGACCACGGTCGGGATGTAGAACTCTGATTTCAGTTCATCGCCGTGAGCGTCAAGAAACTTTATGAACTCTTCCTGTGAATAGTCGAAATAATCTGGAGTGAACCCCCACATGTTCATCGACACATTCGTGCCTTCGGGCACTACGTGTTCGGATCCGTCAGTGTCGACGTAGACTATTGTGCCATCGGCCCGACGCTGGATTTCATGGCGCTCGGTCACACCGGTAAGGAATCCGTCGGAAGATACCTCGCAGATGCCGCGTGACACACCGCCGTTTTCACTGAGGGTGTTTTCAATGCGGAATCCGACCATTGCGTACTTACCCTTTTGTCCCTCGACGGAGCGTAGGAAGTCGGCAAGGACGCTGAAGCTTTCCGCTCCGTAATAGTCGTCGGCGTTGATGACGCCGAAAGGCTCCCGGATCACTTCTTTGGCCATAAGCACGGCATGTCCCGTTCCCCAGGGCTTGGTGCGCTCCTTGTTGGGGGTATATCCTTCGGGGAGTTTTGAAAGCTCCTGAAATACCACCTCCACGTCGATTTTTCCTTCATATTTCGAAAGAATCTTCTTTCGGAAGTCATCCTCGAAGTCGTGGCGGATTACGAATACTATTTTACCGAATCCGGCGCGGATGGCGTCATAGACGCTGTAGTCCATGATTGTTTCGCCTCCGGGACCCAGTGAGTCCAACTGCTTGAGTCCGCCGTAGCGGCTTCCCATTCCCGCAGCAAGGATGTAAAGAGTAGGTTTCATATCAAAAAGATAATTCTTATGGTCGCTTTAAGTAAAAAAGTAGGAGCAGAAAGTAAAAGTGGGAGAAGAGGATATGGCGTAGGAGAAAGGTGAGGGAATTGGAATTGAAAAAGAGTGGTAGGAAAGGGCTATGCCGGTGTGCGTTTTTTCCTGACAAGAATCATCAGTCGCAGCAGGGTGTCGAACCAGACTATCTTGGCATTGGCATTGCGTGATATGTCGCGTCTGGCCGAGTCAAGTTCCGTGAGGAGGCCCTCGACGTTTGCGGCATGGATGAAGGGGGCGAACTTTTCCGCAAAGTCCGTTTCCTCGCCGTTCATAAGGTTTAGTTGAGGTGTCCGGAGGTTGGCGATATAGTTCTCACGAACCATCCGGGAGAAATAATCTATGAGGCGCATGCCCTTTTCACGTCCCATGCCGGCGAATGTCTCTGAAAGGTTCTTGAGTATTCCGGCTTTGCGTCCGTAGCCCGCACGCATTGTCTGTCGGAAGAATTCGGTGAACTCGCGGTTCTCGCCTTCGTTGGAGATTATTTCCATGGCGCGGTGGAGCGAGCCGTCGGCCAGTCGGGCCGCCTCCAATGCATAGTCCGGACTCACTCCGCGCCGTATAAGGGCCTCTTCTATCTCCGGCTCAGTCGGGCGGTGCATCTCCACTCGGCGCAGGCGGGAATATATTGTGGGAAGGATGCCTGAAGCGTCATTACTTACGCATATGAACAGGGTGTCCTCCAGCGGTTCTTCTATTATCTTGAGCAGCTTGTTGGCTGTCGAAGGATTCATTTTCTCGGGCAGCCAGACAATGAATATCTTGAAGCGGTCGGCATACGCGGAGAGTGATGCCTGGGTTCCGATTAGGTCGGCCTCGTCGACGTAAATCATCGGCTGGGAGTTATCCGCCTGAATCAGTTCGAGCCATTTTGTGGGAGGCATGTAGGGAAAATCCCGGAGCATTTCCGCCCATTGTTCGGCGAAATCGGAGGATAGGGCGGGTTTCTGGGAATTCTTCTTTATGACAGGGTAGACGTAGTGGATGTCGGGGTTATTGCCAAGCTCCATGCGTCGGCATGAGGGACAGTGTCCGCAGCTGTCGCCGTCGACAGGGTGCTCGCAATTGATGTAGGACACCATGGCACGCGCCATATTCATCTTGCCTATTCCGGACGGCCCGGATAAGAGCAGAGCATGCGGAATACGGTCTGTGTCGACCATACTGCGCAACACTTTGATTGTTTCCGAATTTCCGATTATATCCGTGAATCTCATCTTGAATGGCAGTGGAAATATGATGGATGCGTTGTGAATGGCGCGGAGCGAGAGTTTAAAAAATATCCGGCACCCGGGCGCCGGATATTTATGCAAAGTTAAGTAAAATCTTAGGGAAATCAAAATTTACCTTAATTCCCTTCTGTGATTTCTTCATCATCGTCTTCCCAGTCGAGATAAAAATCGTCGGCGTATGTGGAATCCCGGAAAGCGGCCAGATCGCGGCCGTCGCGTTTGGTGGGCCGTCCAAGCCCTTTCCGACGGTCGACGAATCCGGATATCCGGGTCATTTCCAGCAGATCGTACTGACTCTGCGGGGTAAGGTTTTCCAGATACTCGGGCACGAGTTTCGCTCCAAGCCTGTTGGCTGACACCGCCTTGACACGGAAGGTATATGTGATGGGCGGTTTCTTTACTTCGATCACGTCGCCGGGCTTTACCGGACGTGAAGGCTTTACCGCAGCGCCTCCCATTGACACACGTCCTTTCTTCACGGCATCGGTGGCGATGGAGCGTGTCTTGAACACACGCATGGCCCAGAGCCATTTGTCTACTCTTACTTCGTCCATTGGTGTCAGAGGCGTTTAAGTGTAAGCACCGGTTTCTTGAGAAGATTCAGGAGGATGACCTTGTCCGAATCTACGGGGCGTGCGTGTGCGGCGTCTTCGAGGGCCACGATCAGGCGTGTCTGATTCTGTGAGTCGGGACATTCCATCTGGGTCACGAGGATGTCGTGGAAGTTAAGCGTGTTGGCAGTCTCCATATCCATTTCCATAGTGCCGTTGAGGATATTGCATCCGGTGTTGCCATGTATTTTCCTCTCATCGACGTCGATGACGAGTTTCATGTCGGGGTCATTGACCGGATCATCCTCAATGGCCACAACCTGCCAGCTGCCGTTAAGGAAATCAAAGTTCTGGTGCATTAGTTTAAGCAGTACTATACCGTTCGGGTCACGGAAATAGAGGTAATACTCGTCGGCCTGATGGTCCCAGGTATAGTTGGTGGTGTTGTTAAGGGCCGCGTTTATGTCGAGGTCGGTTATCCCCTCCATGGCGCACAGGCGCATTGTGGTCGCTATGTTCTCGAATTTAATCGTGCCCTCTTCCTGATTGTAGACATAAGAGGCATTGATGGTGTTGCATCCGTTGTTGCCGTATATCCGATGGGTGGAAGGCTCGAATTTTATGAATGCCGGAAACTCCGCCACTACCGGAGTGCCGTTGACCTCCTCGATGGCCCAGTCGCCGGTCACCACACCTTCTTCGAGGTCCTTGGCCGTGAATGATTTCTCGTTATGTTGCGAGAGGCGTATATGTTCGCGGTCGGTGGGGAGTGAGGCGGGTTCGGACTGGGCGTCGGAGGATTGCTGTCCCTTGTTCCATGGAAAGGCATTTCCGTTCAGGCCGGAACATGAAGAGATTCCTGCGGCCATGATCATGGCCACAGGAATAAGGTATGTCTTGAAGTGTATTTTCATAAGCTTCTCTTGATTTTCGGAAGTGAATTCTGTCAGTCGCTCCAATGTCTGCGTATCGGATATTTTGTCGGGCGCAGGAGCAGACGCAGGGATGTGGAGTAAGTGGTATAGTTCCAGATCCAGTTGAGAAGTACGTTGAGCTTGTTGCGCATGCCCAGAATGCTTACGAGGTGAATCAGCATCCAGATCCACCAGGCTATCCGGCCCGAGAAGGAGAATCCCGGAAGGTCGGCTACTGCACGGTTACGTCCTACGGTTGCCATCGATCCTCGGTCGGAGTACTTGAACTTCTTGGTAAACTCACCCTTGTTGAGGTTCTTGGCCAGATTGGCGGCCTGCTGTATGGCCGGCTGGGCCACCATCGGATACCCTTTAGGAAACTCGGGTGTCTCCATAAGGGCGATATCGCCTACGGCGCATATCGAATCCTCATGGCCTTTTACACGGTTGAATTCATCGACATATATACGGCCGTTACGGGCCACGCATTCAGCGGGGAGTCCGGGCATGGTCTCGCCACGCACGCCGGCGGTCCAGATGAGGGTCTCCCAGTATTCCTGATGGCCGTCGCCGAAGCTGACCATCTTGTCCTGATATCCGGTCAATGTGGTGTTGAGACGCACGTCGACCATGAGGTCTTCAAGATATTTCTTGGCCTTGGCCGACGCTTTCTCCGACATTGTGCCGAGCACCTTGCCTGTGCCTTCGACCAAGGTGATGGAGACATCCGCCGGATCAAGTTCCGGATATTCACGTGGAAGCACATCGCGCTTCATCTCTCCGAGAGCGCCGGCTATCTCGACTCCGGCAGGGCCGCCGCCGACCACAAGGAAGCTCAGCAGCTCCTTGCGCCGTTTGGGATCCTTCTGCATGGCGCCGCGTTCAAGGCGGTCGAGTATCTCGTCACGTGTATGGTCGGCCTCTCCGATTGTCTTGATGCAGTAGACCTCCTTATACAGGTTGTCCATGCCGAAGAAGTTGTTGGTCGTGCCTGCGGCGATCACGAGGCGGTCGTATGTAAGCGTCTCGTAGGATGTCGTGATTGTCTTTGCCTCGACATCGATTTGTTTTACGTGGCCCATGTGGTAAGAGACGTTCTTCAGTTTCTTGAACTCTCTGCGGAACGGGAAGGATATATTGCTCTGGGCCAGTGCCGAGGAGGCTATCTGGTAGAATAGCGGAGGGAAGGAATGAAAATTATTGCGGTCGATGACCTTTATGTCAAAGCGCTTACGGTCAAGCTTCTTGGCCAGATTGATTCCGGCGAAGCCGCCGCCTATGATCACTATAGTTTCCTTTTTCATAAGATAAGCTTATGTGGTGGGTTATAAGTAACTTATTATCTTTTAAACTTACCGGGGAACTGGAAAGTTCAATTGCACAACGATTGAAAGATGCAAAACCGGCATCTGTCGGGCTTGGGGTCCCCTTTGAAAGGCATATCCGAGAATATCTCCTCAAGCAGGGAGTCGAATCTGGAACGGAATGCCTCCATTACCGATACGGTGCCATTGTTTTCTGGCCCATCCGCTCCGTCGGCCGTACCGTATTGTCCGTTCTCCGTGGGCTCCACGACTACAGGCTGCCCGGATATCCTGGGAATCTCCTTTTTCTTTTTATCAAGATGAATGCGTGGCACGTCATAGATGACCGGGTGAATCGTAAGCGGATGTTTACCCTCCTCGACTCTTCTCATGTTGAGGAACATCGAGTACAGCATAAGCTGGAGGATATTGGCCGCCCTGTAGTCGGATGAAAAGACCGAATCCATAGATTCCGCCTCGATATGGGGAGTACCGGTCTTGTAATCCACCACCCGGACTTCATATGGATTCATGCATCCCGCATCATCGACACGGTCGATGGCATAGGTCATGTTGGCAGACTTGCCGTCGGCCATGGGATAGTCCAGTTCGCTTCGTATCTCGCATCCGTAAAGATTGAACGGGGCCGCTTTCATGTCGGACTTGATTATGGCCGTAATGTGTTCGAGGGCTGTTTCGGCTACTGTCCCGGTGTCTTCTTCCAGTTTCCGGTCAAGGCTTTCTCCGAGCTTGTCGAGTTTATAGTGGAGGCGGTTGATCTCGTGTCGGATGAGATTCTGCAGGCTGCGGGTGTCATCCAGTATCCCCTGGAGATATTCCCGGGTTATCTGTATGGGTGGATCCAGCCATATGCCGCTTGTCCCCCTGTCGGCCAGAAGTATCCTTTCCATTACAGAGTGGATGATGTTGCCGTAGGTGATGGCATCGACGGTATCGATCACTTCTGGATCATCCTTCAGCCCGACGACGGAAGTGAGGTAGAACTTCAGGGGGCATTGTATGTAATGCCTGAGGGTGGATGCGGAGAGATTGAATCTACGATCGCCTGCAATGCCCTTATTGCGGAATTTCTCCAGAGTCTCCATCACGTCGGGAGTCTTCTCGATGACGTGGGGAGTCGCTTCGCGGGATTTCAAATCGAATTTGTATTCGATATGCTTCACGTGGCCGCGGGCATATATGTGTTCAAGCTGCTCGATGTATCTTGAGGGGCCACCGGCAAGACTTGAGTCGCGATTGTCGTAGATGAAGGTCGCTGACTTTGCGCGGCTGATCATGCGGTAGAAATAATATGCGAAGAGGGATTCCACATAGTTGATGGGAGGGAGGCCGTAGCCGCGACGGAGCACATTGGGAAGAAATGATCTCTGACGTGACCGCTTGGGTATTATATGGTCATTGGCGGAGACGATCAGGATATAATCGAAATCGAGGGCGCGGGTTTCCAGCATGCCCATGACCTGGAGCCCCTTGAGAGGTTCTCCGTTGAAGGGAACCACCTCACCCTGAAGGAGTCGGTAGGCTTCCCCTAATGTCCCGGCCACACTGAGCTTGACGCCATATTCTTCAATAGTGTCGTCAAGGCGTTTGAGTGCGTCGATCCATTCTCCGACGTGAGTCAGTTCGAGCGAGCCGTTGTCTTTACTTTCCTTTTTCACAGCCTTGTTCCGCAGGACTTTATCTATAAGCTCAAGTACTTTGATGAGATAGTCGATTACCTTCCCGGGTGATGCGTCCTGAGGGAGGGGAGAGAAGATGGTCTCTGCGGCACTCCCGAGCTTTTTAAAGTCCGAGTCCTTGACCACCGAGATGTGGTGTTTCTCGAACTGGTCGATAAAGTCCATGATGCGGCGTGAGCCTATGATCATGTGGGAGTAGGGGTGACCCAGCAGATTCTTGAATTCCTCGAAAGAGAAGCCCTCATATGCCATGGAGTCGCGCCTGGCAAGCTGCATGCGCCGAAGAAGGTCGATGAATGAAGTGACGGCCGTCAGTCGCAATGGATATCCCATAGTGAGGTTGGCGTCTTTCATTGCTGGAGGCATGGAATAGAGGAGAGGCAGGAGAAGGTTCTCGTCAGGAAGCACCATCGCCACCCTGGCGTTGTCGAAAGGTTCATCGCCGATTTTGGAATGCAGCTCCGAAAGTCGGTTCATGGCTATCTTCACCTGCATCACATTTGATGGCGACGACACGCTCTGGAGCAGCTCGGGAAGAGAGTTCGTACGGCTTGGCTTAAGATAATCGCGGAGCCATTCGGGTGCCGGAAAATCACGCTGGTTGAGCGCGATGAATCTCCCGGCGGAATTGCGCCGGTCATTGAGCACCGGCCCGGTGGCGTCCCATATGAAATCGGCCATAGGCTGCCTGTCGGTGCCGGGAATCTCAAGAGACTTTAATTCGAGGAAAAGATTGCGTTCCGCCATCGACAGCGCATTGAAGCCGATGAAAACGATTTTCCGGCATCCGACAAGGCGTGACACAGCGTCATGGCCTTCATCGATGGCCTGGCGGAGTCTCTCGACTGCAAGGCGGTAGGCCCCTCCTGAAGTGGTAAGCCCCTGATCGGCCAGAGCCTTGTGGAAGGCTGTGTAAAGGGGAGCCAGGGCTCTCCATAGCTGAATGAACTTCTGGGTGGGTTTCACCACGTCTGCCTCCGTGTCGGCAATTGATGCCTCGGGGCTGTCTTCGGTAAGGCGCAGGCCGAATTTCTGCCAGAACCGGTCGGTGTCATATCCTGCGGGTTTATAACCGAAATACTCCTCCATTACGGCACGCTGCTCCTCGGTAAGGAATGGAGTGGATATGACTTTGAAGTCGTAAAGGTTCTTGAACAGGGCCTCCGCATCTGCCATATGCATGTCGACCTCATTGAAGTCGCGAAGGATGGTCTCACCCCAACGGCGGAACGAATCGAAGGAGGTGAGCTCTTCCCGTGTCTCGGGGGAGAGCCGAGGTCCTATGGTTTCCCGATAGCATTTGTGCAGAAGAAAGATGGAGTCAATGCGGGTGTTGACCGTGCGTCCTGACATTTCAGTGACAAGGTCGGTGATGGTCGTGACCATAGGTGCGAAACCAAGTCCCCCCGAAATGTCGCGCATATGCTTCAGGAAGAATGTCCCGGCGCGTTTGTTGGGAAATACAAACCACGTGTCCGGAAGAAGTTCTCTGGCCTCCGGATCAGAGGTATAGGCTGTGGCGACGCATTTAAGGAATGGGGTCATTGCGGATAAAGATTGTCAGATTTTTCGGGCGGGAGAACGGACTACAAAAATACTTAAAAAATCCGGAATCAGAAAATTCCTGTCCGTATGACGGTTATTATTTGGAGGTGTCGGGAAAAAGTGCTAATTTTGCAACGTGGAATGTATTCCATCCCGTGTGATGGGAATGATTCGGCATGCAAGAAGCACGACCGGGTCTATTTGAGTAACACAAAAACAACTTGATTAAAATGAAGAGATTTGAACTTAAGGCCAAGCCCCGTACAGAACTTGGTAAGAAATCAGTGAAGGCCCTCCGCAAGGAAGGACTTATCCCCGCAGTGCTCAATGGCGGCAAAATCGTAGAGCTTCCCTATACCGGCGAACTGAAAGAGGGTCAGAAGGTGGTGGCCATCGATGAGAAGCGCGGCCTGATCACCACAGACATAGTGGTATCCAACGAGGATGTACGTAAGCTTATCTATTCTCCCGACATCTTCGAGATTGACCTCGACATCGACGGCGACATGAAGAAGGCTGTGCTTAAGGACCTCCAGTTCCAGCCCGTAAAGGACACTGTGCTCCACATCGACTTCCTTGAGGTGTCGCCCGAAAAGCCTATCATCATGGAAGTGCCCGTACAGATCGAGGGCCATGCCGAGGGTGTGAAGGCCGGTGGTAAGCTCACTCTTTCCATGCGTAAGCTTAAGGTGAAGGCTCCTTATACCGAAATCCCCGAGCGTCTCGTGGTGAATGTCGACAACCTTGGCCTTGGCAAGTCCATGTCGGTGGGTGATCTCTCTTTCGAGGGTCTCGAACTGATGAATGCCAAGAATGCAGTGGTGTGCGCCGTACAGCTGACCCGTGCAGCACGTGGTGCCGCAGCAAAGGCCGACAAGTAATCCCGGCTTGGAAAAGAAACTACATGAAGGGGGCTCCCGCGACGCCGGGTGCCTCCTTCGACTTTTTCCATTCCTGCGCCCACTTTTGGGTGGTGCAGCGAAGAAGGAAAAAGACAATCGGAATATCAATATGAAGAAGTACCTGATTGTCGGGCTCGGAAACATAGGGCCTGAATATGTTGGCACGCGTCATAACATCGGATTCATGATCGCTGACCGGCTTGTGGAATCGTGCGGAGGAAGCTTCGCATCCTGCCGTTATGGCGATATGGCTAAGGTGAGGGTCAAGAACTGTGAACTGATGGTGCTTAAACCCTCGACATTCATGAACCTCAGCGGGGTAGCCGTAAGATACTGGATGAATAAGGAGAAGCTCCCTTTGGAAAACCTGCTCGTGCTCGTGGATGATCTCGCTCTTCCGTTTGGCGCGATACGGATGCGTACGGGAGGATCGGACGCAGGCCACAACGGCCTTAAGAATATTGCGTCCGAACTCGGTACGCAGGCATACGGACGTCTGAGATTCGGAATCGGTTCGGACTTTCCCCGGGGAGGACAGATTGACTATGTCCTCGGACGCTTTCCTCAGGAAGAGACCGAGAAAATGCCCGGACGTCTGGATGTGGCGGTCGATGCTGTCAAGGCTTATGCCTTGAGTGGCATGTCGTTTGCCATGACGCATTTCAATAATAAGTAAGAGAAATATCCATGAGTTAAAATGTGTTAATTTTTTTGTGAGGAAATTACAATATTTTAATTTTGTAGCGATTTGGCGTAGGAGCCTCGGTACTTCCCCGGGCATCATGGACATTATGGAAACCTACCTCTGAATAGATTGACGTTATTCTTACATTCTTAATATATTTTACCTAAACAACATGAAAAAACTCTATGCGTGTCTTTTGGCCGGAAGCATGACCATGGCTGCGAATGCCCAGCTTTATGTGACTGGCGGAGACTATGGCTGGGATCCGGAGGACCCTGTGACGGTGGAGGCTGTAGACGGTGTCTACACCTTCAATGTGACAACAACATTCAAGATGTCGACCCAGAAAGGTGATTGGCCTGAATTTAACGCCGCTGCGCTTTGTCTGAGCGAGGATGCTCCGGTGGAGCAGGAATTCACAGTCGGCCTTGGTTTAGGAGATTCAGACATTCTCCTTCCGTATGAAGCCAACTGGACGGTGAGTATGCCCACTGACCTTAAGACGGCGACATTCAAAGCCGACGTGGCCGCACCGACAGGGCCTATAATCCATGAAATCTATGTGCGTGGCACTATGACCGACAATTTCGGAGTCGATGACGACTGGAAATTCTCCACGACCGACGGAGTGGTGTATACCCTTACGGGCAAGACCATCGATGCCACGGATTCATTCAAAATCGCTGACGCCAACTGGGGTAAGGTGAACTACGGCTTATCATTTGGAGAAGAAGCGATGGAGCTTAACACCCCCACAGTGCTGTCATATAACTCCAGCAGCAATATTTCCCTTGCCGAGGGAGGTGAAAACCTTACACTTACCTTCAATCTGGATACAGCGACCCTGACTGTGGCTACAGTCGGCAACGGTGGCGGCGAATCCGGCGATGATCTTGTCTACAATATCTTCGGCAACATCTTCAACGGCGCTACCTGGCTCGGGGAGCAGCTTACCCTTACAGACGGCAAGTATGTGCTCGCTGACGCAGAGGTCGTCTCCGGTAACTTCGGCATTCAAGTCCTCGACCTTTCCCGGGACACCGACGACCAGCAGGTGGGTTGGTACGCTTCCGCCGGCGAAGCCGATGTGGTGCTTGATTCCGCGATGAGTATCGCTGACACCGACTGTCAGAACTTCTTCATCTACGGCGGCACCTACACCTTCACTCTTGACATGGCCGCCATGACTCTGACTGTGACAGGCAACCAGACTGTATTCCCCACTGAAGGATTCGATGGCTGGATAATTTCTCTCGCAGGTGACTTCAACAGCTGGGACGCCTCCGACGAGGCTGCAACCGTTGAAGTGAAAGAAGACGGTACGGCTCAGATCAAGAGCGACAGGGTCGCATCAGGCGAGTTCAAGTTCGTGCTTGTGAAAGGAGCGCTCGGTCAGGGATGGTACACCGCCGGTGCAGATCTTGAGGCTAACACCGAGTACACCCTATTTACTGAAGGTGGCAACATGTCGATCGTCGATGGATCTCCCGACAATCTTTATACTTTCGACTTCGATTTCAGCGGCGATGTCTATACGGTAAAGATGACTTGTGAGGATGGTGCCGGCGTCGAGGAAGTGGCTGAAGTAGCAGTCGACGCAATGTACTTCAACCTCCAGGGCGCACGTGTGGACAACCCTGCCGATGGCATCTACGTGAAGGTAGTCGGCGGCAAGGCATCCAAGGTAATGATCCGTAGGTAATACGAATTACTCCATACGACTTATACCGAGAGGGCTCCTATTATTAAGGGGTCCTCTTTTAATATCTAAAAGATAATTGGAAAAGAGGGGAGTATTGAAGATTTTTTGTATTTTTGCAATTTGAATGCGCCAATATGCCTTATATGGCGTGGCGGCTTCACTCCATCGTCATGGAGCGAAGTGACATTATACGTTGCATTAGAATGAAAAATATCCGAAACTTCTGTATTATCGCCCATATTGACCACGGAAAGTCAACCCTGGCCGACCGACTTCTTGAATACACCAACACCATCGCCGCCAAGGATATGGAGGCGCAGGTGCTCGATGACATGGACCTGGAGCGCGAGCGCGGCATCACCATCAAATCACATGCCATACAGATGAACTACAGGCAGGACGGCGAGGACTATGTGCTCAACCTGATCGACACCCCGGGACATGTGGACTTTTCATATGAGGTCTCCCGATCGATTGCCGCATGTGAGGGTGCACTCCTGATTGTGGACGCCACGCAGGGTATTCAGGCACAGACCATCTCCAACCTCTACATGGCCATCGACAACGATCTTGAGATAATCCCGGTAATCAACAAGTGTGATCTCGAATCGGCCAATCCGGATGAAGTGGAGGATCAGATCGTAGACCTTCTTGGGTGCGACCGTAAGGACATCATCCGAGCTTCGGGAAAGACCGGCATGGGGGTGGATGAGGTGCTGAAAGCCATAGTGGAGCGGGTGCCCGCTCCAAAAGGCGACCCGCAGGCACCGCTACAGGCCCTCATATTTGACTCGGTATTCAATCCTTTCAGAGGCATTATCGCCTATTTCAAGATACTCAACGGTACACTCCGAACGGACGATTACGTAAAATTCGTGGCCACGGGAAAGGAATACCATGCCGATGAAATCGGAGTACTGAAACTCGATATGGTGCCTAAGAAAGAACTTTCCGCCGGCAATGTCGGATACATCATTTCAGGCATCAAGACATCGAAAGAGGTGAAGGTGGGCGATACCATCACACACGTCGCCACTCCCTGTAAGGAGGCCATCGAAGGATTCGAGGAAGTTAAGCCGATGGTATTCGCCGGTGTATATCCGATTGATCCGGAAGATTTCGAGAATCTTCGGGCCTCTCTCGAAAAACTTCAGCTCAACGATGCCTCGCTTACCTTCCAGCCTGAGTCATCCGCAGCCCTGGGATTCGGCTTCCGCTGCGGCTTCCTCGGACTGCTGCATATGGAAATCGTGCAGGAGCGCCTTAGCCGTGAGTTCGGTATGGAGGTCATCACTACTGTGCCCAACGTAAGCTATCTCGTATTCGACAAGAAGGGAAATGCTCCGATTGAAGTGCACAATCCTTCCGGACTTCCCGAGCCTACCTTGATCGACCATATCGAGGAGCCGTATATCCGCGCCACTATCATTACGCAGGCAGACTACATCGGACCCATAATGACTCTTTGTCTTGGCAAGCGCGGCGAGCTCGTGAAGCAGGAGTATATTTCAGGCAACCGAATGGAAATGACCTTTGACCTTCCCCTCGGAGAAATAGTGATAGACTTCTATGATAAACTCAAGTCCATCTCCAAGGGATATGCGTCGTTTGATTATCACCTCAACGGATTCCGGGAGTCGAAACTCGTGAAACTCGATATTCTGCTCAACGGGGAGAGTGTCGACGCGCTGTCGACCCTCACCCATGCCGACAACGCAGTGAGATTCGGACGCCGCATGTGTGAGAAACTCAAGGAGCTGATACCGCGTCAACAGTTCGACATAGCGATCCAGGCGGCTATCGGAGCGAAAATAATAGCTCGCGAAACGATTAAAGCCGTGCGTAAGGACGTGACGGCGAAGTGCTACGGAGGTGACATCTCCCGAAAGCGCAAGCTGCTTGAAAAGCAGAAGGCCGGTAAGAAGCGCATGAAGCAGATAGGAAGTGTGGAAGTGCCCCAGAAGGCATTCCTAGCGGTGCTTAAGCTTGACTGACAAAGCTGTGTCCGCATGCCGCAGAGTGAAATAAAAACCATAAAACTCACCCACCTATAAAGTAAAGCGATATGTCAGAAGTGATGTATACAGCGCGCAAGACGCTGAAAAACCTCGCCAGCGGAGGCAATATGCTGATGATTGCCACGGCTCTGGCTCTACTCTTCGTCAATCTCCCGGCCACTCACGACCTGTACGCCTGGCTATGGACCAACGAAGTACGCCTGCAGATAGGCGATTTCAACCTTTTCTCCCATATGGGACACCCCATGAGTCTGGCGGCCTTCATCAATGACGCCCTTATGGCAGTGTTCTTCTTCAGTGTCGGTCTTGAAATCAAGCGTGAGGTGCTTGTAGGGGAGCTCAGCTCTTTCCGTAAGGCCCTTCTGCCGATTATCGGTGCATGCGGAGGCATGATAGTGCCGGTGGTGATCTACTACGCTCTTGCCAACGGCACTGACTACCAGGGGGGCATGGCGATACCTATGGCTACGGATATCGCCTTCTCGCTCGGAGTGCTTTCCATGCTTGGCAAGCGGGTGCCTATCGGCCTTAAGATATTCCTTACCACTCTCGCCGTGGTCGATGACATTGGCGGTATTCTGGTCATCGCGATCTTCTATACTTCGCAGATCGACTTCTCGATGCTTATCGCGGCGGCATGCATACTCGTCATCCTTGCCGTGTGCGGTGCATGGATGAAGATACAGTCGAAGATGTTCTATATCATTTTCGGACTGGCCGTATGGTTCCTCTTCCTCAACGCAGGCATCCATCCCACTATCGCCGGAGTACTTGTGGCATTCTGTGTGCCGGCTGTGCCTGTTAACGCACCGGCCGGCTTCATCAAGACCATCCGAGAGAACATATCCCACTTCGCCGCCGACGAGGAGGTTGACCTCGAAAGCCGCACGCTTCTCGGACATAAGCAGATGGACTGGCTCAAGCGCATCGAATCGGCTTCGGATAAGGTCATCTCTCCCTTGCAGGATCTTGAAGACACCCTTCATCCGCTGGTGAATTATTTTATCCTTCCGCTCTTCGCCTTCGCTAACGCGGGAATATGGTTCAACGGCATGACCCTTGCCGACGCCTATGCCGGAGTCAGCCTTTCGATAATCTGCGGTCTTGTACTCGGTAAGTTCCTTGGTATATTCTCGTTCTCGTGGCTTTTCATCAAGACGAAGGTCGTGCCTATGCCCGAAGGGGGCAATTGGCCCAGGATGGCCGCTGTCTCGATGCTGGGAGGCATCGGATTCACTGTGTCCATCTTTATCGCCACCCTTAGCTTCCCGGAAGGGTCAAAGCTGCTCAACGACTCTAAGCTCGGTATCCTGCTCGGCTCGATAATCGCCGGTATCCTCGGCTACCTTATGCTGAAGTGGACTCTCCCTAAGGAGCCTCAGGACCAGGGCGAGGAATAAGGCTCACCGAAGAGCGAGTGATGCGAATGGCTCGCACGGACTGTAGGTAAAACACCTCTTCTCTAACAATAATGCAAGTATGATAAACAACAGATATAGTAAAGTCGGAGCCATCACCCTCGGGGTGACGGCTCTGACTGCTTTAAGCGGATACCCCTATACGATGGAGGAAATACGTGAGGCCCTTGATGTCGGGCATTATGCGGAGGCGGCGCGTATGGTGGAAGCCGAACTGGCGGACGGATCGACTGAAAACACAGGCGAACTCTATGAGGCCATAGGGGAGGCCAAGTACAATATACCGGGGATGCGACGGGAATCTGTGCTTGCTTTCACGGAAGCATCGTCAAAAGGGGTGGCCGACGCGTTCCTTTATCTCGGACGGTTGGCCATGCTTGATTACGATTTCCAGAAAGCCCAACAGATGTTCGGCAAGTACAAAGCCCAGAAACAGAAGAGCCGCAAACCTCTGGATTCTGAATTCGAGTATGATGAAGCCGACCTTAAGGAAGCCATACTGCAATTCGGGCGTCAGCAGGACATAGTTGTGATAGATGCGGTGAAAGTGCCGTTGAAGGAATTCTACAAGCATCTGCGGCTTCCGCTTTCAGCAGGCAGGGTAGTGGAGCCGATGTCACTGCCCATAGATGCCGACGATGAAGATCTCGGACCATCGGCCTTCATTACCGAATCGGGCGATGAGATGATGTGGAGCGCTGTCAATGACTCAACGGGGTTGTACCGTCTGACCGAGGCTACGCTTCTGATGGACGGCACGCTTTCCGACCCCCGCGAACTCCCTGACTTCCTTGGAGAGGACGGCGATGCCATAAATCCGTTCCTTTCCGCTGACGGCACTACATTGTACTTTGCCTCCAACGGCTCCGGTACGATGGGGGGCTACGACATCTTTATAGCTTCACGCGATCCGCTGACGGGGGAATACCTGCAGCCGGTAAATGCAGGCATACCCTTCAATTCATCGGCTGACGACTATGTCCTTGCCATAGATGAGGAAAACGGAGTGGGATGGTGGGCTACAGACAGGCATTTCCTTCCTGACGGCATGATAACCCTGTACGTCTACGAATTACCTGAGACACGCGTCAACCTTATGGCTGATGACGATGAAAAACGTCTTCGGGCCCGACTTGACGACATCCGGCTTACCTGGACATCTCCTGAAGATGAAGAGGGGGCAGATGGTGACGGGGATGAGGATGGCACGGCGGATGACGAGACGGCTGACGAAGATGCTGAACCATCCCCCGGGACAAGAAAGGATGAGGCCTATTATAAGAATCTTGCGGCTGAAATACGCAGGATTCAGCCCGGTCAGCAACCCCGACGCCATGACTGCGAGATTCCCCTCGGAAAAGGAAGGTACATCTATTCGGCCGACGACGTCGAGACCGCGGCCCAGAAAAAGATTGTGGATGAATATGTGGCGGCCCGGAAAAAGTACGACACTGATATGGTGCGCCTTCGGGAGATGCGTCTTGACTTCGCGCGTCAGGGAAGCCGGGCCATGACCCGGGAAATCGACGAACTTGAGCAGAGTGTCGACAGGCAGCGGACATTGCTTACCGGCATCCTCTCCTCACTTTATCGCTCGCTGGGGGCAAAATAAATTAGAATTATATAATTTAATATAAGGGATTTTTATTAATTTTGCAGATATTAGCGTTCATGCCCCTCGCCCTCAACAGGGGACCGGGCAGGATGAGGGACGCTGTAATACTGCAAAAACAACAACAATATAACAACAGTATCGACATGAGTTTAAATATCATCGTCCTGGCCAAGCAGGTACCCGATACGCGTAACGTGGGAAAAGACGCCATGAAGGCTGACGGCACAGTCAACCGCGCCGCACTGCCCGCCATCTTCAATCCTGAAGACCTCAACGCGTTGGAGCAGGCCTTGAAGCTGAAAGAAATGTATCCCGGTACTAAGGTGACGTTGCTCACCATGGGTCCCGCACGTGCTGCGGAGATTGTACGCGAAGGCCTTTATCGCGGCGCCGACAACGGAGTGGTGCTTTCCGACCGTGCTTTCGCCGGTTCGGATACACTTGCCACAAGTTATGCCCTGAGTGCCGCCGTAAAGAAAATCGGCGACTTCGACTTGATTCTCGGGGGTCGCCGGGCCATTGACGGCGACACAGCCCAGGTGGGTCCGCAGGTGGCTGAGAAGCTTGGTCTTCCGCAGGTGACATATGCCGAAGAAGTCTTAAAGGCAGAAGACGGAAAGGTCACTGTGAAGCGTCGCATCGAAAGCGGTGTCGAGACAGTGGAGGCTCCGTATCCCGTGGTGATTACTGTCAATGGATCGGCCGACGAATGCCGTCCGCGCAACGCCAAGGCGGTAATGAAATACAAGCGGGCCGCCGTGCCCAGCGAAGTCGGTGCCGACGAGGCCGCCAAGGAATTCGTAGAAGCGCGTCCGTACCTGAAAATCGGCGAATGGAACGCAGCTACGGTCGAGGCTGACCTTGAGCAGTGCGGTCTCGCAGGCTCTCCCACAAAGGTCAAAAGCATCGAGAACGTGGTGTTCACCGCCAAGGAAGCCCGCAAGGTAGAGAATACCGATGAAGCCCTTGAGGATCTCATTAAAGAACTGATTACGAACCATACCATCGGGTAATATAATACTACTCCACGAAAATGGCAGACAAGAATAACCTTATCGTATATTGCGAATACGAGGACGGCAAGATTGCTGACGTGAGCCTTGAACTCCTTACCAAGGGCCGCCAGCTTGCCGACAAACTTAGCATCAAGCTTGAGGCTGTAGTGGCCGGAGATGACCTTAAGGATATCGAGAAGCAGGTGTTCCCGTATGGTGTCGACACACTTTACAAAGTCGAGGACAAGCGCCTCTATCCCTATACCTCACTTCCTCATTCCTCGATACTCATCAACCTCTTCAAGGAGATTGAGCCGCGTATCGCCTTCATGGGCGCTACTTCAATCGGCCGTGACCTGGGACCGCGTGTGAGCTCGGCGCTGCACAGCGGTCTTACGGCAGACTGCACCTCGCTAGAAATCGGTGACTATACCGACGTCAAGACAGGAAAGGAATACAAGGACCTCCTGTACCAGATCCGTCCCGCATTCGGAGGCAACATCGTGGCTACGATTGTAAACCCCGATTGCCGTCCGCAGATGGCCACAGTGCGTGAGGGCGTGATGAAGAAAGAGGTGCGCGACGAGGACTACAAGGGAGAGGTCGTGGACCTCGATGTGGAGAAATACACCGATCCGACCGACTATGTAGTGGATATCATTGACCGTCATGTGGAGAAATCCAAGGTCAACCTC
The DNA here is from genome assembly GCA_014802425.1 of Bacteroides sp. Lineage (GTDB taxonomy): Bacteria > Bacteroidota > Bacteroidia > Bacteroidales > Muribaculaceae > Lepagella. Next base: position 33,690 of record JAAVCH010000047.1, read on the forward strand.
AAGGGTAGCCCGATTATCGTGGCCGGCGGTTATGGAGTAGGCAGCAAGGAAAACTTCGAGCTTCTCCAGAAACTTGCCGACACACTCGGCGGCGAACTCGGTGCCAGTCGTGCTGCTGTCGACGCAGGCTGGATCGACCATGACCGTCAGATTGGCCAGACCGGAGTGACGGTACGTCCGAAACTCTATATCGCATGTGGCATTTCAGGCCAGATCCAGCATATCGCAGGTATGCAGGACTCCTCCCTTATCATCGCCATCAATGAGGATCCCGACGCTCCGATCAATACGATCGCCGATATCGTCATCACCGGCAAGATGGAAGACGTCGTGCCCAAACTCATCAAATATTACAAAAAGAATTCGAAGTAAATAAGCATCATGGCTAATTTCTATACAGACAATCCGGCACTTAAGCTTTATCTCACCCATCCGATGATGGAGAAGATCGTGGCTCTTAAGGAGCGCGACTATGCTGATGCCGACAAGTATGACTACGCACCGCGTGATTATGCCGACGCTCAGGACAACTATGACCGCGTGCTGGAAATCGTAGGCGAGATCTGCGGTGATATCGTGGCTGAGAATGCCGAGGATGTCGACCATAACGGACCCAAGGTGGAGAACAACCGCGTCACCTATGCCGAAGGCACTCAGAAGAATCTTGAGGCCACACGCAAGGCAGGCCTGATGGGCATGGCCATGCCCCGACGCCTCGGCGGCCTCAATTTCCCCATCACTCCCTACATAATGGCCGCCGACATCGTAAGCCGTGCGGATGCAGGCTTCGAGAACCTTTGGGGTCTGCAGGACTGTGCCGAGACTATCTATGAGTTTGCCGATGAAGACCAGAAGCAGCGTTATATCCCCCGTGTATGCGCCGGTGAGACAATGTCGATGGACCTCACGGAGCCCGATGCCGGCTCTGACCTTCAGAGCGTCATGCTCAAGGCCACTCAAAAGGAAGACGGCTCATGGGTGCTCAATGGAGTGAAACGCTTCATCACCAACGGTGATGCCGACATTCACCTCGTGCTTGCACGTTCCGAGGAGGGATCGCATGACGGACGTGGCCTGTCGATGTTCATCTATGACAAGCGCAATGGGGGCGTCAACGTACGCCGCATAGAGAATAAGATGGGTATCAAGGGGAGCCCGACATGCGAACTTACCTATAAGGATGCTCCTGCCGAACTCGTAGGCAGCCGCAAGCTGGGCCTCATCAAATACGTGATGGCCCTCATGAACGGCGCGCGTCTCGGTATCGCCGCCCAGAGCGTGGGCCTCTCCGAAGTGGCCTACCGCGAGGCTCTGGCTTATGCCAAGGACCGCAAGCAGTTCGGCAAAGCCATAATCGAGTTCCCGGCTGTGGCTGAGATGATTTCCATGATGAAGGCCAAGCTCGATGCAAGCCGTACGCTTCTTTATGCCTGCGCACGTTACGTCGACATGTATAAGGTATATGACGATATCGCCAAGGAGCGTCCCCTCACGCTTGAGGAGAAGAAGGAGGCCAAGTACTATAATAAACTCGCCGATGCCTTCACTCCGCTTGCCAAGGGCATGACTTCCGAGTATGCCAATCAGAACGCCTACGATTGCATCCAAATTCATGGAGGATCGGGCTTCATGAAGGACTATGCCTGCGAGCGCATATACCGTGACGCCCGCATCACCAGCATCTATGAGGGCACGACACAGCTGCAGGTAGTGGCGGCCATCCGCCACGTCACTACCGGCACATACCTCAACAAGATCCGTGAGATGGAGGCCGAACAGGTCGTGCCTGAGGACGAGGCTGTAAAGAACACGCTCGTGTTCATGACCCAGCAGTACGCCAACGCCGTGCAGAGCGTGACAGGTGTCAAGGATTCGGGCTATCAGGACTTCATGGCTCGCCGCCTTGTGGAGATGGCCGGCAACATCATCATGGGCTATCTTCTTCTTGAAGACACCCAGCGTGATGAGAGCTTCCGCAAGAGTCTCCATGTCTACGTCAACTATGCCCAGGCCGAAGTGGCCAAGCATGCTGACTTTATAGGCAACTTCCGTCCGGAAGAAGTGGCGGACTATCTTATCAAAGAATAGTCTCTGCGGTTCCTGACAGGTAAAATATGATAAATGCAATCGGATTTCATGGACGCCATGGGGTCCGATTGTGCTTTTTCCGGAAATGATTCTGTATTTCCGACGCGAATGAATTTAACTGCAACAACATGAAACGATCTACAATTGCTGTCCTTATGCCGGCATGTCTTGCGCTTGCTGCCTATGGCGGAAACCTTATTTCTCAGGATAGAGAAGGCGGGCATCCGGAAGAGAATGGGGAGAACCCGAAAGCGGGAAGAGCAAATCCGAAGGCAGAAGGAAGAGCTCCGGAGACGGAGGACGTAAATCCGGAAGCCAGCATCTTTGTCTATGATATGGGAGCGGGGTTTGTGGCCGGTATGTCGTCAAACGGAGCATGGGGAATATTCCGGATGCCGTCGTTTGATGAAGAGGATGCTGTGCCTAAGCGTATGAACCTCACGACGGGGGAAATAGAATCGCTGCCTCTGATACCTTCCCAGAGTCCGCCTCACATTTGCGCGCCATATGACATAACCGATGACGGCACCAAGATATTCGGAGCCTATGACGACCTTCCGGCATATTATGACTTGGCGGACGAGCAGTGGCATGACCTTCCGCTCGATTTCAACACGAGGTCGTACACCGGATTCGCAAATGATGTCACGCCCGACGGTCGGTGGGCCTGCGGCTATCTTATGAGGTCGATGACGTATTTTCAGCCTGCCCTATGGCATGACGGAGAATGCGTCACTCTCGGTCAGCTTCCAACATACGACGAAATGTACGAGAAAGGCATCATCGACGATGAGGACTATACCTCGCATATCAGTCAGGGACAATCACCCAATATAGCGTTCTGGAAGGTGTCTTCCGACGGAAAGCATGTGCTTGCCTCCACCGACCATAATTATCCCGGATGGGGGTGTGCCTATTTCCTTTATCATACCGAAACTCGGACATATGACTGGATCGAGGACCCGGACATACCGGCACACTGCTATGTCTCCGGCGCTTCGATGTCCGACAACGGCGAATGGGTCTCGGCCCGTTGGACCGGGACAAAAGTCAATCCTGACGGAACATGGGATGATTTCCATTCCCCTTTCCGGCTGCATGTGCCGGATGGAAAGATAGACTACGTATCAGTCGGGGGGTTGATAGGTGACGACGGCAGGGGAATGGGCCTGTCGGTCAGGGTCGACGGGGTGAATGTGAGGCTTGAGACCGTGATGCGGCAGCTCTACGGACTTGACATTGCCGAGCTGACCGGATACGATTCATTCGGCACGCTGTTTAATGTGGCCGCCGACCGCAGGACAGTCCTATGTCAGCCCGGTTACCGTACTACGGCCATATCGGCGAAGCTACCGGAAAGCTTTTTCGACGCGGCCTTAAAGGTCAACCTGATGGCTGAGGCAAAAGTGGCTCCTGAGGCAGGTGCAGTGCTGTCGCGCCCTGAACATATAACGGTGGAGTTTGATGTGGCGGCAAAGCATGATCCGAATAAGAGTGCCGTACTCATGAAAGGTGACACTGAAGTGGCCCGTGCGGCGTCCGTCGAAAGCAGTCAGGGTGGAAGACGCTTTACGCTTAATTTCCCGGATGTGCTTCTCGAGGAGGGAACTGACTATGTCCTTGTATTGCCGGAGGGGCTTTTTACCTCGGCATCGGACAAGTACGTGATGCCCGGGAAAAGTATACCCTATGTCGGGCGTGAGGATGTGCCCCTTGCTCCGAAAACGATTACTCCGGAACCTGAGTCCTCGCTGGCCGAACTCTCGACATATTCAATGGTGGTCCTCGACTTCGGAATGCACGTGCTTGCCACTGAAAAGGCTGCTGCCTATTTGTATCAGGAGGATTCCGATAAACCCCTTACTTATCTTAATATAGCGATCGACGGCGACCGTGTAGGCCTTTATCCTCCGGCACGACGCACTCTGGCCAAAGGAAAGGAATACATAGTGGTGGTGGAAGAAGGGGCATTCACTGATCAGCTCGGCCGATGCGCCAACGAAGAGATTTCCGTGGCTTTTCAAGGTGCCTATGTGTTGAATCCCACCCAGCAGAACGGTAATATCCTGTTTTTCGACGATTTCTCAAATCCCAATCAGTCGCTGTACAATTTCCTGCAATATGAAGGCGACCATCTGAGTCCGACGCCTGAGATGGAGGCATGGGGATTCGATGCCGACAATACCCCTTGGAATTTTTCGGTGCGGGATGAGGATGATTTCGATTATTGCGCCGCCGCTACTTCCTCTTACACAAAAGCGGGTACTTCCGATGACTGGATGGTGCTCCCGCGCCTCAGCATCACCAATGAATACGATTACCTGACATTCAAGGCCCAGTCGTATCGGCTCTCGGCGGATGATCGCCTGAAGGTGTATGTATGGGTGGAAGATACACCTTTCGGCGAACTTGACGCGCAGACTATGGCCCGACTTAAGAATGAAGCAGAACTGGTGTTTGACCGTAAGCTCAATCCCGGACGGTTGGAAGACAGGCTTTCAGGTGATTGGGAGTATTTCGAATTGCCGTTGAGCGCTTTTGCAGGCAAGGACGTCTATATCGCATTCGCCAATACGAATGAGGCTGGGTCAGCGATATTCGTGGATGACATCTGTGTGGAGTACCGAGGCAATTTCACTCTTTCGTCATCGGTGCCGTCAAGCGTAGTGGGCGACGGGCCTGTCGAGATAAGTTTTGACGTCATGGTCAACAATGACGTGACTTACTCCGGGCTTGTGGCGGAATACAGCCTTGAAGGATCGGATGAGACGGACAGAATGACGATCGGAGATCTCAACCTTGGAAAAGGGGATACACGTCATTTCACGTTCCATCGGCCGTGCAGCCTCATACCCGGCGAAGTCAACGACCTGATACTGACCGTCACTCTTGGCGACGAAACCCAGAGGCTTCCGCTGCGTGTGGCCAATCCTGTGTTCCAGGCCGAGAGAGGAGTGCTGGTTGAAGAAGGCACGGGTGAATGGTGCGGATTCTGCCCGTCGGGATTCGTGGCGCTTGAATATCTCGCCGCTACGTATCCCGGGCGGGTGAATGAGATAAGTATCCATCACGACGACAGCTATTCATTTGAGTCTTATATAGGATTCATGGGCTTCTCGGCCTATCCCACGGGACGGGTGGACCGAGGCAATGTCATGCTCGCTCCCCTTGTGGCTGATTCATCGACAGGATTCCTGAGCTTCACCTCCCGCGAAGGGAATGAGACATTCGCCGATGTCGTGGAGCGTCAGCTGAATGAGCCTGCGGAGGCCGGCATATATGTGAATGCGTTCACTCTGAATGAAGATGTCCGGACCATGACGACAGACATCAGCGTCGTGCCGACACTCAACCAACACGATGTGGACTGGAACATCCTCACGGTCGTAACGGAATACGATCTCCCCGGAATACAGCAGAACTATTATTCCGGGCAGACGGATCCTGTAATGGCTTCATGGTCGGGCTTCGATTCAAAAGTGCAGTACCTCCTGCCTGCCGTGGCGCGTGGTGTCGGAGAAGGAGGATTTCTTGGCCGTGCCGGTCTGCTGCCCAATGATGTTGAAGGGGGCCGGGAGTACAGGCTCACACTTGAGACTGAAATACCTCAGGAAGTGATTGACATGGTGAAGTGCCGGGTGGTTATAGCGCTTGTAGCTGCTGCCGATGGTCGCGTACTTAACTCTGTTTCTGCCGGATACGGACGCAAAGCTCTCGGACTGGCCGATCCCGAGATTGATACTGACTGCTTTGAAGTGAATGACGGCAGGGTGCTCTTCCGTGGTTCGGCGACAGGTGTCAGGATTTTTGACTTGCAAGGTGCGGCTTTGGAAAATGAAGCGCTGAAGGGATTCGTAATCGCGGTCCATCCTGATGGCGGTACACGGAAAATAATGGTGGCAGAGTAATCGATGAAGCCTCTCCAGGCTATCCCGGACATCGACATTAAATACGACGACTGCATCCGACCGATACAGTCGTCGTATTTGTCTTTCCGCTCTTATCCTTCGACCGCTTAGTTCTCCAAGCTCCTTCAGTCCGTAACCAAACTGCCGGCGTGAGGATGGTACTATATATGTTCGTGAATGTTTAAGAGCGACTTATGACAATAATTTAACATTGAATTATTTGGTAAATTCCCAAAAAAGCAGTAATTTTGCCGAGGTTTTTCCGCATTGCGGGGAGACTTCGATTTAATCAATACAAAAACAACTATGAATCGTTACGAAACCGTTTTCATTTTAACTCCCGTTTTGTCTGATGAACAGATGAAGGAAGCGGTTGGCAAATTCCAGGGCTTTCTCGAGGAGAACGGCGCCAAGATTGTCAATGTAGAAGAATGGGGCCTTAAGAAGCTGGCTTATCCCATTCAGAAGAAGTCCACAGGCTTCTACAGCCTGATCGAGTTCGAAGGTGATCCCACCCTGATCAAGAAACTTGATACTGCTTATCGTCGTGATGAGCGCGTGATTCGTTTCCTGACATTCCGTCTCGACAAGTATGCGGCTGAGTATGCTGAGAAGCGTCGCAATCTGAGAGCAAGCAAAGCAAACGAGAAACCCGCCGAGGCAGTGGCCGAGGCTAAAGATCAGGAGAACTAATCATGGCAGCCAATAGCGAAATCCGTTATCTCACTCCGTTGTCGGTAGACACCAAGAAGAAGAAATATTGTCGTTTCAAGCGTAGCGGCATCAAGTATATCGACTATAAGGATCCCGAATTCCTCAAGAAGTTCCTTAACGAACAGGGTAAGATCCTTCCCCGTCGCATCACCGGCACAAGCCTCAAGTTCCAGCGTCGTGTGGCACAGGCCGTAAAGCGTGCGCGTCATCTTGCTCTTCTGCCCTACGTGACAGACTTGATGAAGTAAAAACGTTTCACTTTCATAATACGACAATACAATGAAGATTATTCTTAAAGAGAATGTAGTCGGACTCGGCTATAAAGACGATGTGGTGGAAGTGAAGGACGGTTATGGACGTAACTACCTCATTCCCCAGGGAAAGTGCATCATAGCTTCTGACGCTGCCCTCAAGCAGCTTAAGGAGGACCTCAAGCAGCGTGCCCACAAGATCGCAGCCCTTAAGGCTGAGGCCGAGGCTGCCGCCAAGGCTATTGAGGGTCTGAAGCTTTCGATTGTGGCAAAGACAGGTGCCAACGGCACAGTCTATGGCTCGGTAGGCCCTGCTCAGATCGCAGAGGCTCTTGCCAAGCTCGGCCATGAAGTCGACCGCAAGATCATCAGTGTGAAGCAGCCCGTGAAGGTTGTAGGCGAGTATGTGGCCAATGTCAAGTTCCATAAGGAAGTTGAGACTGAGGTGGCATTCGTAGTCGTAAGCGAGGACGCTGCAGAAGCTCCCGCTGAGGCTCCCGCCGCTGAGTAAGTCTTTCTTGCATCTGACTCGACAGAAAATTCTACGGCACCACCGAGTGAGTGCCTGGTTATCAAATGGCAGTTCCGGATTGATACATTTAATCCGGAACTGTCTTTTTTTAGCGTTTACAGGGGTGTGCGGTGTTGGTAAATTAGGAAATAATTCGTAAATTTGTGTGATATGGCCGGTCTATGCCGGTGTACAATAGTTCAGCTAATAAAAACAATCGACAGATATGAAATTCAATGTTCCCGGTAAAGCCCTTCAGACTCAGCTGCAGGCGGTGAGCAAGGTTATCAACTCGAAGAATACCATGGGTATTCTCGATAATTTCCTATTGCGTGTCAAGGATGACGTGCTGACCATTTTAGGTGGTGATCAGGAGATGCAGATGACAGCTACATTAGAGATTTTTGATGTCGACGGCGAGGGGGCGATAGCCATCGGAGCCAAGCGTCTGCTTGAGGTGGTGAAGGAAATAAGCAACCAGCCATTGACTTTCGATATCGATACTGATACGGGCGATGTCGACTTAAGATTCAATAACGGTCATTTCAACTTCATGGGACTGGACGCTACGGAGTATCCACCGCGGGCGAAGAATGATCCCAGTGCGGTGGAGATTAAAATTCCCGGCGATATACTCGCCGAAGGACTTGAGACCACCATCTACGGAGTCAGCACTGAGATAATACGTCCCGTAATGACCGGAATACTTATCGACATAGAACCCGAGCGGATGACATGCGTCAGCTCCGATACACGTAAACTCGTGAAATTCGAGACCACAAAGGTCGTCACCGGCATAGAGACATCATTCATCCTTCCGGCAAAAGCCGCGAATGTGCTTAAGGGACTTATTGACAAGGATGAGGAAGTGACGGTGACCCAGGACTCCAAATCGGCTACGTTCACGTTCGGTACGTATGAACTCTTCACCCGCCTCATAAAAGGCAATTATCCCCTATACAGGCGTGTTTTCCCGAAGAATAATCCTTTCCGGCTGGTGGTGAGTAGAGAAGGACTGCTTAAAGCTGTGCGCAGATGCGCCCTTTTCGCCAATCAGGCCTCCAGTCTCATCAAGTTCAGAATCAGGCCGTCCGAGATTCAATTGAACTCACAGGATCTTGACACGGCAACTTCAGCTGAAGAGCGTCTGGACTGCGACTATGAGGGGAAGGAGATGACAATCGGTCTCAACTACGTGCATATGATTGAGATGCTTTCCAACCTTAAGGGAGAGGATGTGCTCGTGGAGCTTTCCGATCCTGCCCGCCCCGGCCTTTTCAGTCCGTTGGAGAAGGTGGAGGGAATCGATGTGGTAGTGCTTCAGATGCCGATGCAGGTGGTAGAGTAATCTTTCAATACGGAAAACAATATGCAGATAAAGCTCGATCGCCCGCTTATATTCTTTGACCTTGAGACTACGGGCACAAACATCACCCATGACCGGATAGTGGAGATAAGCGCCGTCAAGCTGATGCCGGACGGTGAGAAAATCCTCAAGCATCGGCGCGTGAATCCGGAGATGCATATCCCGGAGGCATCGACGGCCGTGCACCATATTACCGACGAGATGGTGAGCGGAGAGCCGACGTTCCGGCAGATGGCAAAGTCACTTTACGCTTTTTTTGAAGACTGCGACATCGCAGGCTACAACAGCAATAAGTTTGACGTGCCATTGCTGATTGAAGAGTTCGCGCGCGCCGAAATCAACTTTGACGTAAGCGGCAGAAGATTCATCGATGTGCAGAACATCTTCCATAAGATGGAACAGCGGACGCTTGTGGCCGCCTATAAGTTCTATTGCGGCAAAAACCTTGAGGATGCCCATTCGGCAACGGCCGACACCATTGCTACTCTTGAGGTGCTCGAAGGGCAGCTGGAGCGATACCCGGAACTTAAGAATGACGTATCGTTCCTGAGTGAATTCTCGTCAGGAGGCCGGAACCTCGACCTGGCTGCACGCATAGTGTACGATGACAACGATGTCCCGGTATTCAATTTCGGTAAGCATAAGGGCAAGCCGGTGGAGGAAGTGCTTCGTCGGGAGCCGTCGTTCTACAACTGGATCATGCAGGGAGACTTCCCCAAAAACACAAAAGACGTACTTACGCAATTGCGTTTCAAATATCTGAAGAAGTAATGCCGCTGAAGGGAAAACATATAGTCCTTGGAATATCAGGTGGCATCGCGGCATATAAATCAGCTTATCTGCTCCGACTCCTGATACGCAAAGGTGCCGAGGTACAGGTGGTGATCACCCCCAATGGAAAGGAATTCATAACCCCCGCCACTTTGGCTGCCTTGAGTGGAAAACCGGTAGTGAGCGAGTTCTTTGCAGCTAATACCGGTGAATGGCATTCTCATGTCGACCTTGGCATTTGGGCCGATCTGATGATTGTGGCGCCTGCCACTGCTTCAACGATAGGCAAAATGGCCAACGGAATAGCCGACAATATGCTTATCACCACTTATCTTTCCGCAAAAGAACAGGTGATGGTGGCACCGGCTATGGATCTTGATATGTGGGCTCATCCGTCGACTCAGCGAAATGTAAGCCGACTTCGGCAGGACGGTGTCATCATCGTTGAGCCGGCAGCCGGTGAGCTTGCTTCGGGACTGACCGGAAAAGGGCGTATGGAAGAGCCTGAGAAAATCGTCGAAGCGGCCGAAAAGTATTTCCTGCGTCAGGAAAACAAGCCCTTGACGGGTAAAAGGGTAGTGGTAAGTGCGGGCCCTACATACGAGAACATAGATCCTGTGCGTTTCATAGGAAACTATTCCTCCGGAAAAATGGGATTCGCCATCGCAAATGCGTTCCGGCAGGCAGGCGCCGATGTCACATTGGTCGCCGGTCCTGTGGGCAATGACCTTAAGCTTTACTCCGGCATAAGGCGTATCAATGTCAGGTCCGCACTTGAAATGCTTGAGGCGATGGAGAAAGAGTTCCTTTGTTCCGATATCGCTGTCTGCGCGGCCGCGGTAGCTGATTATGCTCCGGCTGAATATGCCGACAAGAAAATAAAAAGGGCGAAAACCGACGGGATGACTCTTCATCTTGTAAAGAATCCGGATATTTCCGCGCGGCTTGGAGCTATTAAGGGACAGCGTTTTTTGGCCGGTTTCGCACTTGAGACAGATAATGAACTCATCAATGCCCTCTCTAAAATGGAGCGTAAGAACCTGGACATGATAGTGCTTAATTCGCTACGCGATGAAGGAGCGGGAATGATGACCGATACCAACAAAATCACGATACTCACCCGTGAGGGGAATACGTATGGCTACGACCTCAAGAGCAAGCGCGAGGTGGCTGAAGACATAGTGTCCTTCATCGCAGGACACATCGGTGGCGACGATTGAATCCGGCGCATTGGTTTTGACTAATTGAATCCGACGATAAGAAAGTGAAGAAGATAAAGAAGAGAACATATGGTTTCGCGGTTGCGGCTGGCTTGATGGCTGCCGTAGCCGCTCCGGTTTCGGCCCAGGAACTTAAGTGCCAGGTTGAGGTGAACTCGCAGAAAATTGAGGGCACCAACAAGAGTGTGTTTGAATCTCTTCAGGCGTCGATAGCGGATTATATGAATGAAAACCGCTTTTCGACCGCCACTTTCTCTCCTGCGGAAAAGATCGAGTGCAGGCTTTACCTTACAGTGTCGGAATATGAAAACGACCGTATAAAGGGGGATCTTCAGGTGCAGCTTTCACGACCGGTATATAATTCCACATACACGACCACGCTTTTCAACTTCCGTGACACCCGTATCGACTTCGAATACCGTGACGGTGACCCGCTGACTTTTAACGAGAATAGCCAGCAGAACAATCTTACCGCCATACTCGACTTCTATGCCTATCTTCTCCTCGGCATAGATTTCGACAGCTTCTCGTCAATGGGCGGACAGCCTTACTTCGATAAGGCCCAGAGTGTGGTGCAGGCGGCGCAAAGCACCGGTGAAGTAGGATGGAAAGCCTTCGAGGACACCAAGAACAGGGCGGCCTTGCTTGCCACGTATACCGACAACAATACATCCGGAGTGCGCCGGATGCTGTATGAGTATCATCGGAAAGGACTTGACGAGATGGTGCAGAGCCCTGATAAAGGTAGGGCCAATATAACGGAGACACTGGCCGAGCTTACCACTATCCATAAGAACGCTCCCATGAGTGTGGCCCTGTCGGTATTCAGGGATGCCAAACTCGATGAGCTTGTCAATCTTTACTCCAAGGCCCCGTCCACTGAGCGTGAGAAGGCCTATGAAATCCTCCAGCCGATTTACCCTACCGATGCGGAGCGTCTTGACAAAATCAAGAAGGGGGATGAAAACAGATGATGAAAGATGCTTAAGAAGCTATACATTAAAAATTACGCCCTGATAGATGAAGTCGAGATCGATTTCAGCGACGGATTGTCCATAATCACTGGTGAGACGGGTGCCGGAAAGTCAATCATGCTTGGGGCACTCGGATTGCTGCTTGGTGGACGTGCCGATACCAAGGCCATCTCCGATAAGGAGCATAAGACTGTGGTGGAGGCGGTGTTCCGGTCGCAGGACGGCCGCGAGGTAATTATACGCCGCGAGCTCTCGCCTAATGGGCGCAGCCGGGCGTTTGTGGATGATTCTCCTGTGACTGTGGTACAGTTGCAGAATCTGACGTTGCGACTTCTTGACATACATTCCCAGCATGCCAACCTTTCCCTGAATTCAAGAGAGGGACAGCTCGGCATTATCGATGCCATGGCGGCCAACGGGAGGCTGCTCGACGATTACCGTAAGGATTTCAGGCGTTATGTGGAGATACGCAGCGCACTGAAAAAAATCAAGGAGCAGAGGCAGAAGAACGCAGAGAAAAGAAGTTTCATCCAGTATCAGCTCGACGGACTCAAAAAGCTTAATCCCAGGCGTGGAGAGCATGCCGAGATTGAAAGGCGATATGAGGTCATGAGTGAGGCCGACGAGATACGGGAGAATCTTACGGCGGCACACTATGTGCTTTCATCGGATAGGGACGGGGTGCTCTCAGGTATTCAGAATGCCATAGAGGCTTTGGAGAGCTTCAACCTTCAGACGGTGGATCCGACTCCGGAGGATGAGTCGCTGATCGCACGTCTCAAGAGCATCTATATCGAGGTGAAGGATATCGCATATACCGCTGAACAGCTTGCCGACAGCATTGAATCAAATCCACATCAGCTGGCAAAACTCAGCCAGAGGATGCATGCCTATTATGAGGCCGTACGTGCCATGGGAGTCGACAATGGCGATGACCTCGTGGACCTCAAGGAGGATCTTGAGCAACAGCTGTACGCCATTGACGGTGACGACGACGAGACTAAAGAGCTTGAAGCCGAGGGGCGCCAGTTGGCCAGATCTCTTAAGGAACAGGCCGAGGTGCTCAGCCGCAGGCGTAAGGAGGCCGGCGAGGAATTCAGCCGGCGGCTTACTGAACGGGCCATGCCGTTGGGGCTGCCCAATTTGAAATTCGCCGTCGAGGTAAGTAAAGGCAAACTTACTTCCGACGGACAGGATAATGTGGAGTTTATCTGCAGCTTCAATAAAAACGGTGCGCTGCACCCGATGGCGAGTGTGGCGTCCGGAGGTGAGCTTTCTCGTCTGACGCTGACCATCAAGTCGCTGATGGCCGAACACATGAATATGCCGACCATAATCTTTGATGAAATCGACACAGGGGTGAGCGGTGAGATTGCCGATAAAATGGGTAGGATGATGCTGGAGATGTCGCGCAGTATCCAGATAATCACCATCACGCATCTGCCTCAGGTGGCCGCCAAGGGATACCGGCATTATAAGGTATACAAACATGACACGGATGTACGCACGGTATCCTCTGTGCGCGAACTGACAGACCGTGAAAGAATTGAAGAGATTGCCGCCATGCTTAGCGGCGAAAGTCTAACGGATGCGGCTGTAAAGGCTGCCAAAGCTTTGCTGAAATCGAAATGAACAGTTCAGACTATATATTCGGGCTACGCGCCATAATTGAGGCTATCGAGGCCGGCAAGAACATCGACAAGGTCCTTGTAAGAAGGGATCTCAACGGGGATCTGGCAAGGGAACTCTTTGCAAAGATACGCGAGTATGACATAGTGATGCAGAAAGTGCCTCAGGAGAAACTCAATCGGATCACGATGAAGAATCATCAGGGTGCAATCGCTCTTCTTTCTCCGATAGAGTATTACAGGCTGGACGACCTCGTGCCGCTTTTCTATGAGGAGGGACGGGTGCCGTTCGTGATTGTGCTCGACGGTCTTACTGATACAAGAAACTTCGGTGCCATTGCCCGGACAGCGGAATGCGTGGGCGCCGATGCCATAGTCATTCCCGAGAGAGGAAGCGTAAGTGTCACTCCCGATGCCGTGAAGACTTCGGCCGGCGCATTGCTTCATGTGCCTGTGTGCCGTGAGAAATCGATTGCCGAAGCCTGCCGCATGCTGCAGCAGAACGGTTACAAAGTCGTGGGAGCGAGTGAAAAGACCGACCATAACTATACTGAAAGTGACTACAACCTGCCAGTGGCGATAGTAATGGGGTCGGAGGATACGGGTATCAGCCCCGAGGTGCTCCGGATATGCGATGAATTATCGGCCATACCTATTCTGGGACACATAGGTTCGCTCAACGTCTCAGTGGCCGCCGGCGTGATGATGTACGAGGTAGTGCGTCAGCGTATGGCCGGCTGTTGATTTTGAAGTTAACATATAAAATTGTAACTTTGCAGTGTGAAAGCCGTCACGGTCATGTGGGCCGGCGGATTCATCCGACTTAGAAAGATACTGAATTATATAGAGATATGATCAATAGAGTACTGATACGCACCAAGGTGGTACAACTGCTGTATTCCTATCTGCTTGTGGAAAACCAGTTTAACCTTGAATCGCAGCCTATGCCTCCCACTAAGGAGAAGCGGTTTGCGTATGCTTTGTATCTTGACCTGCTGTGTCTGATGGCAGGCATAGCCGAGGGTGTCAGGCGCCGTGGTGGCGACCGCCCCCTCTATGAGACCAGATTCATCAAGCGTGTCGTCACTGACGAAAAGGTGAAATCGCTTCTACATAAGTACAGGATGACGGAATTCCCGCTTGCCGCGGCTGAGGACCGGCTGATTGAGGAAGTAAAGGAATCAGGTCTTTACAAGAAGTTTCTGAAGAGTGAGGACCCCGGATCTATCGCCGATGAGAAAATCTGGCAAGAAATCTTCAATATCATCATTCTGCCTGATCCGGTGCTTAACAGGCTGGTGTCGGGAATGGACAACTACACCCTTGGAGGTGTGGAACGGATGAAAGGGATGATGGAGGAGACCTTCAAGAGTTTCTACTCATCTTCGGATAACCTTTCGGATGCTGTCAGCACTTTGGGAAAGAGCCTTAAGCAGGCGCGGGAACTTTATTTCCGTCTCCTTCAACTTCCTGGACGTCTGACGGGCCTTGCCTCGAATGACATAGAGGAGCAACGCAACAAGTATCTCGCCACGGCCGAGGAACGGAATCCCAACCTGCGATTTGTGGAAAACGAATTCGTAGCTACCCTCAACGCCAATGAGGAACTGCAGCGTTTCGAAGAGAAACAGGGCTCATCCATCAATTATGACGATGAACCGATGCTCAGGGCATTGCTCAGGGCCATAATGGCGTCTGACATATATAAGGAATACATGGAATTCCCGGTGACTGACTATCGGGCGGACTGTGAGTTCTGGCGTAACATATACAAGAGCGTCATATTCACCAATCCTGACTTCCTTGAAGCTCTGGAGGATAAGAGTGTGTTCTGGAACGATGACCTCGATACGATAGGGACTTTCGTGCTGAAGACTGTAAAGCGCTTTGCCGACGGAGATGGCGCGGCTGCGATTCTCCCGATGTTCAAGGACGAAGAGGATGCGAGATTCGGGCTTGAGCTGTTTGAAGCTGTCGTAAAGAACAAGGATATCTACCGGTCCTATATAGACGACGCCTTGAACACCAATATCTGGGAGTCCGAGCGCATGGCTTATATGGACGTCGTGATCATGCTCACCGCACTTGCCGAGATACTCAATTTTCCCAAAATACCGTTGACCGTCAGCGTCAACGAGTATATCGAGATAGCCAAGGCATATAGCACCAACAAGAGCGGACAGTTCGTGCATGGCGTGCTCGCCGATGTCATAGAAAACCTCCGGTCTTCCGGCAAGCTTCCCAATAAGTGAAACTTAATAAACCCTTATAATAATGACTTTACAATCAATCTTACTGCAGGCCCAGCAGGGTAGCGGATGGAGCGGAATGCTCATGATTGTGGCCATGATCGTGATATTCTATTTCTTCATGATCCGTCCGCAGTCAAAAAAACAGAAAGAAATCAAGAAGGCCCGCGAAGCAATGCAGAAGGGCGACAAAGTGGTGACTGCAGGAGGTATCTTCGGCACTATCAAGAGTATCAATGATACCGAAGGCACAATCAATATGGAAGTAGCCCAGAATGTAACTATAAAGGTCAGCAAGGATCAGGTGTTTCCGGTGATTGAGGCGGCTTCCGGTAAGTCAGAAAAGTAATTTAATCCGCAGAGTCAGGCCTGATTCCGGCCGGCTTCGCGCCACACCCTCAAACCCAAGGAGGATGGATATAAAGAAGATCAAAACGTCATGGAAGGATGTGAGGACCACAAACGGTTTTCGCCGCACCTTGACGTTTTTGATTTTTGTAGTGATCGCCGCACTGTTCTGGTTTATCCTTGCCCTTAACGACAATATCCAGGATGATTTCGAGGTGAAAATCGACATAGTGAACGTGCCCGACAGCGTTACGTTCATCACTCTTCCGCCGCAGAAACTTCATTGTGTGGTGCGCGACAAGGGCACCAGCCTCTGGCAACACGGCGTATTCGGCAGTGCTAAGGTCAACCTTGACTTCAACGACTTCTCCCATGACGGAGTATTCCGGGTAAGTAAGAGCGAACTCAGCGCAGACTTAAAGAATACGTTCGGCACCAACGCCCAGATCCTGTCGACATCGCTTGACTCCTTGAGACTGACCTATACCACTCGGCCCGGTAAACGGGTGCCTGTAGTGGTGGTTTCGAATGTACAGGCGAGTGTGGGCAAGATCATCAACGGGGAACCGCTGGCTGAGCCTAAAAACGTAGTGGTATACAGTACTCAGGAGATACTCGACACCATAACAAGGGTATTTACTGACAGGCTGGCGCTGACTCATCTTGAGGAATCGGGAGAGTATAAGGTCGGAATAAAGAAGATGGACGGATTAAGGGCAGACCCGGCGGTGGTCGAAGTGTGCGTCAATGTCGAACCCCTTGTCAGGAAGAGCCGGTCGATAAACGTCAAGATCGACCATGTGCCCGACGGGATGGATCTCCTGCTCTTCCCCTCGACTGTCAAGGTGGAGTACTATCTCCCCATGTCGAAGTTCTCGCAGGAGTCGGAAGAGGAGCTTGAGGTTTACGTCGACTATCGTGAGGCTGCAGAGGGAGTGGCCCGTCTCCCGCTGCATATCGGCAAGCATGACCCCGGACTGCACAATCTGCGTACTCTTTCGGATGATGTGGAGTTTACAGTAGTAAGGAATTAAGATGGAGACTTCTCTGATCGGCATATGTGGAGGAATCGGAAGCGGCAAGAGCGTCGTGAGCCGGATACTTCGGCAAAAGGGGTATCCTGTCTATGACTGCGACAGCCGTGCCAGATTCCTGATGGAGCATGATACTTGGATAAAGGAAGCGATACGCGACAACATATCCGAGAATGTGACCGACGGCATCGCGGCCCCATACCGGCGGCTTTTAGGTGAGATTGTCTTTTCAGATGAGAACCTCCGTAAGGAGTTGAACCGGATTGTACACGGGCGAGTACGCGAGGATCTGACCGAAGCAGTGAAGGTATGGCACCGCAAGGGGTACGGGACTGTGTTTGTGGAGGCTGCCGTGCTGGCTGAAAGCGGTCTGGCCGAACTTTGTCAGCGCATATGGATAGTGCGTGCGGGAGAGTCAGAGAGGATCGGCCGAATCATGAAGCGCGACAGACTGTCGAAATCTCAGATAGAGGCGCGCTTTGAATCACAGCGAGTGGAGGAGATGCTGTTAAGGGAATATGAGGATAAACTTATAGAGATAACAAATTCCGAGGATGAGTCGCTGTTATGCAGGATTGAGGTCCTGCTTGCAGAGTCACGACAGGAATCCGAGGCATAACATATTGAATCATGTTGAGAACTATTCTTTCCATTACCGGCAAACCCGGTCTTTTTAAAATCGTTTCCCAGGGCAACCGTATGCTTGTCGTGGAGGATGTAATCACCAAAAAACGCGTTCCCGTCCACTCCCGTGACAAGGTGGTGTCACTTGGTGACATCTCCATGTACACCATGGGTGATGACAAGCCTCTTTCCGAGATTCTTGAGCTCGTGCGAGAGTACGCCAAGGGTGAAAAGTTGGACTACAAGGGTATGGACAATGACACCCTCCGCACCACATTCGGTGAAATCCTTCACGATTTCGACAGAGACCGCGTGTATCCTTCTGACATCAAGAAGCTATTCTCATGGTATAACATCCTTACCGAATCGGGAATGACCGAGTTCGTGGAAAAAGCCGAGGAGGCGGAGACACCTGCCGAGGAATCCGCTGAGGCTTAAAGCAGAGCGATAGATTGAAATAATGATGGCCCGTCACTGCCGATTCGCAGTGACGGGCCATCATTATTTCAATCTGCCTTAAGCCGGGTGATGGCTCAAAGAAGCGAGTAGGAACGGGAGATGAAGTCAGAGAGTGCCTTGCCTTTAAGAAGTCCTGACTGGAGCAGGGCAAGGTCAATGACCTGACGGACTACAGGGGATTTTCCGGCGTAATCCTTGAAGATAGACTGCTGCCTGTCACGCAATTCTCCGACTTTGGCCTGGGCTTCCTGTCCTTTTGCCTTGGCGGCATCGCCGGCATCCTTTTCCCTTGATTTAGTGATGTCGGCATTAAGGTCCTCTATCTCCTGGAGGAGGGGCTTGATTTCTGCATCCAGAGCGCCTTCCGCATCAGAGAGGATCTTGTTTACCACAGGCTGGCCCACATTGACCACCACCTGGTAAGAGTCGGGGAGAGATCCTCCGAATCCCATGCCGGGCTGCTGTTCGGCCATCTTCTTCATACGGCGCATGAACTCATTCTGAATTACTGTCACCGGAGCGGCTGTCTCACCGGCGTCGTCAATGGCCACGATGAAATTGGCGTCCTTCACTTCGGGGAGGGCGGCTGAGAAGATGCCCTGCAGGATATCGGAGGCGGAGGCCGAGAGATTCACTCCCTTCTTGTCTTCCTTGACGATAAGGCGCTCGGGTATGTCGGAGTCTACGCGCACAAAGCGCAGCTTTTCATTTTTCGACTCAAGAAGCGACATAAGATGTTCGTCGAGTTCGCCGTCCATCACCAGGACGCTGTAGCCCTTATCCTCAGCCGCCTTTATGTAGGAATACTGTGCAGTGGGGTCGGTGGTGTAGAGGTAGACAAGGGTCGAATCCTTGTCTGTCTGTGTGGACTCCACAAGTGCCTTGTACTCCTCAAGAGAGAAATACTTGCCCGCGATGTCCTTCACGAGGAAGAACTTCTTTGCAGATTCGAAGAATTTCTCGTCGGTGAGCATGCCGTACTCGATGAATATGCGGATATCATCCCATTTCTTTTCGAAGCCTGCGCGATCCGAGGTGAAAAGCCTGTCGAGCTTCTCAGCCACTTTCTTGGATATGTAGGCTGAAATCTTCTTTACCTGACGGTCAGACTGCAGATAGCTCCTCGACACATTCAAGGGGATATCGGGAGAGTCGATGACGCCCTGCATGATGGTCATGAATTCCGGCACGACACCTTCTACCTGATCAGTGACGTAAACCTGGTTGCAATACAGCTGAATGCGGTTGCGCTGAAGATCGAGGTTGCTCTTTACCTTGGGGAAGTAAAGAATACCTGTAAGAGTAAAAGGATAATCCACGTTCAGATGTATCCAGAAGAGGGGATCCTCACGACCCGGCATCAGCTCATGGTAGAACCGCAGGTAATCGTCATCCGTAAGGTCGGCCGGCTTTTTGGTCCAGAGAGGTTCGGTGGAGTTGACCACATAATCCTCGTCGGTCTCCACCTGCTTGCCGTCCTTCCATTCCTCCTTCTTGCCACAGGTGACAGGGACAGGGAGGAAGCGGCAGTATTTCTTAAGCAGTCCGATTACGCGGTCCTTTTCGAGATATTCCTTGGATTCATCATCGATGTAAAGGATGATGTCTGTGCCGCGCTCGGTTTTATCAATAGGGTGCATCTCGTACTCCGGAGAGCCGTCGCAAACCCATTCCACGGCCTCCGCGCCATCCTTGTAGGAAAGCGAACGGATTTCCACTTTCTTAGCCACCATAAAGGCGGAGTAGAAGCCAAGTCCGAAGTGGCCGATGATGGAGTTGGCGGTATCCTTATATTTTTCAAGGAACTCTTCTGCTCCCGAGAATGCGATCTGGTTGATATACTTCTCGATGTCGGACGCATCCATGCCTATGCCATGGTCGGAGACAGTGATGGTGCCCGCCTCCTTATCGACCCGGACGTTGACCTCCAGTTTGCCGAGTTCTCCTTTGAACTCGCCGAAGTTGTGGAGAGTCTGTATCTTACGCGTCGCATCAACTGCGTTGCTGACTAATTCGCGTAAAAAAATCTCATTGTCACTGTAGAGAAACTTCTTTATCACCGGGAATATGTTCTCGGTGGTAACGCCGATTTTTCCGTTTGCCATAGTATTTGATGATAATTCTTTAGTTGTTTCCATATTATCAAACAAATATCGTGCCAATACGGTTGAGTGTGCTTATTCCGACGCTAAAGTGCGTCCCGGCGCGACCTTTCCGGCAAAGCGGGAGGGGATAAGAAGCACGAGCCAGATGAGGGTGATGACGCCTGCGTCGAGAATCATGACACTCTGCCAGGAAATCGACATAGGCACGAAGTCGATATAATAGGACTCCGCATCGAGCGGAATAAAGTGGGTGCGTTGCTGAACATATATGAGGAGTAAGGCAAGGATGTTGCCAATCACGACCCCATGCAGAGTGATTTTAGAGGCAAGGAGAATAAATACGCGTGAAATCACCTGACGGGATGCTCCAAGAGCTCTCATAAGGGCGATGAAACGTATTTTGTCGACCATCAGTATGAGCATTCCTGAGACAATCGTGACACATGCCACTACCGACATAAGGGCAAGTACGACCACTACATTCATGTCAAGCAACGACAGCCACTGGAAGTAGGACGCTCCGGAATCCCGGGCGGTAGTGACAGTGTATGGCTTAAACACCAGACCACTGGCCAGAGCGTCATTGAATCTGTGGCGTAAATCGTAAGCATTCTCTTCCACATCGGAGAGATTCTGTGTCGAGATGGCTATTGATGTGCCTTTGGAGGGGGAGACTCCTCCGATATCCTGTATGAACGGAAGAGACGCATAGGCATAGGCGTCGTCATAAGCGTCGAAATGGGAGTTGAACACTCCCGCTACAGTCACCTGCCGTGCGCGGATCTGATCAGTGATGAAATACATTTCCAGCTTTGAACCCGGCTTGAGTCCGAGTTGGTCGGCGGCCTTAGAACTGATCACAATACTGTCGGAAACATCCTTGCCGGAATATTCAGGAATATTACCGCTGACCAGGGAAGTGGAGATGAAATTCTTCAGGTCAAGACCAGTAAGTGATTTTAAATATACTCCTTTGAAGTCGGAGGGGGTCTTAAGGATTGCCGGGGCAGAGGCCTGGAGTGCATAGTCTGAAATGTAAGGTGCCTCGTCGAATAGCTTCTGAAGAGACGGAGTCAGGGTTACCAGGTTGTCGCCGGAATCGGGAGATGCGGAGACATCGACCGAAACGGTCATATGTGAATTGAAGCCGGAAACCTTTTCGGTTATCTCATGCTTGAATCCGGTCACTACTGCTATTGCGCACAGCATTACAAGCGTGGATAGCGCCACTGCGGTGACGGCCACCCTTACAGCCGGCGAAGTCTTGCCTCCTGAGGAGGCTATTGAGAGTTTTCTTGCAAGGAAAATAGATATACCCATTCTTGGAACAAATGCTTTTTCTCGTGAGATTACGAGGAGGGGGAGGAAAAGTAGTCACAAAAGTACTCAAAAAATTTGGCAAATTTACCTTCATTGCTTAACTTTGGACTCTGAAGGGGAAACAAACCTGAAAACTTCGGTAGATACCCCCGTAAAACCTTATTTCTAATCCAGATCTCCCATAATCATCCCGCACGGAAGCTGTGAGAGGGGAGACCAGACAACCTACCTCATAAGATGGAAGAAAATCTTATCAAAACCTGTCTTCATGACCGTCATGTGGCTCTTGGAGCATTGATGTCCCCGTTCGGCGGGTTCGATATGCCGATACAGTATGCCGGAATCACTCAGGAGCACAATGCGGTGCGCCAGAATGTCGGAGTTTTCGATGTCAGCCACATGGGTGAAGTCCGTGTGAAGGGTCCGGAGGCTTTCAAGTTCGTCAATCATATTTTTGTCAATGATGTGACCGGTGCTCCCGACGGCCAGATTTTCTACGGCATGATGTGCTATGAAAACGGCGGTACAGTCGACGACCTTCTTGTGTATAAAGTCAACGATGAGGAATATTTCCTCGTAATCAATGCCGCGAATATCGATAAGGATGTGGCGTGGATCAAGAAGAATGCCGAGGGATTCGACTGCGTGGTGGAGGACGAATCTCCCAAATATGGAGAAGTGGCTGTGCAGGGACCGAAGGCTGAGGAGACTTTGGAAAAGGTGCTCGGCATCGCATGCGCAGACATACCGTTCTACAACTTCAGGACTTTCGATATCGACGGTGAAGAGGTAATCGTAAGCCGCACGGGATATACCGGTGAGGACGGCTTTGAGATCTACGGCAGCCACGACTATATCCGTAAGGTATGGGATAAGCTGATGGAGGCCGGTGTGCAGCCTTGCGGACTAGGATGCCGCGACACGCTTCGTTTCGAGGTAGGACTGCCTCTTTACGGCGACGAACTCGCTGATGACATCACGCCCATAGAGGCCAGTCTGAGCATGTTCGTGAAACTCGACAAGCCCGAGTTTATCGGTAAGGATGCCCTTGCCCGTCAGAAAGCGGAAGGGGTGACACGCCGCATCGTCGGCATTGAGCTGGAAGGCTCCGCTGTGCCCCGCCATGGATATCCTGTGCTTATCGACGGTAATAAGGTAGGAGAGATCACCACAGGCTATAAATCGATTTCCACAGGCAAGAGCGTGGCTATGGCCATGATTGACAAGCCTTACGACAAGCTCGGCACGGAAGTGGAAGTGCAGATCCGCAAGAAGACTTTCCCCGGTAAAGTGGTGAAGAAACGCTTCTACGATAAAAACTACAAGAAGTGAAAGACGTGCGTGTGAGAATGGCGTTTCCCTGGCTTTTGACGGTTGCGGCCCATTCTCCATACACTTTCCAGGAATAGACAATAAAACAATAACCTAATATAAAACTATGAGCAAGATACTTGAAGATCTCCGCTATGCGGACTCCCATGAGTGGGTTAAGCTTGAGGGCGATATCGCCACAGTCGGCATCACTGATTATGCACAGCATGCACTCGGCAGCATCGTATATGTCGACATGCCCGAAGTGGGCGATGAAGTGACAGCCGGAGAAGAATTCGGTGCGGTGGAGTCCGTAAAGGCAGCAAGCGACCTCATTTCTCCCGTGAGCGGAGAAGTGGTGGAGATCAACGAAGAACTGGAAGATAGCCCGGAGCTTGTGAATGAAGACGCTTTCTCCAACTGGATCATGAAGGTAAAGGTGAATGATCCCGCTGAAATCGAGGCTCTTCTCGACGCTGCCGCTTATGCGAAGATTTGCGAGGAATAACAGATAATCCCGAATCCAATCAACCTGAAGAAAGACGCCGATGAGGAGTGCCTCGGGATTTCGGTCCCGTGACGCCCATTGGCGTCTTTTCATCACTAACCTAACTGATACTGATGAGCAATAAATTCATACCTCATACCGATGAGGAAATCCGGCTTATGCTGGATCGCATCGGAGTGAAAAACATCGATGATCTTTACGGGGATGTACCCTCCGAGGTGTTCTTCAAGGAAGAGTACGACATTCCCTCAGCTATGTCGGAGATTGAACTCCGTAAGCATTTCGAAGAACTTGGAGAAAAAAACCGCCGTCTTACTGTCTTTGCCGGCGGAGGCGTCTACGACCACTACAGTCCTTCCGTGATACCTCATCTCCTTGCGCGCAGTGAGTTCTACACGGCCTATACTCCGTATCAGCCCGAAATCTCACAGGGTACCCTCACATATATTTTCGAGTACCAGAGCATGATCGCAGAGCTTACCGGTATGGAGATGACAAACGCGTCCATGTATGACGGAGCCACCGCCACGGCTGAGGCAATGTTCATGATGGTGGCTTCGGCTAAGAAGAAAAACCGCGTTCTCCTTTCCGCCACTCTGCGTGACAATGTAATCGAGGTGGTGAAGACCTACGCCAAGTTTCATGGTGTCGATTTGACGATCGTCCCCGAAAAGGCCGGTGTCTCCGACTTCAACAGCATCAAGGCGGAACTTGAGAAAGGAGATGTGGCCGGAGTGATTGTGCCTACTCCCAATAAATACGGAATCATAGAGGACTTTACCGGCTGGGCAGATGAAATCCATGCAAAAAAGGGATATCTGGCCATTAATGCCGATCCTTCGGCCCTTGCGGTGCTCCGCACTCCCGGAGAGTGGGGCGCCGATGTGGCATGTGGCGACGGTCAGACCCTCGGTATGCCCATGTCATTCGGCGGCCCTTATCTCGGATTCATCGCTTGCGACAAGGGAATGATACGCAAGATGCCGGGACGTGTGGTCGGCGTCACGAAAGACGCGGATGGCAAGCGCGCCTTTGTACTGACTCTTCAGGCCCGCGAACAGCATATCCGCCGGGAAAAGGCCACATCCAACATATGCTCCAACCAGTCGTTGATGGCTCTCTACGCGACTGTTTATGTAGCTCTGATGGGACGTCAGGGAATGGAGGAGGTTAATCGCCGCGCATGTGACGGGGCACATTACCTTCACAGCCGTCTGATTGAGTCAGGTAAGTTCACTGACGCTTTCCCCGGCAAGCCGTTCTTAAAGGAATTCGTGGTTAAGACCGATATTGACGTCAAGGCCCTCAACGCCCACCTGCTTGAGAATGGTATAATGGGAGGCCTGGAGCTCGGTGACGGCCTCGTGGAATTTGCAGTCACTGAGAAACGTACAAAAGAGGAAATCGACAGACTCATTTCCCTTATCCTTTCATTTTAACCGCGTGTAACGCAATCAGATTAGAATTCTCATGAAATACTACGATAAAGTTATTTTTGAGCTCTCGCGTCCCGGCCGAAAGGGGTATGAGCTCCCTGCGAATGACTATGGTCAGGATGCACTGTCGACTCTCCCTGCCGACCTTATGCGCACAAAGCCTGCCGAGCTGCCTGAAGTGAGTGAGCTTGACGTGGTGCGCCACTACACCAATCTCTCCATGAAGAACTTCGGTGTGGATACAGGCTTCTATCCTCTCGGGTCATGCACGATGAAGTATAACCCGAAAATCAATGAGGAACTCGCCGCCCTTCCGCAATTTACCCAACTTCATCCTCTACAGGATGAAAAGAGTGTGCAGGGCGCTCTTGAACTGTATTATAATCTCCAGCTGGCTCTTGCAAATATCGCGGGCCTTTATGAATTCACGCTTAATCCTTACGCAGGCGCCCACGGTGAACTTACAGGCCTGATGGTGATGCGGCAGTATCATATGGCCAACGGCGATACGAAGCGTACCAAGGTGATCGTACCCAACTCCGCACACGGCACCAATCCTGCTTCGGCGATGGTGGCCGGACTTGAAGTGGTGGAGGTGAAGTCGAAGCCCAATGGCTCGATTGATGTGGAGGACCTCAAGCCGTTGCTTGACGATACTGTGGCAGGCATCATGATGACCAATCCCAATACTCTCGGCATGTTTGAGACCGAGATTATGGAAATCGCACGCCTTGTGCACGAGGCCGGTGGGTTGCTTTACTACGACGGAGCCAATCTGAATCCCCTGCTCGGTAAGGTGCGTCCCGGCGACATGGGATTCGATATAATGCACATCAATCTCCACAAGACATTCTCCACACCCCATGGTGGAGGAGGTCCCGGTTCGGGTCCTGTCGGAGTAGTGGAGAAGCTTGCCCGATTCCTCCCCAACCCGAAAGTAAAGAAAAATGCCGACGGCTCATTCTCCATCATCGCCGATTCCGACAGTCTGGGTTCGATTTCTTCGTTCCTCGGCAACTTCGGCGTCATGATGAAGGCATATGCGTATATCCTGTCGCTCGGAAAGGAAAATCTCAAGAATGTAGGCCCCATGGCTACCCTTAACGCCAACTACATCAAGGAGTCCCTTAAGGACGATTATCTGCTTCCGATTGACGGAGTATGCAAGCATGAATTCGTATTCGACGGATTGAAGGACAAATCGACCGGAGTCACTACACTCAATGTGGCGAAGCGTCTGCTTGACTATGGTTTCCATGCGCCGACCATCTACTTCCCGCTCCTCTTCCATGAGAGCATGATGATCGAGCCTACAGAGACCGAGAGCCTTGAGACCCTTGATGAGTTCATCGAGGTGATGCATAAGGTGGCGAAGGAAGCGCGGGAGACTCCCGAGGAGGTCAAGAACGCGCCTCTTACCACTCTCGTGCGTAAGCTCGACGAGACTACAGCCGCCAAGAATCCAGTACTGACTTATCGTCAGCTTAAGTCGCAGGCCTGATGGAAAAGACAGATCTTATCATCATAGGTGCCGGTCCGGGCGGATATGAAGCCGCCCTGGCCGCCGCCAAGAGAGGTAAATCGGTCATATTGTTCAACGGTGACCGTCTGGGAGGCACATGTCTCAATGAGGGGTGCATTCCTACGAAATGCCTTTGCAAGAATGCGGAGGTGGTGTCAACGCTGCGGGATGGCGAGAAATTCGGTATCGACGACTTCACGTTCGCTCTTGACTACAATCAGGTCGTGGGCCGGAAGGAAGAGGTGGTGAACGGTCTTCGCGAAGGTATAGCCACAATGCTTAAGGCTGCCAAGGTGAAGGTGGTGAATGCCAAGGCCTCATTCATAGACGTCCGGACAGTCGTGGCCGGCAATGAGGAGTACACTGCGGATGACATCATCATCGCAACCGGATCGGATTCCCGCTCGCTGCCGATCGAGGGTCATGACCTGGAATGCGTAAAGGACAGCACCGCGATGCTGACGATGGATTATATCCCTGCGTCGCTTACCATAATCGGAGGAGGCGTGATAGGTCTGGAGTTCGCAAGCATATTCGCTTCATTTGGAAGTCAGGTCACGGTGATTGAATTCATGAAGCAGATTCTGCCTCCGTTTGATTCCGATATCGCAAAGCGCCTGAAGCAGGCTTTGTCGAAGCGCGGCATAAAGATAATAACGTCCGCAGGAGCGAAGAAAATCGAGCAGAACGAGGATTATGAAATCACCGTCACATATGAATGCAAGGGCAAGGAGGAGACTGTGGTCTCAACTGACCTGCTGATGGCCGTCGGGCGTGCGCCGAGAGTTTCCGGTCTCGATCTGGAGAAGGCCGGTGTGGAATACTCCGCCAAGGGAATACCCGTAGATGACCTGATGCGCACGAACGTAGAGCATATTTATGCAATCGGTGATGTCAACGCCAGAATGATGCTGGCCCATGCCGCCACATTCCAGGGGTATCGTGCCCTCAACGCCATCGACGGTGTGAAGGATGACATCCGCTTCGACATTATGCCGTCCGCCGTATTTACGGTGCCTGAATGCGGTATGGTGGGCCTGACCGAGGAACAGTGCAAGGCCAAGGGAATAGATACGATGATTGGTCAGAGCTTTTTCCGTGCCAATGGAAAAGCGCTTACCATGGGAGAACCGGACGGCCTCTGTAAGCTTATTTTCGAAAGGAAGAGCGGTAGGCTCATCGGAGCGCATATCATGGGCGTAGAAGCCGCAGATTTGGCTCAGCAGGCGGCTGATCTGATGAATTCCAATGCCACGTGCGCGTCAATGTCCCAGATCATCTTCTCTCATCCTTCGGTGAGCGAGGTAATCATGCAGGCAGTCCACAATGTGAAGTAAAGGATCCAGTCGGATATGCCGATATGAGGATGTATACATAACCATTGAATAAGGACTACCTTCGGTAGATATGAATAAAGGCAACCTGCCGGAACAAGACCATTAAGTCGGTTCCGGCGGGTTGCCCGTTATTGTTTTATCCTAATACGTATGAAAGACGGGTGTTGGCCTTTTAATCCCGGAAGAACGGCTTTTAATCCCGGAAGAACGGATTGGTCAGCTTTTCTCTTCCGATGGTCGTGGGGGCTCCGTGGCCGGGATAAACCATCACATCCTCAGGCAGTGTGAACAGCTTGGTACGTATGCTTTCGAGAAGCTGTGGCATGGATCCTCCCGGGAGGTCTGTACGTCCGATGCTGCCGGCAAAGAGTGCGTCTCCTGAAATAAGGAATCCGTCCTCCTCATCGTAGAGGGCGACACTTCCGCGTGAATGCCCCGGCACGTGCAGCACTTTGAGGCGTCCCCGGCCGATATTTATCACCTCACCGTCGTGTAGCGGATGTTCGGACTCCTTCCATTCCATCGCCAGGGGTAGACCGAAGGCCTGTGCCTGTGCGCCGAGCATCCTGCCAAGCTTAAAATCATCGATATGGGCCATTGTCGGGACGTGATAGGTGTCCTGTGCCCATTTATTGCCTGCCACATGGTCTATGTGCAGGTGGGTGTTTATGATGTATTTTAGGTGAAGGTTATTCTGAGTTATGAAGTTCCGTATTGCGGTCTGCTCCTCGGTGTTGATCATTCCGGGATCGATTATGGCTGCCTCGTTGGTGGCGGGGTCAAAGACGATATATGTGTTTATACCGAAAAGAGAAAGTTGGAATTTTACGATTTTCATATTGCGAATTGTGTATCATTACGGCCGGACCGGTCATTTATCCGACCCGTCCGCGACGGGTCATATTGAATTTTATGTATCTCAGCTTAATTAACAATCGAGCCGCACGATTGGATTAAGCATGGGTTACCGCTACGGGTGCCTTATTCTCTTTCCGGGATTTCACGGAGACAGTCAGAGATTGAAAGGGCCTTACTTTACACGGATGGGGGTGTAGGCAATCTTTTTCGTCGTGAAGAAGTCTTCGGGAAAATAGGAATTGATTGAGACGGTTTCCGATGCCGGGAGCCCACGGAGTTCATCGTTCAGATCTCCCCCTTTCAAGGTTATAAGGCCGTTTGGAATGGCATTGCGCTGGATGGGGGAGATATTCTTACGGATAAGCTTTATGAGGTCGTTCTGAGGCATTACCGCGCGGCTTGTGACAAAGTCGAATTTCTCATGACATTCACCGATGTCGCCATGCTGGAATGTGACATTCTCAAGACCGATCTGAGCCGCGACATCTGCGGCCACTTTGATTTTTTTCCCGATACGGTCTACGAGATGGAATTTTACTTCCGGAAACATTACGGCCAGCGGAATCCCGGGAAATCCGCCTCCGGTGCCTATGTCGAGAACCGTGCTTCCGGGCGTGAAGGAAATGAACTTGGCGATGGCCAGGGAATGCAGGATATGGTTCACCTCAAGGTTATGCATGTCTTTGCGCGAGATGACGTTTATCTTTTCATTCCATTCGGGATACATAGTCATCATGGCTTCAAACTGCTGACGCTGACGCTCGGTCAGATTGGGAAAGGCATTGATAATATGGTCGATTGATACTGACATTGTCTTTACTCTGAAATTATAAAGCGTACGATGGTGCAAAATTACAAAAAAATCGTTATCTTCGCACCTAAAATCATTCCAAAGCAAACGTAAGATCAATTATGGAATTTGAAGGAAAACTTATCTTGGTGCTTCCTGAAGAGGGGGGTACCTCAAGAATGGGTAACGCCTGGAGAAAACAGGGTTGGGTGTTTGAGACATTCGGACAATACCCCAAAAAGGTGAAGGTGGATGCCATGAACGCTTCCATCGACAATATACACGTCGAGCCCGGGAAAGTCTATAGTGTAAGTGTTGATCCCGAAAGCAGGGAGTTCAATGGCAAGTGGTATACTGACCTTCGCATCTGGTCGGCCAGAGAAATCGCCGGCCCGACTGCCGGTCCGGGGGCCGGCGTACCCGACAATCCGTTCAGCAATCCCGCGCCCGCACCTGCGGCCGCAGCTCCCCAGCCTCAGACTAATCCTTTCGCTCCCCAGAGTGGAGCGCCCGGAGCCGACGCTTTTGGCAGCGACTCCAATGATGATCTCCCGTTCTGATGTAGCCATCAAGCAGATGGAACCAATAGCGTAAATTAATCGCGGGCATCCGGAATTCCGGATGCCCGCGATATTTTTCATAAGAATGGGTCTGTTTTCTGGAAGAACTGGGTTTATTTCTTGAACAGACGTATTATTTCACCTATCCAGAGCACGATTGAAGTGGTTCCGATAATGATGCACCAGTCGGAAAAGCGAAGGGGAGTGACGTTGAAGAATTCTCCGCCGATGCTTACAATCAGTATCTGGCCCAACAGGATGATTAATGCGATTATGAGGAATCCGCTGCATCCCTTGAAGTGGAAAGCCGATTTACCGGTGGCAAACGCACGGGCGTTGAACATATTCCAGAACTGGAGGAACACAAAAATCGTGAAGAACATTGACAGTTCGTAGGCAGTCAGTCTCGGAGCGTCAGTCTGCGGGATGAAAGAGAATATTTCGGTCATGGAATTGACTGAGTAATTCTCGAAGACATAAAGGAGGCCAAGGAGCACTACGAAGAAAATGCCGCCGACACCTACGATAGACTTCCACATGGGCTTATTGATGATGAAGGCCTCACGTGCGCGTGGCTTCTCTTTCATTACGCTGTGGGAAGGGGGCAGGG
Organism: Bacteroides sp.; assembly: GCA_014802425.1. Lineage (GTDB taxonomy): Bacteria > Bacteroidota > Bacteroidia > Bacteroidales > Muribaculaceae > Lepagella. Next base: position 64,192 of record JAAVCH010000047.1, read on the forward strand.
ATGCAAGGGCCATTGCGGCGAAGGTGTCCATGATTAGATTGACCCAAAGCATCTGAGTGACAGTGAGAGGGGACTCCGTGCCCATGAAGGCGCCGAAGAGCACGATAAGGCATGCCGCCACATTTACCGTCATCTGGAAGAGAATGAAGCGCTGGATGTTCTGGAAGAGGGAGCGTCCCCACATCACGGCACGTCCGATTGAGGAGAATGAGTTGTCGACAATCGTAATGTCTGAAGCTTCCTTGGCCACCGAAGTGCCGTCGCCCATCGAGAGGCCGACATGCGCGGCCTTAAGGGCAGGCGCGTCGTTTGTTCCGTCGCCGGTTACGGCTACTACCTCGTTGTTCTTTTGGAGCGACTCCACAAGGCGTTTCTTATCCATCGGACGTGCGCGGGCTATGATCTTGAAGTCGCCGACGCGCTTCAGGAGCTCTTCATCGGAAAGGGCGGCGAACTCTACGCCTGTGATGATATTCTTGTCCGAGTCTCGGGTGTCGTCCCAAAGTCCGATCTGACGGCCGATCTCTTTCGCTGTGCCGGGAGTGTCGCCTGTCACGACCTTCACCTTAATGCCTGCGTCGAGTACTTCGCGTACGGCATCGGGCACATCTGAGCGTACGGGGTCGGAAATGGCGGATATGCCGAGGAATGTAAGGTTGTCGGCCACGACTTTATTATCGGCTATGGCATTGTCCGTATCGTTGACTATCTGATATGCGAAGCCAAGGGTGCGCATCGCCTGATTCTGATAGACTAGAAGCTGAGCGTCGATTTCCTCCTTTGTCACTCCTGAAGTATTCCTGCAGAGACCGAACACAATCTCGGGAGCGCCCTTGACATAGAGTATTCGGTTTCCTGTCGAAGAGCTTACGACCGTAGCCATGTATTTTCGCTCTGTGGTGAAGGGAAGTTCCTCAATACGTGAGGCCTTCTCACGAAGGGTGACATAGTTCTGCCCTTTCTCACGAAGCCAGAGAAGAAGGGCTCCTTCCGTAGGATTGCCGAGCACCTGGGGCTTTTCGCCCGAAAGGTCGAGCTGCGCAGTGGAGTTGACTGCAATTCCCTCATAGATCACTTCGGCCGGGGGATTGCCGTAAAACTGTGTTTCGGCTACCTGCATCTGATTCTGAGTCAGAGTACCGGTCTTGTCGGTACAGATGACCGTAGTGGCACCCATGGTCTCGCAGGCATGCATCTTCCTGACGAGATTGTTGGTCTTGAGCATCCTGCGCATGGAATAGGCGAGGGAAAGGGTCACTGCCATGGGCAACCCTTCCGGGACGGCTACTACGATAAGCGTCACCGCTACCATCAGCGTCTGCAGGAAGTAGGCGATGAACTCTACCCAATCGAACGGACCGGAAGCGTTGAGAAAATACATTATGATTCGTCCGATGACGATGGCTGCCGCGAACCCATACGAAATCTTGGTGATGAGGTCTCCGAGTCCGTCAAGCTGTTCGTTAAGGGGAGTCTTGACGGAATCGTCGATTTGAGCGGCCTCAAATACCTTTCCGTTCTCGGTGTGGTCTCCGACCGCCAGTACCTTCATCACTCCGTGTCCCTCCATGACTTTAGTGCCACGCATGGCGTGATTGGAGGGGAAGGTGGCATCGGGGTCGAACTGAGTCTTATCCGTGGTCTTATGGGCAATAGGCTCACCGGTGAGGGTGGATTCATCGATATTGAGTGATACAGCTTCAAGGAGTTCACCGTCGGCGGGTACCTCTTCTCCGGTATTAAGAATCACGATATCGCCCACGACGATTTCCTTCTTGGGAATCTGGATGGCGTTTTCATTGCGGATCACCTGTACCGGCTCATCATCGTTGACCTGGTTGAGGAGAGCGAACTCTTTGTCGGCCCGAAGTTCGAATATGAATGCGAGGCCTGTGGCGAGAAGAATAGCGATGAAGATGCCGATTGGCTCGAAGAAGACGCTGGCGCCCTTCCCGAGTCCCCAGAATTCATAGCAGGAGATGCCTATGGAAAGGACACCTGCGATGAGTAGGATGATGATTAATGGGTCACTGAATTTTTCGAGAAATCGTTTCCATAGAGGATCCTTCTCGGGAGGCGTCAGAATATTGACGCCGTTTTTTTCCCGGCTCTCGACAACTTGCTGGTCGGTAAGTCCGACATAGTGATGTTGTTGGGACATGTTATTATTTATTTTGATTAGGATTAACTTCGGGTTATAATTGACAGCCGTTATGGGAGGCGTACGTTACATCAACATCCATAGAGAGGATTAAGTCATAACAAAGTTAAGAAAAAAAGATGTAAAAGCATCTGATGCTGTAATATTTCAGTATAAATGGTCTGAAAACCGGATGGCGTAAAAGAAATACCGGGTCAGCGGATTTTTTAGGTGCATGATTTGTGTTAAAAAAAGTAAATGCGTAATTTTGTATCATGAGAACAAAGTTAGGCAAGAGCATAAGTGCAGAAGACTTCATGTGGGAGTTCC
>JAAVCH010000048.1 GCA_014802425.1 Bacteroides sp.
CGACGGCCCCTGCGCCGGAAAAGTGCCCGGTCGATTTGCCAACCGCATTGCCGGCGGCAGGTTGCGCGTCGATGGCCGCGACTATCAGCTCGCCATCAACAATGGTCCCAATGCTCTTCATGGTGGCCCCGAAGGGTTCCAGAACCAAATCTGGCTGTCGGAGGTAAAGGATGGCAAGGTGGTGTTCACCTATGTCAGCGCCGACGGTGAGGAAAACTATCCCGGACAACTGACTGCCACCGCTGCCTATTCATGGACCGATGATTGCGAACTCACCCTCCACCTGACCGCGCGGACGTCGGCAGCAACCGTGGTCAATCTCACCAACCATTGCTACTGGAATCTCGAAGGCCACAGCGCCGGCTCCATTCTCGACCACACACTGTGGATTGCAGCCTCGCGCTATCTGCCGACAGATGACACTCTTATCCCCACCGGCGAAATGGCTCCCGTGGCATCTACGCCCATGGATTTCACCACACCCAAGAAGATTGGCCGCGACATCAAGGCCGACTTCCCCGCGCTGGTCTATGGCAAGGGTTACGACAACTGTTGGGTGGTCGACAACTATGCCAAAGGTTCGCTGCGCCATGTGGCAACGCTCGAAGCTCCCGCGTCGGGCCGCGTGCTTGAAGTGCTCACCACTCAGCCCGCTGCCCAGGTCTACACCGGCAACTGGCTCGCCGGATCGGCCCGCAACCGCTCCGGACGCCCGTACTGCGACTACGACGGCGTGGCCATAGAGGCACAGGGACTCCCCGACGCCCCCAACCGCCCCGACTTCCCGTCGCAGCGTGTGGACCCCGCGCACCCCTACCGGCGCACCATCATCTACAAATTTGCATAATCGGAAAAAATTAACTAACTTTGCGCCACTTCCAGCCTTACAGCCTGACGCGGCACCGCCGCGGAGCCCTGCAGGTTGAAGCCTACGGATTGTCTTATGGTGTAATGGTAGCACTACAGTTTTTGGTTCTGTCTGTCCAGGTTCGAATCCTGGTAAGACAACTCAATCCGGAGAGCGGCGCCTGATTCTCGCGTCGCTCTTTTTTTGCCCACTCAAATGCGACACACCAGTTCAGTAGAATATTTTTATCCTTTTTTACGTAAATTTAGTTAAATATTCCATATCGCAAGTCCCACTCTTGCGATTTCAGAATATCTTTATTAAATTCGCACTTAGGAGATGTGCCTCCGCCGCACCGCTGCATCCGGCCCGGAAAAAAAGCCGGACACACACGCGGCGCCTGACGGACGGCCTGCATCATCCGCAAATACATCAATCTACCATAATCAATCAACTAACTCCCTGACACTCATGAGAAAATACTTACTTCTCATCATGTTGGCCGTAGCGGCTATCGCAGCCCGCGGAGCAGGTATCAGCCAGGTACACCTGCATCTGGCCGACGGCTCGCAGACCGACATCGTTATCAGCGACGACCTTGAGCTCTCCTTCTCCGAGACTCACCTTCTGGCCAAGGCCGAAGGCGTGGAGGTCGAAGTACCCAAAGCCGACCTTCTCAAGATCACACACTCCGACGGCGCCGGAGTAGCTGAAGTGGGCGGCGACGAAGCCTCCTTCGCATTCACAGGCAACGCCCTTGTCTTCAACGGTCTTCCCGCCGGCTCATCCATCGAGGTGTTCTCCATGGCCGGCCAGCTCGTGCTCTCTCAGAAAGCCGAGGGTGAAGTCGTGGTATCCCTTTCCGACCTCACTGCAGGCGCATATGTCGTAAAGGCAAATCAGACATCCTATAAAATCCTTGTAAAGTAAGGCCACAATGAAGAATCTGTTTATCACCTGCGGCCTTGCTGCCGCCATAGCGCTCTCCGCATCGGCCGAGAACGACAAACTCCAGGTAATACGCTCCGGCTCCGTCACACAGCAGTATCTTCTCGAGCACATCAAGAAGATGCACTACACCGGCGACGCCGACGGCTACACGCACATCAATATCGTGGACAAGGACGGAAATCCCGTCCAGATCCGCCTCGACCGCGTCAGCGAGCTCTCCATCAAGGAAGGACTCCCCGAAAGCCCCGTCAAGGCAAAGATCATCCCCCACTTCAACTGCGCCACCCTTGAGATAGAATGCCCCGACACCGACGAGAACGGCAACCCCATCTCCTACCGCACATCCGGCATGCCCACCAACTGGCTCAAGGGAATGGACCCCAGCGTATGGGCCGACTACCTCGTGGAGGACGACATTATCTTCCTTAAGGACTGGGCCGTACAGGCCGGCACTACACTCGGTCCCAAGGACGTGTACCGCCTCTGCGAGCACGGCAACCAGAAACGCGACTGGTGGGCATCCGAGGAAATCGGCATGGGCACTCCCCTCACGGTGGTGTTCTATACCCTCGGCATCGGCGAGGACGGCTCCATGTACACCACGACCGAACCCCTCCTGGTGGAGACGACAACCCTCGTACGTCCCGACGGCGGCTACCCCGTCAACTTCAAGATCGACTATGAGACTACCTCCACCACAGTCGACGTGAAATTCACTCCCGAAGCAGCCGAAGAAGGCGCCGACACCGACATCAACTACATCTCCTGCCTCATCAGCGCATCGGACTTCCTGCAGTACGAGACATTCGACGGCCTGATGACAGCGCTCCTCAACAGCGCCCTCGCATCCTACAACCGCGGCGTTGAATGGGACGACCTCGCCCCCATCGGCGTCAGCTCACGCCGCCGCACCAACTGCCGCCCCGGCGACTTCTACGTGACATTCGCATTCGGCGCCGACCGCGGCATCCAGACCACAGTGCCCTTCTACATCGAGATCATCGAGGTGCCCGTGGCTACCGTGACCGACGACACAACATTCGAATTCTCAGCCAAGCAGGTCAACGCCGCCGAGATGAACGTGACCATCAAGCCCAGCACCGACAAGCCCTACACGGTTTACATCGTGCCCGCATCCAGCATCAAGGGCTTCATCGAGGACTTCGGCTCGATGGAGGTGGCAAAGGTCGACGAGAACGGCAACCCCGTGCTTGACGCCGACGGCAACCCCGTGATGGTGACCGTATCGTACGCCGAGGCCGATCCCTCCGTACGCCCATACGTGGGCGAGCAGTGGGCCGCCGACAAGGTGTACTACGCCCGCGCCACCAACAATCTCGAGCGCGACATCATCCCCTTCACCTACACCGGCGAACAGACCCTCACCACCTACAACCAGATGTGCGGCGGCGACCTCCTTCAGGCCGACACCGACTATTATGTGATGGCCTGCGTCTACGACGAAGAGTACCGTCAGGTGTCCGTAATGGGCCACCAGCTCATCCGCACCGACTCCTCCGCCCTGGAGAAGATCTCGTTTGAGGTCGACTTCGACAACTTCGAGTACAATGAAGACCCCGAGGACGACTACTACCGCTACATCACAGCCCACATCAAGCCCTCGAAGGACGATGCACGCTATGTCTACCATATCCTCCACGCCACAAGCGCGTACTGCAACCTTTCCTACGATGACGAGAAGATCGTCAAGGATCTGGTGGACGTACAGGGATTCAGCGATAAGTACGGCCTCAAGAACACTACCGGCGACCTCGACTGGCGCGCTACCTGCGCACGCCCCGTAATCCCGGAATTCAATCCCGAGACCGGCGAGTACGAGTACAACTATCCCGTGGAACGCATCATGATTTTCGGTTATGACGGCAAGCTCACTTCCGACCTCTACGTCTATGAAGTGAACTTCACCACAGGCGAATGGAAGTACGTGCGCGGCCCCGGCTGCACCACTCCCGCCGAGAAGTAAGTCCCCGCCGGATCCACGGCGACAATAACGAATAAACTACGGTCATGACCGCAAGTCCAGCCCATGTGACGGACTTGCGGTCATTTGCCGATATACCCCACCCACTTCACAACCCTCATCCCCATGACACGCGACCTTTTCAGCCGGTATGCATGGATCGTAGACACGCTCGGACGCTACGGAAAGCTCTCCAGGGAGCGTCTGGGCGAGCTCTGGCTGCGTTCTCCCCTCTCGGGAGGGGAACCTATGCCCCGGCGCACGTTCTTCCATTACAGACGCGCCATAGAGGAGAATTTCCATATCGACATCCTCTGCGACGCCGCCGGGGAATACTACATCGACCAGGGCAAGATAGCGCGCAACCAGGCCCTGACCAACCTGATGCTCGACAACTACGCCGTCAACGGCGCCATCACCGGCGGCACCGACATATCGGAGCGCGTGGAGGTGGAGGACGTGCCTTCGGCCCGGACGTGGCTCCCCGATGTGCTGGAAGCCATGCGCGGATCGGAGCGCATCATATTCACCTACGCCGGATTCAACCGCTCGCGGGCGGAGAAGGACATACGTTTCGACCCCTGGTTCCTGAAACGCTACAAGCAGCGATGGTACATGCTCGGACGCCGCGAGAAAGGGGGTGAGATACGCACCTACGCCCTCGACCGAATACGTGAGCTGAGGATAACGCCGGAGACCTTCGCGCTACCGGCCGGCGTGGCCGCGGCCGACTATTTCGGAAGCATCATCGGCATCACCACCTCCCGTGCGCGCGTGCGCGACGTACGCCTGCGCGTCACCCCCATCCAGGCCAAGTATTTCCGGGCCCTTCCGCTGCACCCCACCCAGCATGAGGAGCTGCAGGACGGATGCAGCATCTTCACCTACCGGCTCAAGCTCAACTACGAGCTCGTACACGAGATCCTGAGCCTCGGAGACACCGTAAAGGTACTGGACCCGCCAGAGCTCCGCGTAATGGTCACAGAAGCCCTCAAATCGGCTCTGAGCCAGTATGACTCCGACTGACGGGAGGGAGTATGCAGCCCGGATGCATGACAGGATACCGACAGGGTATGGAATACGGCATTTCCGGCCCGGCGAAAAAGAAGTAGCCCCGGATGACGAGAGCGTCATCCGGGGCTATGCTTTTGCTATGCCTTGCTTCGGCAGCGGTGCCGGGCGGCCGGTTCCGTGGTGGAGTTTACCGGCAGCCACGCCGTGGCGTCACGCCGGTAATACCGCGGAATCAAGCTTTGTATCTCTTGAGGATCAGGCAGGCGTTGTGGCCGCCGAAACCGAAGGTATTGGAGAGTACTGTGTTGACTTCACGCTTCTGTGCCTTGTTGAAGGTGAAGTTGAGGTTATAGTCCACTTCGGGGTCATCGTCACCCTCGGTATGGTTGATTGTCGGGGGAACGATATTGTTCTCTATCGCCTTTACGCTGAAGAGGGCCTCGATTGCTCCGGCGGCGCCGAGCAGATGGCCCGTCATCGACTTCGTGGAGCTGAGGTTCATCTTATAGGCGTGGTCGCCGAATACCTGGAGCACTGCCTTCAGTTCGGAGACGTCGCCCACGGGAGTGGATGTGCCGTGGAGGTTGATGTAGTCGATATCCTCAGGCTTCATGCCGGCGTCACGGAGGGCGTTTTCCATCACGAGGCGTGCGCCCAGACCCTCGGGATGAGTGGCGGTGATGTGGAATGCGTCGGCGCTCATGCCGCCTCCGGCCACTTCGGCGTAGATGTGCGCGCCGCGGGCCTTGGCGTGCTCAAGCTCCTCAAGCACGAGGGCCACCGAGCCTTCGCCGATCACGAATCCGTCGCGCGAGCCGCTGAAGGGGCGTGAGGCACCCTCCGGGTCGTCGTTGCGGGTGGAGAGGGCTTTCATTGAGTTGAAGCCTCCCACGCCGGCGGGGAATACGGCTGCCTCGGCGCCTCCGGCCACGATGGCGTCGGCCTGACCCAGGCGGATGATGTTGAAGGCGTCGATAAGGGCGTTGTTGGATGAAGCGCAAGCGGATACAGTGCCGAAATTGGGGCCATGGAAGCCATGGTCGATGGAGATGTGGCCCGCGGCGATGTCGGCGATCATCTTAGGTATGAAGAAAGGATTGTACTTCGGACCCTTGTCAGCGTTCATGGCATAGTAGCCTGCCTCCTCTTCGAAAGTGTGCAGGCCGCCGATGCCGGCGGCGAAAATGACACCCACACGGTTCTTGTCGACACCCTTTTCATCGGTGTCGAGGCCTGCGTCGTCGATCGCTTCCTTGGCGGCCACGAGCGCATACTGGGCGTAGAGGTCGAGCTGACGCAGTTTCTTGCGGTCAAAGTGCTCTTCGGGCTTGAAGCCTTTCACCTCGCATGCGAACTTGGTCTTGAAGAGCGACGCATCGAAATGCGTGATGGGGCCTGCCCCGCTCTTACCCTCTACCGCGGCTTTCCATGTCTCTTCTACATTGTTGCCCAGCGGAGTGAGAGCGCCAAGTCCGGTGATTACAACTCTTTTTAATTCCATAGTCGGAGGAATTTCGTTAGTTTCTGATGTTATGCTCCGGCGCCACGCCGGATTATATATAAGCAAGAGCCAGTCCCCAGAAATTTTCACTTTCGAGGCCCGACTCTTGTTTTAGGCTGTGTCCTTACGGGGTACAATGACCCGGGAAAAGACCCGGAACGAATCCGGTGAGTGACTTGCTCGTGTCTGCGCGCGGGGCGAATCAGCCCTGGTGAGACTCGATATAGTTGACAGCGTCGCCTACAGTCACGATCTTCTCAGCGTCCTCGTCGGGAATTGAGATGCCGAATTCCTTCTCGAACTCCATGATGAGCTCCACTGTGTCAAGTGAATCGGCGCCGAGGTCCTTGGAGAATTCTGCTGTGGGTGTTACCTCTGCCTCGTCTACTGTAAGCTTGTCGACGATGATGTCTTTTACTCTGTTTGCAATATCAGACATAGTGCTGTTTGTATTTGAAGTTAATATTGTTTCGGATTTTCAGACTGCAAAATAAGTCATTATTTTTCAATTGAGGAAATTTTTCGGCGAAAAGTGCACATTATTTTTAGGTCTGTGCACCTTTCGCCGATGTTTTTCGTCAGTTTTTATGTCTGAAAGAGGATTATCGGCGGCCGGGCCTCTTCTGCGGGACCTTCGCGGCTGAAGCCGCGGACCGGTAAAAAACCGCGCGCCTTCCGGGGCAAAGCGAGCCAGAGAAGGCCCGGGAGCCGCAGGGGATGTGGAGCCCGGGAGCCGCCGGGGCTGCGGGGGCCGGAGACGTCAATCCACTGTCCAGGTTTCCTGGGTCTTGAGGATCATGTCGCGGAGGGAGGTGAAGCCTTTCTTTGCCTTGACGGCCTGTACCTGGGCCTCGACGTCCTCTTCGTAGGAGGGAGCGTCGACGTCGCGGATCACGCCGATGGCAAGGGGAAGCTCTTCGCCGTCCATCATTGCGAGCTGCTGGTGTACGAAGTTGGTGCGGGTGTGGGCGTCGTGTACGAGTACGTCGTCAAGCGTCCAGCCGTCCTCCCCTATGGTGACGGCCTTCAGGCCGAAGCCGTCCTGCACGAGGCCGCGCTCCATGTTCTTGCCGAAGAGCATCTTCTCTCCCTGGCGGAGATGGATGGTGTGCTCGTCACGGCGTTCCTTATCGCTGAGGGCTGCATGGGAGCCCTGGTTGAAGATGACGCAGTTCTGTCGGATCTCCACCACCGACGCGCCTTTGTGGCGCGCTGCGGCGAGCATCACTTCCTTCGTGGTGTCGAGCGCGATGTCGATGCTGCGGGCGAAGAAGTTGCCGCGCGCGCCGAATACGAGCTCAGCCGGGATGAAGGGGTCTTCCGTCGTGCCGTAGGGGGATGACTTGGTCACGGCGCCACGGTCGGATGTCGGGGAGTACTGTCCCTTCGTCAGGCCGTAGATCTTATTGTTGAAGAGTAGGATGTTGATGTCGATGTTGCGGCGCACGGCGTGGATGAAGTGGTTGCCCCCGATGGCGAGTCCGTCGCCGTCGCCCGAGATCTGCCATACGGTCATGTCCGGGCGGGCCGTCTTGAGGCCCGTGGCGATGGCGGCCGCACGTCCGTGGATGGTGTGCATGCCGTAGGTGTTCATGTAGTAAGGCAGGCGGGAGGAGCATCCGATGCCGGAGATGACGGCGGTGTTTTCGGGAGCCACTCCGAGGTCGGCCATAGCCTTGTGAAGCACGTTGAGGATGGCGTGGTCGCCGCAGCCCGGACACCATCTTACACTCTGCTCGCTCTTGAAGTCCTGCGGAGCGAATACGGTCTCTTTATTAGTTTCCATGGTTGTTCAGTAGGTTAATGACGCCTTCGGTGATTTCGCGTACCATGAAGGGCTGTCCCTCGACTTTGTTGATTCTGAGCACTTCCTTGCCCGGGAGCTGCATCTGGAGGTAGTCGGCGAACTGGCCGGTGTTGAGCTCGGCCACGATGATGTTCTTGTAGCCGCGCAGTGTCTCCAGCGCGTTGGCGGGGAGGGGGTTGATGTAGCGGAACTGGGCCAGGGCCACTTTCGTGCCGGCGGCGTTGAGTTCCTCGGCCGCGGTGTAGAGGTGGCCGTAAGTGCCGCCCCAGCCTACGAGGATTGTGTCGGCCTCGGGGTCGCCCTGCACCTTGAGGGCGGGGATGTCGCCGGCTATGCGGGCGATTTTCTCGCGGCGTATCTCCACCATGCGGGCGTGGTTGCGGCCGTCGGTGGAGATGGCGGAAGTCTTTATGTCCTTTTCAAGGCCTCCGACGCGGTGCATGGCGCCGGGAGTGCCGGGGATGGCCCAGTAGCGCACCTGGTCCTCGTCGCGGTCGAAGGGCTTCCAGCCCTGTTCGAGCATGTCGCCGGTGACGTAGTGGGGGCGGATTTCGGGGAAGTCCTTCTCCTCGGGGATGCGCCATGCGGAGGAGCCGTTGGCTATGAAGGCGTCGGTGAGCAGGATTACGGGAGTCATGTGCTCCACGGCTATCCTGGCGGCCTCGAAGGCCATGGTGAAGCAGTCGGTGGGGCTGGCGGCGGCCAGGACGCAGAGCGGGCTTTCGCCGTTGCGTCCGTAGAGGGCCTGCATGAGGTCGGTCTGCTCTGTCTTGGTCGGGAGTCCGGTCGAGGGACCGCCGCGCTGCACGTCGATCACCACGAGCGGGAGCTCGGCCATCACGGCCAGGCCGATGCCTTCGCTCTTGAGGGCGAGGCCGGGGCCGGAAGTGGAGGTGACGGCGAGGTGGCCGGCGTAGCTGGCGCCGATCGCGGAGCATACGCCTGCGATCTCATCCTCCATCTGACATGCCTTCACGCCGAGGTCCTTGCGCTTGGCGAGCTCGTGGAGGATGTCGGTGGCCGGCGTGATGGGATAGGAGCCCAGGAAGAGGGGGCGTCCGCTCTTCTCGGAGGCCATGATGAGGCCCCAGGCTGTGGCGGTGTTGCCGTTGACGTCGGTGTAGACGCCCGGCACGGCCGCATCGGTCTCGATGCGGTAGGTGGGCATGGAGGCGTGGGTGTTGTGGCCGTAGTCCCATCCGGCCTGCACCACTTTTGCGTTTGCCTCGTAGACTGCGGGCTTCTTGGCGAATTTGGCTTCGAGCTTGCGCAGCACGCTCTCCACCGGACGGTCGAGCAGCCAGCAGATCAGGCCGAGGGCGAGCATGTTCTTGCACTTGAGCACGGATTTGGGATCCATGCCGGAGCCTTCGAGTGTATGCTTGAGAAGGGTGGTCATGGGCACGAGCATGATGCGCTGGGAATCGATGCCGAGCTCCGTCACAGGGTCGTCGGTCTTGAATTCGGCCTTCTTAAGGTCGGCCGGACGGAAGGTGTCGACGTCGCAGATGATGATGCCACCGGGTTTGAGGTACTTGAGGTTGGTCTTGAGGGCGGCGGGGTTCATGGCCACGAGCACGTCGGCTTCGTCGCCGGGAGTGTGCACGCCACGTCCGACGTTGACCTGGAAACCGGATACGCCGCTGAGCGATCCCTGCGGGGCGCGGATCTCGGCCGGATAGTCCGGGAAGGTACTGATCTGGCTCCCTTCGCCCGCGGAAACGTTGGAGAAGATGTTGCCGGCGAGCTGCATGCCGTCGCCGGAGTCACCCGAGAAGCGGACCACAACGCGGTCCAGCGTCTTTACATTTGTGCCGGATAACATAAATGTCGTATGTGATTTAAGGTTAGTTCTGGCGCTCTCTTTTACGTCAGACGACGGCATCCGGCCCGGGTGCGGGAGGATGCCGTCGCTCACTTTTGCGGAGCGTATCCGCAAAATTACTCAAAATTTCTTGTCTACAAAATTTCTATGCCCTTAAAAGGATTGCAGGGGTCAGAAATATTTCACTTCCTCTCCCGCGAGGGTCGAAAGGAGGGCGTTGGCCAGCGAGGAGGCGCCGATGCGGAAGAGGTCGTGGGTGAGCCATTCGTCGCCCAGCACTTCCTTGACGATGGCGTAGTATTTGAGGGCGTCGGCCGAGGTGCGGATCCCTCCGGCGGCCTTGAAGCCCACCTTGCGGCCGGTCTTCTCGTAGTATTCCCGGATGCAGCGGCACATGACGTAGGCGGCTTCTTCCGACGCTCCGGGGTAGATCTTGCCTGTGGAGGTCTTGAGGAAGTCGGCGTCGGAGTAGAGGGCGAGCACGGATGCCTTGCGGATGTTGTCGAGGGTGCGGAGGGCACCGGTCTCAAGAATCACTTTGAGGCGTGCGCCACGGGCGGTGTGCTTGAGTTCCACGATTTCGTCGGTGAGGTTCTCGTAGTCGCCTTCGAGGAACTGCCCTACATTCATCACGATGTCGACTTCCGTGGCTCCGGCTTCGCGGGCAAGGGCCACATCGGCCACCTTGACGGCCTGGAATGTCTGGCTGGAGGGGAATCCGGCGGCCACGACGGCTATGTCGACGCCGTCGACGTCGAGATGCGTCTTGACCACTTCGGCGAAGTTGGAATAGACGCAGATGGCTGCGACGTTGCCGTACTGGGGATAGTCGTTGTCGAAGTCGTTGACTTTCTTCGTGAATTCAGCCACGCTGCGGTCGCTGTCTTCGGTGGAGAGGGTGGTCAGGTCTATGGAGTTCAATAGAAACCGATATACTTCGGGGGTGTTGTAGTCGAGGGCCTTCTCGCTGATTTTGGCGAGTTCGGCCGCTACGGTGGCCTCGTCGACGGGGGCGAATGCCTTGAATGCTTCCTGGTATCTGTCCATTGGGTTCTATGGTTGGGGTTAAGGGTTTATATCCGGAGCTCGGGAGGGAATTGCTGGCTTTGCAGCATTTTTCGCTATCTTTGCAGCATGGATGAAAGGATAAAGAATTTTGAACGCATAATCATGGGCATCGACCCGGGGACCAATGTGATGGGATATGCCCTGCTCGGAGTCAACGGGAAGAAGCCTTCGCTGATTGTGATGGGCGTCATAAAGCTCTCGAAATTCGAGAGCCATTATCTGCGTCTGCGGCGCATTTTCGAGCGCGTGACGTCGCTGGTCGACCAGTATCTGCCCGATGAGCTGGCCATCGAGGCTCCGTTTTTCGGAAAGAACGTGCAG